>NZ_JAXCHE010000006.1:0-296504 GCF_037027505.1 Bacillus sp. 204(2023) | reverse complement strand
CCCGTCCGCCGCTAACATCAGGGAGCAAGCTCCCATCTGTCCGCTCGACTTGCATGTATTAGGCACGCCGCCAGCGTTCGTCCTGAGCCAGGATCAAACTCTCCGATAAATGGATCACAGGTTAAGTTCACCGCATCCTGCGGCGACACCTGTGTGACCTGCATCGTGCAGGCCCTAGTTTGACTGACTACGCACATCGCTGTGCGATTTTTTAAAAACTGAATTAACAGGTACGTTTTGTCTTGTTTAGTTTTCAAAGATCATTTTCGCTTCTTGTTGAAGCGACTTTATTAATATAACATTTTGACTTTCTTTTGTCAAATGTTTTTTTGATTTATTTTCCCGCCGCTGTGAGCTTGTTTTCTCAGAAGCGCATCAGCGACGTTTAATAATATAACACGGTCAAGAATCAGAGTCAACACCTTTTTTAAAAGAATATCCTCGGTGATAGACAGCCTGTCCTTTCGTTTCTATCTGGCAGACGTTGATAAGTCCCTTTTCTGTCAAGTAATCAAGCATAACGCCAAGATCTTGGGTAAAGTGCTTTAGGTCATGATGTTGAAGGAGCTCACCGAATTGCCAAATGTCTTTTTCTTTCATTACTTCGAAAAGATGCGCCGAACCGATCTCGGCTTTGGAATGGATGAGAAAATCATTTGCTAAGAATAATAATTCAAGTCTTTTTTCCAGGCTCTCGTGACTTTCAATCAGCTCGGAATATAACTTGTACACTTGCGGCTCCATCTGGCGCACTTGGCTCCACACCGTGGTTTCGGGATGGAATCCTCTGTCGATTACTTCAATACGTGCTAAATGATGCAGCGCATGAACAACGGCGTTGTAGGCATCTAAAAATTGATTGGCTTCAAAAAAAGCTTTCCCTTCAACATACCTTCTGATTAATTTGCCGTATTCGAGTCCGATCTTCAGTTTACGTTCGGCAAACGGAAATGTATTCAGCCTGTCAATCAGTTCAACTACGTATTCATTACGGTCAAACAAAACTCTGCCATTTACAATCCAATCTATGATTCTTCTATTTGTTCCGAGCAAAATCCATTCTTGAATCTGAGAATCTGTTACCACATGCAAAGAAGCTGTTTGATGATCAAATTCATAATGCTTTATAAAAACTGGATCATCAGCATCTTTTACAATTACCAGCAAAGCTGCATCAAAGTTATCTGTTAAGGAAGATGTTTTGTTTCTTCTCTCAATCATAATGACAGCCAATGTATTGGGGTGACTTGCTCTTTCTTGGTAAATTGGACGGAGAAGATTTTCCATCACTATTCCTCCAATGCAATTGTTCAAATTTTTTTATTCTCTATTTGATTCAATTCTATGGTTAAAACGAAATTCCTTTTTTCTAAACACATTGAACTATTATAAACAATTTCACAGTAAGTCTCCATAAGTAAATTCCAATTCAACCGAAAACATGAAGAAAATCCCATCGGGTTTGTGCTATAGTTAAATCAGAGGGGGATGGACATGGCGAAATACTCCAGCAAAATTAATAAAATCAGAACATTTGCGTTAAGTTTGGTTTTCGTTGGGTTTATCATTATGTACATCGGGATCTTTTTCAAAGAGTCAGTTTTGCTTTCTAGTTTGTTTATGATACTTGGGCTTTTATCCATCGGTCTCAGCACGGTAGTTTACTTTTGGATCGGAATGCTTTCGACTAAAGCGGTTCGCGTCATTTGTCCAGGCTGTGATAAAGAGACAAAGGTTTTAGGAAGAGTCGATATGTGCATGCATTGCCGAGAGCCGCTGACTTTAGATAAGGGATTAGAAGGAAAAGAATTTGATGAGTCTTATAATAAAAAGAAAATGTCGAAATAAAATAAGCTGACCGTTTCGTGCGGTCAGCTTATTTTTAATGATTTTCTTTTTTCGAACACTCTTGGCAGACGCCGTAAATTTCTAAACGGTGGTGGCTTACCTTGAAGCCCGTGACGTGGGCAGCGAGCTGTTCCACTTCATCAAGGCCCGGGTAGTGGAAGTCCACAATTTTCCCGCAGTTTTCGCAAATCGCGTGATAGTGATCGGATGTCACAAAATCGAATCTGCTGGAAGCATCACCGTATGTGAGCTCTTTTACCAAACCTGATTCCCGGAACACACGCAAATTGTTATATACCGTCGCTACGCTCATGTTAGGAAATTTCCCTTCCAGAGCTTTATATATATCGTCCGCTGTTGGATGAGCCATAGAGTTAACGAGATATTCCAGAATCGCATGACGTTGAGGAGTAATGCGAACTCCGGTTTCCTTCAACGTTTCTAAGGCTTCTTTTAGTTCATGTGCAGCCATCCGTCATGCACCTCTCTTCTAAAAAAAATTCTTACATTGTAATGTTTATAATTAGTGTAACTCTTCCTACGATAATTTGTCAATTGATATCAGGGTAAAAGTAAGCATAGGCTCATAGAGATTTACTTTTCCGACATACCTTTGAGGGTTTGAAGCGCTTCGGCTACATGGTCCTTTACTTTTACCTTTCTCCATTCTTTAATGACCCGGCCTTCTTTATCAATTAAAAAAGTGGAACGCTCGATTCCCATATACTCTTTTCCGAAGTTTTTCTTCAGCTTCCACACATCAAACGCTTCCGCCAGCTTATGCTCGTCATCAACAAGAAGCAGAAATGGCAGGTTATGCTTCTCTTTAAATTTTCCGTGTTTTTCCTGGCTGTCCGGGCTGACGCCAATAATGACGGCATCCAGTTCGGCGAAGCTTTCGTGACTGTCCCGAAAATCGCATGCTTCAGTTGTACATCCCGGTGTCATGTCCTTTGGATAAAAATAAAGCACGATGTACTTTCCTTTATAATCCGATAATTTTACTGTTTCCCCATGATCGCCTTTTAACTCAAGATCAGGCGCTTTTTGTCCGATTTCTATAGTCATTACGTTACCTCCGGATGTTTTTTTATTAAGCGTATCCAATTCTTGTCCAGATTACAACCATCTCAGCTGAATCTGAAGCCCGAAGCCATTGTTCTTGTTCGGAAGCATGCTACAATAGAAAGGACGCATGGAGATATAGGAGGTTTTTATTCTTGCATACAAAATCAATTGAACTTCACAATGAGGCATTACAGCACATTGTCGGCGGTGTAAACAGCCCGTCTAGATCATATAAAGCAGTCGGCGGCGGTTCTCCTGTTGCAATGGAGAAAGCAAGCGGCGCTTATTTTTGGGATGTGGACGGCAACAAATACATCGATTATTTAGCGGCGTACGGTCCGATTATTACAGGACATGCCCACCCGCATATTACAGAAGCGATTAAAAAAGCGGCAGAGAACGGTGTATTGTATGGAACACCAACGAAACACGAGGTTACATTTGCAAAGATGCTCAAAGAAGCCATTCCCGCTATGGACAAAGTAAGATTCGTCAATTCGGGTACAGAAGCCGTTATGACGACCATCCGCGTGGCTCGCGCATATACAGGCCGGACAAAAATCATTAAATTTGCGGGCTGCTATCACGGGCATTCGGACCTTGTGCTTGTCGCCGCAGGCTCCGGCCCGTCTACTCTAGGCACACCAGACTCAGCCGGTGTACCGAAAAGCATTGCAAACGAAGTGATCACAGTACCATTTAATGATATCGATAGCTATAAAGCAGCTCTTGATAAATGGGGCAGTGAAATCGCGGCGGTTCTCGTTGAACCGATTGTCGGCAACTTCGGTATCGTGGAGCCGAAAGAGGGCTTCTTAGAAAAAGTAAATGAATTGACACATAATGCAGGCGCTCTCGTTATTTACGATGAAGTCATTACGGCTTTCCGCTTTATGTATGGCGGCGCTCAGGATCTCTTACAGGTGAAACCAGATTTAACAGCACTCGGGAAAATTATCGGCGGCGGACTTCCGATTGGCGCCTATGGCGGCAAACAAGAAATCATGGAGCAGGTAGCTCCGCTAGGGCCTGCTTATCAGGCAGGAACAATGGCAGGGAACCCCGCTTCCATCCTATCAGGCATCGCTTGTCTGGAAGTGCTCAAAGAAAAAGGCGTGTATGAAAAGCTTGATCACCTTGGCGCTATGCTTGAGGAGGGTATTTTGAAGCACGCAGAAACACACGGCATCACCATTACGGTCAACCGGTTAAAAGGTGCGCTCACGGTATACTTCTCTGATGAGAAAGTGGAAAATTACGAGCAGGCTGAACGGAGTGACGGAGAAACATTCGCTACGTTTTTCAAGCTGATGCTGGAACGCGGAATTAATTTAGCACCTTCTAAGTATGAAGCTTGGTTTATTACCACAGCACATACAGAGCAGGATATTAAAGACACGCTTGCAGCGGTCGAGGATGCTTTTAAACATCTTAAAAACTAGAATCAGATACCTTGAACAGGAGCTTTGGGCTCCTGTTTTTTTATGGAATCAAACAACGTGTAAGATTTTGGTCTTTTTCTAGAAAAATAGCTTGAATATTTGTATCGATCCCTGTATATTACTTAATTGTTTAGCAAATAAACTAACCGGGAATTTTAAGGATTAGCCCATTTGCTATGTCACACAATTTACTATAGAAAGGAATGCACGCACAAACCAATGAAACTTGGTGCCCGCATTTTCAAAACCGGGATTGCGATTACACTTGCTCTTTATTTGGCTTCGTGGATCGGGCTTCCCGCGCCGATTTTCGCTGGAATTGCAGCGATATTTGCGATCCAGCCGTCGATTTACCGCTCTTTTCTCATTATTATTGACCAGGTTCAAGCAAATATCATCGGAGCTGTGATTGCCACAGTGTTCGGCCTTATTTTCGGACCCAGCCCGATTATGATCGGGTTAACAGCAGTTATTGTCATTACAATTATGCTGAAACTTAAAATTGAACATACAATTTCAATTGCTCTTGTAACAGTCATTGCGATATTAGAATCTGCCGGTGACGACTTTTTAATGTTCGCGCTGATCAGAACAAGCACAGTCATCTTAGGGGTGCTTTCTTCCTTTATCGTCAACCTTGTGTTTTTGCCTCCTAAGTACGAAACAAAGCTGATTCATAATACCGTCGAAAACACCGAAGAAATTATGAAGTGGATCAGATTGTCCATGCGGCAGTCGACAGAGCATTCGATTTTGAAAGAGGATATTGAAAAACTGAAAGAAAAAATGATCAAGCTTGATCAGACATATCTTCTATATAAAGAAGAAAGAAGTTACTTTAAGAAAACGACTTATGTGAAATCAAGAAAGCTTGTCCTGTTCAGACAGGCCATTATTACTGCAAATCGGGCGCTTGATACATTGAAGAAGCTGCATCGTCTGGAAAACGAGATCTATCATATGCCGGAAGAGTTTCAGGAAACATTGACTGAAGAACTTGATTACCTGCTTTACTGGCATGAACTGATTTTGATGAGGTTTGTCGGCAAAATCAAGCCGCATGATGACGCAGATGAAGAAGGCATCCGGTATAAGCAGCTTTTAACAAAGTCATTTTTAAAAAATCAGCAGAATACGGATGATGAGCTTATTGATTACAACATGCTTAATATTATGGCAAGTGCCGTAGAATATCGCGAGCAGCTTGAACATTTGGAAACACTTATCACAAGCTTTCAAACGTATCATCCGAAAGACTGCGAAATAGAAACAGAAGAGTAACCCGGTTAAACAGCCGGGTTTTTTTATATACAAAAAAATCTTATATCCTTCGTTAAAAGGATATAAGATTGATGTTTTAGTTCAAATTTTGGATGGTAAATAAGTGCTTGTACTGGCTCTCATAGTCCATGAGTTCATCATGGGTTCCGATTTCAATGATTGTGCCGCTTTCCATGACAACAATCTTATCCGCATGGGTGATTGTCGATAAACGGTGGGCGACAACAAAAGTTGTTCTATCCTTCGCCAGTTTGTCCATCGCTTCTTGAATGTAATGCTCACTTTCCAAATCCAGAGCTGATGTAGCTTCATCTAAAATGAGGAGCGGCGGATTTTTCAGGAATACCCGCGCAATTGAGATCCGCTGCTTTTGTCCGCCTGAAAGCTTAACGCCTCTTTCTCCCACCCGGGTCTCATATCCTTCTGGAAAACTCATGATAAATTCATGGGCATTTGCAGCTTTGGCGGCTTCGATTATCTCTTCAAGTGTGGCATCAGGCTTGCCGATCGCGATATTTTCCCGAATCGTTTCACTAAATAAAAAGGTATCCTGAAGCACCATACCAACCTGGTTGCGAAGGCTTCTTGCTTCATAATCGCGAATATCCGTCCCATCAATCAGCAGTCTGCCGCTTGTTACATCATAAAATCTTGGGATCAGGCTGACGAGCGTTGATTTTCCTCCTCCGCTCATGCCGACGAGAGCTACAGTTTCTCCTCTATTTACTTTTAAGGATACATCATGAAGAATATTTTCTTTGTTCTTCTCATATTGAAACGAAACGTTTTGAAACTCCACTCCTCCGCGAATCTGATCGGCCTTTATCGCATTTGGTTTGTCAGTGAGTTCATAGGGCTCGTCAATAAATTCAAACACCCTGTCCATTGATGCGATTGACTGTGTCAAAGTTGTAGAGGAATTGATCAGCCTTCTAACAGGGTTGTACATTCTGTCAATATATCCGACAAACGCGACCATTGTTCCGACTGTCAGCGGTCCATTAATGACAAAATACCCGGCGCACGCTATGACGATGAGCGGCGCCAAATCTGTAATGGTATTAACGACCGCAAAGGTTTTGGCGTTCCAATTCGTGTGGCGGATGGCTTTATCTAAGAAATGACCGTTTTTCTCATTAAATTGAGCCTGTTCATGATCTTCTATCGCAAAGCTTCTGATAACAGGCATGCCTTGAATGCGTTCGTGCAAATGCCCCTGCACTTGAGCAAGAGCCTGTGAGCGCTCCCTGGTCAGCTTTCGTAAACGGCCGTAAAAATACTTCACTGATATTCCGTATAATGGGAATAATACGATAGAGATCAGCGTTAATTTAACGTCCAGTGTGAGCATGATAGAGATTACGATCAAAATCGTCAGCATATCGAGCCATATATTCATCAGCCCTGTGATGACGAAATCCTTTGTTTGTTCTACATCATTAATCACTCGGGAAATGACTTCCCCTGTTCTTGTATTCGCGTAAAAACGCAGGCTCAGTTTTTGTATATGGTCAAACAGCTTAGCTCTTATATCATAAAGCACCTTGCTGGCAGTCCACTGGGCAAAATATTGCCGGTAATATTCAACAGGCGGGCGCAAAATTAAAAATAAGGCGAACATGATCGCCATAATCGTGAACAATGACGTAGTTTTGTCACTGGCCGTGCCGCCTCCTTGAATAATGTCGTCAACTACGTACTTCAGAAGCAATGGGAGAGCAAGCGGAATGGAGAATTTTACGATCCCGATTAACACTGTAACGAAAATTTGCTTCTTATAAGGTTTGACGAATTGCATGTAGCGTTTCATAACCCCCACGTTGATTCCCCCTCTCTCTTTATCATGATGTGTGTGAGCCCATGTGAAAAACCTGTTGTACCCCGCAACAGGTTTTTACGTAACCATTATTTTGTATAGCGCAAATACCGTTCATACCACATATCGACAAACTCGGGCGCAAACGGTCCCTGACGCTGGTGAATCCAATGGAGCAGCGTATTTAAGTAGTCTCTTAAAATACTGTCGATTTCTTTTGGATAATTCATGGCTTTCCGATGATCATCATATTCGTCTTCATCGAGAATATTGTAGGTCATGTCAGGAAAAACCTTAACATCTAAGTCATAATCAATATATTTAATTGCTTCGCCATCATAGGCAAACGGAGAACTGATGTTGCAATAATAATGAACCCCATCTTCCCTCAGCATCCCGATGACATTAAACCATTGTCTTGCGTGAAAATAACAGATTGCGGGCTCTCTGGTTATCCATGTCCGGCCGTCTGATTCGGTTACCATCGTCCGGTCATTGGCTCCGATGACACACATTTCTGTACTTTTTAAGATTGTTGTCTCATTCCAAATTCTATGAATCAGCCCGTTGTGCTTATAGCTGTGAATTTGAATGGTTTCTCCTTCCTTGGGATAGCCCATATTTCTCCCCTACTTTCTATAAAGCCCTACAGTTAGTATGTCCAAATTTGCTTACCGACAACGTCTTTTACCTATTATAACGTTACAAATTGAAAAATGAAAATAAAAGAGCCATTCCGGCCGGGGAATGGCACATTCCTGCACTACACAAAGGAAGACGGCTTTTCTGAGCTGCGATATGAACGAATGACCTGCTCTGTCTGCTTTTGAAACATATCCTGTATATCGGCAAGGTGTTTCCGTTTTACCGCAATTTCAGCCTGAATCCCACGCAGCCTTGCATCCCTTTCCAAATGCCGGAGTTCCGCCTCAATTTGTTTGCAGCGGTCGAGCTCTGATTGGAGATCGAGAAGCTTATCCATCGTTTTCATCTGTTCACTTACCAGCTTTTCAAATTCCGTCATCGGTTCCTCCTTCAGCCTGATGAAAGTATAAACATTTCCTCCTTTAATCATTTCGATCTCCATAAAGCAAACCCTTTGACTCATTCTGTAGACCTTCCACAAGTTTTGTCGTTTTTCAAACAGAAAAAAGCACTTCCACCCGAAGATGAAGTGCTTTTTTCTGTTTCAGTGATTAGCTGTTTTGTTGTTTGTTTTGTTCAGCAGATTGGTTTTGCTGTCTTACCTGCTGTACGTCAGTTTCACTAGCGAATTCAGTGCCGAATTGACCTTGTTGGCCAGCTGATTGCTGATTTTGTTTTCTGACTTGCTGAGCGTTTGTTTCGCTAGCAAATTCAGTGCCGAATTGACCTTGACCAGCAGCTGATTGTTGGTTTTGTTTTCTAACTTGTTGAGCGTTTGTTTTGCTGAAGTTATTTGAGTTAGCCATTGTTATCACCTCCACGGTCATTAGAATGTGCAGGTGATCGTATAGCTATTCCTCTTTTTTAAAAATTTTTAAACGAGCAGTGAGCGTCCGCCGTCAACGATAATTGTCTGTCCGCGGATCATGTCAGCCTTGGAAGACACTAGAAACTCCACAGTATCAACCATGTCTTTAATTTCGACCATGCGTCCCGCCGGCGTATTTTGGCGCGCATCCTCAAGCAGATCTTCTCTATTCGGGAAGTGCTTCAGCGCATCTGTGTCGATCGCTCCGCCTGAAACAGCATTGACGATAATTTGTTTTGGTGAAAGCTCAACGGCAAGATAACGGGTTAAAGCCTCTAACGCTGCTTTTGATACACCGACCGTGGTGTAGTTTTCAAGATAGCGGATAGAGCCTAATGAACTAATGCTGACAATATGCCCGCCCCCGTTCTTCTCCATTAGCTTGGCAGCTTCCTGAGCGCAGAAAAGCAATGCTTTCGCATTAATGTTCATCGTCCAGTCCCAGTGTGTTTCTTCTAATTCCATGACAGGTCTTAGTACTCCTGAAGCGGCATTATTGACAAAAACATCAAGTCTGCCGAACGTTTCATCAATTTGCTGAAACATTTCTTTGATTTTTGCAGGCTGTCCTACGTTTGCTTTTACGACAAGCACTTTAACGCCAAGCTTTTCGATTTCTTCCGCTGTTTCTAATGCTGCTTTTTTGCTGCGTGCATAGTTAATGACGATGTTATAGCCGTTCTCAGCAAGTCTGATCGCGGCCGCTTTTCCGACACCGCGGCTGCTTCCTGTTACGAGTGCACATTTATTTTGTTCCATTTTTCCTCATCTCCTTGTAGCGTATAGTTCTTTTATTTCCACAAACAATAATGGCAAGAACTTTAAAGGGGGTCTTCGGTTATGTATGTCGGACGTGATATGAGCGAATTGAACATGGTTTCCAAAAAAGATTGGAAGAACAGTGAACTCGCTTATTTTCATCATGCCTTTCAGCAAATTATGCCTTATTTGAACGAAGAAGGCCAATCAAAATACCGGGAATTAACGCAAGAAATTGAAGCGCGCGGCGGAATGAAGCGCAATGAAGCGGACTACAGCCACGGCACGCGCGTCTCTTACGATTAAGAATGGTTTACGGAGCAGCCGAGATGACGGCTGCTTCTACTGCCATCTTCCAGATTTTTTGATGTGACACCGGGAACGCAAATTGTTCGAGCTCTTCTTTCGTTACTTTTTTCAGCTTGCTG
The DNA here is from genome assembly GCF_037027505.1 of Bacillus sp. 204(2023). Lineage (NCBI taxonomy): Bacteria > Bacillati > Bacillota > Bacilli > Caryophanales > Bacillaceae > Bacillus > Bacillus sp. 204(2023). The sequence goes on along the minus strand of NZ_JAXCHE010000006.1, from coordinate 286,349 downwards.
GTATCCGACACTTGTTTTACTTTACCGAAAAACACTGAAATATTCCATACCAGGTGGGTGAAAACATGCTCGACTACACCTTGCAGATCACTGATATCAGCTTGTATGCCATATTCGTTTTCTAAGAAAGCAATGAGCTGTTCACGCTCAGTTTTGATCCCTTTTTGTGTTTCAAGATTAGGGAATTCCCACAGGTTGGCGAGCAAACCTTTAGACGGCCGTTTGTGGATATACACTTGTCCGTCTTCATCAGTCAGTACGATCGCGGCCATGGTTTTGATCCCGGGCTTTTTCTTTTTGCTTTTTACCGGAAGCTCCCGTTCAGTGCCTTCTTCAAATGCCGAGCAATGCTGCTGAACCGGGCATAGCAGGCATGAGGGTGATTTTGGCGTACAGATCAAGGCTCCAAGCTCCATCAAGCCCTGATTAAATTCAGATGGTTTTTCTTTGGAAATAAAAGCTCGTATGGCGTCTTCAAAGATCGTTCTTGTTTTTGGTTTGGCAATATCATCCCAAATAGAAAGAATTCTGGACATGACACGCATCACATTTCCGTCAACCGCGGGAATGGGTTTATTGTAGGCAATGCTGAGCACCGCTCCCTTTGTATAAGGGCCGACGCCTTTTAACCCGCCAAAATCTTTCTCGTCTGGAGGAACAATGCCGCCGTATTCCTGTTTCACTTCTTTTACCGCGCTTTGCAGGTTTCTGACTCGCGAATAATAGCCGAGCCCTTCCCATGCTTTCAGCACCTTTTCTTCATCAGCATCAGCGAGCGCTTCCACTGTCGGGAATTGTTCCACAAACCGGAGAAAGTAAGGAATCACTGTCTCTACTCTCGTTTGCTGCAGCATCACTTCAGATACCCACACCTTATATGGATCTTGGTCCTTTCTCCACGGCAGAACGCGCTGCTCTCGTTCAAACCATGAGATTAAATCATCGCGAAATTGCTGTATGTCTTTTTGTTTTAATTTGTCTTCAAGTACGTTCATATGTGTTTCTCCCCAGTCTTTCGCGCCCCGCTTTTCTTTAGACTGTTTTTTGTTGTACACTAAGGGCACAGTACGATAATATGTTACATTAAATAGTAATAAAGAAAAAGCGGAAACATATGAGAACGATTGAATCAGTTTAAAAATTGGGTATATGAAAATGGGGAATTTCTTACAAAGTGAATGTGCAGGATCACCCTGCAAGGAGGTCACCTATGGATACGGGCACACATGTCGTTATGGGCATCGCACTGGGCGGTATTGCGACGCTTGATCCTGTTGTCGGATCAGATCCGGCAATGGCTCACGCTGTTATGATCGCAACGCTTGCGGGCTCTCAGGCTCCGGATATTGATACTGTGTTAAAGCTTAAAAACAATGCTGTTTATATAAGGAATCACAGAGGATTTACCCATTCAATTCCCGCCGTTTTGTTTTGGTCTGTCATCATCCCGGCGATTCTGTATTTATTTTATCCTCAGGCCGATTTTCTGCACCTGTGGCTGTGGACACTGCTGGCAGTCGTTCTGCATGTCTTTGTTGATATATTCAACGCCTATGGAACACAAGCCATTCGTCCGTTTTCGAAAAAATGGGTTGCGCTCGGGCTGATTAATACGTTTGATCCGTTTATTTTTATCAGCCATCTGGCAGCTATCGCGATTTGGTATGCAGGCGGGAGTCCCGGCATCACGTTTCTCAGCTTATATATCATATTGGCAGGCTACTACTTGGTGCGCCTGATCATGCAGCTGAGAATTAAACGGAAGCTTCATGAGATGATTCATGATGAGATCGAAAGCATTATTATTTCTCCAACGATGAAATTCAGGCAATGGCGAATCGCAGTGACGACAGCACATGCTTTCTATGTAGGAAGAAGCATGGAAGGACATGTCGTGATTCTGGATACATTTAATCGGGTGCCTGTTCCTGAAACCGATGTAATGCATGCGGCAAAGCAGGATGATAACATCGCGGCGTTTCTGTCCTTTTCTCCGGTTTACCGGTGGGAAGTGGATACGTTTAAAGATCATTATGAGGTGAGATTTATCGACCTGCGTTATCGGAGCAAAGGCCATTATCCGTTTGTCGCAATTGTTCACATCGGCCATGATCTCACGATTCGTTCGTCCTATACAGGATGGATATTCAGCGAAGAAAAACTTCAGAAAAAATTAAAGCTCGGCTCTATATAGAGCCGGGCTTTTTACGTCTTATATAAAAAACAGCAAGCAGCAGACTGACGATAGATATGATCGCCGATATTTTGAAGTATGGCGGATAGTAAGTCAGCTCAATGTGATTGTCTCCCTTTTGCGCCTTGAAGCCTATAAAAGCATAATCCGCTTTTTCGATCTTCTGTGTTTTTCCGTTGATCTTCAGCTCCCAGCCTTTTTCATATGGGATGGGAAGCATGATGTACTGGTCTTTTGACAAATGATAGGCAAAGGTCAGTCGATTTTTGTTCCAATTCAGTTTGTCTGCTTTCTCTGTTTTATTTTGCATTACAGCGTTTTTCAGCGTTTTGTAATTTTCTTCATAGAGCGCTATGTTTCTCAGCTCATAGGTTCCTTTCGGAAGATTGATTGAGATATGGCCTGATTTAGGCACTCTTACCGTTATATTATTTACTCCGGTTTTATATATCGATTTGTTCGATTTCCTTGTTGTGACATAATCATTTACCTTTAACGTAAATCCTTTGTCTTTTGCTTTGCTTTTCAAATAAAAGCTGACATAGTAGTCTCCCGGAGCGGATGATGGCTGTTTCGGGGTGATGATCAGCTCTCCTCCGTTTTCTCCAGTTACGGTTAGCAGCCCGTTTTGATACTGGGCTTGTTTTGCGGTGATGTCCGACTTGGTGATCAAATTGGACGGTTTTGGTGTCTGCTCCGTTTTCCCTGATGGTTCTTTTAATATAATTCCTTTCAACATCGCCTGTTCTTTCGCAAGAGCGGGCAATCGGTCCAGCTCACTTTCGCTGTATATGGCATCCGCTGTTTTGACGAATGGAAGCATGTACTGATTCTCATAAACTGCATAATGCTCTGTTTCTAAATGCTTTTTGAAGCCGTACGGAACGCTGGCTTCGTTTGTTTTTTCGGTCATATAATATTTGCCGTAAAGCAGGCTGTATAAATTCGCCCTGTCTCCCAATGACGCGTAACGGCTGACGCTTTCCCTGCCCATATCGATGCTTAAATCATTCCAATAGAAGGCCAGCAGATCTTTGTTTAAAATGCTGGAATAGGCGCTGAAGCCATTAAACCCGTAAATGATTGGCGTATTATTGCGGACCCCGTTCATCCAGTCGATTCTCATGAGCGGATCATCGTTTTCCTTCTGTAAACGTCTGATGAGCTCAGATGATTCCCGCCCTCTGTATTCCTCACTTGTAAGATATTCTTTTGTCACACTGTCCAAATCGCCGCCTTCTGAGAGCGCGTATTTTTGATAGGAGTTGGCGACAAACAGCGAAGAAAGAATGATTATACCGTACACAGCCATTTTTGCCCGTTTTTTCGCAAAAGCTGCAGCAAACAAGGCTGCGATTGTCATGAGTAAGAGCAATAGAATACTTTCATTCGCAGGCTTCCATATATCGAGCTTATACCTTTGAATATGATACAAGTAAAGAAGCAGGACGACAGCTGCGGCCGGGAGCAGTTCTTTCCGTTTCAATTCAGACAGCTGTGACAAACCAGCCGCAGCTGCTCCCGCAATGGTAAAGGCCAGAATATATTCAAACCGGTTTTGCGGGGCGGAAAAACCGTTAAAGACGCTTGCCGCATACGGACTGAAATGAAACAGAATAAACAGCAGGCTCAACCCGGCAAAGAGACGAAACACACGGTTTTTGTAAAAAGAAATCATAAACAAAAACAGCAGAAAAGCGGCCGGCACAATGATGATCCGGCTCGAAAATAAGATATTATCATCGAAATTGAGCCACTCTATTTTCTGGCTGTATGGAGGGCGCAGGTTGTTTAAAAAACCGTATACTACCGGCACAAACGCCGCCGCACTGATGCCAAAAGAAATGAAGCCTGAAACGAGAAATAATCTGATTTGAATCCATCTTTTCTCTTCATGTGGTTCCAAACTAATCAGCCATCTGAACAGCACATAGATTCCGATGAATATAAGGTTTATGTATGCAAAGTAAAAATTGTTGATTAACGTCAGCGAACACGCAACGATAAACCACGCCGGACGCCGCTCTCTAATAATTTTTTCTGCGCCAAGCACAAGCAGCGGAAGCCAAACCATTGTATCGGTGAAAAATTCCCAATACGCTTCGTGACGGAAATAAATAATTGAGACGCCGTATAACACGGCTCCCGTGAACGATGCCGCCCTGTGCTTAATAAGATAATGAAAAACAGAAGCGGACGTAAAGATGATCAAGCTCAATTTGAAAATACTGATAAAAACAGCTGACTCAGCCCAAAAAAGCGTATCCGCTTCTCCGATCAGCTGGACGGCTTGAAGCATCCAAACAGCGGCGGATACAGCAAGAAAAAGAAAAGACGCAGAAAAATAATAGCCGAGCTGACTGAATGTGCCGCCGCCAAGTCCGAATGAATAATTGTAGAAAAAATTCCCGTGTGTATATTGGTCAAATAATAATTTTTTAAATACGATCATTTGCGCAAGCCCGTCACCCGGACCTGTCATATACCTGCCTTCCGCCCATTCTTTCACAAAAAAAGCGTGTGCCAGAACGGACACCAGCAAACTGGCCGCATAGATCATGATATGTTTTCTTTTCATATGAATTCTCCAGTCTTGCTTTTAAGATAATAGACACGCAAAAAAAGCACTGCCAATGGCGCTTGGTATTTTCAGTGCATTTTTGTCAGACGCCGCATGCTTTTTAATTCGTTCGTTTCAGGCAGGTCTTTGTTCGGGATATTCGCTTCTTTGATCAAATAATGCGGGCGTTTTTTTGTTTCATAATAGATTCGGCCGATATATTCGCCTATAATTCCGAGGCTTAACAGCTGTACTCCGCCGAGAAATAACACTGCTGAGATAATGGTGAAATACCCAGGCACAGAAATACCGTTAGTCAGAATTTTAACGAATGTGGCAATGATATAAATGATGGAAAGCAGCAGGATGAAAATGCCTGTATAAAAACATAATCTCAGCGGCTTATGATTAAATGAAACGACGCCGTCCATTCCGTAGTTAAACAGACTGCTGAACGACCATTTGGAGGTGCCGTTTTTTCGTTCGACATTTTCATAAAATACAATTTTCTGATCAAAGCCAATCCAGCAAAAAAGGCCTTTTGAAAAGCGGTTTCCTTCGCTCAGCTTCAAAAGTGCATTCACAGCTTGGCGGCTTAACAATCTGAAGTCACCGACACCGTCACGCAAATCGACCTCCACCGCTTTATTAATGAACTTGTAATACATAGATGATAAGAGTGAGCGGACAAAGCTGTCCCCTTTTCTGTTCCTTTGGGCAATGACTTGGTCATACCCTTCTTCGTAGCCTTTGATAAATTCCTTCAGCAAATATGTCGGATGCTGCAGATCGGCATCCATTACAATAACCGCCTCGCCCTGAACATGCTCAAAGCCCGCCAAAATTGCGGCTTCTTTTCCAAAGTTTCGAGAAAAAGATATATATTTTACCCGGCTGCACGTCGCTGCCAAGTCTTTGATCTGCTGAAGCGTGTCATCAACACTTCCGTCGTTTATGAAGAATATTTCATAGTCATAATGAATGTTTTTAAATTCCTTTTTTAAAGATTCATGAATGAGTTTGACATTATACCCTTCATTGTAAGACGGGATAATAATCGAGATTAATCCTTGCTTCATTAAGGCACCTTCTTTTTATTATTCTTTTTAAGTATTGCCTTAGGGGAGTTTTACACAAATCTTCAGTAAGGCTATTCCTTTTTTTAAAGTCGTTTAAACCTGTTTTTTGTTACAATTTTATGGTGACATTCATGATTTTTAATGTTATTTTGTCATGTTTAAAACAGACTATGAAAAAAACGCACAAAAAAAGTCTGCCATTATGACAGACGGATGGAGAGAAATTTTGGCTTATTGGTTCTTAAGATATTCCAAAATCAGCTGATTGACGATGGCTGGCTTTTCGTGGTTAATCCAATGGGAAGCTTCATCAACAAAGATGAGATGTCCATTCGGGCAATGCCTTTCCGTCTCTTTCGCAAGTTTTCTGCTCAAAAAGCGGTCTTCCATTCCCCAGATCATTCGGTAAGGTACTGTTTCGTAAGAGGGTTTCTCTGCCAAGCTTCCTTTTCTGATGGCTCTGTACCAGTTCAGCATAGCTGTCAGCGCGCCCGGCTGTTTCCACGCTTCTTTGTACCTGCTGACATCCTCGGATGTAAAAAGCGCGGGACGGTCGGATAATCCAATCGCTTTATCTAATGTTTCATAATCATTTTCCCTTAGTGATGCCTCCGGTATATCGGGGAGCTGGAAGTATGCGATATACGAGCTTTTCAGCCATTGCGGCGGATAAAGCGGCGTTACGGTTTTCATGACGTGCGGGTGCGGGATATTAATCGCGATCAGTTTTTCAAGATACTCCGGGCGTGTGGAAGCCAAATGCCATGCAACAGCCCCTCCCCAGTCATGCCCGATGACAATTGCTTTTTCATCAGTGAATTGCGTAATGAGCCCGATGATATCATCTCTTAATGTATCAATCCGATACGAATCAATTCCTTCCGGTTTGTCACTGAGATTGTAGCCCCGCTGATCAGGAGCAATGACCCGGTAACCCGCATCAACAAGCGGTTTGATTTGATTTTTCCAGCCGTACCAAAACTCAGGAAATCCATGGAGCAGGACAATTAACGGGCCGTCTTCCGGTCCTGCGGATGCAACGTGGAGCGTGATTCCGTTCGTATTGACAAACTGGCATTTAACTCCGTCCACTTCTATCTCCTCCTTGACTGTGCGTCATGATTTTCAGCCTTTTCTCCGTCAGCATAAATGTTACGGCACAGGCGGCAATCAGCATGATAAGCTGAAGAAAAAACAAGTTTGATCCCAGCAGCAAACCCATTCCCGCAATCACCAAGCCTGACAGGATCATTAATGATGCACTGTAACGGTTCGCTTCATTCCATAATCTTTGATCTGACATTGAGCGTCTCGTTCTGTATCCGTACACACTGTTGATCGATTTGGGAGGAAACAGTTTGATCAGTATGCCCGCAATGATCATAAGCCCTCCGCCGACTAAACCCGTCATATCATCATCTCCTTTCTCATTGTTACGTGCAGAAAGAAGAAATGTTTCATGCATAGGCAAAAAGACAAGCCTCGGCCTGCCTTTTTATCGCATTTGTAAATCCTTTGTGTGAATATAGCCTTTAACTCCGCCATAATCCACGAACGCCCAAGTGAAGTCAAATCCGCCGTTTTCACTGAATCCCCACCCGAGTATTGTCACCTCTGTTCCAGATGAGAGCTGCTTAGCTTTTCCATTTTCGGGCGTCGGTGCATAGAAGGCTGTCTGTTTCGTTGTTTTCGCTTGGCTTGCGGTTTTCATTAAAAAGTGGGTTGAAATATACGCTTTTTTTCCTTTGAAATAAATTTGAGCCCAATCGGCATTTACAAATCCATAGACTTTTACTTTTTGTTCTGATGATACAGTGCCGAGAATGTCACCTTTATGATTTGGCTCAGTCCGGACATTCAGCTTTCCTGTTTTTATGATGTAAGAATCGGATGATGGCATGCTGACAGATATGTCGTGAAGGGGCGCAGCTTTTGCTGCGGGAGCGGAATGAAGTGCTGTCAAACCCAGTCCTGCGGCAGCTGTTAAAGCGAGCATTACTTGTTTCTTTTTCATATAAAGCTCCTCCTCGCATTTTGACAAGATATAAGTGGTATTCCCTGATTGACAGACTGGTGAAACATGTTTTGTTTATGATTTCTTCCTGTTAAGGTAATTTTAAGAAAATGAAAAAACCTGCCGGTCGTTAACGGCAGGTTTTTAATGCAAAAGGCCTCTGCTTTGATTTAAGTAATCATTCACGTCGTTACGGGAGCTTTGAAAAAGGTGGAGCTGGCCGCCATAGTTTTCAATCCATTGTGTGACGATTTTTTCAGTCATTTTTTCACCTTGATAGGCGTGTCCGGCTTTTGCATAGGTTGCTTCGAAATCGCTCCATAACAATTCCACCCACGTTTTTGCCTGTATATAGCTGATCATCTCGTTCTTTTCCAGAAGCAGATTAGTCAGTTTCTCAATGTACATATTCATGTGTGCAGTCTCCTTTCTTCAGGAAAAAAATAACGCTTTATTACGTGGTGTTCTCCATATACTAACCTTACGTCTTCATCTGGAAAGACGCAACTTTTTGATCTCGAATCTAGGGGGATATGACATGGTCCGAAATAAAGAAAAAGGATTTCCTTACGAAAACGAAAACAAATTTCAGGGTGAACCGAGAGCAAAGGACGACTATGCTTCAAAGCGTGCTGACGGATCTATCAATCAGCATCCTCAAGAAAGAATGAGAGCCTCAGGCAAACGGTAAAGAAGAACAGCTGCATACACTGCAGCTGTTTTTACCCTTTATTGACTTGATATTCGTAGACGCTCTTCTTTTCTGATAAGTGTGCGAAGGTAGAAAGCACAAGTCCGCATGCAGTCATAAGCGCACCTCCTGCAAACAGCCAGGAATAAGAGCCTGTTCCGTTTAAAATCATTCCCCCGATCCATGCACCAAGGGCATTGGCAAGGTTAAATGCTGATACGCTGACAGCTGCGGCAATGGTTGTGCCGCCCTCAGATGAGGAAATGACCTTTGTTTGCAGAAGAGGCGGCGTGCCGAATGCGCATGCCCCGAATAGGAACGTTGCCACAATGGCTGCAGCCGGGTAAATGGCGATGTAAGGAAATACAGCCAGAACACCGATTAAACCGATCATTACGCCGATCATCGTCCGAGTCAGCAAAGGCAGCGGTACTTTTCCCGCAAAGAAATTCCCGGCAACGCCTCCCAATCCATACGCAAAGAGAGCACCTGTAATGCCAACCGTGCTGAATCCGGCTGAATGCCTTAAAATGGGTTCGATAAAGGTGTAGGCGATAAAGACACCGGAATAGCCTAAAATGGTAATCGCGAAGGAAAACAGCACTTGTTTGTGTTTAAAAACCCCCCACTCATTCATAAGCATTGGGATCACTTTTGGTTTTCTGTTCGGCACGGCAGCCATAAGGCCTAAAAATCCGATGACACCAAGTGCCGTAATGATGGAAAACACCGCTCTCCAATTCAAGACATCTCCGAGATAAGAGCCGAATGGAACACCAAGCATTAGAGCCACTGTCAGTCCGCCGTTCATTGAAGCAGCAGCTGCAGCACGCTTTTCCGGCGGAACCATTTCACTTGCGAATACCATGGCAATCGCGAAGAAAGCGCCGTGAATGGACGCAGATAAAATTCTAGAAATGGCCAATACCGCAAAATTCGACGCCAGTGCGCTCATCAGGTTTGAAAGGATAAAAACCGCCATCAGCCCAAGAAGCACAGGCTTTCTCGGAAGCTTGACGGAAATGATGGTGACGAGCGGTCCTGTCAAACAAACGCTTGCCGCATAAGCCGTAACAAGAAGCCCTGCGGATGAAACCTGTATATGAAAGTCATTGGCAATCGACGTCAAAATACCCATCACCGCGTATTCTGTATAGCCGATTGAAAATGTACAAATCATAAGAACAAATATAATAAATTTTACAGATGGGTTTTTGATACTCAACGTCATCGCCTCCTTTGATTTTAAAAAACAACGAGTTTCATCTTAAAAGATTTTTCAAGTCAATTCAATGATTTTTTCTTTAAGAATTCGTGTAAATGTGCTGCAAACAAAAAGAGGCTGATCATCAGCCTCCTGTTACGCTTTATTCTTTTTCTTGCAATACTGAGATTGGCAGCGCTTCCTCTTGCTGAGGGGAAGAGGTTCTGTATCCCCATGCGAAAACGCCATTTAAATAACTGATGGTAAACTCGTCCTCAGTGTCTTCCACACGATATGTTTCTCCCGGTGAGTAATCTTCCGGGTTCAGTAAATATGCTTTTGCCATCGTAATTTTCCGTTCGAGCACTGCCAGTTCGTTTATGATTCCATGCTGTTCGGCTTTTCTTGCTTTTTCAGAAAGTAATGCGATTTCGGTATTGAGTTCGTGCGGTGTCATTTGGCTGTATCGTTTCTCCATTTCAGTACTCCTCTTCCTGCAGTAATTGCTCGATTAAATCGAGTGAGAATCCTTTGCGGAATAAAAATTGTTTGACCTTCATGGCGCTTTCATATGAGCCGTCGTAGCGGTATTTTCTAAACGCTTTTTCCGCGTGAAGGCGCAGCGCTTCTTTCTCTGTGTCTTCATCATTTTCATATTCAATCTGATCCATCGCCGCGCTGATAACATCAAATGAGAAGCCCTTGCGCTGAAGCTGCAGCTGGGCGCGCTGTTTGAGTTCTTTCGTCGAAAGCTTTTTATCTTTTTTGAGAAGCTTTTCAACATGCTTGACCGCTTCTCTTGTCTGATCTTCAAAGGAAAAGGAACTTAGCGCCTCCTTAATTGTATCGTCATCAATTCCCTTCGCTCTTAGCTCTCTGAACAAAACATCAGGGCCTTTTCCGTTTGTTTTTTTGTGAGTGCTGACATAGGCTGCGGCAAATTCCTGGTCGTTTAAGTACTTGTAATCGTTAAGCCTATGGATGACTTCCGCAATGACGGGGGGCGAGGTTTCTTTTTTCTTTAAGTGGTCCTCGACCTCTTTCGTCGACCGCATTCGAAAGGATAAAAAGTCAAGCGCACGGTTGAAGCCTTTCTTCACTTCATCGCCGTATTGAATCTCAATGATGTCAAGATCATCGAGTTCTTTTCCCTTCTTGAGCTCAAATTTCACGAGCACATCCGCGTCCACGCTGAAGGCGTATTTATCATCCAGAAAAATATTGAAGCGTTCCGTATTCTTTTTTTGTGTTGATATTTTTGTAATAAACGGCATCTTAATCTCCCTTCTCAGGCCTGAAACGCGTTTTCTTTTATTACAATGAGGTAAAGTATATTTATTAGAACGATGAGGAGAGATGTTCATGAATATCGCAATGACGGGCGGAACCGGTTTTCTCGGCCAGCATCTGACAGGCGTTCTTACCCGCCAGGGACACCATGTTTATATTTTATCAAGAAACGCAAGGGAAACTGAACAAAAAAATATGACATATGTCCAATGGCTGACGGAAGGAGCCGCCCCGGAGCAGGAACTTCCTCATATTGATGTCTGGATAAACCTTGCGGGAAAATCGATTTTTGGCCGCTGGACAAATAAAACAAAGCAGCACATTCTCTCCAGCCGTATCAATGCGACGCGTGAAGTGCAGCGGCTTATTCAGAAACAGAAGGAGAAGCCGAAGACATTGATCCAAGCCAGTGCCGTGGGCATTTACGGCACAAGCCTTGAGAAAACTTTCACAGAGGATTCTGCAACGTCAGATGAGGATTTTCTCAGCCATACTGCACACCTGTGGGAAAAGGAAGGACAGCATATTGAAGCGATGGGTATCCGGACGGTTTATGCAAGATTTGGCGTGATGCTTGGAGAAAAAGGCGCTCTACCGCTTATGGTGCTCCCCTATAAGTTTCTGGCCGGCGGAACGATTGGAACGGGAAGGCAGTGGCTGTCATGGATTCATGTCGAGGATGCGGCCCAGATGATCCGATATGCGGTGGAAAATGCCGGCATCTCAGGCCCAATGAATGTCACCGCGCCCAATCCTGCGGACATGGAGCAATTCGGAAAAGCGATTGCACGGGTGAAGCACCGCCCGCACTGGCTCCCCGTCCCGGAATTCTTTTTATCAAAAGCATTGGGTGAAATGAGTCTTTTGATTGTGAAAGGACAGCGCGCTCTTCCTAAAAAAGCGATAACCTCTGGATTTCGTTTTACATATTCGGATCTTGAATTTGCACTCTCACAGCTGATAGCGGACCGAAAGACTGTATAAAAACAGCAGGAAGCGTCAACCTTAAGAATAACATGGTTGAAGGAGGTCCTTTTTATGGAAAAAAAGAGGGAGAAGCACCAGCAAGGCGCCAACCTGAAAAAAATGCAGGAAGTTCTTTATTCAGGCGAATTTAAAAAAGCGGAAAAAGCTGCTAAGCGAAAGTAGGAATACATAGCCCCTTAAAACCAAATACTATCTTTGTTTGATATCACTTTTTAGGGGGAATTTGATATGGGCAGAAATCATATCCACAAAAACCGTGATAAAAACAAACAAAAGCTTCCACAAGTTCCCGATGCATTAAAAAGGGAAACTGACGGCGTTTACGAAGAATATTCAACCGAGCTTGCTGATGCAGATGACCGCGAAGCGCAAGAGCGTGCGAAAGCAGCCGACAACAGAGCGAAAAAGAAATCTCGTTAATGAAAAACCCCTTGTCTCCGTTTGAGACAAGGGGTTTTTTACATTTCAGTGAACCGGTCGCGGATCGGTGTGCGTTTTTTCACTTCCGGCGCCTCGTCAGGATAACCTGTTTGTATGATGGCGGCGAAACGCTCATTATCCTGCAAACCAAAGGCCTGATGGACTTCTTTGTCATAAAGGATTTTTCCGCTTTTCCAAACCATGCCGATTCCTTTTTCCCAAGCAAGAAGCTGAAGATTTTGAATCAACGAGCTTGTTGCCGCAAAATCGTCGTCCCGCGCTCTTTCGTTTTCATCTTCCTGAAACACGACGAGGAGAAATCCCGGAACACGCCCAAGTGTGTTTTTGAAATTTTGAAGCTTTTCCTCTGTCATATCCGGCTTGGATTTCTTAGAGAACGCTGCAAATGTATTGATGAGGTTCGCTTTACCTGTCTCACTGGAAACGTAAATAAATCTCCATGGCTCTGTCACTCTGTGATTTGGCGCATATTTTGCCGTTTCAAGCATGTCAAGAATGACTGCTGAAGGTACTGGCTCTTGTTTAAACTTTCGAATCGATCTTCTGCTGCGTATGATGTCCCGCAGTACTGAATGCTGATGTATTTGTTCGGTTTGAGGCATACCGTCTCACCTTCCTATGCAATTGAAAATGATTATCATTTCATAATGATAACGGAAAGTGCATCTTTTTGTAAACCATCATCCGTATTAGATTTTAAGAATACGGGTTTCTGAGTAAACGGCTGTTCCTGTCATGTTCACTTTCACATGGCCGCCGGCTTCGTTCACTTCGATCTCCACTTTTCCGTCTTTACCAATTTCCTGCCCTTGTTCAATGATAAATTTATGCTGCTTGGCATTGCCGTATTGTTTCATATAAGCCCCCATCACGCCGGATGCTGTGCCGGTCACGGGGTCTTCAATCGTTCCCGAATACGGGGATGAAAAGTGGCGTCCGTGCAGGTCGCTGTCGGGATGAACGGTTTCAAAGGTAAACGGATGGACTGAAGCTTTTGGCAGATCAATTAACACTTCCGGAAATTGTTTGTTATCTGGCACCATTTTTTTGGAAGCCTCCAATGATTTAAGCGGAACGATGGCTGTCCATATGCCAGTGCTGCCAAACACAATCGGAAGGTCTTCATGAAAATCCTCTTCGGTGATACCCAGTGCGTCCGCAAGTTTTTTCCGATCGCCTGTAAATGGTTTGAATTGCGGAGAGGCCTGTTCAAGCGTGATATGAATACGGCCATCTTTTTCAGAAATCTTCACAGGCAGGATACCCGCTTTCGTTTGGATGCTGTACGTTTTACCGCTCTCCAGCATTCCTTTCTCACATAATGCGTAAAGAGAAGCAACTGTCGCATGACCGCACAAATTCATTTCGTGTCCAGGGGTAAAGTAACGGAGTTCAAGATCGGCCGACTCGCTTTTTCGGATAAAGGAGGTTTCTGAATACCCGGCACGCTCAGCTATGATCTGCATCTCGTCTTCCGTATAATCGTCTCCCTGCAAAACGACGCCTGCGGGGTTTCCTTTGCCGGGACTGCTTGTAAATGCTTCATATTTTAATACCTCTGCTTCTTTCATTCATCTGCCGCCCTTTCTTTATCAATGTCTTTGTCAGTATAGCAAAAATAATTACGAATCTTCAGTCATTATCAAAAAAACCCATTTTCTTTTTTAAGAAAATGGGTGTAACGATTAAGAATTTCTTGTTTTATAGAGCAAATAAATAAAATAAGGGGCGCCGATAGCCGCTGTAAAGACGCCGGCCGGCACTTCCACCGGAGCAAATAAGGTTCTGCCGACGATATCAGCTGTTAAAACGAGCAGAGCTCCAATAAGTGCCGACGCTGGGAGTAGGGCGCCATAAGATGAACCGACAAGCCGTCTTGCAATATGGGGCGCCATCAGCCCGACAAAACCGATTGTGCCGGCAACTGAAACTGCACAACCAGTAAGAGCCGTACTCAAAAGGAGCAAGAAAAAACGATTTCGCTGCACAACGCTTCCTGCACCCGCCGCAATATCTTCACCCAGCACCTGTATATTCATATTTTTTAGCGCGACAAAACAAATGAATAAGAGAATGACAGATAAGATAATAGCTATTTTTACATGCTGCCAGTTTGACCCATAAACTGACCCAGTGATATATACATTGGCTTGTGATGCCCGGTAAATCGGGCCTTTGATCATCAGCAGGGTAGTCATCGCCTGCGCCGACATTGAAAATCCGATTCCGATAAGCACCAGCCGAAATGTGGAGGCGCCATTTTTGTATGCCAGTAAATAGACGATGAGCCCGACAGCCGATGCGCCGATAAATGCGGCTGCTGGAAGCCATGACAGACTGATCGTAAGTGAACTGCTGCGGTCTGAGAAGAACATCATTAAAAGCACGACCGCTACCGCCGCTCCTCCTGTTATTCCGATAATATCCGGAGATGCGAGAGGGTTTCTGACGAGCCCCTGCAATATCGCGCCTGCCGCTGCCAGACAGACGCCGGCGCATAAAGCGGTCAAAATTCTTGGCATGCGGAACGACATGATCATCAGTTCATCCAGCTTGGAACCTGCACCAAAGAATGTTTTTGCTACATCCCAGGGAGGAATAAACCTTTGTCCGAGACCTGCGCTTATGATGAGTACAGCAGCTGTTAACCCCAGTAAAACCAAAAAGACGATCCACGCTTTCTTTTCAGCCGCAGTAACGCCAAAACGAAGTTTCATAGCTTCGCCCCCCTTCTTGCGATGTACACAAACACAGGCATTCCGATGATGGCGGTCATGACCCCGACAGGAACTTCCTGAGGCATAATGATATATCGCGCACCGATATCCGCGCAAACAAGCAAAATGGCACCCAAAACAGCGGAAAATGGCAGAACCCAGCGATAATCATTACCAACGACAAAGCGGGCAAAATGCGGAATAATGATGCCAATAAAAGAAATCGGCCCGGCAATGGCGACAGCGGACCCTGCAAGCATGACAACACAAAGCGCCATCACAAATTTCAGCAGGCCTGTTTTTTGGCCGAGTCCTTTTGCCACATCTTCTCCCATAACGAGGAGATTAATTTTTTGGCCGAGAAAGAAGCAGATTACCAGCGCTGCCGCTGCATATGGAAACATCGTCATCAACAGATCCAGACTCCGGCCCTGCACAGAGCCAGTCAGCCAAAAAAGCACCTGGGCAAGCTCGAGTTCGTTGACAGACAGCAAGCCCTGTGTCAGAGAAGAAAACATGGCTGCCATGGCAGCTCCCGCCAGCGTCAGTTTGATTGGCGTCAGCCCTTCCCTCCCAAGCGAGCCTGCTGCATAGACGATCGCGGCGGTAAATGCTGCCCCTAGAAACGAGCTCCATACTAATGCCTGAGGTGACTGAATATGCAGAAAAAACGATCCGGCAACAATAAAAAAACCTGCACCGGCGTTAATTCCGAAAATCCCCGGTGACGCAAGCGGATTTTTTGTGAGCGCCTGCATGAGAGCGCCCGCGGCTGCCAGCGAGGCGCCGACGACTGTCGCAACCAAAGCGCGCGGAAGCCTGACATCCTTGATGATGACATGCTCATTTGTTCCATTGAAGGAAGTAAACGCCTGATAGACCTGTCTCCATGACGTACCTGTATAGCCATACACGACGCTTGCGCAGACAGCCGCCAGTAAAATGAAAATCAGACATACTAACACAATCCATTTTGAAGATGCCTTTTTGCAGATCATGATCTAATTCTCCTAGTTATTTACTATGTAATGTTTGTTTTTGAGAATAATCCTCAATTAGGGATTGACACTCTTAACACTGCTTATTATGATCTAAATGATAATGAATTTCAATATTGGGAGGAAAAAGATGAAAAAGCATATCAGCATGCTATTCGTATTTTTAATGGCCGTTATGGTACTTTCTGCCTGTAATAGTTCAGAAAGTTCAAGCAACAGCGAGGGGTCAAGCAGCAAAACAAGAACGGTCAAACATGCAATGGGGACATCAGACAACATTCCCGCCAATCCAAAACGGATTGTTGTTTTAACTAATGAAGGAACAGAGGCGCTCTTAGCGCTTGGCATTAAGCCGGTCGGAGCCGTAAAGTCATGGAAGGGCGACCCGTGGTATGACTATCTGAAAGATGACATGAAAGGTGTTAAAAACGTCGGTCTTGAAACGGAACCGAATGTGGAAGCCATCGCAGAATTAAAGCCTGATTTGATCATTGGAAACAAAGTGCGCCAGGAAAAAATTTATGATCAGTTAAATGCGATTGCGCCGACTGTTTTCGCTGAATCTTTGGCCGGGAACTGGAAGGATAACCTGACTCTATACGCCAACGCGGTGAATAAGGCGGACAAAGGCAAGGAAGTCATTGCCGATTTTGATAAACGCGTTTCTGATTTAAAAAACAAGCTGGGCGACCAGACAAACAAAACCGTTTCTGTCGTACGCTTTTTATCCGGTGAGTCAAGAATCTATTATACCGATTCATTCCCTGGGATTATTTTAGACCAGCTTGGCTTCAAACGCCCTGAAAAACAAGTAGAACTGTTCAAGAAACAAAAGGACCAATTTACGTTCTCAACCGACAGTAAAGAATCTATTCCTGATATGGATGCTGATGTGCTGTTTTATTTCACTTATAAAGCCGATAATGCAAAGGAAAATGAAAAATGGGCCAATCAGTGGACAAGCAGTTCACTATGGAAAAACCTAAAGGCTGTGAAATCAGGTAATGCACATGAAGTCGATGACGTCGTGTGGACAACCGCAGGCGGAATTAAAGCCGCAAACTACCTGCTTGATGATATTGAAACCTACTTCTTAAAAACGAAATAAAAAAAAGACTCCGTCTTATTAGACGGAGTCTTTTTTGCTTTTGCCAATCAGACGTGTAACGAGGAACATGGTGACAGAAAGAGATCTGTTTTTCCGATACGCCAAGTATTTCCCTCGCCACTCCGGTTTGTATTTTTCTTTAAAGGCTCTTAGGCCGCTGAAGCTGTACATGTATCTGACATTATTAAAAATGACAGCGGCAAACCTTTCGGACCAGAAGGATGTAAAGGCAGTGCCAACATTGGCCAAGGGTGCCATTCCCATATTAAAAGACGTGCAGCCCTCTTCCTTTGCCCATAAAAACATGCGGATGAACAATGCGTCCATAATGCCATTTGGAGCGTCGCCGCGATAGCGCATTAGGTCAACCGATATCTCTCCCTCCTGGTACATCGGCATGACATTTGCGAATGCAACGATCTCTCCTTCTGCATTTTTCATATAGGCGATCGGCGCTTTCTGTAAATAGGAAGGATCAAAAAATCCGAGCGAGAATCCCTTCTCCTTTTTCGAGCCGAGCCATTCGTCTGAGATTTGCTTCAGCTCCTCCAAAAACGCATCAGAAAATGGGGGATGATCCACATGGAAAGTATACTCCTCCCGCTCAAAGCGGTTATTGATTGCCCGAAGGCCGGCTTTTTTCTTCCCAGTCAAGGTAAATGTATTTAAATCTACATATGCTTCCTCGCCAAGTTTAAAGAAGTTGTAGCCAAAATCGTGATACAGCGCCATGTCCTCTCGTTCAATTTGATAGAACAAAACACTGAATCCCTTCTGATGCGCTTCGTTCAGAAATTCTTCCAGCACGAGCGGGAATGATTCTCTTTGGCCAGACGGATCGCCGAGCACGACCAGCCTTCTGGCGATTTTCCCGAATAGAAGCAGTGCATTCCCATCACTGGAAAAATAAAACCGCTTATCTCCAAGAAAACCAAGATGGCTCAGCGCGTTGCCGCCTTTTTCATTGAGAAACGCAGCAAGACGCTCAGGGTCAGCTTTCTCTCCGATCGGTTTCGTTCTCTTATGATAGACCACTGTAAATATCAAGAAGAACAGTGGCACAATGATGATCGCCATGATGGTTGCATGTGTAATATGCGAGGTGCTGTGGACGAAATATTCGTGACGCAGCACCTTCTTCATCCGGTCCCAAATAAAGCCCGCGATCAGATTGTAGTTAAAGAGCGCCACAGTAAACAGCGCCACAGCGAATATCAATTGTCCCAGTGTATAGGATGCCTGTTCGCGGACAAATTGTTTTTTCAATAGCACAAGCAATACGATAATCATCGGCAGTACGAATATCGCGCTGATGTTAAGCCCTTTTAAAAAGCTGAACACAAAGCCGCCGACAAGCGCTGTAATGGCCATCGTATAGGAACGTTTTGTCCGTTTATAAAGCTCGATAGGCAAAATCAGCAGAATGAGCGCTGAGCTTAAGGACAGGCCGTTGAACAGCAAAAGCGCCGGGCGCGGAATGTGCGGTATAACCGTCAGCCTGTCAATCGGCAAGGAAACTGAGGCCAGGACAATCAGACCTGCTACGAACACAATAAGGGAAAGCGAGCCTTGCAAAATTCTCACTAATACCGCACGCTGAACAACAAGCAGAACGTTTGTCGTCTCAATTGCCGGTGCGATGCGCGGGTTCGTTTCAAGCCGCTTCATTGTATTTTCCGTCAGGTCGCCTGCGGCAAAGAACAGTCCCAAGATAAATGGGATAAATGAATAGGCGAGCCTGTACAACACAATAGAAGTAACGATGGCCTCCTGATGATAGCCAAGCTGCTCCATCCCCAGCAAAAATAAAAGGTCAAACGAGCCGAAGCCGCCCGGCACGAGGCTGATCATTCCTCCGATCGCCGCAATGACGAACACCCCGAACACATACCTGATATCTGCATGAATGCCCATAGCGAACAAAGCAAAATAGATGACGATCCCGGCCATGAGCCATTCAACAACTGAAGCTCCAATATATGCGAAAATCGGATTTTTCACTTTATCCGCATTCTCTTCGTCCCCAGCTTTGCGGTCTTTTATTTTGGACACCGCCAAAGACAGCGGCAATATCAGCGCAAAACCGATAACGACCGCCCATAGCCAAGGCTTTTCATGAATCACTTCATCCACTGGCAGCACTCTCGCAGCGACGAAAATGCTGAAAACAGATAATCCGAGCAGCATAGATGATGTGAGCCAGGCGATTCCTTTCACGAGTGCCTTATGGTCTTTCGTATGCTCCTTATAGAACATCATTCTTAACCCGACTCCGGCTAAACCGCCGAAGCCCAGCACATTATTAAATGAATTGGCGATCCAGGAAACCCTGAATACTTTTCCGTTTGTGATCGATAGGCGCAGTGAGTATTTCAGGACGTAATCATACAGCGACATAGCCGCAACAGCCAGCAAGCCGATCAACACAAGCATGAATAAGTCCGTTCGTTCCAGTCCGTTGATGACCATGAGCGTACGTTTGAATGACAGATTTGTCAGTTCTTTTTTCGATTGATAAATAACAAATAGCAAAACAGCAATAGGAAAAACGATTTTTAATATTGATATAGCATTCTTTTTATTCAGCAATGGTCTCTCCAATCATATTCTAGTTCGATCCTCTCCCCCAATAATCTCCAACTCATTATACACTACCGTTATTTTTCGGACAAAGTCCCGCATGCGGTTTCTGCTCACTTTCTTTCAGGTATGAAAATCGAGTAATATGGTAAGAGGAGTGAATGATGAGGAAGTGATGAAATGGAATATAATTTACACGATACAACAGTATTAAACGAAAACATTCTTTCATCGGAGGAACGGGAAATATGGGTGCTCTATATGAAAGTCTTAACTTCCGCCGGGCTCGGTGATGTGTCCGAGTGGATGAAGCTGGATATGAGCATGCCGCAAATGAAGGTGCTGATGCTATTAAACAACCATGGAACATTGAAAGTGAGCGACATTGCTGAAAAAATGGGGGCTTCCCTGTCCAATACAACTGGGCTGCTTGACCGGCTTGAAAAATCAGGATTTGTCAAACGCTCACATTCTGAAGAGGACCGCCGCTCTGTAGTTGTTCAGTTGACAGAGAATGCGAAAAAGATTTTTCGGGGTTTGTATGAAAAAGGCCACCTGAAATTGAAGCGTTCATTAGAGCTGCTGTCCCCTGAAGAAAAGCAGGCTGTTTCCGAAGGGCTGTCTATCCTTTCAAGAGCATTAGAGAAAGCGAAAAAAGAATAAATCTGTAAGTCTGTCATCCGCAAACTGCGGGAGCAGGCTTTTTTTATTTGACATTTAGTTCATTTAAAATGAATAATATATTTTGAGTGAATCAAAAAAGGGGTTGATGAATATGTCTGAAGCATTAACAGAGCAGAAAGGCCAAAAGTGGGCGATCAGCCTGTTTACAATTGGTGTATTTATGGCTGCGCTAGATAACGGAATTATTTCAGCTGCCTTAACAACGATAAACGAGTCGTTTTCCGTTTCTCCTTCCTGGGGATCATGGGGCATTACCCTTTATACGCTTGGTCTTAGCGTCAGTGTGCCAATCGTCGGAAAGCTTTCCGACCGCTACGGCAGAAAAAAACTCTTTCTCATTGAGGTTTGCCTGTTCGGACTTGGTTCTTTGCTTGTTGCTTTGAGCCAAAGCTTCCCGCTCTTTCTGATATCGCGGCTGATTCAGGCGCTTGGAGGCGGCGGGATTTTCATCATCGGCAGCTCTCACATTCTCGCGACTCTCCCAAAGGAAAAACAGGGGAAGGCCCTTGGGCTGCTTGGCGCAATGAACGGGATGGCCGCTGTGCTCGGGCCAAATATCGGAAGCTTTCTGCTTGATTGGACCGGGTCTTGGCATTGGCTATTTTTGATTAATTTGCCGATTGCCGTGCTATTGGTTGTTTTCGGCGCATACTTTATCGCGGAAACAAAAGCACCTGAAGCTAAGCGCCTCGACACGGCCGGTATCTTCCTTCTATCCCTGTCGATTTTAGCCGTGATGTACGGCATGACGAACCTTGACGGGGCAAATCTCTTACACAGCTTGGGGAATCCGGAGGTTTATGGATGTATTATTTTTGGCATACTTTGTTTTGCAGCGCTTATCTCGTATGAAAAGAGAGTTGAAATGCGAGGAGGCGATCCCATTTTGGCGTATTCTCTGCTGCGAAACCATATGTTTCAGCGCACGCTTATCATCGGTTTGTTATCCGGGGGGCTCTTGGCGGCAGTCATTTTTATCCCGTCATATGTCGAGCAGTATTTAGGTGTCCCTACCGCAAAAGCAGGCTATTGGATGACACCGCTTGCGTTGGCTTCCGGAATCGGCGCTTGGCTTGGCGGAGCGCTTACCGACAAAAAAGGTCCTGTAAAAACCGTTATTCTTTCGGGAATCATCTCATGTGCGGGGTTTGCTTTATTTCCGCTCTGGGTGACGGAAAAATGGGAGTTTGTAATCGCTAGTGTAGTCGCTGGCATCGGTTTTGGCTTTCTGTTAGGCGCTCCGCTGAACGTCCTTGTATCAGAAGCGGCAAAAACAAATAAGGGTACAGCTCTTGGCACGCTTTCATTAGTAAGACAAATTGGACTGACCTTGGCGCCTACTCTTTATGCAGGTTTTATCACAGCCGGGTTTGACCAAATAGGTGATGAGATCAGCAGCCGCTTATCGGACAGCGGATATTCAGAAAAGGCGATGCAGATGATTCCGGAGATCGACAGTTCTGATGTTTCTTCTTTACAAGAACAAATCGAACGCATTCCCGTTCCTGAAGTCAAAACCGTGATAAGCGACGCCATTCATGCGAGTGTCGCCAGCGGCTATGATCATTTATATGTAGCGGCTGCTGTGATCTCACTTCTGGTGATTGCTGCTATCAGTATTCCGGCTTTCCGCCGGCAAAAGCGTTAAGACCACCCCATCCGTCTGGAAAGCTCCGTAATATGAGCGATATGGTGATGTGAGTGCCAGACATACAGGCCGAGCGCGTTCTCCAGATTAATGATTTCCTTTGTATCAGGGTGATAAAATCCGCGCTTAAATTGCTGATCCGTCAAAGTGCGGAGCAGAGCCGTCCATCTTCCGTGAAGCTCCTGCAAAAGCGCGAGTGAGCCGCTCGGATCTGCCGTTTTCGAGTCTTTTAGCTCCGACCATGCTTTTTCATCATACGGACGGATAGCCGGTGTCTCTTCCGTCAAGCTCAATTTAAAACGAATATAGCTGTTCATATGACTGTCAGCCAGATGATGAATAACTTGCCGAACGGTCCATCCACCGTCCCGGTACGGTGTGTCAAGCTGGCTGTCCGTCATGCCTTCTACGGCTTGCTTCAGTTGGACAGGCACTTTTTCAAGGGCTTGTATCCATTCATCTTTTTGCTCCTTCGATATGGATTCCCTCGGCTTGTATTCTCCTATTGGGTAGCTTAGGTTGTCTGTTGTCATGCATGTTCCCCCTTCTATTCAAGCTTCTCCTTTATTTTACAAGAAAAAGATTGTATATTGTGTCTTTTTCCCATACAATAAAAAAACGACACTAGTGTCATTTTAATAATCAGGAGGATGAATCATGGAAAAACCGTTGTTTCGCAATCAAAAAGGACTGATGACACTGTTAGCCTCGCAAACCATTTCTTCACTTGGAGACTGGCTTCACATTTTGGCCGTGCTAACATTAGCCGCTTTTCAGCTTCATGCTTCTCCATTAGATATGTCGCTTTTAATGATGTCGTTTGCTTTGCCTGTCATTGTACTCGGACCTGTATCGGGTCTGCTTGCCGACCGTTTTGACAGAAAAACGATCATGCTTCTGTCTGAAATCGGACGTGCCCTCACCGTTATCAGCTGCGTTTATGTCAGTGAGCTTTGGCAGCTTTACGTATTGCTATGCCTTCAGAGCTGTTTTTCTTCACTTTTTTCACCTGCTAAAAACGGAAAGCTTAAGGAATTGGCTCCGGAAGCACACATTCAGCAGGCTGTTTCCGCCAGCAGCATCATTGATAACAGTGCAAAAATCTTCGGCCCTGCCCTTGGCGGCATGCTGATCGCTGCTGTCTCTATACATTCTGTTTTCTATATTAACGCCGGCGCCTTTCTTCTTTCCGCTGTCATTTTGTTTTTCCTCCCCAAAGATGCTTTTTTACAAAAAGCCAATACACCTCAAGAAAAAACATCAGCACTTGCTTCTATTAAAGAAGGCCTTCAGTATTTGAAACGGATGCCGCTGCTTTTAACAGGTTTACTCACAGCTTGCGTCGTTCTCTTTGTTTTGCAGATTGGTGATTCCCAGGCTATCATTCTTATCCGTTCTTTTTCAGGCGCTCCGCCTGAGCTTGCAGGCTGGTGCATGGCCGTCAGCGGAGCCGGCATGCTCCTTACGGCGGCAATTGCCGGCAGACGGCGAATCACCTCTTATTTGCTTTATTTCTCAGCTGGGACCTTTCTGCTTGGACTAGCAACTGGAGGCGTGCCATTTCTGAGCGGAATGGGAATTGCCGGCATTGCTCTTTTTATTTTCGCTTTTTTCATCATGGGAGCGGCTTTTGGTCTGGTCCATATTCCATTTCAAATTCTCGTGCAAACAACAGTGCCGGTTGATTACAGCGGCAGGGTGTTTGGCGCCATTCAGAGCGCGACAACCCTCGCCTCCATCCTCGGCATGGCGGGCGGGGGCGTGCTGGCGGAATGGATCGGTGTTTCACTTGCTTTTCTTGTCTGTGGCTGCTTGCTGATCATGATTGGGTTGATTACACTTATAGGTAAGAAAGTTTCAGAAAGCAGGCGATATCTTGTCACCGAAAGTAACAAAGGAGCACAAGGATAAACGGCAGGCAGAGATTTTAGAGGCTGCCAAAACGGTTTTTAAACGAAAAGGATTCGAATTAACGACAATGAAGGACGTTGTGGAAGAATCAGGTTTCAGCCGAGGCGGTGTCTATCTTTATTTTTCAAGCACTGAGGAGATGTTTCGCCGCATTATTGAAACAGGGCTGGATGAAGGACTCCGAAAGCTTGATAAATCAGCTGAACACCAAAGTGTTTGGGCCGCCATTTCAATCTATTTGGACGAACTGACTGAGGGTCTGCGTGATGTAGCAGATACGCTGGCGCCGGTGCAATTTGAATATTTAGTGACAGCTTGGCGCAATGAAGAACGTAGGCAGTACTTGGAGAATCGGTATGATCTTTTTGTGGAAAGGTTTTCAAGGCTATTGCAAAAAGGGATCGATCAGGGAGAGTTTCAGCCGGTTCAGCCTATTGCGACTATCGCCAAGTTTTTCCTCAATATGAATGACGGCATCATTCAAAACGCCCTGTATTTCGATGAAGAAAAGGCTGATGTATCTGGACTTGCTGAGTCTGCAAAACTATATTTAAAAACAGTTCTGCAAGCGGATGAGAAGTAAAGAAACGCGGCAGGAGCCCTCCTGCCGCTTGCTTTTCACCCTGCGTGATCACGCACTTCGACTGTTACCTTCTTCTGTTTTGGCTGATAAATTTTCCCCACAAATAAATACCCGTATTTGAATTTATTCAGTGCCCACGAGGTCAGAATCGGGCCGGCTGTGCACACGGCAAACAACAGGAGAACAGCTGGTACGGCAGGAATTTCGGGCATATTCAAAAGCAACACGTAGCCTATAATCATAAAATAGGCATGAAGCAGATAAATCGAAAAGGAATAGTTGCTGATAAACATCATGATTTTCGGCACATGCTTCATTTTGGAAAACAAGTGAAAACACAGGAAAATCATGCTTGTTGAATACAGCATGATATCAGGCCGCTTCGAGCTGATCATGCCGATTTCACCCACATAAGAAACAGTGACAACCAGCGCCCCAGAAGCAATTGCGGCGCCGTACACCACCCAGCGGTATTGGTTCAGCAACGCTAAAAAACGCTTGTATTCTTTTCCGCAATAGTAGGCTAGACAAAAGTAGAAAAGCCAGCCTGCGAACGGAACCCAGAAGAACGGAAATGCCCCTCCCTCTTCAGAAGCAGGAGCCGGGCTGGCTGCGGAGAAATAGCCTAAATAAGCGGCTGTCACCACAAATGAGATAGACAGCACCCATTTCGGCGATGCTTTTTTCAAATACCCATGAAACAGCATATGCAGCATGTAAAATTGAAAGATGACGAGAATGAAGTATCCGATAAAGTTTCCTAAGAATACGTTCGCCAGATATTTTTGCACAAACGCGAGAAAGGTTACCTCTCCCCCCATCGCACTGGTCATCAGCAGCGCATCGATGGCCGCGATAAATAAAAAAGGAACAAAAATCACTTTTCCCCGCTTCTTTAAAAAACCGTCAGGCACCCCATCAGGATAAGAACGGGCCAGTAAAAATTCAGAGATGAAAATAAAAGCGGGCGTGCTGAACATCAGGAGTGTGCGGAAAGAATCAACAGTGTGAGAAATATCTGCAAGAGCTTCTGCCTGAAGCATCAGGACCATTGAAATGATATGGAGCAAGACGACACTTAAGCAAGAAATGCAGCGGATCATAAAAATTTCTTTAATTTGCATAACAGCGCTCCTTTTATTTCAAATTGATAGAAACGATGGTTGTACCTTAACATGTCTGTTCTATTTGAAAAAGTGCCTGATGTCTTAAATTGACGTATGCATGATAGACTAAGGTCATAAACCCCTATGGCTTTTTGATGTATCTTTCTCAGACGAGATTGCTAGAAAAATGCAAAAAACCTGCCGTAACATAGACTGCAGGTTTTTTATGAAGATATTAATTTGTATTGAGGCCTCCGCCATTCAGCCCTTCTTTGATATAGCCGTTCACTTGGCTATTAGAGAGCAAGCCAATATGACCGATGCCATAAAGCTGGATGTTTCGCGCTCCTTGTAACCGAGACAAGCTATTGATGACAATTTGATCATTGAGACTGTAAATAGATGTATAGAGGATCTTTTGATTAGGATCTGTACCCGGCAGCGCGGTTGATGATACTAAACCATTAGCCCCTCCAAGCGTTACGACATTTTGAATCTTATTGCCCCCGCCTAAATATTTAATATAGTACAGCGTATTGGCGCCTCCCATACTATGAGCCACAATATCTACTTTTTTGGCCCCCGTCTCTTTTAAAACACGGTCAACATATGAAGCAAGCTGCGGGCCGTTATTTAGGTTGTTTCCTGTTTTATCATAAAAATCAATTGCGTACAGTTTGTTGCTTTGCCAGCCTTGAGAAATTAAGTAGTTTTTAATAGCGAAAAAGTTGTATGATGCACCACTTATTCCATGAACAAGAACGACAGGATTATGTACTGATTCAGCTTTTGCACTTGACGGCGGAGCGGCTAAAACAGATAGAATCAGCGATAAACAAATAATGAATGACATAAGTACTTTTTTCACGTTTATTCCCCCTTAAAATGTTCATACCACCAATTTCCTATTATACATAAAAAATCAATATAGTTAATATTTTTTCTGAAAATTAAATTTAAATCTCTTTTATATTATTGACGGAGATAAATCGGATACCTTCTGACAAAAATTTTATTTTCATTTCCAAAGAGCCCGGTTGTGTTCCCTTTCTCCCTTTTCTATAATAAGGGGAATAGGCAGTTAGGATCACAGATGAGCACGGTCTCATCTTTTTTGTGAAACAGCCATAGACATGGAGGATCGCATGAGAGTATTAAAATACGCCATATTAGGGCTTTTGCGAAAAGGCGAATTGAGCGGATACGATATTACTAGTTATTTTAAAGAGGAGCTCGGCCAATTTTGGAGCGCCAAGCACAGCCAGATTTACCCTGAGCTCAAAAAGCTGACGGATGAAGGGTTTATCACGTTCCGGACAACGATTCAGGGCACAAAGCTGGAGAAAAAGATGTACACCCTGACAGACAGCGGAAAGCAGGAGCTGCATGACTGGCTGATCCGCCACCAGCCGATACCCGAGACGGTAAAAGATGAATTTATGCTGAAGGCTTATTTCATTTCTTGTCTATCGCGCCAGGAGGCTTCTGATTTGTTCAAAGACCAGCTGCAAAAACGCCAGGCCAAGCTTTCTGACTTACAGGGAAGCTATGAAAAGCTTATGGCTTCAGCAGAGCCGATGTCATTTTCTTCACCGGACTTCGGCCACTATCTTGTGCTGACGAAAGCGCTGGAGCGGGAGAAAAATTACGTTTCATGGCTGGAATCAATTTTAGCTATGATAGATAAGGAATAACCGGGAGCGGCCTTCAGGCTGCTCCAATACGCAATGCGGGGGAAGAACGATGAATGTGACATTGCACGAATTAACAGGGGAACTGATTCGAGTGGTGCCGATGGACAAAAGCCATATTCAAGGTTTATATGAAGCGGCAAATGATGAAAACATCTGGACCCATTTACCGAAAACGATCACAACACTGCGTGGTATGGAGGCTTTGGTTGAGGAGGCGCTGCAAACGAAAGAAACAGGAACAGAATTTCCATTCGTGATTATTCATCGTAAGACTGGAAAAATGGTCGGCACGACACGGTTTCTGTATATGTCATCCGCTTCAAGGAGCCTTGAGATCGGCTGGACATGGTTTCATCCTTCAGTCTGGGGCACCTCGGTCAACACTGAATGCAAATATTTGCTGTTACAGTATTGCTTTGAACAGCTGAAGACGATTCGGGTGCAATTCAAAACGGATGAGAGGAACATCAGATCACAAAAGGCAATTGAACGGCTGGGGGCAGTTAAAGAAGGCATATTGCGAAACCAAATGATCAGAAAAGACGGAACATTCCGCAATTCGGTATTTTACAGCATCATCGACAGTGAGTGGCCATCCGTGAAACAGCATTTGGAACAGAGGCTGCAGCTGTCAGAAAAAGAAACAAAATAATTGCAATAATCATCTGTCCGAGGGACAGATGATTTTTTTTAGGCTCGGAGCGCCTTAAGCCCCGCTGCGAAAGTGATCGCAGCAAATGCAAGCAAAATGCCGCAGATTCCGAGAATATCTGTGACGCGGGCACCGTTAGCGATAATCTCCGTCAGCCCGCTCATCGCCCACTTTTGCGGAAGAAATTCAGCGATGGATTGCATAAATTTCGGTTCAATGTCGATCGGCCAATACATCCCGCTCACCATACATGTTGCGATGACGAACAAGTTACCGAATGCAAGCTGCTGTTCTGGCGTTCTGACATTGGCCGCTATCATCAATCCAATGCCGACAACGGTCAATAGAAAAAGTGACACTAATACAATAACCGCAGTCGGATTCCCCCAGTTGATGCCAAACAGCCAATGGGTGGAAAGAAGCAATATGCCAAATTGAATCCAGCCAATGACAAAGAAGGAAAGCACATACCCAGCACCGATTTCAGCTCGACTGACAGAGGCTGTAAGCAATCTGGACCAGACGCCGTTTTTTCTTGCTTCTAAAATGGTTCCAGCCGCTCCCATCATGGTCAGCATGACAAACAGGATGGAAAAACCTGCTGCTCTGGAGGCTGTGTCACTTGCTTCCGCACCCTCTTTTTTATCACTGAGCGTCTGTCGTTTTACAGCCGGAACTGTATCTTCATGTTTTTTGGCGAAAACCGTTTTATACGCCGACTTCCAGTTTTCTCCTGCTGTCTGAGATGCCGTTTTCGCCGCGGTCACCTGAATATTGAGCGTTGCCAATGTGCTTTCTGCATATTGTTTGACCATCGGCGCTTCCGACAGCTCGGGGCCATGACGGAAAATCAGCTCAGGATTTTTGCCTTTTTCCAGCTGTGTCTGGAACGAGCGGGAAATGACGATGATCCCGGCAATTTTCTTTTGTTTCAGCTTTTCTGACGCTTTGTTTTCAGACATGTTTTCGAATGTATACATATCATCGTGTGCCTTCAGCTGCCGAATATAATGCTGTGAGAGAATCGTATCGTCCTGATCAACGATTGCAAGCCGCACCTTATCATCATTGCCGCCGAGCATACTCCCAAATACAAAGGTAAGCAAAAGCGGGGCAGCAAACATGATCAAATAGTTCTGCGGCTTCTTAAAAATGAGAGAAAGCTCAATGCCGCAAATGGCTATGATTTTTTTCACCCTAGTGTACCTCCTTATCTTGTATGAAGCCGTCTGATACCAATTACAAGTGAACAAAGGCCGATCGCCGCAAAAAGAAGCACAGGCTTTTGAAGGTCAGCCCAGCCTCCCCCTTCCATTAAAGAAAGAAAGCCGTCAAGCGCCCAGCGATTTGGCACCGCTTTGGATACAGACTGCAAGACGTCCGGAAATTGGTACAGCGGCAGCATGGACCCGCCGAGAACCGCAAGCAATTGAATGCCGAAGCCGCCTATCGCATCTGCAGATTTCATATCGCTGATGCACGACGCAAGCAGCATTGAAATACCAGATACAGCTGCGGCGTAAGAAAGCCCGAGTACACTCACAAACAGCAGATTACCGCCCCAGTCCACACCAAATACATTGATTGTGACGATCAGAAATATGAAAAATTGTATGATGGCAAACAGATACGTCCCAAGCCATTTTCCGAAGAGAATGACGGATTTTTGCGCAGGCGTCATCAGCATTCTGGCAAGCGTCTCCGTATCCTTTTCCTGTAAAAACGATTTCGCCCCGACTGTCATATGAAACAGCATAAACATGCAAAGCATTGCCGCCGAATAGTATTGAAAACTGGTAACGGCCTTGCTGCCGACAGATTTTTCTGCAATAGTCAGCTTGTCACCTGTTTCTTTTTCTAGCGTCTTTGCCAGCTTTTCTGCAAACTGTGCAGGGTCAAGTTTTCCTTGCTTTACAGCTTCCGTTTTGCTGATGTAGTCCATTGAGGCTGACGCGGCTTCCTTTACCGCTTTATATTGCTCTATAAAAGAGCTGGCAGCTGTTTCGATGATGGAACTTTTCAATGTTTGATCAGGTGCGGCATAAACAACAGCTGAGGTTTTGCCGGCTTCCCAATGGTTCGGGATGACGATGCCTACATCGATTTTCTTTTCATCAATCAGCTTCTTCATCTTGTCTTCGCTGCCGGCTTTTGTGGCCTTTATCGACTTCATTTTTTTGAGAACATCTTTTGTAAACATGTTCGCTGCATCTGACTGGTCTGATTGAATGTAGCCGACTTTGATGTCATCAATCCGGCTGCCTCCGTCAACAACTGATCCGAGCGCCGCCCCTAAAATACACGTTAGGATCAGCGGCATTAGGATAAGCATCATAAACCCTTTTCTGTCCGTGATTCTGATTTTGACATCTTTCCATGCGATCCATATGCTTTTTTTCATGGCCGTCCCTCCTCAATCCCGCAACGTGCGGCCGGTCAGATTCAGAAACAGGCGCTCCAGATTCGGTTCCTGCACCTGAAGGGAGAGCAGGTTTATATGATGTGCAGCAGCTTCAGCAAGCAGGCTGGTGACGACTTTCTCATGATGAGCCGCAGAAATGTCAATTTTGAGCTCTAATTCATGTACTGTTATATCATTCACATGGGCCAGAGATCGGATCGCCACAAGAAACGCTTCATTGATCCCGCTGACCGTGAGCTGAATGATGGTATCGCCCCCAAGGCGGCTGCACAAATCAGTTTTTGTGCCAATCGCAATCATTTCCCCCTGATCAATTATCCCGATCCGGTCGCATAAAAACTCAACTTCTTCCATGTAATGACTCGTATAGATCACCGTCATGCCCGTTTCGTTGAGCTGTTTGACCGTTTCTAAAATGTGATTTCTCGATTGAGGGTCAATACCGACAGTCGGTTCATCCATAATCAGCAGCTCGGGCTTATGCATTAAAGCCGCACCGATGTTGATTCTTCGTTTCATCCCCCCGGAGAACGTTTCAATCTTATCTTTAGCCCGCTCAGTCAGACCGACATATTCAAGGACCTCAGCCGATCTTTTTTTGGCCTCACCGTGCGTAAGTCCGTACATTTTCCCCCAAAACATAAGATTCTCATGAGCCGTCAGCGTCGGATATAATGCAATTTCCTGAGGAACAATGCCGATTTTTTGTTTCGCTTTGGCCGTTTCTTTTCCGATAACATAGCCGCCCACCGTGATGTTCCCGCTGTCATGCGGCACAAGGCCGGAAATCATCGAGATGGTTGTGGATTTCCCCGCACCGTTAGGCCCGAGCAGACCGAACGACTCCCCCTTTTGGAGGGAAAAAGAAATGCCTTTCACAATTGTTTTTTTTTCGTATGCCTTTTTGATGTTTTCTGCTTGCAGCACGTCGTCTCACTCCTTTTTTTGATCCATTGCCATTGTAGAAGAAAGAAAGGCGTGCGGCATGTAGCGGCAGATAGAACATAGGGCATGAAAAAAAGGCCTGTAAAAGGCCTTTTCAGAGAAGCGTATATGCAAAACGTCATATGTCAAAAGACAGATACACCATATCTGACCGAGTAAATGGCGGCTTGGGTTCTGTCCCTGACAGCCAGCTTGCTGATAATATTTGAAACGTGGTTTTTGACTGTGCCTTCTGTAATGTAAAGCTTTTCGGCAATTTCTTTGTTATTCAGCCCGTACCCCAGCTCAGCCAGAACTTCGAATTCGCGCTCGGTCAGGTCGAGCAGTTCCTTAGGTTTTTCTATCTCATTTATTCCTTTCAGCTGTTTTTCACGCTTCCATTCATTCAGCATTTGGGCAGTCAATTCCGGCGGAAGCACCATTCCGCCAGAATGAACAGTCATCACTGCTTTTACAATCGTATCTGCCGACATATCCTTCAGCAGATACCCGCTTGCTCCTTCTTCAAGCGCTTCAGCAATCAGTGCTGAATCCTTAAAGGTTGTCAGCATCAAAACCTTTACGCCGGGCAGTGAGCTTGTGATTAATTTTGTTCCCTCCACCCCGTTGGAAACCGGCATGCGGATGTCCATTAACACGATATCCGGCTCCAGCTCTTTCGCCTTTTCGAAGGCTTCCTGTCCGTTTCGCGCCGTTGCGATCACATCGAGCTCTTCTCGGAGCTGGAGCAGGGATGCCAGCCCTTCTCTGACGATATCCTGATCGTCGGTAATGATGATCTTAATCATGATAAACTCTCCTTTTGCTGCACGGGCCTGAAGCTCCATTTTTTATTGGCAAGTGAAAATTCTGCATTCACAGTAAATCCTTGATCCTGTTCGCTTTCAAAGCGGATCATTCCGCCATGCTCCGCTGCCCGCTTTTTCATATTCAAGAGGCCAAAGCCAAGTGCTGCCTCGGGATTGCCTTTGCCGTCATCCTTAATGACAAGGCTGATGCTGTCCGTTGTGCAGGCAAGCTGTATCGAACAGGCTGTGGCGCCGCCGTGCCGTTTGGCATTGGTCAGTGCTTCCTGCACCGTTCTGATCAGGGTCGGATGGAGAGACAGCGGGATGATTGCAGGATCACCGCTGACCGCAAATTCTGTTGTGACTCCTGCATTTTTGCAAAAGTCCTCTGTCAGCTGTTTCAGCGATTCGATTAGCGAAGGATCGTTTTCAGTTTGCAGAGTGCGTACTGATAAGCGGACATCATCAAGCGCTTCACGGGCAAGTGTTTCACAGACACCTACTGTCTCATCCGCTTTTTGGCTGTCTCTTTTTTGCCATTCACGCAAAAGCTGCA
Organism: Bacillus sp. 204(2023); assembly: GCF_037027505.1. NCBI lineage: Bacteria > Bacillati > Bacillota > Bacilli > Caryophanales > Bacillaceae > Bacillus > Bacillus sp. 204(2023). Next base: position 253,497 of record NZ_JAXCHE010000006.1, on the reverse strand, counting down.
GCTGGACGAGAAGGGCCGTCATTTTATGCCCCACTGTATCATGGATTTCCCGCGCCATTCTGTTCCGCTCGTAAATGGCAGTCAGCTCTTCAACATGCTTCGCATATAAATGGAGCTCCTGATGTGCAGCAGACAGCGCCAGATGGGACTCCGTCAGTTCCTGAAACTGCTGTTTTGCCGTATCCTGCGCATCCAACAGCTTGCGGATTAATTTGCCCACGACACCGCAGAAGACAACGAATGTCATGCTAGTCAAATGATCAATGACAAATTCATTGCCGAACATCGCATATGTACGGATGAGGACGGTTAAAAATAAAATAGAGGAAAGACATAAGACAGACCATGCTGTTCTTTTAGGAAACCCCCGCAGAAAAAAGGCGACCGCAACCGGACAAAGCATAATAATGAACAAACCTGTGCCGGGAAAGATAAATCCGAACGAAAAGCCGATTGCAATATCAATCAGGCAGAACCAGATGGCATTTGTCTCTTTTGTCAGCAAAACATGATTGGCTGCATACATGGCAGCACCTGCTGCTATAAATACATATCCAAACCAGTTATCCTCTTTCACAATGGACAGATACATTAAACAGCTCACCATCAAGGTGAACATTCTCGTAAAAAAAAGAGCCTTCACGCTCATCACTCCCGTTACCCAATTCCCTTCTTATCATACCTGCCTGAGGGCATTTTTGACAGGAGTTTCTGGAAAATAAAAACCGCATATGAACTTTATGTCATATGCGGCGCATTCCCTCATTTATTTAAATTCAACCCAAACTGACCCTTGGTTTGCCGAGCGCACGCAGTTCTCAATCCAGCGAATGCCCTCGATCCCTGCATCAATGTCAGGATAAACCAAGTTGTTCAAGATTTCTTCATCTTTACGGTTTTTGGCGTCTATCGCAATGGCAAATTTAAGATAAATATTGGCCCATGCTTCGGACAGCCCTTCGCTGTGTAAGGCGCCCAGTCGTTCATCGGCGCTGCAAACATCATCTAAATACGGCATGCCGCGAACGAGTGTCTGGCTCGGCTCTCCCTGCACTTCATACGTCAGTTCGTTCGGTTTGCTGTCCCACCATTCGAGGCTTGCTTTTGAGCCGACAATCCGGATTCTGTGGCCATCCATACACCCTGCATTGATTGATGATGTCCACATTGTTCCAACCGCCCCGTTTTCATAATGCATCAGCACATGGGCATTGTCCTCTAGCGGCGCGCGGCTGCCGACGAAGCTCTGGCGGTCACACAGCAGCTCTTTCATTTTCATCTGCGGCATAATAAGCTGCGACATATAATACGTGTGGGTAGATAAATCGCCCAGCACAAAGCTTGGCCCGGCGATCGCGGGATCGACACGCCATTTCTGTGCAGCGCTTATGTTTTCGCCCTCATCTGCTGAACAAAAACCGTGTGTGTACTGCAAGTCAACCACGCGAATATCTCCGATCATTCCTTGTTCAATCATCGCACGCATTTGAAGAAGCATTTGATTGCCTGAAAAACCATACGTCACGCCGACAATTTTCCCTTTTTTCTCTGCGAGCGCTTTAATTTCATAACCCTCTGCTGAAGTGAAGAACAGCGGTTTTTCACAGATGACATGCAGTCCTGCTTCAAGCGCCGCCTTACAAATCTCATAATGAGTGCCGTTCGGAGTGGCAATCGATACTACCTCTATGCCATCCTCTCTTTTCGCTTCCTCCGCAAACATTGTTTGATAGTCGGGATAACAGCGTTCCGCATCCACTCCGAGGTTCACCCCGAAGTCTTTTCCTCTTTCGGCATTGATATCAAAGGCACCTGCGGTTAATTGATAGGCAGTATTGTCTCTCAGCGCTCCAATACGATGTTTATATCCAACCTGGCTGAGCCGCCCGCCGCCTACCATTGCCCAGCGCAGCGGTTTTGAAATGATTCTTTCTCCATTTAGCATCAGAAAAACCTCCTATTGGCTGATGGCTTGTTTTAAAGCTTCTATCGATGTGCGGATGCCCGCTTCCGGTGACATCGTTAAGTCCTCCATTTCTAAGGAAACCTCACCGTCGTACCCCATCATTTTTACGACTGAAAAAAATTCCTTCCACCACTGTAAATCCTGTCCGCAGCCGACAGCTGCATAATTCCATGCCCGGTTTGCAGGATCTGTCACTTCTTTTGTTTCTAACAGCCCGTTAACCGCAGCTAAATGTCTTTCAATTCTGACATCTTTTCCGTGAACATGGTGAATGGCTTCTCCGAGCTCCCTTGCCGCGATGATCGGGTCTGCGCCCATCCATAATAAATGGCTCGGGTCAAGATTCAAACCGACCATCGGGCCGACTGCATTTCTGAGCCGAAAGAGAGTCTCAGGATTATAGACTAATTGAGAGCTGAAATTTTCAAGCGCGATTTTTTCAACACCGCAGGCCTCCGCTTTTTGGACAAGCTCCTTCCAATAAGGAATCGCAACATCTTCCCATTGATAGTTGAGGATATCTTTTAAAACGGGAGGCCAGCTCACTGTGTATGTGATCCAATTCGGCACTTTGTCGTCCGGGCCGCCGGCTGGCAGGCCGCTCATCATGATCACTTTTTTGACGCCTAATAATCCAGCCAGCTCCATCGTTTTGTCCGTTACTTCTCTGTGCGATTTGCCCAGTTCGCCTGGATCTAAAGGATTCCCCGAGCAGTTTAATGCGCAAAGTGTCATGTTCCGCTTTTCCAGCGCTTGTGAAAATTCTTTTCTTTTTTCGCTGCTTTGCAGCAGTTCATCAAGATTCAAGTGAGGCGCAAGCGACCAGCCCCCGGTTGTCATTTCAAGTGTATCGATCCCAAGCTCTGCAGCAAAATCGAGCATGTCTTCAAAAGGCAAATGCCCTAGGCTGTCTGTTACATAAGATAGTTTCATAGATAGATTCCTCCTGATCTCTGCGGATTACGATAAGTGAGTCAATTGAGTCGGCATTTCCTGATCAGCTTGGCGGCCATACTGGCGGAATGAATGCTCAAGCTGTTCAAGTGACCGCCCTTTTGTTTCAGGCACATATTTTAAAAGATTTTCAAGAGCTGTAGATCAGGCGCAGTCTATTCATTGGGATAGGAATCCGCGATCGTACAGCAAATTACCGATGTCAATTCGATCATGTACATGGGACAGAAATGTTAAGAAAAGACGGCTTTCAAACAGAAACCGCTTTCTTAAAAAATTATAAGACAACAAGATTTCTCGCGTCTTTATCATATGGAGACATTGTTTTGTCATTTCAGGACATCTTATTCGTGCGGCTCGGCCTGTTCGATTTTTTGAAAAGGCTTATTGATTTGAAATGCGGTCATTTTTGAGTCTTTATAAAGGGAACGGAAAAGCCCTGGAGAGCTGCCGATTTTGGCAGAAAATACGCGTGTAAAATAATGTACAGAGAATCCTATTTCTTCTGCTATTTCCTTTATCGATAGATTCGTTGACTTCAGCAGCGCGGCGGCTTTATTGATTTTTTCATTTTGGACAAACTCAGAGTAGCTGACACCCAGTTCTGCTGCAAATAAACGTGATAAGTGCCTGCCTGAGATATGAAAATGGCCGGCGACATCCGTCAGCTTTAACGGCTGTGTCAGATTGTCTTTAATGTGCAGTTTGACCTCCGTCAGCAAAGCAGATGAGCTTTGAATGAGCTGCTTGTTTTTCGGGCGGCGGGCGGACGGGAGAAAGGTTTGGATTAATGACAGGATCAATGCGTGCGACAATTGGGATAGGATCTCTTTGTCAAAAGCATTGACTGGCTGAGTTGCTTGCAGCATTAACGTTTTCCAAAGAATGCCCGGAGGTTCGCCATCTTTTATTTGCACTGTGACAAGGGGGCTTTGTTTCACTTCTTCCATCACGTTGATCCATTCAGCGCTTGATTGATCCTCACTCAGCTCAAAAGCGACATAAAGAATGAACAGTCCTGTTTCACTTTTGATTTGGTGCAAATGATCCGGCTTTGACAAAAAAATCGTCTGTTCCCGAAGCGGATATGTACGATCGCCTTCAAGGTAATATCCTTCACCTCTTACCACGTAACAAATTTCATAAAAGGAATGCTTATGAAGCAGTGTGTTATAGTGGTTCGTCATTGCTCCCCAATAATGGACGTAAAATGAAACATCCTTTTGTTCTAAGCGATGCACATACTGATTTAAAGCGATTTTGCCTGTCACAAGGTAATCGAGTTCCATGTAAACGCCTCCTAACAAGTTGGTGGTTCTCTCATCATAACAAGGCGGACAAAAATAAAAAATCCCCCTGCCGTTTTTTCGGCAAGGGGATTACAGTCAAATCACAAATCTAATATAGGCGCCGGAAACAGGGTCTTTCACACGAAAGCTGTTTTCCGTCTCTTCAATTGAATACCCGGCATGTTTGACTCGGTTTGCCACCAAATCCAGCTCCTCTTGGTGAGGCAGGACAACAGTGTAATAGTCTAGTCCGCTGGCATTTGTCGGTTTAGGCGGCGCATTTCTTCCCGCCCAAATGTTTAAGCCGATATGATGGTGGTACCCCCCGGCTGAAACGAAGAGGGCGGACATGCCCGCATAGTTTCCGACAATGTCAAAGCCCAGTACATCTGTATAAAACGCTTTTGCTTCTTTCAAATCACTGACATGCAGATGAATGTGTCCGATGATTGTATCGTTCGGAAGCGATGATTTCCGCTCATCTCCTGCCTCTTCCAGAAGGCCCTCAATGTCAACAGCGGTTGTCGTCATGACGTAGTTTCCTTCCTGATCACGCTGCCACGTGCTGCGGGGGCGGTCAGCGTATATTTCAATGCCGTTTCCGTCAGGATCAGACAGGTAGAGCGCTTCGCTGACAGCATGGTCTCCATGTCCGATAGCAATGCCGTGTTCAATCAGGCGGGCGAGCGCGATCCCAAGTTCTTTCCTGTCCGGAAGAAGAATCGCAAAGTGATAAAGGCCTGTCACAGACCGTTCAGGCAAGACGACAGCGCTCGGATTTTCTTCAAGAATAAGCAGTACGCGTTTCCCGTCAGCCGTTAATTCAGCTTGGCGATCCGTCTTTTTTAAGACTTGAAAACCGATGACGTTACAGTAGAACTGAAGCGAACGCTCCAGACTGCGAATTGTGAGTTTGGCATAGCCAATGTGTGTATCCTCATGAATGCTGGTCATGCTGCATGCCTCTTTTCTTATGCTGACACGTTTTCGTTCTTTTTTCCTTTAAACACAAATGGGTCCAGCGCCAGGAATCGACTTCCAGTAAGCGCCAGATGAATGGATGTCAAAAGCAGAAGGTAATCAAATTCTGCATTGCCCATGAATGGCGCTTTCAGCTTAACAGTGATGATGGCGCCGATCAGTGTAAGAGCGAACAGTACACCGACAATACGTGTAGCCAATCCGAAGAAGACAAGCACTCCGCCAATGAGTTCAATCGCTGCGATGACATACGCCATAAAGCTTGGAAGGCCTATGCTGCCGAAAAATTGGATGGTGCCCTCCATCCCCTGAAACTTTGATAAACCGTGAACAAAAAAGATAATACCTGTAATAACTCTTAAAAGTAATGTGCCAATTTCAAATGATTTATTCATTTTATCCTCCTTGATAAATGTTATCACTTACTTAATGTAAGCTAGTATATATACATAACTTGTTTACGTCAAGTAATTTTGTTACATTTTACGAAAATGAAATAAAAGTACTATAAAACTGTAACAAAAAAGACCTCTGTGCAGGACAAAGGTCTATTTCTCAAATTGGCTTTCATATAAGTCACTGTAAAATCCTTTTTGCCGAATCAGCTCGTCATGGCTGCCTTTTTCAATCATTTCACCGTCTTTTAGCACCACAATCTGGTCCGCTCTTTGAATGGTGTTCAGCCTGTGGGCAATGATGACGCTTGTTCTTCCTTCCATTAAACGGGCGAGCGCTTCTTGAATGTTGACTTCTGTAACGGTATCAATGTTGCTTGTCGCTTCATCCAAAATGAGAAGAACCGGATCGGCAAGCACCGCCCTCGCTATAGAAATCAACTGCTTCTGTCCTTGACTGATGCCCGAACCGTTTTGCGTCAGCACGGTGTCATACCCTTTTGGCAGCCTTTCAATAAAACTATGGGCATTCGCTGTTTTTGCAGCGGCTTCGACTTCCTGATCAGAAGCATCAAGCCTGCCGTAGCGAATGTTTTCTCTGATCGTTCCCTGAAATAAGAAAGAATCCTGAAGAACAAACCCCATGTTTTTTCTTAGGCTTGCTCTAGTAAGGGTTTTAATATCTGTACCGTCGATTAAAATTTTTCCTTCGTTAGGCTCGTAAAAACGGGCGAGAAGGTTAGTGACGGTTGTCTTCCCCGCCCCCGTCGGTCCGACAAACGCGATGGACTGCCCCGCAGGCACGGTAAACTGTAAATGCTTCAGTGTCTGCTGCCCTTTATCGTAACCGAAGGACACATCCCGGAATTCAATGCTGCCTGTTTGGATGGGCTGATGCACGGCGTTCTTTTCATCCTCGCGCTCTTCTTTTTCATCAAGCACGTCAAACACCCGTTCAGCGCCGGCGATTGCGGACAGCATCGTATTAAACTGGTTGGCCAGATCGTTTAAAGGGCGTGTAAATTGTCTTGAATACTCGGCAAAGACGACGATGGAGCCGATCGAGATCCAGCCTTTCAGCGCAAACAAACCGCCGATTGCCGCTATCATTGTAAAGCTTAAGTTATTCAAAGAGTTCATGACCTTCGGGATAAACCCGGAAATCGTCTGCGCCCAAAAGCCCGACGTCTTGAGTGCAGCGTTTTTTTCGAGAAATTCAGCAGTAATCTGCTTCTCACGTGAATATGCTTTGATGACCTTTGCGCCTGAAACAGATTCCTCAATATACCCATTCAGATCACCAAGGTTTTTCTGCTGTTCTTTAAACAGCTTTCCCGTTCGGTTGGTGATCCATTTCAGGCTCGCTGCCATCACCGGAATAATGGTCAGCGTAATCAATGTAAGGAGCGGGCTCATGTACAGCATCACCGCAATCGTCCCGACAAAGGTGATCACGCTTGACAAAATTTGAATGACTGACGTGTTTAAGGTAGAACTGACATTTTCGATGTCATTCGTCACCCGGCTCATCAGCTCGCCGTGCCGCTGTTTATCAAAAAATGGAATCGGCAGCTCATGCAGATGGGTGAACAATTCGCTTCTCATTCTGAAAACCGTGCCCTGCGAGATCGTAATCATCCAATAGTTTTGAAACCAAAGCGACAGAGACTGAATGATATAGATAGCGAGCAGAAGAAGCAAAACGGGAATCAAGCCGCTGACCGTTTTCCCGACGATAAAATGGTCGATGGCCTTTCCGATCACAAAGGGGCCAAGGAGCCCGAATATGGCGCTGATGACAACCATCAGCATGACAAGTATGAGCAGTCCTTTTCTTTCAGCCAAGTAAGACCAGATTCGTCTCAGTGTGCCCTTTGTATCCTTTGCTTTCGCCCGCTTTTTCGCTCCTTCTTTTTTGTCGATTGGCAGTTTGGGATATTGGAAAGGCTTGCGGATGTCTTTTAGCATGACTCGCTCCCCTCTCTTCCGAATTGTGACTCGTAAATGCGCTTGTATAACTGAGATTCAGAAAGCAGCTCACTGTGAGTGCCTTTTTCAATCAGTTCGCCGTCCTCAAGCAGCAAAATCTGATCAGCTTTCATCGCCGTGGTTATTTTTTGTGTAATGATCAAAGTTGTGCAATGGTATGTGCTGATTGCTTCAAGCAGCTTCGCCTCCGTTTGCAGATCAAGCGCGCTTGTGCTGTCATCTAATAGAAGGATAGCCGGTTTTCGAATCAGTGCCCGCGCAATGGAAATTCGCTGTTTTTGGCCGCCGGACAGGTTGACGCCTCTTTGCCCCAAAACTGTGTCATATCCATTTGGGAGCTTCAAAATCGTTTCATGAATTTGCGCATGTTTGGCCGCATCTATTATTTCATCTAGTGAAGCATTTTCTTTGCCCCAAGCGATATTTTCTTTGATTGTGCCGGAAAACAAGAGGACTTCCTGCGGTACATATCCAATTTGCCTGCGCAGCCCTTCAGCCGGAATATCTTGCACCGGCTTTTCATCTATGTAAATGCGGCCTGAATCCGGCTGATAAAGCCGCGGAATGAGCTGAAAAAGCGTGGACTTGCCCGAGCCCGTCGCACCGAGAATCGCGATCGTTTCTCTTGGCTTTGTAGAAAATGAGACATTCCTGAGCGCTTCTCTGTCCATTTCAGGATAGCGAAAGGATACATGCTGAAACTCAATCCGTCCTGACAAACGATCGGATATGATGCCTTCCTCCCGCTCATCGCCTTCTGTTTCAAGCACCTCGCCGATTCTATCCCCTGAAGCTTTCGCCCTGGTGAAAATCATAATCAAAAACGGAAACATCGAAAGCGCACCTGTAATTCGTGTTGCGTAGTTAATTATCGCAACAACATCGCCAACCTGAGTGCTTCCGCTCGTAATACTGTAGGACCCCGCCCACAAAATCAAAAGGATGCAGAGATTCATCATCAGCATCAGTACAGGCATCGTGAATTCCACAAGCTGAAAGGCCGAAACCGTTTTTTCCATCAGCCTTGTGTTGGCTTTGATAAATCGTTTGACTTCGTGGCTGCCGCGAAGCAGCGCTTTGATCAGCTTGATTGCGATTAAATTTTCCTGCATGATGGTGTTCACTTGATCCAGCCTTTTCTGCACTGAGCGGAACAGTGCCCCGCCTTTCCTTAATACCCATAGCAAAAACAAGATCAGGATCGGAATGGTCACAAGCAGAAATAAGCCGAGCTTCACGTTAACGGTGAGTGACAGCACAATACCGCCTACAATCATTAACGGAGCCCGCAGCATAAACCGCAAACTCATAAAAATCATATTTTGAACCTGTGTGACGTCGTTTGTCAGCCTTGTAATATAAGAAGAGGACGAAAACTGGCCAAATGTGGAATAGGAGAAGGACTGGATTTTTTGAAAAAGCCCTTTTCTCGTATCATAGGAAAAGCTTTGGCTGACATGGGCGGCATAAAAGGAATTCAGCATCCCCGCCGCAAAGGATAACACGGTCAGCCCGATCATGACCGCGCCCCATGTCCATACATGCCGCAGATCTTGCTTCAATATCCCATCGTCGATGATTTTTGCAATCAATAAAGGCTGCATCAGTTCAACTGCAAGCTCCGTCAACATAAGAATCAGAGCAATTCCCGCCAGCAATGAATATGGTTTTAAAAACGACAAAGCCTTTTGCATGTAAAAGCCTCCAAACCCCTTTTTACTCGATTGTCTCTTTCTTTACTTTACTATGGCGGTCTTTTTGACGGCAAACGAAAACCCTCCCGAAAAGGAGGGCAGTCTTTATTGATTCAATATTTTTTCCACACGCTCCCGCATCTGCGGTACGCTTAATCCGATAATTACCTGAAACGCCTTCCCGTTCCTGACAACGCCGTGTGCGCCAAGCGCGCGGAATACGCTGTCGGGCTCGACCTTTGTTTCATCCTTGACACTGACTCTGAGGCGGGTGGCGCAGTTTGTGACTTCAGTGATGTTGTCTTTTCCGCCCAGCGCTTCAATATACAGAAAAGCGGTGTCATCAGCCGTTTCAGCAGCGGAGGCCGTTTCATCCTTGTTTTTTCGTTCTCTGTATTCCTTTTTCGAATATAGCTTTGTTTCCTGCTGTTCATCCTTTTCCCGTCCTGGTGTAGCGATATTGAATTTGAGGATTAAAAATCTGAAGACGAAAAAATAAATTGCTGTAAACGAGAGCCCGATCAAAATTTGATACACATATGTCATACCATGGCTGCCAAAGAGCGGAATCCAGTTCAAGGTCACCGCCTCAATCAGCCCGCCTCCCATATTTCCGACGACGCCGGCCATATACATAACTGTCGACATTGTGGCGGCAAGCACGGCGTGAACCGCAAATAAGAAAGGTGAAATGAATAAGAACGTAAACTCAATCGGCTCTGTAATCCCGGCGACAATCGCTGTCAGTGTGACAGGAATCAGCAGCCCTGCGACGAGTTTTTTCTTTTCCTTTTTGGCTGTCACATAAAAAGCCAGGGCGATACCCGGAATACCGAAGATTTTCGAGTTGCCGTGAAGCGCGAATCCGCCTTGCGGAAAGAGCTCCTTCAGCGGTTTGGCGCTTTGCGAATATTCGCCAAGATGCTGTGCCCAATACGTGACGATCCCGCCTTCCGCTACAGCCGGGCCATAAATAAACGGCGTGTAAATAAAGTGATGAAGGCCGGTCGGAATTAAAATCCGTTCCAAAAACGTGTATATCCAAACGCCCACCGCCCCGGAAGCAACCAGGAAGCTTTGAAGCGAGCCAATTCCAGATTGAACCATCGGCCATATATAAGACACAGCCAAGGCAATTGGGATCATAATAAAGAAGGAAATCATCACGATATATGTTGAGCCTTGAAAGATGCCGAGAAAATCGGGCAGTTTTTTATCAAAATAGCGATTATGCAAAAAGACGACAATCGAAGAAATAAAGATGGCTCCGATAATGTTGGTATCGAGCGTTTTTATGCCCGCAATCATCGTTAACCCGCTCGTTCCGCCGACCTCTTGATTCATGTCGACGCCAAATGCTCCTCCCCATACCGTCAATATCGCGCTGACAAAATAGTTGAATGTCAGGTAAACAGTAAGCGCTTCCAAACAAGCGCGTGCCTGAGCTTTCTTCGCCAAAGCAACCGGGATGCCGATGGCGAATAAGAGCGGCATTTGGTTAAAAACAGTCCAGCCGCCCTGCTCAATGATATACCAGCACTGATACCAAAAACCGTCAGGATCGGCGAGCGGGCCCATGAGGGTTTTATTTTTAAAGAGCGTGCTGATGCCGACGATAATGCCGGCGAACGCGAATAATAAAACAGGCACAAACATCGCGCTTCCAAAGCGCTGAATTTTTTGCATCATACCAGAACCCCCTGCTACTCATTGTCATTTTTTTCTGCCTCTTTGTAATCAACATATGCGCGGAACAATGCTTCGCCAACGAGAAAAAACGGTGCAAAAGCGACAATTTCCGTTTTATCGCTTAATGTCACAGGTTTGCTTGTCGCATAAAGATTATGCGGAGTCAGCTGGGCGAGGACATTGTTTTTTAAATTCGTAATGGAAATAAAGGGAATACCCTTTGCAGAAAGCATTCTTGCCTGAGGAATCAGCTCCGGTGTTTCTCCGGAAAGAGAAATGATGATAAACAGATCGTTTACTTTAAAATCATCGCGCATCAAATTAAATTCATTTGTGTCTTCAATTAAAATAAGATAGCGATGGCGCGGAATAAACATTCTTTGCAGGTCGCGGGCGCATATCTTTTGCGCATTTCCTGAACCGTAGACGAAAATGCGGTCCGCTTCATCAATCAGCTGGCACATGTCCGTCATTTCCTTTGTCCTTAAGAACTTCAAATTTGCTTCAATATCATCAAGCAGCTTTTCAAAACTCATACTCTCGCCTTCTTCCGGCTGATCTTCCCACTTTAAAAAGACGCGAAATTCACTGTAGCCACTGAAACCGAGCTTTTGGGCAAGCCGTAAAATTGAGGAACGCGATACACTGCAAGCTTTGGCAAGCGCGTCGATTCCAAGGTGATAGCATGTGTGCTTATGATTCAATATATATTTTAAAATATGAAAATCGTTGTCATTCAATTTGCTGTAGTGCTGATTGATCAGTTCTTCGAGCTGCATATCAGATCCCCCCATTTTCTTTCTATTATATACAATTACAGATTCGAAAATGGGGGAATTTCAGTTATGATATGCGGGTCGGGCTTTGATCAAGCTCAGGCCAGAAGTCTTTGTTTGCTTCCATTAAATCCTCAAGAATGAGTCTTGCCACACGCGCGTTCGGCACTGTTTTTGACAGGATTAGCGCCTGCCACAGCTTTTGGAACGATTTCTCCGCCCACGCTTCAACAGTCAGCTTCTCAACGGATACCTGCTGCTCCATAAGCCCTTTTTGGAATTGCGGAATGGTGCCGACGGTAATAGGTTCAGGCCCATTTGAGCCGACAATGCATGGCACCTCGACCATCGCAGTCGGGTCAAAGTTCGCAATTGCGCCGTTATTTTCAACGATCAACAGCATTCTTTCACCTGTGTTGTAGGCAATCGCCCGGGCAAGATCAACGATATATGATGCGTGGTCATCGATTTTGATTTCGCTGTTTTCCGTGGACTGCTCACGTGTAATCATGTCACATTGGCTGAAAATAAAAGCTTCGCGACCTTCCATCACTTCATTTGCCCGCGTATGATTCGGATTTGATTTTTTCACCATATCATCCGGGAACAAATAATATTGCAAATACGTATTCGGCAGTGTGTCAGGATCTGCGGCCTGCACGTCACGCGCTTTGGCGAATGTGTCATTCCAGCTCGCCTCCACCGCTTCAGCCTCTGTTTTCGGAATATAGCCGTATTGAGATACATGCTCCTTCAGCTTCGGCATTAAATCGTTGCCCTCTTGATCCTGAATTGATGTCCACCAGCCGAAGTGATTTAATCCGTAATAGCGGACCTTCATTTCTTTTCTTGAGGATAAGCCAAGAATTTGCGCCATCCGGTCTTCGATCCCAACCGGCATATCACAGATATTGAGAATTTTAGAATTCGGTCTAAGGCGTCTCGTAGCTTCAGCCACAATTGCCGCCGGATTGGAATAATTGAGCATCCACGCATCAGGCGAGTATTTTTCCATGTAATCTAATATTTCAAGCACACCGCCGATCGATCGCATACCGTATGCGATCCCGCCCGGCCCGCACGTCTCCTGGCCGACAACTCCGTACTTTAACGGAATTTGCTCATCAAGCGCACGCATCGCGTATTTCCCTACTCTGATGTGCGCCATAACAAAATCGACATCTGTAAAAGCTTCTTCCGGGTCAGTCGTCGCTGCAAATTCAATATCCGGCGCTTTTTCTCTGATAAAAACGTCACAGGCGCCTGCAATTCGATCCTGTCTCTCCTTATCATTATCATACAGCTTCAGCTTTCTGATCGGAAACTCCTCCAAATGGTCCAAGAGCATGAGTACGATCCCTGGAGTGAAAGTGCTCCCTCCGCCCGCTATTACGATTGAGAATGATTTTTTCTTCATATGACGACCTCCTTGATAACGTTTACAATTCCATTTATACCATGAGATAGCCCGTCCCGTAACACGGTTGGAGCACTTAGGTCATTTGATCAACTTTAGTGTTTTTTCCCATAGAGCGGGAAATTTCTCATTTGCCTTATGTCTGAGAGATTTGTTTTTTTTACCTTTTTTGTAATCTTAAAGTCTCACCAACTGTGAATTTTAAGTGAATATACGCCCTTCCAATTCTTATGAAAAGGTTCTTTTGTACGATTCGGATACATGCCTAATTATTTATAATCATTTATATAAAACATCCAATTGTGCGTGAATTTAGAAAAGGCAGGGGACAAAAGTTGGACTCATATAAAGTCATTGAGCTGGCAAACAAGTACAGTGCGGCCGCAGAAGAGGTCAGAAGCTCCAAAATGCTGCTTGAATCCCGGTTATCTGCATTGGGAGATGCTTGGCAGGGCAAAGCAAGAGATTCGTTTGACCAGGATTTCGAGGAAACGAAAGCCGCCTACGATCAATTCGAACAGGAGCTGCTTGAAACAAGCCAAGAGCTGAAGGCTGCCGCTGTCAAAATAGAAGAACGAAAAGCTGAAATTGCCAGAATGGAAGAACTGGAGCGTAAAGCAAGAGAGGAAAGACATAAACTCGGGAGGTGAACGGTGTGTCAGGAAACATTGCAATTGATCCGGATAAGCTCGAACAGCTTGCAAATGATGTAGTCACTGAATTAACTGATATGGAAAACAAATATAAGGACCTGCATGTGGAGCTGGGGCAGATGATTTTGCAATGCGATCCCCGCTACAGCAGCTGTTTTTCCGGAGTGGGCGATGCGTGGAGCTCAGGAAAAGCGCTCGTCACTAAGCTGAGTGACAATGAGATTTTCATCAGAAAAACGGGCGATAAATTTGTGGAACAAGATGATATTTTGCGAAAGCTCTACAATGCCTACGACAAATACGGTACGATGACAAGCTTAACCGCCCTTATGCTGACGCAGGGAAAATATTACGGATTAGGGCTTACGAAATTTGTGAAACAGCCAAGCGGCTTGCATACAGCCCAGCACTCAAAACTGCTCTTGGATATTTCCAGGGCCGTTGACAGCTCACGTTATCAAAAAGCGGCAAGAGTGCTTTTGAATCCTAAATATTTGTTGAAAAAGACAAACCGTCCATTTTCAGATTTGGTACATAAAAAGTTTACAAAATACTTCCCTCAGGACACGGTGGATTTTTCAAACAGCGTCAGAAGCTACACAAAAGGATTTCTTAATGAAGCCGGCGTACGCTCCACTTTGAAGGATGTGGGAAAAACGGGCTTGAGATTCGCGAAAGGAAATGCCATTACCGCCACACTGATTACCGGTGCGACCGAAACATTCGGAGCAGGCGTGAAAATTGCTGAAAATTATGCAAAATACCAGGACAAACCCGAAGTTCTCAAGCGTGAAAACGCCAAGGCCGTCGGGAATGCTGTGAATAATACGATTTTTGTTGCCGGCGGTGCCACAGCTGGTGCTGTTGTGGGCGGTGCCGTAGGAAGTGTGTTAGGTCCTGTCGGCACAGTAATCGGAGGCACAATTGGTTCGGCAGTAGGAGGGTTTGTTGGGGAAAAAATCGCAAAATTCACATCAGTCTATGCTGAAAAAGCAGCAATAAAACTTAAAGAACCGATCCATGCTGTCGTTGATACAGCCAAAAAAGGACTGGAATCAGCCGGCAAAGTCGTCAAATCAGTGAATGACGGCATAGATGCGGCGAATAAAACGATACATAAAGGGATAGACAGTGCGAAAAAAGGAATAGAAAAAGCAAAGAAAACAGCGGATTCGCTCATACACGGCGCAACCCATTTCCTTAAAGGGAAATTTTCATTTGGATAGGAGAATAAACAATGAAGCAGTTTACAATCAGCATAGAAGAACTCTTGTTTTGTTTTTACAGCGAAGGGTTTTTCGAACAGGGAATGGCCTTAAAACAAGCCTATTTTCCCGAAATAGAAGATGAACAGCTCGGCGCCTTATTTGAAGCCGCGTGCCGCTCACTCTTAGCCAAGGATGCGGCGGAATATCGGAATCATCAATATCGGCTAAAGGACGAATACTGTCCGTTTATCCATGTGTTAAACGACGCCGACTATACAGTGAAGCTGTCCAAATTTGATGAACAAGGCAAAGAACAGAATATATCCTGCCATGTTTCAAAGTTTGGCACTTACTCTCATGAATTGCTGTTTGATGAACAGGTGCATAGAATCAAAAAAATGGATTCAACTAATGGATTACTCTCTAAAACATCCGTGTTTTTAAATATAATAGATGCAGAAGATCACAAAGAATCACTGATCTCTCTGACATCAACTGAATTTGAATTGCTTTTGGAGGGCGCTTCAGACACTCCCACACATCTCAAGGAGTTTCTAGATAAGCATGATCACCAAGAGGACGTTACCCGTTTTGTAAATGATCTGGCTTTGCGAAAAGGAAAAATGGATACGCTGATGCGGCTGGTTTATGACAAAGACAACTCCCCGGAAGTGGCTGACATGGCTTTCGTTCTGCCTGGCAGCCATCATACTTGGCTGGTAACAGGTATTACCCAAAATGAATTTTCTATCGTAACAGCAAATAAAGATGTGATAAAAGGAATACTTTTTTGCTAAAGAGCGATAAAGGAGAATAGCAATTGAAAAACAATGAAGTAATTAAGGTCAAAAGCAGACTGTTTTTTAGAATATGGCTGTTCCTCGCTACAGGGGGCGCCTTTATTGTGGGAGTCTGGCTGGTGTCTGAAGCTCTCACGTTTGAATCTAAATATGCCCTGCTTTATTTGGGCGGCGGATTACTGGCGATAATTTATGGATTGATCACATTCTTTATGGCTTTTCCTGCGTTCACAAGCCGTGGAAATGTCATTTTCAGCATAAAGACCGGACCTAGTGGCGAGATCTTTTCGAGAAAGCGCAGCGTGCTGTTTTCCGAGGTGAAGCGGCTTTATATGGGACGTCATCAATACAGTTTGAAAGGGATCTTTTTTGAGGATATTATCATCGAGAAAACAGACGGGAAAATCGTTCGCATCCCTACCTGGAACATCATCGCGAATCCGCTTTTTTTCGAAGCGGTTGAACGCTATATCCTTCCCCATTTGAATGAAGAGGCTCAAAACAATTGGATCAGCCAATTTACAGAGGTTCAGCGAAAAGCGTATTTGAAGGAATTTGAGAATCATCCGAAGCTTTAAAAGCTCTCCTCCTCTATAATGAATGATAAATGCAAATTGAGGAGTGCTCATGATGCTGATTACCATTCTTTTATTTCTCGCGGCAGGGCTTGCTGAAATTGGCGGCGGATATCTGGTTTGGCTATGGCTGAGAGAGGCAAAGCCAGCCGGCTACGGAATCGCCGGGGCGCTGATCCTCATTGTATACGGCATTCTTCCGACGTTTCAGTCCTTCCCTTCCTTCGGCCGTGTATACGCCGCTTATGGCGGAGTATTCATCGTGCTTGCTGTCCTGTGGGGATGGCTTGTTGACCGGAAAACACCTGATCTGTATGACTGGATCGGCGCATTCATTTGTCTCATCGGTGTCTGTGTTATTTTATTTGCGCCGCGCGGATAACAAAATGGCCTGCTTATGAAGCGGGCCATTTTTGTTTAATCCTCTTTTAAGTTAGTCAGCTGCACTTCATGCTCCTCTTGCGGTTCGTCAAGCGGATAAATTCTTGCTGTTCCGTTTTCTTCATTCACGTGCTGAATGTATATAGGAACGCCGTTGTATGTTACTTTTTTCATATCGGGAGATTCTACAATTTCTTTCGCCCTTTGAATATTCATCGTAAACACCCTCCTTCAATACATAACGTTTCCATTTCCTGAAGGAAGTATGCTTTATGATTCAGCGGACAAGTTGAATTTTTTCAGGCGTTTGTAGAAAGTGCTACGGGGGATCCCGCTGATTTTGGCAGCTTGAGAGACGTTTCCTTTTGCAGATTCAAGTGCTTTGATCATCATATCCTTTTGGATTTGCTCACGAAAAGTAAGCACTCCGGCAGCAGCCGGCTTTTTTTCTGAAGAGCTGGCCGGCAATCCAGCAGCTTCCAGTAAAGCGGGTAGCGGTTCATCCCTCAGCTTGCCGTCCGGAAATCTGATAGAAAGACGTTCAAATACATTAAACAGCTCGCGAATATTTCCCGGCCACTTCCATTGCTTCAGCACATTACAAAAATCAGAAGGAAGTTCGCCTGGCCAATGATTCTTCTGTTTGTAGTACTCAAAGAGGTCCGGGATATCCTCGGTGCGATCGCGTAATGGAGGGAGTTCAATTGGATAGACATGAAGACGGTAAAACAAGTCCTCTCTGATTTTTCCGTTTTCAGCAAGCTCGCGTAAATCACAATGTGTGGCGGCAATAACTCTGATATCAACCGGAATTTCTTTCGTCCCGCCGATTGGCGTTATCTTGCGTTCCTGAAGCACTCGTAAAAGCGCAACCTGCATCGAGTGGGAAATTTCTCCGATTTCATCTAAAAATAATGTGCCTTGATTCGCTTTTTGAAAGGCGCCCTTATAGCCATTTCGTTTCGCTCCCGTAAAAGCGCCCTCTGCATATCCGAACAGTTCGCTTTCAATCAAATCAGACGGAATCGCTCCGCAATTGACAGCAACAAACGGACCGTGCCGTCTCTCACTGTTCTCATGAATCGCGCGAGCCGCGACTTCCTTTCCCGTACCAGTTTCACCCGACAAACAGACCGTTGCATCTGCCGCAGCTGCACGTTCAAGGTTCATCAGCATCGCTTGCGATCGGCCGCTTTGCCCGATCACTCCATTGAATCGAAACACCTTCTTTTTCTTATGTTCCGAAAGATAAAAACAAGTGCCGCCATCTCCTATGGTGACAGCTTTTTCGATTGAGTAGCCACGTTCCTTCAACTCATACAGGTGCCGGCCCTGCCAATCAGGCATTGAGGTTCGAATCGGTATGCTCGCACTGATGATGTGCTGCTTGTTGCATAGCACCATCGGCACACTGGATGCAGCCCTCTCTCCAAAACGGCTGATCAGCTCGAGCTCTTTCTCACGGCTTTTTGCTGCGAGTTCCCGTTCAGCTGCATAGGCGATCGCAGTGGCAATACCGAGCATATGAGGATGAGCGCCTGCCGCCGGACACGATATGTCAATCACACCCGCAAGGCTGCCATCCTCATGGTGAATCGGAGCGGCTGAACAGTTCCAAAGATGGGAAGCAATGGAGTAATGCTCTGATCCTTGTATCGCAACCGGCTCGCTGATGTGGAGCGCTGTGCCAATCGCATTTGTTCCGACAGCCGTTTCCGTCCAGCATGCCCCTTCAACAAAGTTGATGCGTTTGGCTTCATAGAGCGCGCGGGGATGGCCGTCCAATGCCAGAACAACACCGTCTGAATCAATTAACAGCGCCATCATTTCCATTTCTTTTATGGCAGGCAGCAGTTTTTCGAGGTAAGGCTTTGCGGTCGTCAAGAAGAATGAATGTTTTTTTGACTGCTGATCCAGCTCCGTTTGCTGTAAAACCTTCGGGCCTTTTTCTAAATAAGGATTGACCTCAGCTTTTTTGCAGCGATGCCATGACTCGGCAATCCGTTTTCTTAATCGGGCTTCGTCAAGCACACCGTCTTTCACAAAACGTTTCCAGGTTTGCAAATCGTTTGGGACCGAATTCATTTCCTTGATCGCTCCTCCCTTACACGCCGTTTTCATCTATTGTAGGGGAAAAATAAAGCGCTTTCAACAATAAAAAAGCAGGCACCTTATATCCATGCGCCTGCTTTTTCCTTTATTATGCATGTACCGCAAGGCCGATCGTGCTCAACAGCGCCTCATGCAATGTTTCCGATAAAGTCGGATGGGCGGCGATAAAATGCTCCGCCATATCTGCCGTCATCTCACCATTCATGATCGCTGCCGCTTGGCCGATGAGCTCGGTTACATCCGGGCCAATCATCGAGACACCCACGATTTCGCCGAATTCCGGTTCAGCCACGATTTTGACCTTTCCTTCCGCTTGTTGTTTAATGAGCGCCTTGCCGTTTGCGGAAAAAGGAAATTCGCCAATTTTCACATCGCCGTATATGCTTCTTGCCTGTCGTTCTGTCATTCCGATACACGCGATTTCCGGGGACGTATAGATGCAGCGCGGCACATGTTTCTCATTGATTTTGACATCCCTTCCGGAAGCATGAGAAGCAGCGATGATGCCCTCATGGAAAGCGGCATGCGCGAGCTGAATGCCCCCTATAGCATCTCCGCACGCGTAAATATGAGGCACGTTCGTCTGCATGTGCCCATTCACCGGAATGCCCTTTGGAGAAAAATCAACTCCGGCCTGTTCCAGCTGCAATCCGTCAAGACGGGGTTTTCTGCCGATCGCCACCAGCACATAATCGGCCTTCGTTTTAAACTCTCGCTGACCGCTTTTCCATATTGCCGTTTTGGCCGTTTGATCCACCCGTTCTAACCGGGATGAGGTATGCACTTCAACACCATCTTCCTCTAGCTTTTCCTGAAAGAGACGGGCAATATCTTCATCTTCAGCCGGGATCAGCTGGTCCGCTGTTTCAATGATGGTCACCTTCGATCCCAATCTGGCGAACAGCCCTGCATACTCACACCCGATGACACCGCCGCCGACAATGACTAGTGAAGACGGAATCTCGGAAAGAGAAAGCGCGTCTTTGCTGTCGAGGATCCATTCGCCGTCAAACGGAGCGAAAGGCAGCTCGATTGGCTCTGATCCGGAGGCAATTAATACTTGATCAGCCTCTCTGATTTCTTTTCCGTTTTCTCCTTCGATTAAGAGCTTTCTTTCAGAAAGAAAGGAGGCTGTTCCCTTTACAACCTGTATTTGATTTTTCTTCATTAGGTACTGAACGCCTTGGACAAGCTGACTGACAACCTGTTGTTTTCGGCTTTGCATTTTACTCCAATCGACTGATATCGCACCTGCCGGAAGTTCGATCCCAAAGCTGTCGGCATGCTTGATTTTATCAAGAACGTTTGCGCTTTCTAACAAAGACTTTGTCGGGATGCAGCCTTCATTCAGGCAGGTCCCCCCAAGCTTGCCTTTGTCAATAAGCAGCACGTTTCTGCCCTGCTGTGCCGCGGAAACCGCAGCCGCATAGCCTGCAGGTCCGCCGCCGATAATGGCTAATGTCATGTCGTTTTCACCTGCTTTTCCTATAAAATTAATGCTGCGGGTTCTTCCAAATATGTTTTCATCGCCTTCAGGAATGCAGCGGCTGGGGCGCCGTCACACGCTCTGTGATCAAATGTCAGGCTGAGCGGCAGGATTGTGCTTCTGACGATCTCCTCCCCTTGATACACCGGCGTGTCATAGCTTGCTCCGATGCCGAGAATGCCTGTTTCCGGCGGATTTAGTATCGGTGTGAAATGCTCAACTCCAAACGCGCCAAGGTTTGTAATGGAGAAGGTAGAGCCTTGCAGTTCTTCGCTTCCCGCACGTCCCTCGCGTGCTTTTTTGGCATTTTCTGAGATAGATTGAGCCAGTTCAATCAGCGATAGCTTTTCAGCATGGCGGATCACAGGCACCACTAAGCCATTTTCCAAGGCTACAGCCATACCAAGGTGCACATGAGGATGTGTGATGATGCGCTCATTTTGATAAAAGCTGTTCAGCACAGGGTGAGCTTGCAGAGCGAGAACGGCGGCTCTTGAGACAAAATGAGTGATCGTCAGTTTTGTGCCGTATCTCTCTTCCGCAGTTGGTGAAAGCTGTTTTTGAAGAGTGGCAAGCTTGGTGATATCAGCTTTCATTGTGATCGTCAGCTGCGCGCTGTTTGCCAAGCTTTCCTGCATTCGGGCAGCGATGACCTTTCTCATGCCTGTCACCGGGATTTCCTGCGCATTCTGCTCCGACACAGGCTTTGCCTGATCTTTTTTCTGTTCAGCAAGGGCCTTTGTCACGTCATCCTTCACGATTCGTCCGCCTGGTCCAGTTCCTTTCAGCTGTTTTAGGTCTAATCCTGCTTTTTCTGCTATTTTCCTGGCGACTGGAGATATTTTCATTCGATCTTTTTTGGAGGCTGCGGGTTTGTTTTCTTGTTTGACGGGCTGAACGGCTTGCGGCACACTGTCTTCAGCAACAGGCGCGCTCGCCTCTTCCTGCACCGACTCATTGGCGTCCCCGATATAGCAGATTGCTGTGCCGGGCGGAACCTCTTCTCCCTCTTTCACTTTGATATCGATCAGCGTTCCTTTTTCAGGCGCTTCGATCTCCATTTCAATTTTCTCCGATTGAATGCTGGCAATGCTTTCTCCCTTTTCAACCGGGTCGCCTACTTTTTTATTCCATATCGATACTTCCCCTTGTTTCATGGCCATTCCCAATTTTGGCATCACTACTTTTACCGCCATTTGTGTCCCCCCTTTAATTCATTGCCGGCTCGCCAAGCAATTCAAGCGTGACCCTGACAATTTTATCTGGTGTCGGCAAATATTGATCTTCAAGCACTGGTGAAAACGGAACCGGTGTATGCGGCGCTGTAATCCGTTTAATCGGCGCATCAAGCAAATCAAAGCCCTTGTCAGCAACAAGCGCAGCAATATCCGTGGCAATGCTGCATCGCGGATTGGCTTCATCAATGATGATCAGCCGGTTTGTTTTTTCTAACGATGTGAAAATCGCATCCTCATCCAGAGGAGACAGACTGCGGGGATCAAGCACCTCGGCTTCGATGCCCCTCTCTGAAAGCTGTGCAGCCGCTTCAAGCGCGGTATTGACCTGCTTGCCGACTGCAAATAGCGTGACATCCTTGCCTTCACGTTTGATGTCCGCCTTTCCGAGGGGAATTGTATAATAATCTTCCGGCACCTCGCCCTTCATGTTGTAGGACGTTTTGTCTTCAAAGAAGAACACCGGATCATTATCTTCTATTGCTGCAAGCAGAAGACCTTTGGCATCATACGGATTGGATGGAACAACCGTCTTCAGTCCAGGGATGCTCGTGAAAAGGCCATACAGCGCTTGCGAATGCTGGGCAGCGGCCCGGAACCCTGCTCCGTATGTGGTGCGGACAGTAATCGGCACTTGCGCTTTTCCGCCAAACATATAACGGAATTTCGCCCCTTGGTTGATCACCTGATCAAAGCACGTGCCGATAAAATCGTTAAACATCAGCTCGGCAATCGGTCTCAAACCGGTTGATGCCGCAGCCATAGCCGCACCCATATAGCCCGCCTCAGAAATCGGAGTGTCCAGCACTCTTGTACGCCCGAATTCCTGTACGAGTCCCTTTGTGACCCCTAATACACCGCCCCATGCTTCATCATCCTGCAAATGATCGACCGCCGCTCCCCCGGCGACATCCTCACCGATCAAAAGCACATTTTCGTCTTTTCTCATCGCAAGCTTCATTGCTTCATTGATCGCGTCTGACATGCTTATGACTCTCGCCATCTCTTACATTCCTCCTTTTTCATATGACACGTACACATCTGTCAGCAGCTCCGAATCTTTTGGATATGGACTGTCTTCGCTGAACGAAACGGCTTTTTCAATCGATTCGCTGACACGCTGTTCAATGTCTGACAGCTTATTAGCATCTGTTTCTTTTAAAAGGTAGTTTTTAAAACCTTGAATGGCATCCTTTTCTTCAAGGTGCTCAACTCTTTCATCCTTCGTTTTATAGGTTTGGGCATCTCCTTCGAAATGGCCGTAGTTTCTGTAGGTCATACATTCAATCAAAGATGGGCCTCCGCCGTTTCTTGCTCTTTCTATCGCTTCCTCGGCTGCCTGGTAAACTGCTAAAATATCTTTGCCGTCAACTGTAACCCCCGGCATGTTATAAGCAGCCGCCCGATCGGCGATTGAATCACAGGCTGATGCGTACTCAAATGGGGTGGCTTCGCCATAGCCGTTATTTTCGGCGACAAACACGACAGGAAGGTTCCATACAGCCGCTAAATTCAGCCCTTCGTGGAAGGTGCCTTGGTTATTTGCCCCGTCTCCGAAAAAGCAAACGCTTACATTTTTAGTTTGTTTATATTTAGCCGTGAGCGCTGATCCGCATGCGAGCGTAAAGCCGCCCCCGACGATTCCATTTGCGCCTAACATGCCTTTATCAAGATCCGCAATGTGCATAGAACCGCCCTTGCCTTTGCACAATCCGGTCGCTTTCCCGAAAATTTCCGCCATCATGCCGTCCAGGTCACAGCCTTTGGCGATACAATGTCCATGTCCCCTGTGGGTGCTTGTAATGCTGTCGCCATCATGTAAATGAGCGCACACCCCTACAGCCACGGCTTCCTCACCGGCATATAAATGAACGAATCCGGGAAGCACTCCCTGGGCGAACAGTTCATGCACTTTGTCTTCAAAGCCCCTGATCTCCAGCATCTTTTGGTACATCCACAGCGCTTTTTCCTCAGTTAATGACAAGCCTTCTCGTTTTAACAATTTCATTTTGTGCGCCTCCTTCTATTTAGGGTTCACCATTATAAATGCAAGAAGTGTGCCAGTCTTTTGAGCCCGTAAAATCAGTCTTCTCGTCTTCACCTTGGAGACAGTTTGAGACGTGTGTCTCGTTTTGTCTCAAACTGATTCATTTGTCTCGTTTTACAGCATGCAAAAAAAGACCGGATATCACCCGGCCTTTGACAATGATCGACGTATTTATTTCCTTGGAAATCTTTTTAACTTCCTAGTTCCTCTGCATCGTTTGACTGAATAGCTGCTTTTGAAAGAAAATCAATTGAATATTTAACATATCCGATACCGCCGTTCCCGTCCTTCTGCATACAGTCTATCGTGCCGTTTGAGTATGTATATCCCTTTTCATTAAGCGTTTTTCTGACCGTTTCCGCCATCTTTGCGGCATCTGTTTTTGATAACCCGCTGGCGTCTAACTGAATCGTCATGCTCATAGGCGCTTTTTCAGCCAGCTGTTTGTTCCATTTTGTATCTAACGTGAACTGTCCGTTTTCAATACTCAAAGCAGCATCAGCTTTTATAAGTCGAGGAACCGCTTTTTTCAGATCTGCTTCGATTGCCTTCGTTGCTTCTTCATTTACATGTTTTGATACTGATTCGGTATACGCTTCTTCAATTCCATCGCACGTTACTTTAGGATGCAGAAATCCCTTCGTACACATTGGGTAGCGATGAGATTGGGAGGTTGCTTCGAATACATATTCAGAGGTTTTAGCGTTATATACCCCATTCGTGATCTTGATTTCTTTCTTAGGATAGGTTTGTTTCACATAAGAGACTAGCTTCTGTTCTGCAGCATTTTTCGAAAATGGATCACCGAACCATACATGATAGATATATAGTCCGCATCCGAATAACGCAATGGCAAGCAAGCCAAACACAAGTTTTTTCATGTTCCCACTCTTTTCCACATATGTACGAGCTACAGTTCATGCTTTTCTTCAACAGCCCGGTTCAGCGCTTGGAGCATATAGCCTATGCCTTTGTACGATGATAGCGGCCAGCTGATATGCTGGTGTTCTCCGATGACGGCGTTTAGAATGCTTCGATATTTTTTTCCGCCAAGCATGACTAGCTCTTCGATATCAGAAAAGCCTTTTTCGTGAAATTGACGGCGCAGCTCGTCCGCTGTCATGATTTCCAGATGACCGGTGCCAAAAGTGACATCGTAATTTCCCGAAACGAAATCATTAGGGCGGAGGAACCCGTGCTTCGCAGACAAAATCACCCACTCATCGAAAAATGCTTTCGCATACCGCTCGCACGCCTGATGAAACGGGCTGAGATAAGCGTCCTCTGCTCTTACCGGCCCGGCATCAGGCTGGACGTCCCAGATTTTTTTCTTGCCGCAGGGGATGATGCATAGTCGTTTCATTTTCCTCTCCCCTTTATAAGATATCTCCACTAAATATACCATTATTTACTTACAATAAATTAGAGAAAAGACAGGCTGAGTAAAAGCTGCGTACAAAAAAGACCCGGATTTACCGAAAATCCAGGTTTATTTTAGTCAAGAATGGTGTTAGCCTTTTTTGAATCAAGCACTGCTGTTATTCTACCCCATCAAGATACTTTCTCTCAAAGTCGTCGAGCAATGCACGCACTTCATCTGTTGACTTTGTGTTCATGCATTGATTTCTTAATTCACTTGCCCCTCGGAACCCGCGGAGATAAATTTTGAAAAAGCGAGGAAGAGGCTTGTACGGACGGGCTTCTAATGCTGAATATTTATCATGAAGATCCAGATGCAGCCTTAAGAGATCAAGCAATTCCTTGCTGCTATGCTCTTTCGGCTCCTTTTCAAAGGCAAATGGATTTGTAAAAATACCGCGCCCTATCATAATTCCATCGACGCCGTATTGTTCAGCAAGTTTCAAGCCAGTTTGGCGGTCAGGGATATCCCCGTTTATTGTTAACAATGTATCTGGTGCCACCTCATCACGAAGTTTCTTAATCTCCGGGATGAGCTCCCAATGCGCATCTACTTTGCTCATTTCTGCCCTTGTACGCAGATGAATAGAAAGATTCGCAATATCCTGTTTCAAAATGTGTGTCAGCCACTCGCGCCATTCATCCACATCCGTGTATCCAAGTCTTGTCTTCACGCTTACAGGCAATCCCCCTGCTTTTGCAGCTTGTATTAATTCTGCTGCAACTGCAGGACGGCAAATAAGGCCGCTTCCCTTTCCATTCCCTGCCACATTAGGTACAGGGCAGCCCATATTGATATCTAAGCCTTTAAATCCTAACTCTGCCATGCCAATACTCATTTTACGGAAGTTTTCAGGCTTATCCCCCCATATGTGGGCTACCATTGGCTGTTCATCCTCTGTAAAAGTCAAACGGCCGCGCACGCTATCCTTCCCATCCGGGTGGCAATAGCTCTCTGAGTTTGTGAACTCTGTAAAAAACACATCCGGTCTGCCTGCTTCACTTACTACATGCCGGAAAACTACATCTGTCACATCTTCCATTGGTGCCAGTACAAAAAACGGCCGTGGTAATTCACGCCAGAAATTTTCTGTCATAACAAAAATCAAATCCTTTCATTAGGGGATACAGCTATACCTGTATCTCAATATTAAAAAACTGACCATGCTTTCTTTTTACACTTATCGCATGCGAAAGCATTTCTTATCAATCTATAGTAAATTTTGAACATTTCACGTGGGATGATTATCTACCCTATTTTTTATATTGTGGTTAACTCGCGCTGACCTTCGTCTATCTTAGTGGCCTTACTTTTGAACTTTTGGATAAAAAGGATTCCAACCTAAATAGAATATCATATGAGTTCTCCATATTACCAACGCAAAATAATTGCCCTGTTATTGAAGATAAGATATTTAACACTACACCATATCCGTATCTCTATATCATATTTGCGGAAAAACTAACTTCAAGAGATAAACTTTGATTAAGCAAATTGAGTTGGGGGTGGTATAACTGAGTACTCGAGAGAATGAAAAAACCTACTTAAGCTGCTACCACTTGTGAATCACATGGAGTAAAGAGGATGAGAAGAGAAAATAAACCCTTATTTAAAAGAATTCAAGAACTTCAATCTGAATCATTTGGGATTTGCTCATGATTTAGAAAATAACCAACGCAGCAAGTGGCAACCTACTATATATTTATATAGGGTTATAATTCGGTAATCCTGATCCAGAACCAATAAAATAGACTGCTGACTAAGTGTCGCAGTCTTCACTCATAAGATAATTAAGAAAGTGTTCATTTTCTTTCATCATTAATAAGGCATCAGAAGTTATTGCTTTAATTTCGAATATCCTTTGTTATACCTGTAATTATTTGTATAATAGTGAAAACTCCCAAGAAAACAGTAATAATATTAAACCATGGATTATTATAGAATGAAAGATATGTTTGAAAGAAATCTAGTTCAACTATGTTTGCTGGGAATCCATTCATTTCTCTATACTTAGGACCCCATCCCGTTAATTCTACAAAATTAAAATAAAGCCGAGATACTAAAAATGCCAAAAATGTTTGAAACCAACTTCTTTTATATAACGGTCGTTTTTTATATACTTTATCCATTTAGTTATCCATTTCCTTCTCTGCAATACTTTTTAGCCAGTATAACTATTGTTGGTATTACTGTAATAGTTTTTATCGTCTCGGCACTATTATTTTAGTGCTCATACGTTATTCATTTTAAAATGGGGTTGGCCATCATTTTCACCTCTTTCGTTTATTACAATGTTTCAACTTTTTACATCGAATGACTCTTGAAATGATATACGCCATACCTTTCCTTATATTCCTATAATCAATATTTCACACGTAATAACTGCAAGTCAATATATAATTTTACAAATTATGAAAAAATATCTATGATTTTACATCATTTTACTCATGTATTTTAATCATACTGGAAGGAAATTTTTCCGGTTAAATAACGCTGTTTTTCACCCGCTTTTCAACACGTTTTTTCAATTCTTTTCGCCAGTTAAAATAAAGATCTCCGAGAATGAGAAGGAAGATAAAATTGAGAAAAGACAGTTAGGACAAGGGCTGCACATGAAAAAGACCCGGAAATCGGAATTGTTCATACTACCGAAATCTAGGTCTGATTAGGTATTGTTTATTTTAGTTAGACGATTTTAATACAAGTCTCGCCACTGCTTCAACATGCGCCGTCTGCGGAAACATATCGACAGGCTGAATATAGTCCACGCGATAGTCCTTCGACAGCGTCTGCAAATCCTTCGCAAGCGTGGATGGATTGCAGGAAACGTAGACGAAGCGTTTCGGTTTGACTTTTTTGATCGTGTCCAGGAACGTGCTGTCACAGCCGGTTCTTGGCGGGTCTACGATGACGACGTCCGGGCGGAAGCCTTCTTTCGTCCATTTCGGGAGCCAGTGCTCGGCTGTTCCTGTTACGTATGTGGCATTTGCCATGCCGTGTTTTTTGGCGTTTTTCTTGGCATCGTCAATTGATTCCTTGATGACGTCCATGCCACGGACTTCCTTCGCTCCGTCCGCCACCCACATGCCGATAGTGCCGACGCCGCAATACGCATCAACGACTTTTTCTTTTCCGGTCAGCTGCGCCGCTTTCTTCACTTCATCATACAGCTTGACGGTCTGTTCCGGATTGAGCTGGAAGAAAGCGCGGGCGCTCAATTCAAAAGATACGTCGCCGAGCACTTCTTGAATCACTGTTTTTCCGGCGAGCGGTTTTGTTTTCTCACCAAAAATCACTGAAGTTTTCGCACCATTTACATTCTGAATAATGGATTTGACCTCTGGCAATCGCTTTTGAATCGCTTTGACGATTTCTTCCTTGTGCGGAAGCGTTTCTTTTGCGGTTACAAGCACGACCTGCACTTCACCTGTTTCAAAGCCGACTCTCGTCACGATCGTGCGAACGTCGCCTTTTCGTTTTCTTTCATTATAAACAGACACATTGAAGTCCTCTAAAATGCGGCGGACGATGCCTGTTGTTTTGTTCGTTGCCGGATGCTGAACGATACAGTCTTTAATCGGAACGATGTCATGAGAATCAAGGCCGTATAAGCCGGCGATGATGCTGCCGCTTTGCGAGCGCCCGATCTGGAATTGGCTTTTATTGCGGTAATTCCACGGGTTGTCCATGCCAATCGTTTCTTTGATTTCCATGTTTTCAACTTTAAACTTCGTATGGCGTTCAAGAGACTGAATGACGATATCGCGTTTTTCCCGAAGCTGCTGGCTGTATGCAAGGTGCTGAAGCTGACAGCCGCCGCATTGTTCATAAACAGGGCAAGGCGGTGCCACCCGGTGTTCAGACGCCTTGCGGATTTTCTTAATGCGGCCCTCCGAAAACTTAGGCTGGACCTTTGTGGCCTGCACAACAATCTCTTCACCAGGAAGCGCGCCGGGCACGAAGACGACTTTTTTCTTAAAATAGCCGACACCTTCTCCGTTAATGCCGAGACGCTTAATCGTCAGCGGAAAGGTTTGTCCGACCTTCAGTTCGACGGGCGCCTGTTTCTTTTGTTGGTTCACGTTGTTCTCTCCGTTTCTATATGAAGCTTTCTGCGGATGGCAGAAAGTGAAATGGTTTTTTCACATCTTTCTAGTATAACACGTTTGCAGGATTTCCTTCATTGTGGGAGACGAATTATTCTATACTCCTCCACAAATACAAAGACGCATAGCTTAAATAAGGCTCCCACTCCTTGCTCATCGCCAGCATGACATCCTTTGCCGGCTTATCGTCCAGCTGAAAATGGCGTTTGATGGCATTCTGGAGGCCGATATCGGCAAGCGGGAATAAATTGGGACGGCCAAGTCCGAACATGAGGACATTTTGCACGGTCCACGGGCCGATACCCCTGATTTTGATCAGTTTCTTCATAATGTCTTCATCCGCCAGATGCGGCAGCTCTGACAAGCTGAGTGTGCCTTCTGCGATCATCCTTGATGTATCAATAGTGTATTCCGCTTTTCTCATGCTGAATTGCAGATCACGCAGATCCTGATAATCGAGTTCAGCAATCGTTTCCGGCTTTGGGTAGCACCACACGCCATCCTTCTGCTCGCCAAACGCATGTACAAACCGTTCTGTTAGCGTGTAAGCGAAGGAAAGATTAAGCTGCTGGTGGATAATGCATTTCATCATGCAGTTGTACACGCTATAGTCCAGAACAAGCGGTGTCCCGGCATGCTCTTCAAAAATGGCGGACAGGCTCGTTTTTGAAAAGTGATCCAGAACGTCCTGCAAATGATTTTCCCATTGAAAAATCCGCTTGATTTCCTTCATCATTTCTCCCTGATCCGTTTCCCCGCTGACGAGGAACTCAGGATCGCCCGCATGGCCTAACGCCTGTACCTTTAAAATATATACGTCCCCCGCTTGATTTCTGATTGGCACACGGACTTCCCTCGCCTCTCGATCAACAGCACTGAGGGGGTCTAAAGACAGCCTGTCCAGCACGCGGTCAAAATGATACGGAGGCGTGACAGATACTTTTTCCTTCCACATGAGATCCACCCTTTTTCCGTTTTTGTTCAGTATAACATGCCACTGGAATTAGGCAGAGAGTA
Organism: Bacillus sp. 204(2023); assembly: GCF_037027505.1. Classification (NCBI taxonomy): domain Bacteria; kingdom Bacillati; phylum Bacillota; class Bacilli; order Caryophanales; family Bacillaceae; genus Bacillus; species Bacillus sp. 204(2023). Next base: position 223,307 of record NZ_JAXCHE010000006.1, on the reverse strand, counting down.
CCGTATACTTTTCTCATAAAGACCGCATGATATAATGGCAGGTGGAGGGTTGTTTATGATCAACATTACCGCAATCACAACAGAGCATCAGCTGCTGAAAAATATACCGATCGAACGAGTGGAACAGCCTGATATTGCATGGTACTGGGTTGATTTTTACGGCCCGGAGGATACGGAAACGGCGTTATTGAGAGATTTTTTTCATTTTCATCCGCTTGCCATTGAGGATTGCTTCCAGCATATGCAGCGGCCGAAGCTTGACCATTATGACGGCTATCGTTTTTACGTGATTCATGCGCTGAATAAGGAAACACTTGAGACGGAGGAAGTCGATATCTTTCAAGGCGAAAAATTTGTCGTCACCTTTCATTTACACGAAACGCCCGGTATCGCTAAAGTCCGGGAGCGTTTGTATGCTTCACCGGATATATTGAAAAAAGGGCCCGGGCATATTTCTTATATGATCATGGATCAGCTTGTTGATGAATATTTTCCTCTCGTGTATAAAATTGAAGACCGGCTGAATGAAATTGAAGAAAGCCGTCCCCACAAAACGTATGGAACGCTGATGAACGAGGTGTTTGAACTCAGAACAGACCTATTGCATTTAAGACGGACAATTATCCCGATGCGTGATTTGCTCTATCGGATTTTAAGCCTTGACCATGTGAAAGAGCAGCGGGAAACGAAAGCCTACTTCAGCGACATATATGATCATTTGTTAAAGTTGTCTGAAATTGTGGAATCCAACCGGGACATGACGTCCGATTTGCGTGACAGCTACGTGACGCTAAACTCAAACCGGATGAATGCGATTATGATGACACTGACGATAGTGTCGACCATTTTCATCCCGCTCACCTTTATTGCCGGTGTATACGGTATGAATTTCGACTTCATGCCGGAGCTGCATTGGAAATACGGATATTTTGCTGTACTTGGCCTGATGGCCGCGCTTGTGATTGGAATGCTGATTTGGTTTGTACATAAAGGATGGTTCAATATTTTTAAATGAGGACAGCGAGCAGCTGTTCTTTTTTGTTGTAAGCCGATCGCTATGCATATTCTGTTCATATTGTTTATAATGGAAAAAATATTCAGGGAGTGATCAGATTGAAAATTGCTGTCATCGGACTCGGCAATATGGGACAGCCCATTGCCCGAAATGTTCTTCAAGCAGGCTACGAATTGACTGTCTATAACCGGACGAAACAAAAGACAGAAGACCTTGTCACAGAAGGCGCACAGGCAGCTGATACGCCGCGGCTGGCGGCGAAGTCCGCTGATATTGTCATCACAATGCTTGCAGATGATGATTCTGTCAGCGCCGTGACATTTGGAGAAGACGGGCTGCTTGAAGGATTAGCAGAGGATGGCATTCACATCTCGATGAGCACGATCAGTGTTGAATTCTCAGAGAAGCTCGCAGCAGCTCATGCAGAGAAAGGACAATTTTTTCTCGCCGCTCCTGTCCTTGGCAGACCGGATGCCGCAGCCAAAGCCGCGCTCCGTATCATAACAGCCGGACCGGCGGAAGCAAAGCAAGCTGCCAAGCCTTTGCTCGACAGCCTGAGCCAGCAGGTATTTGACGTCGGCGAAGAAAGCAAGACGGCAAATGCAGCCAAAATCAGCATCAATTTCTTGCTCGTGTCCATGCTGGAGGCGTTATCTGAATCCTTCTTAATGATGGAGAAATACGGCTTAGAACAAAAACAATTTTTAGAAATCGCCAGCGCGCTCTTTGGTTCTCCAGTCTATCAAAATTACGGAACCATTATGGCCGAGCAGAAATTTGAGCCGGCCGGCTTCAAAATGTCTTTAGGGCTGAAGGATACCAACCTGGCACTCGCCGCCGCAAAACAGGTTTCTGCAAATCTTCCTCTTGCCGAGCTGGCCAAGAGCCATTTTGAAAGCGGGATTGAGAAAGGCTTCGGGGATCTGGACTGGGCCGCACTGATTAAATGTATAAAATAAAGAAAAACCTCTCCGTTTAAGGAGAGGTCTTTCTCTTTTACAAAGACGGCAGCCTCATTTCTTTCTCAAACATCAGATCATCAATGCTTTTAAATGTGTAGCCCTGTTTTTTCAGATCTGTAATCGCGTCATCCAGCGCTTCTGCATTGTCCCTCGATACGGTGTGAAGCAGGTAAATGGCTCCCGGGTGCGCCTGCTTGATCATATGATCGTAGGCATATTTCTTTCCCTTTTGGTTGTTGATTTTCCAATCAACAAAAGCGACCGACCAGAAAACGGTTTGATAGCCGAGGCGTTTCGTTTCTTTCAGTACGTACTCACTGAACACGCCGCGCGGCGGACGCAAGTACAGATTGTCCTGCTTTCCCGTAATTTTATAAACCTCTTCGTTGACTGAATCAAGTTCATCCTGAATCTGATCAGCTGTTTTTGTCGTTAAATCCGGATGGTGAAAGGAATGGTTGCCGATAATATGGCCCTCATCTGACATACGTTTGATCAGCTGAGGCTGGTCCTTTACGAAATGCCCGGTGACAAAAAACGTTCCTGTTACGCGATGTTTTTTTAAGACATCAAGCACTTTTGGCGTATAGCCATTTTCATATCCGTTATCAAACGTTAAGTAAATCGTTTTTTCCTTTGTATTCCCTAAATAAAACGCGTCATATTTTTCAATTAAACTGTTCAGCTGCTTCCCGGCATCTGGCGGCTGATGATTGACACTTCGTTTAAAGCCCCAATTAATCGGCTCATTCGGCACCGCTTCCGCCTGTGCTGCACCTCCGGCAAGCAATACGGCGGCGCAGCATATTGAACACATCCACTTCATGGCCAGCGCTCCTTCTGCATTTTTTCTTATTTTACAGATAGGGGCTTTGTTTTATACTGTTGCTTTATGCCAATAGAAAAAACCGCGGCGGGCGCGCGGTTTTATTCCCAATCTTTTTTAAAACGTTCGTATTTGGCTTCCAAGTCATCAAGCATGCTGATGAGCCTGTCTATATCTTCAACGTCGGTTGCTTCAGGGTCTAATGAATCGATGACGTTCATAAACATGTCAAGTCTGTTCTTTAAATAATCAATCTGCTGATCTTTATTGTTTACGGCGTTCCCCATTCTGTTCCTCCATTCATTTTTTATTATGGTAGCTCATTTTTTGCCGTTTTTCAATCGCCGCGCTACTTGCGATCTTGGCAAATCAGGTCTAAAATTAACTGTTGGCAGCGTTAGTATGCCCATTTATAAAGGAGTTAGATAGTCATGACACAAAACACGAAGCTGCGTCCGATTACGCCCGAGTTTGACCCTTGGGAAGCCTATATGGATGTTGACCAATACGGAGACATGCAGCTGACAAACGTTGAATTCACAACGACGACACTGTGCAATATGAGATGCGAGCATTGTGCTGTAGGCTATACATTGCAGCCTAAAGACCCGAATGCTCTGCCAATAGATCTTCTGTTAAAACGGCTGGAGGAAATCCCGCGCCTCAGATCCATCAGCATCACAGGCGGAGAGCCGATGCTTTCGTTGAAATCAGTAAAAGAATATGTTGTTCCTTTATTGAAATATGCCCATGAACGGGGTGTGCGGACACAAATTAATTCAAATCTGACCCTCGACATCGAGCGGTACGAATGGATCATTCCGTATCTCGATGTGCTACATATTTCTCATAACTGGGGTACAGTTGAAGATTTTGCTGAAATCGGCTTTGCCATGATGGACAGAAAACCGACCTTCGAACAGCGCGCGCGCTATTTTGAAAAAATGATCGAAAACAGCCGCACGCTCGTGGATGCCGGAGTAATGGTATCTGCGGAAACGATGCTGAACAAACGAACTCTTCCGCATATTGAGCATATTCACCGCCAAATCACAGAAGATATGAAATGTCAGCGTCACGAGGTCCACCCAATGTATCCAAGCGATTTCGCAAGCGCTCTTGAATCCCTCAGCTTGAAAGAGATGAGACAGGCCATTCACCGCTTGCTGGATATTCGTGATGAAAATACGTGGATGCTGTTCGGAACGCTGCCGTTTTATGCCTGCAGTCCGGACGAAGACGACCAAAAGCTGCTTCGCCGGCTTCGCGCGGCGAAAAACGTCACAGTGCGAAATGACCCTGACGGCCGGTCCCGCCTGAATGTGAACATTTTCGACGGAAACATTATCGTGACAGATTTCGGTGATACCCCGCCGCTTGGCAACATTCAGACGGACAGCCTCCCTTCCGCCTATGAAAAGTGGAGAGAGACCAAGCTTGCGAAAGAACTGAGTTGCCACTGCCCGAATGTCCGGTGCCTCGGACCGAATGTTCTTGTCAAAAACAGTTATTATCAGGATACAGACTTCACAAAACGTCAAGCCAGGAGTTAGATGCGGATGAAAGAAACACTTACGGAGATTTTTCAAAATAAAATCGTCGATATTCTCCTCGTTGCGGTTATCCTTTGGATCTGTGTCTTTATCATCAACCGGCTGGTACAGCTATTTTTTAAACGGACGGACTTTATTGAAGAAAAAAAGGAAAAAACGATTGAAAGCCTTGTCCGTTCTGTCACCCAATATACGGCAACAATTGGTTTTATCTTTTACGTTATTTCTTTATTTGTGCATGATTTCGGCAAGATATTGGCCGGGGCGGGCGTAGCAGGTATCGTGATCGGTTTTGGCGCCCAATCGCTGATCAAAGATGTGCTGGCTGGTGTGTTCTTAATATATGAACGCCAGCTGCACAAAGGCGATTATGTCACCGTCAACAACTTGTTCAACGGGACAGTGGAGGAAATCGGCCTCCGCTCGCTGCAAATCCGGGAATGGAGCGGGAAGCTGCTCACCATCAGCAACGGCGAGGTCAGACAAATAGAGAACTATAATATTGATTTTATGCGGATTACCGAATCCTTTCTTATCAGCTTTAAAGAAGATCCGGACCGCGTGTACAGCGTGTTGGAAGAGGCATGTGACATGCTGAATGAAGAGCTTCGTGATTCATTGAAGCGGGATGAATTCGGCAATCCGACAGAACCGTTTCAAATCCACGGCATCACCGCATTGAATAAAATCAATCGCGGCGTCGAATTTACGGTTAAAGGCATGGTGAAAGATGATGATTATTTCAGTGCCAGCCTTGCAGTAAGACGGGTTCTCGTTCGCCAGCTCTACCAAAACAATGTGCAAATGCTTGAGGAAGCGGTCCGAATCGAGAGAACCCAATAAACAAAAAAACTGATTCCGAGTTGGAATCAGTTTTTTATTTATCTTGGCAGTGAGGAAAGCTGAAAGCCAAATGTGACATGATCTTGAACCGGAATCCAGGCGCCGATTCCCTGTGACGTGACATTTTTCACGACGAGTTTTCGTTTATTTCCTTTCAGCACTAAGTACACTTCTCCGTAAGTCACTTTTCCTTTTTCATTCACAGCCGGTGCATATGCATGTAGATAACCGATTTTTTTAGGAGCGACTTTATAAATCTGATCCCGTTTTGTGCCAGCCCCAATGACCGTCTCAAATGCAAGCGGAAGGTTCGTTTTCTTCATTGCTTTTTGCATCATCATGCTTTTGACATCTTCAGCATTTGGAACTTTAGCTGTCAGGCCGCCCTTCACTCTGTACTGCTGTTCCTGGGCATAATGCATTTCAGCCGTTTCTTTCCCGCCGCGGTTATCCGCACGGTTTGTATTGATTTTTTTATATTCCCAGTTTGCGACTGTTTCATTTGATTCATAGCCGAGCGCCCATTTCCCGAGAAATATTGTCGCCCGGTACCCTACTGCAAGCGGTGTGCCGGATATGTTGGATTCATTCAGCATTTTGATGAGATGCGGATTTTCAATCTTCACCTCAGAATGATCGAGCAACTCCTTTGCCAGCTTGCTCGGCTGAAGCATTGGCTGATCCTGTGAAGCATTCGGATACGTGTTTTCCTTTGAAATGCTTGCGACAGAATTAGGAACCTTAAACTGCTTTTTCGCGTGGATGGGCTGAACGCCGAAAAAACTAAAGAATAACAACACGATAAGTGTGGAATGAAATAGCTTTTTCATCATATCACTCTTTCTATGGCATTTTCCCTTAGTCTTTTCATCCCGCTTTGTTGTTATCCATCATTTTTTCAGGTTAAAGAAGGAAAAAGCCGATCGCCATAATGACATATGCAGCAAGCAGTGTCGCCCCTTCAAACCAGTTGGAATCCCCGTCATTCGAAATCGCGATCATCAAGAGAACCGCTGATACCATCGCGACGAGCTCAGGCAATGTAAATACAAGCGGCATGCTTGTCGGAAAAAAGATAGAACAGATGACGAGAACCGGTGCGACAAACATAGCGATCTGCAGCGTAGAGCCGACTGCAATTTCAACCGCAATGTCCATTTTATTTTTGAAGGCCATAATAATCGCTGACGCGTGCTCCGCCGCATTTCCTACAATCGCCACGATGATGACCCCGATAAACAGCTCGCTCCACCCGAACTGTTCAGCAACCGAGTGAAAGGTATGGACCAGGTTTTCGGATATGTATGCAACCACAATCGTTGCCGCAAACAAGACAATCGTCGCAACCTTCCCTGACCATTCCGGCTCTTCCTCTTCTTCAGTCTGAGCGGCATTATTCGGCTGATAAACGCCCCGATGCGTGACAAGTTTAAAGTACAGCGCCGCCACATACAACAGAATCATAATGATGCTGATGCCGATGCTTAAATTGAGCTTGCTGGCGTTTCCCATACCAACAGAGAATACCTCCGGAATCACAAAGGCGACAATGATGGCAAAAATCAGAAGCCCGGAGTTATGGCGGGCATCATGGATATTAAATTCCTGCCGCTTATATTTTAAACCGCCGACAAAAAACGATAGGCCCGCTACCAGCAACAGGTTCCCCAGCACTGAACCGGTTAAAGAGGCAAGCACGATTCCTGTCAGGCCTTCTTTTAATGCAAAAAGGGAAATAATCAGCTCCACCGCATTCCCGAAGGTTGCATTCAACAAACCGCCGATACGCGGTCCTGCAATGATGGACAGTGATTCTGTCGCCCTCCCCATATAGCTTGCAAGCGCGATAATCGTCACACAATAAACGGCAAATAGAACCGCGGAAGGCCAATGCATCAAACTGCCAATCACAGAAAGCGGAACACCGGCCGCCACTAAAATAAAAAAGATACGATTCATGGTGAAATAGCTCCTTTTTTATGACTTGTTTTATTTTTATTCTTCTCAAAAACCTTCATGATTACACGAGGGCAAATGTATAGCGTGATATAGGCTTTTTTCAGGTTGCCTGCTTTTGGAAAACATTGTACGATCAACATAGATTCCACATAAGGAGAACTGACACGATGTCACGATTTCATTTCTTTATCCTTGTCTTGCTCGTATCCATTTCTGGGTTTTCACAAGGCATGCTGCTGCCTGTCATTTCAATCATTTTTGAAACAAATGGAGAATCCGCTGCTATCAACGGCCTGCACGCGACCGGGCTGTATATCGGTGTGCTTTTGGCTTCGCCGTTTATGGAAGCGCCGCTCAGAAAGCTCGGATTCAAGCCGCTGATCGTTATGGGCGGAAGCATTGTCATTTTAAGCTTATTCGGATTTATTTGGCTTCAGTCAGTTTGGGTCTGGTTCCTGCTTCGCCTGTTCATTGGAATCGGCGACCACATGCTTCACTTTTCTACGCAAACGTGGGTGACCTCCATGTCATCAAAACAAAATCGCGGAAGAAACCTGTCTATTTACGGGCTTTCCTTTGGCCTTGGCTTTGCCGCAGGCCCGTTCATGGTGCCGCTTGTCAAGCTGAGTCCGTCGCTTCCTTTTATCGTGTCCGGCTGCATCAGTCTGTTTGCGTGGCTTTTTGTTTTCTTTCTACAAAATGCATACCCGGAAACCAGTCCTCATGAAACCAAATCAGACAATAGTTTCAGGCGATTTTATCAGGCCATGCTGTTTGGGTGGGTTGCCTTTATGCCTACATTTGGCTATGGCTTTTTGGAAACGGCGCTGAACGGAAGCTTTCCGGTGTACGCGCTCCGTTTGGGGATATCAGTAGACGCAGTAGCGATCATCCTTCCCGCATTTGCGATTGGAAGCATTATCTTTCAGTTTCCGCTCGGCATCCTCAGCGATAGATACGGCAGGCGGAATGTGCTGCTGGTGATTTTACTGACTGGGGCTCTTTGCTTTTTCATTGCCGGTGTATTTCCTTCGCCTTACGTGATCGGCGGCTGCTTTTTTATTGCAGGAATGGCAGTAGGATCAACCTTTACACTTGGCATCAGCTATATGACAGATCTTCTTCCGCCCCACCTCCTGCCGGCGGGAAACCTGCTTTGCGGCATTACATTCAGTCTCGGCAGCATCCTCGGCCCGGTTGCCGGCGGCTGGTATATGCAGACATTTGAAAGCGCAAACTTGTTCTACTTCATTACTCTCACGCTTAGTATTGTGTGGCTGGCCCTTGTGCTGGGCAAACCGAAAAGCTGGTCACCGGCTGAAACCTATTCTTCATCTTCTTAATCAAAAAGCCTCCCGACATCATGTCAGGAGGCTTTTATGCTAATGGTAGCCGTTTTGTCCGTTGGCGCTTCCGCTTGTTTTATGGCTCGATTTGCTTTTCGAATTTTGTTTGTTATGGCTTCCGCCTTTTTTCGTATGCTTGGTCATCACGATATCCCCCCGACTTCTTTTTGAACCGAAGTTCGTTTATAGGGTGCGCTAATGGTAGGGATTTTCATCAGGAAGCTTTTTACGTTTATGTAAAAGAGCGTTGATTTCTCCGCCTAGGATAATTAAAATGCCGCTCAAGTAAAACCAAATCATCAGAACGATGATTCCCCCGATGCTCCCGTAAGTGGCGCTATAGTTCGCAAACGTGCTGACGTAAAATGAAAACAATGTGCTGACAACGATCCAGCCGATGGTCGCAAAGACCGCACCCGGCATGACAAACCGGAGAGACAGCTTTTTGTTCGGCGCAATCACATACAGCGCGGAAAAAACAATCAAAAGCACAAGCGGGCTGACACCCCAGCGAATGGCGGCCCAGACGGATAAAAACAGATCCGACGCGCCGACAAAGTCAGAAGCGAGCCTTCCAATCTCCCGGCCAAATACCGGCAGAAGCAAAGCCACTAAAATCGTAAATACCATGGCAATCGTCAAAAAAATAGAGGTTAGACGAACAATGATAAAAGAGCGGTTTTCTTCCACATCATACGCGTGGTTCAGCGACCGGACGATCGCGTTCATTCCATTAGACGCAGACCATAATGCGGCGATAATCCCGAATGACAGCAAACCGCCATTTCGATTATTTAAGGTTTGATGGGTAATGGATTCAACGAGAGACATCGCACTGGCGGGAGCATATTGTTCTATGACTCCTAAAACATCATCAGTAGAAAGCGGAAGATACGCGGTGAGCGTCAGCATAAAAATCAAAAACGGAAACAGTGACAATAGAAAAAAATACGCCAGCTCCGCTGATTTACTTTGTCCTTCATGAAGGGTGTATCTGCTGAAAAGCTCTTTCAAAAAACTCATGTCGTCTCACCTCGCATGTTTGATCATTTTTTTGAAAAATGCTCTTTCGTTTCTTGCACGAGTTCCATCACTTGCGGCGTTGTTTTCTTCAGCTCTTTCACCTGCTGGTTCACAAAGTCGACTTCCTTTGAAAGCGTTTGGGCGAGCTTTTTGGCCTCATCCACTTTTGTGATGACAGTGTTTTTTAAAAGCTCCGGATTGCTTTTGTACAGTGAAAGTTTATGCTTGCATGTCAGCCATCTCATGCCGCACGCCTGTCTTGTCGGCTTATGGAGCAGTGATAACGCCGCACCTGCCGCAGCTCCGAGAAATATCCCTTTCAGCATTAAACGTTCGTTGTTCATGCAAATTCTCCTTTCACTCACAATTGTTTTTCTTTTTGAATAGACGCAAGCAGATGCTCACAGCCCGATTTGATTAATTGGCAAACTTCTTCAAAATTCCCTGTGTAGTAAGGATCGGGAACGTCGGCAAGATCTGAATCTTCAACAAAGTCCAAAAGCCTTTTGATATGCGAGGTGTTTTTAAATCCCGCCATGCTTCTGAGACTTCCGATATTTTCTGCATCCATTGCAATGATGTAATCAAAATCGTCCAGATCCTGTTCGCTGACTTGACGCGCCAGCATGCCATCAAAGCTGATTCCTTCTCTGCGCAATATCTCCTGCGTTCCCTCATGCGGCGGATTGCCGATGTGCCAGCCGCCGATTCCTGCTGAGTCCGCCTTAATTTTCCCCTCTAATTCTTTTTTGGCTGCCAGGTCCCGAAAAATCGCTTCCGCCATCGGAGACCGGCAAATGTTTCCTAAACAAACAAATAACACGCTTATCATGTTGTGCAACCTCCCTATTCTTTGCCCCTATTTCTCTAAAGAGAAACCTTCATGAATATCTTAGTAGGATGTTCATTTCCTTTTCAACTGATGTCTTCACTTTTTTGGAATTAAAAGCCTGCTTTTAGAATAGGGTTTTTTTCTGATGGAATTCTGTTAGAATAAAACATACCTATATTGCGCATAGAAAGGATGGAACCATTTGTCCAGCCCAAATACAGAAACATTAACTCAGATGATTGAAGAGATTTCCCAAAAGCTGAACATGCTGAACGTCGGCGTAATCAAAGCGGAGGATTTCAGTGATGAGAAGATTGAAGACCTCACGTACCTTCACAGCATGGTGATGAGAAAAGAATCATTCAGCCCAAGTGAAATGCAGGCGATTGCTCAAGAATTAGCCTCGCTTCGTAAATAATGGAGACTGGCCGAAACTCGGCGAGTCTTTTTTATCATTTCCCCAAACCAATTTTCCTTAGAACAGTAAACAGCAAAGTGTTCGAATAAGATTTGAAGGAGTACAAGCATGCAATCGACATCTATCAAAACAGCATCCGGAATGTATATCAACTACTTCTTTCTGGGGATGGTCAACATCATTCTCGCATCCAATATGTCTTCATTAACAAAACAGTGGAATACCGATCCGACCGGCATCAGTTATGTCATTGCCGCTATCGGGTTTGGCAAACTTCTGACATACGGCATTTCCGGCGTTCTATCAGATAAAATCGGCAGAAAGCCGCTTGTTGTCGCTTCTGCGGGAATTATGGCCGTCTTTTTAGTCGGTATTCCTTTATCACCGAGCTATGAGCTGGCGTTTGTGTTCGCCTTATTAGCCGGAGTCGCAAATTCAGCGATGGATGCCGGAACATATCCGGCCCTAACCGAGCTCTTTCCGTCTGCTTCCGGTTCGGCGAATGTCTTGGTCAAGGCCTTTATGTCTGTCGGGGCCGCACTTTTGCCGCTTTTGATCACATTTTTAGCAGACCACAGCATGTTTTACGGATTTGCTTTTTATCTGCCGGCAGCGGTCTATCTCCTGAATATTATTTATTTATCAACGCTTTCGTTTCCTAAAAAACATAAGAAACCAACGAATAGCGGCCAACAGGAATCTCCCGTTTTCTTGTCTGAACCCGTTTTTCAGAAAGAAGGCACCGCACTGATTATCATCGGTTTTACATCCACGGCTTTATTTACGGTTTCTCAAATCTGGCTCCCGAGCTACGCGCAAAAAGCAGCCGGTTTAGCTGAATCAGCATCTGTACAATTGCTGAGCTATTATAGTATAGGATCTCTGGCATCTGTTTTATTATTAGCCGTTTTGCTGAACAGATGGGTCAAACCTGTCTTCATAACGCTCTTATATCCTATTATTACTTTATGTACGCTCGCAGTCATGCTGACCGTTCACATCCCAGTTGTGCTGGACATCACTGCCTTTTTCTTAGGCTTTTCAACTGCGGGTGTGTTTCAAATTACCATTACGTTAATGACAGAGCTTTTCTGGAAGCGAAAAGGAACCGTTACCGGAATTGTAGCGACCGCTTCAAGCCTTGCATCGATTCTGCTGCCGATTGCAACAGGACTTATCGCAAAAGCGGGGGGCATCGCCCATATTTTCATATTCGACTTCGGCATTGCGGTCATCGGAACGGCTGCAGCTGCTTTCTTGTATTACAGGTACAAGAAACTGACAGGTGCTCAAGCCTAAGCAACAAAAAAACGGACGCCCGCGGGCGCCCGTTTTTTCTTATTTCGCAAGCAATGCCAATGACTCGCGGTTAAATGCCGGTATATCGTCCGGTGTGCGGCTAGTGACCAATTGATCCTGGCAAACAACCACTTCCTTGTCCACAACGTCGGCACCGGCGTTTTCCATGTCAACACGAATGGACGTATAGCCCGTCGCTTTTCGGCCGTCGAGCGCTTTCGCATTGATTAAAAGCTGCGGGCCGTGGCAAATGGCAAATACCGGCTTTTTGTCAGTCATAAACGCTTTTGTAAATTGGACAAAACGATCGTCAGCGCGAAGCTGGTCTGGTGAAAATCCTCCGGGAATCAAAAGCGCATCAAAGTCTGAAGGATTTACGTCGTCAATGGACGCGTCAACCGTCACTTCCGCTTTTCCCTGCTTGCCTTTTACTGTTTTTCCTTTTTCATTTTCGATGACAGTCAGTTCATGTCCCGCTTCTTTAAAGGCTTTCGCAGGCTCAGAGTACTCGCTGTCCTCAAAATAATCTGTTAAAACAACTGCAATTTTTTTCCCCATGATTCATAACCTCCCGCTTTATATGTCTACATAAAACACTCTACCCCAGCCACACTAAAATAAACATTCCGCGATTGTGACAAACGATAAGCATAAATACCCAGTATTTGTCGCTTGATACTGCTACATAATACTCATTTTTCTCCCTTTTACAATAATCATAAAGAAACACCTACAAATAGTTACAAAATATTCTTACAATAGGAGCTGTAACACAAATTTCGTTGAAAGGTGGAGAACTGGTGAGAATACAGAAAAGACGAACACACGTCGAAAACATTCTCCGTATTCTTTTGCCCCCAATTATGATACTTAGCCTAATCCTCCCAACACCACCCATTCATGCAGAAGAAAGCGCGGCTCCTCAGGTGCATCTGAGTATTTTGGCTACGACTGATATTCATGCCAACATGATGGATTACGATTACTACAGCGACAAAGAAACGGCGGATTTCGGTCTGGCGAGAACAGCGCAATTGATCCAAAAGCACCGCGAGCAAAACCCTAACACCCTGCTTGTGGATAACGGCGACTTGATTCAAGGGAATCCGCTGGGTGAATACGCGGTGAAATATCAAAAAGACGACATTATCTCCGGCACGAAAACCCATCCGATTATCAGCGTCATGAATGCGCTGAAATACGACGCCGGAACGCTTGGCAATCATGAATTCAACTACGGGCTCGACTTTCTCGACGGCACAATCAAAGGAGCCGATTTCCCGATTGTAAATGCCAACGTCAAAACAACTAGCGGCGAAAACCGTTATACGCCGTATGTGATTAATGAAAAAACCCTCATTGATGAAAACGGTAATGAGCAGAAAGTAAAAGTCGGTTACATAGGCTTTGTCCCGCCGCAAATCATGACATGGGACAAAAAGAATCTCGAGGGGCAGGTGCAGGTGCAGGATATCGTAGAATCCGCCAATGAAACAATCCCGAAAATGAAGGCGGAAGGCGCAGATGTCATTATTGCCCTCGCCCACACCGGCATTGAAAAGCAGTCACAATCATCAGGTGCAGAAAACGCCGTGTTTGACCTTGCCACCAAAACGAAAGGCATTGACGCGATTATCTCGGGCCATCAGCACGGACTCTTTCCTTCCGCCGAGTATGCGGGTGTTGCTCAGTTCGATGTGGAAAAGGGAACAATTAACGGCATTCCTGTCGTCATGCCAAGCAGCTGGGGCAAATATTTAGGCGTGATTGACCTCAAGCTTGAAAAGGCGGACGGCTCATGGAAGGTAGCAGATTCCAAAGGAAGTATTGAATCTATTGCTGGCAACGTCACATCAAGAAACGAAACCGTTACAAACACCATTCAGCAAACACACCAAAACACACTGGAGTATGTACGAAAGCCAGTCGGCAAAACCGAAGCAGATATTAACAGCTTCTTTGCACAGGTCAAAGATGATCCTTCCATTCAGATCGTGACTGACGCGCAAAAGTGGTACGCTGAAAAAGAAATGAAGGATACCGAGTACAAGAACCTGCCGATTTTATCCGCTGGAGCGCCGTTTAAAGCAGGCGGCAGAAACGGAGCCAATTACTATACAAACATTCCAGCCGGAGATCTTGCGATTAAAAATGTCGGTGACTTGTATCTTTACGATAATACTGTTCAAATCGTCAAGCTGACAGGCAGCGAGGTCAAGGACTGGCTGGAGATGTCAGCAGGCCAATTCAATCAAATTGATCCAGCTAAAGGCGGCGACCAGGCCTTGCTGAACGAGAATTTCCGCTCCTATAATTTTGACGTGATTGACGGTGTCACATATCAGGTCGATGTGACAAAACCGGCTAAATACAATGAGAACGGAAAAGTGATCAATGCGGATTCATCCCGGATCATCAATCTTTCCTATGAAGGCAAGCCGATCAGCCCAAGCCAGGAATTTCTCGTCGTCACCAATAACTATCGTGCGTCCGGAGGCGGCGGGTTCCCTCATCTGACGAGCGATAAAATTGTCCACGGCTCTGCGGTTGAAAACAGGCAGGTGCTGATGGATTACATTATTGAACAAAAAACAGTCAATCCAAAGGCAGACAAAAACTGGTCAATCGCGCCTGTTTCCGGCACGAATCTGACGTTTGAATCCTCGCTTTTGGCCAAGCCATTTGCCGATAAAGCAGACGATGTCGCTTATGTAGGCAAGTCTGCGAATGAAGGCTATGGTGTGTATAAGCTGCAATTCGATGATGATACAAATCCAGATCCTCCTAAAGACGGACTGTGGGATCTGACCGTCATGCACACCAATGATACGCACGCACATCTCGATGATGCAGCGAGACGAATGACGAAAATCAACGAAGTACGCAGCGAAACAAATCACAACATTCTCCTTGATGCGGGAGATGTGTTTTCCGGCAATCTGTATTTTACAAAATGGAACGGTTTGGCCGATCTGAAAATGATGAACATGATGGGCTATGACGCCATGACCTTCGGGAACCATGAATTTGATAAAGGCCCGACAGTGCTTTCTGATTTTCTAAGCGGAAACAGCGCAACCGTTGATCCGGCGAACCGCTATCACTTTGAAGCGCCGGAATTTCCGATTGTCAGTGCAAACGTAGATGTGTCAAATGAGCCCAAGCTGAAATCATTTGTCAAAAAGCCGCAGACCTTTACTGCGGGAGAAAAGAAAGAGCCGGGCATCCATCCGTACATTCTGTTAGACGTTGACGGCGAGAAAGTGGCCGTGTTCGGACTGACAACCGAAGACACAGCCACAACCTCAAGCCCGGGCAAAAGCATCGTATTCAATGATGCCTTTGAAACAGCACAAAACACCGTCAAAGCGATTCAGGAAGAAGAAAAAGTAAATAAAATTATTGCTTTAACCCATATCGGTCATAACCGGGATCTTGAGCTAGCCAAAAAAGTAAAAGGCATTGACTTGATCATCGGCGGACACACTCACACCCTCGTTGACAAAATGGAGGTCGTAAACAACGAAGAACCGACGATCGTGGCGCAGGCAAAAGAATACGGCCAATTCTTGGGGCGCGTTGATGTCGCGTTTGATGAAAATGGCGTTGTGCAAACAGACAAATCAAATCTGAGCGTGCTGCCAATTGATGAGCATACAGAAGAAAACGCAGAAGCAAAACAAGAACTTGATCAGTTCAAAAGTGAATTAGAAGACGTGAAAAATGAAAAAGTCGGCTATACGGATGTGGCGCTTGACGGCCAGCGTGAGCATGTGCGCACGAAAGAAACGAATCTCGGAAACTTCATCGCGGACGGTATGCTGGCAAAAGCGAAAGATGCAGCCGGCGCCAGAATAGCGATAACAAATGGCGGCGGCATCAGAGCCGGCATTGACAAAGGTGATATCACACTCGGCGAGGTGCTCAACGTGATGCCGTTCGGCAATACGCTTTACGTGGCCGATTTAACCGGAAAACAAATTAAAGAAGCTCTTGAACAAGGATTAAGCAATGTGGAAAACGGAGGCGGCGCCTTCCCTCAGGTGGCCGGAATCCAATATACGTTTACATTAAACAAGGAACCCGGACACCGTGTTCTTGAAGTCAAATTGGAAATGCGTGACGGAAAAACAGTTAATCTTGATCCTGACAATACCTACCGCGTGGCAACGAATAATTTTGTCGGTGCCGGAGGAGACGGATATTCTGTCTTTACAGAAGCCTCCCATGGTGAAGACCTTGGCTACGTTGATTATGAGATTTTCACCGAACAGCTGAAAAAACTAGGAAACAAGGTCTCTCCTAAACTTGAAGGACGGATCAAAGAAGTATTCCTGCCGACAAAGCAGAAGGACGGCAGCTGGACACTTGATGAAGACAAATTTGCGATTTACGCTAAAAATGCCAACACGCCACTTGTCTATTATGGAACACATGAAGGATCTCAAGAGAAGCCTATCAATCTTAAAATGAAAAAAGATCAGGTCAAACTTTTGAAAGAAAGAGAGTCAGATCCTTCATTGACGGTGTTCAACTACTGGTACAGCATGAAGATGCCAATGGCGAACCTTAAATCAGCAGACACTGCAATCGGAATCAAGTCGACGGGAGAATTGGATGTGTCACTGGCAGATGTATATGACTTTACAGTGAAGCAAAAAGGAAAAGAAATAAAATCATTCAAGGAGCCCGTTCAGCTTTCGCTTCGCATGTTTGATATTGAAGAAGCCCATAACCCTGCCATTTATCATGTCGACAGGAAAAAGAAAGCTTTCACAAAGACAGATCACGGATCAGTCGATGATGATATGGTGACAGGATATACAAACCACTTCAGCGAATACACGATCTTAAATTCCGGAGAGAACAACAAACCGCCTGCATTCCCGTCAGATCAACCGACAGGCGGTGATGATGGCAATCATGGCGGCGGCTCCGACAAACCAGGCGGAAAACAGCCAACTGACGGAAACGGAGGAAATGATACGCCTCCCGGCACTCAACCGACTAACGGCTCTGGAGGAAACGGTTCGGGCGGATCAGGAACAGACGGTCCGGCTGGCGGCCTGCTTCCGGACACAGCCACATCCATGTACTCGATCCTGTTGGCCGGATTTCTGATCAGCGCACTCGGAACGGCAATGTACTTACATCAGAGGAGAAAACAGAATAGAGCGAATCAGGCATAAAAAAAGAGCTGCTCGCTAAGCGAGCAGCTTTCTTTATTTAAACCCACTTCACAACATCTTCAACAGCAGATCTTGTTTTCGGACGAGGGTCTCTCACTCGGTAGCCGAATGCCACCATCACAGAAATATCAAAGCTTCCGTTTTCCAGAAGGCCTTCTTCTTCAAGAATACGGTGAATGTGATCGTACTGGAAGCCTTCGATCGGGCAGGAATCAACACCGATTTGCGCAGCGGCAGTCATCATGTTGCCAAGCGCGATATAGGTTTGTTTTGATGCCCAGTCAAACAATGTTCTGTCACTTTCAAGCAAATGCAAATCGTTTTTCTGGAATTCTTCTGTTTTGCTTAAATAGCCTTCGTATACGTCTTGAGGCATTTGTTTTACTTCTTTTAAATGACGTTTGATGTAGTCCGCATTATATTTGATATCCTTCGCTGTACGCGCAAGAATCAGGACGAAATGGCTTGCGGTCGGCAGCTGCTTTTGTGCGCCCCATGTATATTCACGAAGCTTCTCGCGGAATTCCGGATTTTGGACGACGACAAATTTCCAAGGCTCAAGGCCGAGTGAGCTCGGAGACAGTCTTCCTGTTTCTAAAATAAATTCAAAATCGCTGTCTGACACTTTTTTATTCGGGTCAAATTCCTTAGTCGCATGCCTGAAATTGTATGCATCCAGAATTTGTTTCTTTAGATCTGCCATGTAAAACACCTCTCCTTTAGGTTACTCTCATCTCTATTGTAGCCATTATGATAAAAAGTAAAAGTACGCACATTTTTGTTGGATAGTATCAATTTTGATACCAAACAAAAAAGCGCGCTGCCGCAGGCAGGCGCCTCTCTCATTTCCCCCGCCGCGCAAAATCAACAAATCGGAATTTGTCGAGACGGTGTCTGCTTTCCGTATATTGAAACAAACTGGTATCCTCCAAAAAGACGTAGTTTCTCACCACGACCATATGGTCATAGCCGCGTAAATCGAGCAGCTCTCTGTCCTCGTCCGTACACGGCTCGGCGACAATTTCTTTTTGGGCGTAACTGATCGAAAGACCGAGCTCTCCTTCTATATATTCATATATGGAGTTTTCACAAATTTCTTTCGTCAGGTGAGGGACATGCTTTCTGAAAAAGTAATCCTTGTCCAAAATCACATGCTCCCCGTCAATCTGCCTAGACCTGATGACTTCCCAGATGTCGTCATCCAGATTGGCCCGGAGCTGTTTTTGGATCAGCTCTGACGGAGGCTCCAGCCCGAATTTGTGTACAGTTGTTTTCGTTTCTTTGCCAAGCGTTTGTGCGAGCTCCTTGAAGCTGACAAGGCCCGAAACGGGAAACTGCATTTTTTCACGATTGAGCACGACGGAGCCTTTTCCCCTGATTTTCTGGATATAACCGTTTTGCGCGAGCATATGAAGCGCCTTTCGGACCGTTTCTCTTGATGTACCGTACTGTGCGGTCAACTCATGTTCAGACGGAAGAATCTCCTCCGCTTTCCATCGGCCGCCTTCAATTTGCTGTGCGATGTCTTTATAAATTGTGATGAATTTATTCACCTTCATTATGGACCACCCAGCTTAGTTTAACACGGTTTCGTTAAACGATAAACAATGGACTCATACGGGCGGAGCTTCATGTTCTGAAGCCCTTCCCTTGCTTCATCGTTCGTCAACAGCACCTCTGCCTTCCATTCGTCAGGCGCTAAAGAGTCCGGCAGTGTAAAGGCCGCCTCTGTCCCGTAAAAATTATTGATCACGAGCAGCTTTTCATTGCTGCCATGTCTGAGATACGCAAAAATGTTCGGGTCATCCTTTGCGATTACCTCATACGTTCCCTCTGTCACAATGTCATACATTTTGCGAATCTGAATCAATTTTTGATAATGGTAAAACACCGAATTTTGATCCCTTAGCGCCGCTTCAGCATTGATTTCCCGGTAATTTCCGGCAACCGGTATCCACGGTGTGCCCGTTGTAAAACCGCCATTCTCCGTAGCATCCCACTGAACGGGGGTTCTGGAATTGTCACGGGATTTCGCCTGTAAAATGGCTGTAATCTCTTGATCAGCCATTCCTTTTTCCTTAAAGGCGTGATACATGTTCAGCGATTCGACATCCCGATAGGAGCTTATGTCAGTAAACTTCGGATTCGTCATCCCCAGCTCCTCGCCCTGATAAATATAAGGCGTGCCCTGCATCATATGAATGGCCGTAGCAAGCATTTTCGCCGATTTCACCCTATATGCGCCATCATCTCCATATCTTGATACAACGCGCGGCTGATCATGATTGCACCAGAACAGAGCGTTCCATCCTCCTCCTGCGTGCATCCCCGTTTGCCAGTCAGATAGGATCTCCTTCAGCTTCAAAAAATCAAACGGCGCCAAGGCCCATTTTTCGCCGTTAGGATAGTCAACCTTGAGATGATGGAAGCTGAATGTCATATCAAGTTCTTTATTGTCAGGATTCGTATACCGGATACAGTGGTCTACGGTTGTTGAAGACATCTCACCGACCGTCATGCTGTCGTAATGCGAAAACACCTTTTCGTTCATTTCATGCAGAAATTCGTGCACCCGCGGCCCGTCAGTGTAAAAAGAGCGGCCGTCGCCTTCCTCCGCATTCGGAAAGCGCTGATCTTTAGAAATCAGGTTGATGACATCAAGCCTAAAGCCGTCTATTCCCTTTTCAAACCAAAAATGCATCATGTCATAGACATGCTTTCTGACCTCTTCATTTTCCCAATTCAAATCAGCCTGCGTCACATCAAACAGATGCAAATAGTATTGGCCCGATGCTTCGTCAAGCTCCCATGCCGAGCCGCCGAATTTCGATTCCCAGTTTGTCGGAAGAGAACCGTTTTCCTGCGGGTCTTTCCATATATAAAAATCACGGTACGGGCTGTCTATTGAAGAGATCGCCTCGCGAAACCATTTGTGCTCTGTTGACGTATGATTGACAACAAGATCCATGACGACTTTCAGGTCTCTTTTATGTGCTTCGGACACTAGCCGCTCAAAGTCCTCCATCGTACCATATTCAGGATAAATCGAGTAATAGTCACGGATATCATACCCATTATCATGCTGAGGAGAATCATAAATCGGCGTCAGCCATAGCACATCCACTTGAAGTGTTTTTAAGTAATCCAGCTTTTCAATAATGCCGTTCAAATCGCCGACACCGTTTCCCGTCGTATCGTTAAAGCTTTTCGGATAAATTTGATAAACCACAGCTTTTTTCCACCATGGCGTTTGTTCTGTTTTCATCTGTTTCCACCACCATATTTAAATTGAAAATGGGAAAAGGGAACGTTCAACACGTCCCGCTCCCCATTTGTTATTTATGTTTGAATCTCGCATACGCGTATGTTCCGGCAAACGGCACGATCAATACAATAGCCATCCCGATTGCAAACGCGCCCCAGTACTGGCTCATGATTGAGAAAATCCCCGGCACGCCGCCGACACCAACGGAGCTTGCCAGCACACCTTGAGAAGAAATATACATTCCGGCCAGGCCAGAGCTGACCATTGCAATGATAAACGGGAATCTGTATCGCAGATTCACCCCAAAGATGGCAGGCTCTGTAATGCCAAGATAAGCAGAAATCCCTGATGTGAGGGAGAGGCCTTTTTGTTTCTCATCCTTCACGATAAACATCATGGCCAGAGCCGCCGAACCTTGTGCGATATTAGAAAGCGCCAGCATCGGCCATAAAAAGGTGCCGCCGAGCTTTGAACCGATGAGCTGAAGGTCGACTGCAAGAAACGTGTGATGCATACCGGTAATCACGAGCGCTGAGTAGAAACCGCCATATAACAGACCGCCCAGTGCAGCAAAAGAACCAAACACCGAGATAAGCCCTGAAGTCAGTACATTACCGATCGCAAATGTAATCGGGCCGATAATGATAAAAGAGGCAAATCCTGTTAAGAGAAGCGTAATTGGTGCGACAACGAGCAGCTGTATGCCCTCAGGTGTGCGTTTTGTTAAAAATACCTCAATCTTCGCCAGCATATAAGAAGCAAGCAAAATTGGGAGCACCTGGCCCTGATAGCCGACTTTCTGCACCTCTAGGCCGAATAGATTCCATCCCGGGATCTCTCCGCTTTGTTCTGCCGCGCCATATCCCCACGCATTCAGCAAATCAGGATGCACGAGCATAACCCCGAGCACGATGCCGAGAAGCGGATTGCCGCCGAACCGCTTGACGGCAGACCATCCGATTAACGCAGGCAAAAACGTAAAGGCCGTGCCTGCAATTAGGTTAATCATATTAGCAAGATCCGCCCACTGCGGATAAACCTGCACAATCGATTTTGTGCTAAAGAAAATGCCTTCCGCCGTTAAAATGTTATTGATCCCCATTAAAAGACCCGCCGTGACAATCGCAGGCAATATTGGAATAAAAATATCTGCAAGCGTTTTCACAGCACGCTGCAAAGGATTCATATTTTTTTCTGAGGCCTTCTTCACTTCATCCTTTGTTGACTCGCCAATCCCCGTTTCCTTAACCAGTTCAGCATATACTTTATTGACAGTTCCCTGGCCGATTACGACCTGAAACTGTCCGTTTGTCGAGAATGATCCCTTTACCACATCAATTTGATCAAGCATCTCTTGGTCAACCTTGCTTTCATCTATTAAAGCAAAACGCAAACGTGTAACACAATGAGTTGCCGCTGCAATATTTTCAGCACCGCCGACTGCTTCGACAATCTGACGTGCCGATTTGTTCAGTTCCCCCATGCCAACCCCTCCGTATCCGTTTTTATAACTTGTATATACAACTTATAATCATATTGTATTCCTGTATATACAGGTAGTCAACACTTTTTTATAGCGCTTTCATCCTAGTCTGGAATATATGAAACAGACAAGGTTACCCTAAAAGTCACAAGCACTTATTGAATATGACATTAAAAAGCAGGGTGAGCCTCTATGAATAAACGCGACAAAGCGCTTCAGCTCATCAAAGAGCTTGAAGACAATCAGGACAGACCGATCTCTCCCAATTTGAAGGAAAACCTCGAAAATCTGACCTTATTAACAGAAGGCTGCTCAGACATCGTATTTAGACAATTTGACTTTGGAAACGGGCTGTGCGGATTTATTGTTTATATCGAAGGAATTGTAAAATCTGAACATATTCAGGATCACGCCCTCCGCCCTTTCTTAATGCATTTGACGGATCAAATAGATGAACATGAAGAGGCGCTGCAAAATACACTATCAATTTCAAGTGTTGCATTAGAAACGAGTATGAGCAAAGTGGCTGCATCCATCATTGAGGGGAACGCGGTTTTATTTGCCGACGGGCACTCAAAAGGCCTGATCTTAAATATAAAAGGCGGACAAAGAAGAAGCATTGAAGAGCCGATAACAGAATCGACCATCAGAGGGTCAAGAGAGGGCTTCACTGAAAGCCTCAGGGTCAATACCGCTCTTGTGCGCTTTCGCGTCAAAACGTTTCAGCTTAAAATGATCTCGTTTAAAATCGGCACGAAAACCAAAACCGATGTTGTCTTGGCCTATATTGACGGGCTTGCCGATCCAAAGGTCATTGACAAAGTAAAAAAAAGAATCAAAAAGATAAAGATTGATGCTGTCTTAGAAAGCGGATATATTGAAGAGTTTATCGAAGACGACACGTACTCGCCATTCCCCCAGCTGCAATACACAGAAAGGCCGGACACTGTCGCCGCCCAGCTTCTCGAAGGCCGATTTGCCATTTTCACAGATAATACGCCCTTTGTCTTAACAGGCCCGATTACGTTTTGGCAGCTTATGCAGGCCAGTGAAGATTACTATGAGCGTTATTTGATGTCTAACTTAATCCGCTGGCTTCGCTATATGTTTTTATTCGTTGCTTTATATTTGCCGGCTATTTATGTTGCCGTTATTACATACCATCAGGACTTAATGCCGACAAACTTAATGTTCAGTGTGGCCTCCGCTCGTGAACCGATTCCTTTCCCCGCCATCATAGAAGCATTGATTATGGAAATTTCTTTTGAGGCTCTCCGTGAGGCGGGAGTGCGCCTGCCGAAAACCATCGGCCAGACCGTCAGTATTCTCGGAGCCCTAGTCATTGGGACAGCCGCTGTTGAAGCGGGAATTGTGTCTGCCCCCATGGTGATCATCGTATCGTTAACAGGGATCGCGTCATTTACAATTCCGCGGTTTAACTTAGCTATCTCCATCAGGATGCTTCGTTTCCCGCTTATGTTTTTGGCAAGTATTTTTGGGATATTCGGCATTATGCTCGGCACGATTATCTTAGTGCTTCATTTATGCAAGCTGCAATCTTTCGGCATTCCTTATTTATCCGGGATTTCTCCGTTTAAACGAGATGAAGTAAAAGATATTTTTGTCAGGGCGCCTTGGTGGACGATGACCAGAAGGCCGGGCACGTATTCGCGCGGCAACGGACAGAAGGGAGCGAAAAGAGAGGACCCAAAAGATGAAGAAAACAATATATAAGTGTGTTTTGCCGCTTCTCATTTGTATCCTTCTAACGGGGTGCTGGGACCGGACAGAAATCAATGACATTGCATTTGTTGTCAGCTCAGCCATTGATAAGAAAAAAGATCAGTATCGAGTGGCCATGCAGATTCCCTTGGTCGGCCAATTAGGCGGACAAACAGGGGGCGGCGGCGGAACTGCCGGTTCAAAAACATGGTATGTTGATTCAGCTTCCGGCACTACGATCAGAGAAGCGAACAACAAGCTGCAAACCTCCTTGTCACGGACAATCAATACGTCCCACAGACGTACAGTCATTATTGGAGAAGATATGGCGAGAGACGGCGTTGCCCCAGTCTTTGATATTTTAACGCGAAATCCGCAGAACAGATTAACGGCGCTCATTTTAGTCAGCCGGGGAGAAGCGCGGGACATTTTAAACACCGATGTTCAGCTTGAACAGTTTCCGGCGGAAATGATTCGGGAGCTGGCCATTATCGCAACGAGCCGCCCCGTTTTTTTAAGCAGATTCATGTCTGATCTAGTAGAAATAGGCAGTGATCCGTATGCACCGGTCATCTCTGCATCTAAAACAAAACCTGGAGGGAAAGGCAAATCTAATTTGAAAATTGACGGGCTTGCGATTTTTAAAAAAGACAGATTGATGGATATTTTCAAAGATGAACACATGACAGCAGCCCTGATGTTGCTGAATCAAGCCCGCCAGCCAGAATTCGTAGTAGACCTGCCGAATCAAATGGGACAAGCATCCATTCAGCTTCAAAAGTCCAATGCATCCTTTCATGCCGCTGAAAAAAACGGAAAGCTGTCAATGACAATCGAGATCAGAGCTAAAGGAATTATTATGGAAAACCAATCAACCTATGAGACGAGAGAAAATGACCAGTATTACATCATTCAAAAAGCATTAAACAGAACCATAAAGAAGGATGTGATCAGCACCGTTCATCGTTTGCAAAAGCTAAAGGCAGACCCGGCCGGCTTTCAAGACAGGACCATCAGAAGCACGGCAACCACGAAGAATCTGCTGAAAAAGGAATGGGAAGAGGTATATAAGGATATGGAGGTTCACGTCGTCCCAATTGTGACGATTGAGCAGGGCGGTGTCCTATACAAAACGATCAGCCATTAATGGAGGTGCGTTAGCATGATCAGCTATATCGTACAGACATTGATTGTGTGCATTGCCATATACGCATATGAATGGAAGAATTTTCGTTCCGCAAACAATCTAACAAAATGGGCCTTCAGCCTGCTGATTGCAGGAAGTGCTTTTCTATGGATTTATATGAGAGTGAATCCCCTGCTTCCGCGGCTGGGGCACCTGTTTAAATATATTCCGTTTTGAACATGACAGAAAGGATGTGCTTTATGGACAAGACCTCTGCATACCAAGGATTATTTTTCGGAGCACTGTATACGTTAGCGGTCGGATTAAAGCATGCTCCGATTCTCATGATCGAATCAGCAAAACAAAATGCCTGGCACAGCTACATCCTCGGCGTTGTCATCGTGATTCCGGCACTCTGGCTCATGCATAGGCTAATGAAAAAGCATCAGGATAAAAATATCTATGAGCTGCTGAGCGATTCCTCACCAATCGCAGGCCGGATTATCATTTTACTGTTTTCTTTGTATTTCCTGTTAATCAATGCTCATGATATACGTTTTTTCATCAATTTGATTAACATTTTATTTCTCCCGAGAACACCAATGGCTGTTCTTGGCGGTGTTATTATCTTTGTGGCGATCTGTATTGCCAGAGAGGGAAAAGAAACATTGACCAGAATGGCGCAGATATTCTTATTTCCATTCGGCACCCTGGTCTTGTTCCTTCCATTTACGCTGGCCACACAAATTGAGCTTCAAAACTTGACGCCTGTTTTTGAAGGTCTAATCCCATACCTTCAATCAGGCTATTACGCGTTTGGGACAATGGGGGAATTGATTATCCTTCCGCTTCTCTTCTCAAACCGAAGCATCCCGCTAAAATACACCATTTTCGCGATACTGCTGGGCGCTTTTATTGCTGGCCGTGATGTTATTTTCTTCAATTTCTGTCTTTGGTCCCAACCTGACATCTACTTTCTTTGATCCTGCTTATATGGTCATCAGGCAGATCCGCATTACGGATTTTCTGGATCGCTCAGACCTGATCATCGCGGCCTTTTGGATTCCGGTCATTATGGTGAAGATAGCAGGTTCCCTATATATCGTGGTATACGGCCTTTCGTTTTTACACTCAAAAATCGACCCGAAAGCCATGTATACACCAATCGGCATGTTCTCAGTCGTATGCAGCTTTTGGTTCTTTTTAAATACAAATCAGCTAATCGACTTTAACAGAATCAAACCAATCATTAATGTAGTGATTTCTCTTTTGCTGCCTTTACTCATTTATTTGATCATAAAAAGCAAAGCGTTGTTCGGCGCCAAAGCAAAGCACTAGGAATTTTTAGCTTCTTTTGTTTGATAAACAGGATTCTGTTTTGTTTTTCTTATATCTTTCAGGTAGTACTGTTCAGATGTAAAGAATTCGGTGTACAGCGCTTTTACCTTTCTGCTCAATAACAACAGCGCAATCACATTTGGAACGAGAATAAAAGCCAATGCTAAGTCCAAAAAACCCCAAATGGCTTTTGCTCCGCCTGCGGCACCTATGATAATAGCCGCTAAATAAACGAATTTGATCACGTGTCCTGCCAGCCGCCCGAACAGAAATTCAGCTTGCTTTACGCCGTAAAAAATGACAACCATAATGGTTGATACGACAAAGAAGACTAGGGAAACCGAAACGAAGTACCCTCCGCCAGAACCGAAATAATGCTGAAATGCAGCCGTCGTCAGTGCTGCCGGGTCAATTGAGGCGTTCTTCCCTGTCCAGACACCAGATGCAAGAACGACAAAAGCGGTGGTCGTGCAGATGATCAAGGTGTCAATGACAATGCCGATCACAGACCAAAACCCTTGCCGCACAGGATGATCAGTCATTGCTGCCGCATGTGCAATCGGGGCTGTTCCCATCCCGGCTTCATTAGAATACAGCCCGCGGGCAAATCCCCAGCGAACGGTTTCCGCCAACGCAGCACCTGCGAACCCTCCAACTGCTGAAGAAGAGGTAAACGCATTTGAAAAGATGAGAGAGAAAAACGCCGGCACTGATGATAGATTCATGAGAACAATCAGGAGACCGGCACCTGCGTATGCCCCTGCCATAAGAGGCACGACAAACTCTGTTACTTTTCCGATCCGCTTTACCCCTCCTATCACCACTAACCCAATCAAAAATGCAATTCCGATTCCTGCGTATATTTTATTGAAAGAAAACGTCTCGGCAAGCGAGACTGAAACCGAATTTCCCTGAACCATAATGCTCGGGATCAGCTCCACAATCAGCGCAACAGAGAAGAATACGCCGAGCCATTTCATGCGCAGCCCTTTTGTTATGTAATACATCGGTCCCCCGACGTATTCACCCTGCTCATTTTTTTCTCTGTAATGAACAGCAAGAACACTCTCAGAAAACTTAATCGCCATGGCAAATAAGGCAATCAGCCACATCCAAAAAACCGCTCCCGGCCCTCCAAACATAATAGCGGCAGGCACACCGACAATGTTCGCTGCACCGATCGTTGAACTGAGGGCTGAGGTCAATGCCTGAAGCGGTGTGACTGTGCCCTCTCCCTTCGGCTTTTTTCCTACGCTGCCAATTGTCTGTTTGAAAATGTATAAAGGATAGCGAAATTGAAAACCTTTCAGCAAAATAGTGAAATACAACCCTGTCCCCGTCAGCAGGATGATTAGCGGCGGGCCCCACAGCCAATCAGATATATGCTCTATCCATACTAATAGTCGTTCCATCCCATCACCCTTTTTTCGTTTATGGGTCATTTCCCATAGATGGAAAAACATAAACCTTTTGACATAGAACTTGGAACATAAAAAGGATGGCTTTTATCAATCGCCATCCTGCAGATCAGACAAATCAGCTGGAAGAAGGCCTGTTTCGTCCAAGCCGGTCATATACTTTATTCTTATAAAAAGCGGATGCTGGCTTTGAAAACATGCCTTTTTTGTCGACAAGCTTATCAAGCAGCAATTGCTTTTCAGATTTTTTTCTGATTAATTGCTCGCGTTCTTTTTCGTCATAGCACTTTTCGATTAAATGGTCGATGGTCATAAGCTCTTTTTTGAGCGCACCCTCGTCCTCTGCCATTCCCGCGTTTTTCAAAATACGATAGCCCATGCGCAGCGATTCCGGCAAGTGTGCCGCGTCATCCTTCGGCAGCGGCTTTCCCATTCCCGGGAGGTTTTGAAAGTCCCCGTCTTTGATGGCGCGCTTAATTTTATCTTCAGACACAATATGGGAAAAATCCATCATTTCACCTCTTTTTATCTATACCTTATATTTTATCATACAATTCCCAATGTACCATTTTATTCCTTTGTTTCTAGAAAGATACCTTGTTTTACATTTGGTCATATCAAAGCGAAACGTTGATTCGACGGCGTTTTTCGCCACTTTCTCCATCATACGATTTTCACTTTTCTAATCTGCTGATTCGTGTTATATTGGATACGTTCGTTTTTTCTATCGTTTCGCTCGAACTGGATCGGAAAAAAGGAGTGTAACAATGAAAACATTTATAAAAGAAAGAGGACTGGCCTTCTTCTTAATTGCGGTCGTCCTGTTATGGATCAAGACGTATGTCGGTTATGTCCTGAACTTCAACTTAGGAATAGACAACACGATACAAAAAATATTGCTTTTTGTGAATCCTCTTAGCTCAAGCTTGTTCTTTCTTGGCTTTGGACTCTTGTTCAAGAAAAAATTACAGCAGACAGCCATTATAGTGATTCATTTTTTAATGTCTTTTTTACTGTACGCCAACATTGTGTACTACAGATTTTTCAATGATTTTATTACAATTCCGGTCATTATGCAGGCTAAAACAAACGGCGGCCAACTCGGTGACAGCGCATTTTCGCTGATGAGACCGACTGACGCCTTTTACTTTATCGATACGATCATCCTGATCATCTTGGCGATCAAAGTAAACAAGCCTGCCGAAACGTCAAGCAAAAAATCGTTCCGAATTATTTTTGCGTCTTCAATTCTTGTGTTCTTGATCAACCTGGCAGTTGCGGAATCAGACCGTCCTGAATTGCTGACAAGATCATTCGACCGGAACTATCTTGTGAAATACTTGGGAACATACAATTTCACGATTTATGACGCTGTACAGAATATCAAGTCCAACAGCCAGCGCGCGCTTGCCGATTCCAGCGACGTGACGGAAGTAGAAAACTACATGAAAGCCAATTACGATGTGCCGAATAACGTGTATTTCGGCAAAGCGGAAGGAAAAAACGTCATTTACGTTTCACTTGAATCTTTGCAGTCATTTATCATCGACTATAAAATTGACGGCAAAGAAGTGACACCGTTCTTAAATAAACTGGCACATGATAACGAAACGTTCTACTTTGATAACTTTTTCCACCAAACGGGACAAGGCAAAACATCTGATGCTGAATTTATGATGGAAAACTCTCTGTACCCGCTGGCTCAAGGTTCAGTTTTCGTAAACAAAGCGCAAAACACGCTGCAATCCGTTCCGGCGATTCTGAAGTCTAAGAATTACACATCTGCTACTTTCCACGGGAACACGCAGACGTTCTGGAACCGTAACGAAATGTACAAGGCGGAAGGCATTGATAAATTCTTTGATTCTGCTTATTATGACATGAACGAAGAAAACACGAAAAACTACGGCATGAAAGACAAACCGTTCTTCAAAGAATCAATGCCGCTGCTGGAAAGCCTGCCGCAGCCGTTCTATACGAAGTTCATTACCCTGTCTAACCACTTCCCATTCGGAATGGATGAGGGGGATACAGACTTCCCGGCTGGAGACTTTGGTGACTCTGTCGTCGATAACTACTTCCAGTCAGCCCATTACCTTGATCAGTCTATTGAACAATTCTTCAATGATCTGAAAAAAGACGGGTTATATGATAAATCGATTATTGTGATGTACGGAGACCACTACGGCATCTCTGAAAACCACAATAAAGCGATGGCGAAAGTGCTTGGCAAGGATGAAATCACTGATTACGACAACGCCCAGCTTCAACGGGTGCCGCTCTTTATCCACGCTGCCGGCGTGAAGGGCGAGAAAGTTCATAAATATGCCGGAGACGTTGATGTGGCTCCTACCATTCTGCATCTGCTCGGAGTGGATACGAAGGACTATCTGATGTCCGGTTCTGATATTTTATCGAAAGAACACCGTGAAGTGATTCCGTTCCGAAACGGAGACTTTATTTCACCGAAGTACACGAAAATATCCGGTAAGTATTACGACACGAAAACCGGAAAAGAACTCGATGAATCCGAAGTCGACAAGTCAGAAGACTCGCTCGTCAAGAAGGAACTTGAAATGTCCGATAAAATCATAAACGGAGACCTGCTGCGGTTCTACGAGCCGAAAGGTTTTAAGAAGGTGAATCCTTCTGATTATGATTACACAAAACATGACGAAGATTCTTCCGAAACGTCAAAGGATAACGAAGATAAATAAGAAAAAGCGGAGAGGTTGCCCTCTCCGCTTTTTTTATTTGACAGCAGCTCTCAATTCTTCCGCCGCAAATTCCACATTCGGGCCAATAATGACTTGAACCGATTGCCCCCCTGATTTGACAACCCCTTTTGCGCCTGCTTTCTTTAGCAGCGCTTCATCCACCAAAGCGGTATCCTTCACAGTCAGTCGCAGCCTTGTGGCGCAATGATCAATGGTTTGAAGGTTTTCTTTTCCGCCGAGCCCTTTCAGCATGATGTTTTCATTTACATCCTGAACATTATTTTCATCCAGCACTTCATCCACATCATCGTCTTCCCGTCCAGGCGTTTTTAAATTCAACGCCTTAATCAGTACATAAAACACGATAAAGTATACTGCCGCATAGCATATACCTACCAAAAGCAGAAGCAGCGGTTTTTCCGCGATTCCATAGCTGAGCACATAATCGATAGCTCCGGCTGAAAAAGAGAAGCCTGAGCGGATGCCGAGCCAGTTGACGATAAATAAAGATAACCCGGTTAAGACCGCGTGAACAGCGTATAAAAGCGGAGATAAAAACATAAATGCAAACTCAATCGGCTCCGTAATCCCTGTGATAAACGCTGTTAAAGCAAATCCAATCATCATTCCAGCCGTCGCTTTCCGTTTAGACGGCTTCGCAGTCACAACCATAGCCAGACACGCCGCCGGAAGACCGAACATCATGATTGGGAAAAATCCGGTCATATATGTGCCCGCTGTCGGATCTTTCGCGAAAAAGCGCGCCAAATCCCCTGTCACTCCGTTATATTCTCCGAATTGGAACCAGAAAATATTGTTCAGCACATGGTGAAGGCCAAGCGGAATTAACAGCCTGTTGAATAGGCCGAATATGCCTGCCCCGATGCCGCCGAGCCCGAGCATCCACTCTCCAAACGAGTTTATACACGATTGAATCGGCGGCCAGACGACTCCGAATATGCCCGCTAAAATGATCGTAATAATGGCTGTTAAAATCGGCACAAGCCGTCTGCCACTGAAGAACCCGAGATATTCAGGCAGCTTGGTATCCTTGAAGCGGTTATAGGTGTAACCGGCAATTAAACCGGCAATAATTCCCCCAAACACCGCCATGTTATTTGTTTTATCAATTGTCTTTGTTGCCGCGTCAAGCATCAGATACGATATCGCCCCTGATAAACCCGCGGCCCCATTGCTGTCTTTTGAAATGCCGATGGCAATTCCGATCGCAAAAATAAGCGGCAGATGATCAAAAACCGCCGTCCCCGCCTGATAGACAAACGGGATATTAAATACATCCTCTCTGCCAAGCGCAAGGATAATTCCAACCGCAGGCAGAACTGCAATCGGGAGCATAAATGACTTCCCGAGTTTTTGTAAAAATGAAAGCATACCCATCCCCCTCATACCCTTTTTTTTCAAATATACCATATAAGATATCTAGTGATCTATACCAATTTTCCCGGGGGTATTTCTTTTTTCCCAGGCCCGTGTGTTTCCTATTTTTAAGACAGTTGTGGTAAGCTTAATCTAGATTATTTAAAAAGAAAGCGGGAATGACAGATGATTGTAACAAACGATCAAGAATTAGAAGGCCTGAAAAAAATCGGAAGAATCGTCGCGCTTGCGCGTGAAGAAATGAAGCGGAAGGCAGAGCCCGGCATGAGCACAAAAGACCTTGACCTTATCGGAAAAGCTGTGCTTGATGAGCACGGCGCCGTTTCAGCTCCTGAGAAGGAATACGATTTTCCAGGCGTGACATGCATCAGCGTAAATGATGAAGTGGCTCACGGCATACCAAGCACATCCAAAATTTTAAAAGCAGGGGATCTTGTCAACATCGACATCTCCGCTGAATTTGGCGGCTTCTATTCCGACACAGGCATCTCATTTGTGCTCGGTGAAGGAGAAGAACGCCTTCATAAGCTTTGCCAATGCGCGGAAAACGCATTTCAAAAGGGGCTTCAGCAGGCAAAAGCGGGCAAGCGCCAAAACCAGATCGGAAGAGCCGTTTATCATGAAGCACGCTCTCAAGGCTTTACCGTCATCAAAACCCTGACCGGCCACGGAATCGGCCGAAGCCTGCATGAAGCGCCGAACCACATCATGAACTATTATGATCCGTTTGATAACGCACTGTTCAAAAATGGCACAGTCATCGCGCTTGAACCGTTTATTTCAACGAAAGCAGAAACGATTGTTGAAGCTGGAGACGGCTGGACGTTCAAGACGCCGGATAAAAGCATGGTTGCCCAAGTTGAACACACGATCGTCATCACAAAAGATGAACCGATTATCCTGACGAAACTGTAAAACACATTCCGGGCTTCCGGCAGGTTTAACCTCCTCCAATAGCAGGTAAAACATCATTATTCTGCACGAGGAGGTCTTGCAATGAACAGAGATCAAGAAAAAATCCAAATTGAAAACGAAATGAACGCGATGCATGGCACAATAAAAGAAGACATTTTAAAAGACTTTGAGGAATTTAAAGGCTACCTGAAAAAACAAGTCAACCGAGGTAAAAAGCTGGGATTGGATGACGGCAAGCTTGTCAAAAGCGCTGCGATCCTGGGAGACTACCTCGCAAAGCATGAAGAGCCGCAAAACGGTGAAGAAATGCTGCTGCAAGAGCTTTGGAGCGTTGCAGACGAAGATGAGAAAGAACATTTAGCACAGCTTCTGGTCAAATTTGTTGATAAACAATAAAACATGAGCCGGGCGATATGCGCCCGGCTTTCTTGATATTGTCACAGCCCGGCTCTTTCAGATATGCTACACTACTATTATGTCTGTGAAAGGAGCCTTTATCTGCATGTGGTTTATTATTTTCGGCATCATTTTTTTCATTGAAGGCATCATTATGACCGTTTATGGCGTTAAGAAAAAAAACGGGATGCTCACATATATCGGCATTGTTTTCGCCATTATGACATTTGGCGTTGTCATGATCAAACTAACCGGCCATTAAATCATATTCGGCTTTTGCTCCGCATATACATACAGAAGAACATTCGCACATCTAGTGCGAAAGGCTCAGTTTTCCCCGCATCTCTTTTCAGCATCTTTTTATAGATGTTACAATGCCAATCGTTTCGAAATCAGATAGGGAAAGGAGTTTTCTGACATGCATTACGGCAGTAAAGGCTGGTATGTGGCAGAACTAAAAAAGCAGGGGATCACGCACCATGAGGGAAGAAAGCTTCAAAGCTATAAAACCTATTTTCTTGCCAACCTGCTTGAAACAAAGAAAAAACAATCTTAAATATGGCAAAGCCGCGCACGTTGATATGCGCGGCTTTTTTCTATTCAACCGGCAGCAGCCTGTCCTTTTTTTTCATAAAGGATGCTCTCCAGCTTTTCGATAGTGCAGCCTCACTTAAAATCCGTTCAATGGCGGTGAGATTTTTTGCATCATGGTAGTTGATGCGGTTGGCGAACTGGACGGATATCCCCTTCTCTCCTCTGGACAGCAATTCAAGGTTCGCACCGGGAGACACCCTGCCCTCCTCCAGCACGCGAAAATAAAACCCTGTATAGCCGGTTTGCTGGACCTTCAGCACCATTTCTTTTACACCAAACTTTTTCGCCAGCTTTACACACGGCTGGCGCGGCTGGCTGACCTGAACAACAGCTTCATCAAGCTTGAACACATCTCCGATGCAAACATTCTCCTCAGTCAGGCCCGCGACCGTCAGATTTTCTCCAAATGCGCCGTTTGACAGCGGTCTTGAGAGAAACTCTTCCCAAAACGGATAATGCTCTGCCGGATAGACACAAACAGCCTTATCAGGTCCGCCGTGGTTGACGAGGTCCGCCTGTCCGTCTCCTTCAAAATTCTCCCGATGCAGCATGACGGCTGATTCAGCCGGCCGCTTCATGATGCCGGTTTCGATTTTCTTTCCGTCATATTCAAGCGTCTGCGGTTTTCCCAGATTAAGAGAAAGAACTGAATAGCGCTCTGGTTTCATACAAACACATCCCCTTTACAGGTTGTAAAATGATTGATTATCATAAAAAGAAAAGGTGGTTTTTACATGCTTCAATACCGAATCATTGTTGACGGCCGGGTTCAAGGTGTGGGCTTTCGCTATTTTGTTCAAATGGAAGCTGATAAGCGAAAACTGGCCGGCTGGGTCAAAAACCGTGATGACGGGCGTGTCGAGATTTTGGCAGAGGGTCCGGAAAACGCCCTGCAATCGTTTGTTGAGGCTGTAAAGAACGGAAGCCCTTTCTCAAAGGTTACCGACATCTCTGTGACTGAATCCCGCAGCCTTGAAGGCCATCATCGATTTTCTATTGTTTACTCATAAGGCTTATCTTGATAAAAATAGTTCGGCTTAACGATTGAGTTATCATAGGAGCGGTGGAAGATATGAGTGGCAGCGGGTGAAATTGGCGGAATCAGCCACGTCCAGTCTCCCGTCAGCTTTCTGCCCGCTTCTTCCTCCTGTTCTTCAAACCGTTTAAACTGGCTTGCCGCTGTATGATGATCAACGATGCTGACACCCTGCTTTTTATACGAGTGCAGCACAGCTTTATTCAATTCAACTAGCGCTTGATCCTTCCATAAATCCGTATTGTAATCAGCGGCGATGCCGATCACGGACGCTACTTTTTTGAGCTTGTCGTACCGCTTTTCATCTGCGAGGTTTCTCGCTCCGATCTCCGTGCCCATATACCAGCCGTTAAATGGCGCGGCATTATAATGAATGCCCCCGACCTCAAGCTTCATATCAGAGATGATAGGCACGCCGTACCACTTCAGCTCCAAATCAGAAAACGCCTCGATGTCCGGATGTGTGATTGGAACCTCGATCACAAGTGAACGCGGCAGCTCATACCAGACAGGCTGTTCGTCGCCTTTCATGCGAAAAATGAGCGGCAGAAGGTCAAAATCCGTTCGCTCTCCGCGCCAGCCGAGCTCTTCGCAGGCTGCTGTCAGGGAACAGGAAGCCGGGTCTCCGATTCTTTCTCCGTCTGACTCATATCCAGCGTACCGGATCAGCTGATGATTCCAGATCTCGACTTGCTTTTCACCCTTCTCTTCCGGAGGGAAAATCGTAATGGTCGGTCTGATTTTGCCGTTATTGGTGGCGGTTTCAATATGGTGAAAGAGGGCGTCACGCACTTCCTCCTTCGTCCGGACGTCTCGTCTGTCAATAACATTCAGCGAATTCCAGAACAATCTGCCGATGCAGCGGTTGCTGTTTCTCCAAGCCATTTTCGCTCCGTGCTCTAGCTCTTCCTTCGTATGTACATAGCTCCCGGTCAGGTCAATTTCACTTTTAATGTCCTCGAGACGGTCTTTCACTTCCTCCTCCTTTCCCAATTCCTGATAGCATGCGGCAATAAACGCTTTCGCTTCGTTCCAGAGTATTTCTTTTTCTTCCAACAAACTCTCCCCTTCACATCACTTCATGCTTTTCATTGTATCGTTTTTAAGCGGCAAGACAAATGATTTTTCTGCAACTTCCTGGAAAACAATAAAAAACACCCGCGTAATGCGGGTGTCAAATAGACGATAACCGATTTGCCAATTCAGTTAAGTCACTTCGAAAGTTTTTGCCGGTCATCGGTATGCCGTGCCCTGTCAATAACGCTTCCGGTTCAAGACCGGCCAGCTTCAGAATGGACTCAGCGGCCGTCTCTGTGTCAGGCGTGAAATAAGCCGGCGGACCGTGAAGCTCCTGTTTTTGTATCAAGACGTCAGCCATTTTCTCCTGTTCCACTGTAATAACAGCATCACCTGCCACAAGCACGCGGCCGTCATCGCGGAATAACGAAATATGGCCCGGCGTGTGTCCTGGTGTCGCAATCCACATCCACTCGTCAAGAAAAGGAACTGAACCGTCTTCCGGCAGTGCCTGGACATGTGAGGAAATATCGATGGAGTGCCGCGGAAACAGCGGCGACAGCTTGGCGACCAGCCCGCTCTTGCTGTCAGGACGAGCCGGAGGATAATCCTCTTTACCTGTTACATAGGGCATTTCCCGAGAATGGACATAAACAGGCACATCCCAATGCTCAAGGATCTCTTCGATTGCCCCAATATGGTCAAAGTGCCCGTGTGTGAGGATAATCGCCTTCAGCTGAAACCCTTCACCGAATCTTTGTTTGGCTTCATTGACAATCATGCCGGCTGATTGAGGCATGCCGGCATCAATTAAAACAAATGAGTGAGGTTCAGAAGGCAGCTGAATAAAATAGACATTCGCAATTTGCACAGTCAGGCCGTGCACCCCTTTTGCCGCTTCGAACCCCGTTCCGCTTCTGACTGAAGTCAGCGGCATATAAGGATTACTCATAATGACACCTCCGGAATGTTATATGCCGTTAGTGTGTGTCATTACGCCTGAATTATCATACGGAAATAGAGATCGCACCGATCAATAGAGCGATAGCCGTCATGACGATCACTGCGAGAACCGCCCATTTCAATGCGAATTTTTGATGGTCATCAATAGAAACTCCGACGAGTCCGACAAGCAAATGAGTGGATGGCACAAGCGGACTCAGCATATGAATCGGCTGGCCGATAATAGAGGCTCTGGCAATTTCCACTTTATCCACACCGTATGCGACAGCTGTTTCTGATAAAATCGGCAGCACCCCGTAGAAATACGCGTCATTCGGCATCAAAAATGTGAAAATGCCGCTTGTTAAGGCAACAATCGCCGGGATCAATCCGCCCATTTGTTCCGGTATCATGGACACGAGCGAGATCGCCATTTCATCAACCATTTTCGTGCCTGTCAAAATCCCCGTAAACACCCCCGCGGCAAAAATCATTGAACCGATAGCCAGCACGTTGCTGGAATGCGCCGCGATGCGCTGTCTCTGATGCTCGAGATTGGGATAATTCACAATCAGCGCAATACAAAACGCAATGACAAACAGTACGGTTAAACTGACTTTACCCGATACTAAACATCCTATTAAAGAAAGCGTTAACAATAAATTGAACCACCAAAGCTTCGGCCGCTTCCACTCATCTTCAACCGCAGCCGCCGGTTCATTGGCATTGGCTGGCTGTTTCAGTTCAATCACACCAAGGCGCTTTCGTTCCGCTTTTCCAAGCACATACGCAACCGCCACCATACAAAGCATCCCGCTTGCAATGACAGGGATCATCGGCCCTGTAAGCTCAGCTGGATCAACCCCCAGCGCACTCGCCGCCCTCGGCGTCGCACCGCCCCATGGAATTGTGTTCATGATTCCCATGCCGACTCCCGCGATTCCTGCCAGGATAATTGGCCGGATGCCTAGCAGCAAATAGAGCGGAAGCATGGCGCTTGTCGTAATCATGTACGTTGTCGAGCCATCTCCGTCCAAGGCGACGAGCATTGTAAGAACCGCTGTCCCGACAACAATTTTTAAAGGGTCTCCTTTGACCATGCTTAAAATTTTGCCAACCATTGGATCAAACAGGCCTGTATCAATCATAATTCCAAAATATAAGATCGCAAACATAATCATGACCGCAGTCGGCGCGACTTGCTGAATCCCCGAAATCATCATGTCCCCAACTTCAGTAAATCCAAATCCGGCGATAAGCGCAAACACAATCGGCGTCAAAACCAATGCTGTTAAAACAGAAAGCCGTTTTGTCATGATCAATGCCATAAACACAAGCATCATGAGAAAGCCTAAAATTGCTAACACATCCATTCCCCCTTAAATGAATCCGCTTACATTTTTTTCTCCCTTACTCCCCTTTTTGTCTTGCCTTTTTGCCATCGTATGGGAAAACCAACCGCAAGTAAATAATTTGGTTTTTTTGTATTTTTAATTTTTTAAAACCGTTTTGTTCTTTTTGATCAATTTTCGCCATGAAAAAAATCCCGGGATGCCGGGATCTTAATTTCCTGTCATGATGCTTTGATAAAAAGCAGATTGCTCTTCTAAAAACCGTTTCGTTTCCCTGCTGTTCAAATAAAAGCTTTCCCAGTCCTGTTCGTTTATTTTCCGCTTCCATTCAGGTGAAGAGGTGACCTTCTTTAGCGCTTGATCCCAATAAGAAATCTCTTCCTCAGACATATTTTTCGGGCCCAAAATCCCTCTCCAATGAGAAAAAACAAACGGGATTCCCTGCTCCTTCCACGTCGGTACATTTGGAAAACCGGGAAGCCTTTTATCAGACGTTACAGCGGCTAACGTGATATCGCCGTTTCGTTCATATGGTTTCGCTTCAGAAAGTGTCATGGAAGCCGCTTCTATCTCATGTCTGATCAGCGCCTGAATGAGCTGTTCGCTGCTGTCATACTGTGAGAATTGAATGTCAAACGGGTCAATGCCGTACATATCTGCCGCTCTGACGAACGAGAGCTGATCATCATTGCCAAACCCCGGGGCAAAGCCGATTCTCACCTTGCCGGGATGCATGTTGATCTCATTCAGCACATCCTTGCCATTTGTTAACGCTGATCCTTTTGGCAATGCAATCGTCTGCCATTCCTTGGAGAGAATGGCGAGCGGCGTAAAATCGGACATTTTTAATTTGCTTTGCCCGAGAAGATCATTGCTTAATATTAGGCTGGACGTCATGCTGATGGTTTGTTTGCTGCTTTTGTTGACATATTTCCAGCCTTTCTCTCCCCCGCCGCCGGATTTATAGACGATATGAACATCACCCTTCACGATCTGCTTCTGCCTCAAAACTGATTGGATCGCCTGCGCTGTGACATCCCAGCCGCCAGAAGGTTCGGCAGGGACGACAATTTCTATCGGCCCGTCCGGCAGGCGCGGCGCAGCCGCCTGCCTGATATCACCCTGCATAAAGATCAATAGAATAATCAATAGGATTATAGATTTTTTCATATCTAATCCGCCGCCAAATAATATTTTCTCTCCGGCCTGCCGATAATCCCGTATTCAAGCTCGGCTCTTGCTTCTTCCTTTGACACAAGATACTCGGCATAACGGCGGGCAGTTGTTCGTGACGCCCCCATTTTTTCCCCAAGTTCCTCCGCTGTCAATCCTTCTGACGCAGTCTGAAGCGCTTCCTTAATTTTTCGCAGTGTAATCGAATTAATGCCAGTCGGCAAATCCTCTGCCGGCAAAGCTGTCTTCACACTGTTCCCAAAAATATGGTCGATCATGGATTGGCTGACCTCCGGCTGAGACATGAGCAGCTTCCTTTTTTCTTTATACTGAAGCAGCACCTGCCTGAACTTGTCAGCCGTTACGGGTTTGATCAAATAGTGGGCAATTCCTGCTCTTAGCGCTTCCTGCAAATGCCGGGTTTCTGTTGCCGCTGTGATAATCATAATGTCCACTTCAGGAAATTGGCTTCGTATATCAGGAATCAACGCGGTCCCAAGCTCGTCCGGCATATAAATATCCAGCAGAAGCAAATCAGCCTTGTGTTCCTTCAAAAGCGCCAATGTCTCTTTTGCGTTGGCCGCCTTGCCGATAATCTTGAATCCATCAAGCTGTTTAATCAATCTCTCATGGATTTGCGCAACTCGAAAATCATCCTCCGCAATCGCGATGTGAATCAAATGGATTCCCCCTTTGTTTCTCCTTCGGTATAAACACAGTGAATACCGCCCCACCAGTTTTTTGATTCGCCAGTTCGATCCAGCCGCCCAGTTCACACACTGAGTCTTTCACATTGGCCAGACCGTAGCCTCTCTTCATCCCCTTTGAGGAATAGCCTCTCTCAAACACAGCTTCTATTTTCTCTGGCGGCACACCGGGCCCTGTGTCTGATACTTCAATGACAATGTCATGGCCCATATCCGTGATAAAAAACAAAACTTCCTTCACGCTTTGCTCCGCTACAGCTTCGAAAGCGTTATCAATTAAATTGCCAATAATCGTAATAAGATGGGACAAGCCGATATGCGCAGGAAGAGGCGCGAGTGAGCTGTTCTCATCAATCACCAGCTTGACCTTCTTTTCCGATGCCTTGCTTATTTTCCCTAACAAAATGGCCTGCACCTGCTGCGAATGGATGTTATGGAATAAAAGATCATGCTGTTCATTTTGTATCGCATATTCCTCTTTAATCAGATCAATGGCTTCATCATACTCCCCAAGCTCAAGCAGCCCTAAAATCGCATAAAGCTTATTTGAAAATTCATGAGTCTGCGCCCTGAGATCCTCTGAATATTTGCGAACCTCTGTCAATGTGTCGATCAGCTTCTTCAGCTCTGTTTTCTCCCTGAAGCTGACGACAATCCCATACGCCTGCCCGCCTTGATTCATCACTTTCGTATTGATAATAAACACTTGATCGTTGACGCTTACCTCCTGGTTAGGCAGCATTTCTCCTTGTTCAAGCACAGACATCAGCCCTGCTCCCGGCATGACGTCATCTATAGGAAGATGGGTCACAGGCTCGGGCAGCTTCAGCATCTCGGCCGCCGATACGTTCATCATGGTGACGACGCCTTCACGATTGGTGGCAATAATCCCTTCTCGAATCGCGAAAAGCATTGCGTTCCTCTCACGATATAGAGCCGCAATCTCATGCGGTTCAAGCCCGAGCGTATCCTTTCTGATGCTTTTCGCCAGCACGGCGGCGCCAATAAATCCGAGCAGCAGTACAAGCACAGCAATCACACTCAAATTTCTCAAATGCTTTTTGATGCTTTGCTCTGTCTCCGTTTGCAGAAAATCAACAGACACGCTGCCGATCACTTGGCTGTATCCCTTCTGTTCTTTTATAATCGGCGCGCTCCCTCTGATCACTCTTCGTCCATCCGCTTTTGTTTCAGAAACATGCGAACCGCCAAACAAAATTTCTCTGCTCCGCTCCAGTTTTTTTAATCCGCTTTTTCCAGAGGCGCTGCGAATGTCTCCTTTTTCGTCCAAAACATAAATGGCAAACGCGCCAGTCTGTTCTTTCATTTGTTCAATGACCTCTTGCGTCTGAGCCGCACGTCCGTCTTTTCTCTCAATGAGCTCTTTAACCGGCGGCATATAGGAAATGGTTCTCGCCGTTTGAACCGCCAGCTGCTCTGCCTGTTTCCGTTCTCCCTGTGTATGCTGAACGGCTAACGTAATGGTCAGCACACCAATGACAAAGACCAGCAGAGCCGCAATCAGCCCCATTATTTTTGTTTGCAGGGAAAAATGGAACCGCTTTTTCACCACAGCACCAGCCGTCCTTTCTACCTAGATCATACCATTTTTCACAGGAAATTTTCTCATTTTTCAAAATCCGTTTTCTTGCGAAGGAGTGAAAATAAAAAAAAGGCAGACCGCGTCTGCCTTTTTCTTTCTACCATATTCCTAGTACTTTCCACCATAGTCCGCCGATCACAAGCCATACGATGATATGAACAATCGACAGAATAAATCCGATGGACCACCATTTGCCTTGTGGGATGTAGCCTGCTCCGAAGAAGACCGGAGCCGCTCCAGAACCGTAGTGAGTCGTTGACCCGAACAGGTTACTGATGAACGCGAGGCTCAGCGCTGCTAAAAGCGGCGGTGCGCCCGCTGCCACGACGACAGCCAAAAATGCTGAATACATCGCACTGATGTGGGCTGTCGCACTTGCAAAGAAATAGTGAGAGTAATAATACACAACAATTAAAATGATGAATGCCACAATCCAAGAGAACCCTGATACGGATGATTTCATGGCATTACTGAACCAAGACACCATGCCTAATTCATTCAAGAAGTTGGCGAGCATGACAAGCGCCGCAAACCAAGTGAGCGTATCCCAAGCGCCCTGTTCTTTCTTGATATCATCCCAAGTCAGAACTTGTGATAATAAGAGAACGGACAAACCGATCAATGCGGTTGTGGTTGCGTCGATGTTGAAGCTGCCGCCAAAAATCCACAGCACAAGCACCAAAAGAAACACGATAACCATGGAAAGCTCTGATTTTTTGAACGGTCCCATTTCTTTCAGTTTTTCTGTTGCGATTTTCGCCGCATCCGGTGTTTCTTTGATTTCCGGCGGATACAGCTTGTAAATCACAAGCGGCGTGATGATTAAGCTTACAAGTCCCGGTACAATCGCGGCAATTGCCCAGCTTGTCCATGTTAAGTCCACCCCTGCGACATCATGGGCCAGCTTGGCAATCAGCGGGTTCGCCGCCATCGCTGTCAGGAACATAGCAGATGTGATCAGATTCCCCTGAAAACCGGTTTTTAATAAGAATGCACCGATTTTTCTCTCTGTTCCATTTGCCGGGCTTGATCCGAATGTTTCGGATAATGATCTGATAATAGGAAATATAATGCCTCCTGCACGCGCCGTATTACTTGGAATAGCAGGTGAAAGTATTAAATCACTGAATAGCAGTGAATAAGAAAGTCCAAGGGTTTTTTTTCCGAATTTCTGAACGAATACATACGAAATTCTCGCACCTAGCCCGGTTTTGATAAATCCCCGGGAAATAAAGAATGCGATAACGATAAGCCAAATGGTCTTATTCCCGAATCCGCTTAATGTATCCTCAATTGATAGTGTTCCAGTTAGTGCAGTAACCGCCAATGCAAAAATTGCAATTGCACCCATTGGCAAGGGCTTGGAGATAAAGCCGATAATTGTTGCGACAAAAATCGCAAACAAATGCCAAGCTTTAGGTTCAAGTCCGGACGGAGCGGGAATAAACCAGATGATTAGTCCCACAGCGACAGTAATAAGCAATGGAACAAGCTTTACTGCTGACTGTTTTCCTGCGTCTTTTTCTGAAGCCATAAATAGGTCTCCTCCTATATACTTGTTTTCCGATCCCCTTTTCCATTCTACTCCTTAACTAAGTTAATAAACATTTTAATTAATTAAAAAACACAAAGGTTAGCACCCTTTGTGTTTTTCACTTTCTTAATTTAATTTACCCGCACCCGCTTGATTTATAACATTTGATTTCACATTAGCAGAAGCATCAATCGATCCATGCAGAGACGGCGTCCAGCCGACAGAAGAGCTCAGCCCGTTTGCAGCCGATGCGTTGATCTGTGTGCCGTTCAGCAACGTGCCGGAGTCATATAAAGCCGTTCCCCCGCTGAATACGCTGATCGTTTTAGCAGCTGACAGTCCCGGTACGTCAATGACATTGTTTTGGGCATAGATTTTAGATGACTTTCCGATTCCCCATGCATAGCTGAAAGGATAACTTGAAGAGCTTGTGCTTCCTTCATAATAGTTGTTGTATACGTGCACTTGCCCGAAGCGGACTCTCGGCGCGCGCTGGACAATATTTTTGTAGCGGTTATGATGCAGCGTAATTTTTAATTTGCCGTCATCGGAGGTTTTGCTGTCACTTGATCCGAAAATGGAGCTTTTATCATGATCGTGATAATAGTTGTAAGACATCGTGATATAGTTAGCGCCGTTGGAAGCATCCGTTTGGCCGTCATGGTGCTGATATTTTCTTCCATAATATTTCGGTGATGTGCTGTCCGGACGCGAACCGTCATTAAATGTACAGTGATCAATCCAGATGTGTGTACCGCCGTTTATCGTGATGTTGTCGTATTGTGAGTTCCAGTTTCCTGAGCTTCCGTCAGTCGGATCCCATTGCGGAAAATAATCATAGGCATCCTGGAATTCAATGTTGCGAATAATGACGTTATCACTCTTGATTTGGAAGTTTCCGCCCACGACTTTAGCGTTAGTCCCTGAACCGACGATCGTCGTGTTTGCAGGAATATCCACCATGACCCGTGCTTTTTGGTTTTTCTGAGAGCGTGCTCTCGCTTCTTCTTGTGTTCCCGACGGCTCTTTTTTGCCCCATGTGC
The DNA here is from genome assembly GCF_037027505.1 of Bacillus sp. 204(2023). Classification (NCBI taxonomy): domain Bacteria; kingdom Bacillati; phylum Bacillota; class Bacilli; order Caryophanales; family Bacillaceae; genus Bacillus; species Bacillus sp. 204(2023). The sequence goes on along the minus strand of NZ_JAXCHE010000006.1, from coordinate 179,263 downwards.
TAGGATCATAGGCTTTCAAATATTTGTCCAAATCATACTCCGGATCTTTATAGTCATTTAGACCAAGCGGCTTCAGATTGTCATCCACGTTCATATCAATCGTTCCCTTGATATAAATGATTTTTGGCGTTGTATTCGTTTCCTTCCCTAATGCCGAGACAAGCTGGTTTCTGTTGCTGACGGTATACACATTTGAGGACGATGCTTTTGATCCGCCTGTCGTGCCGGTCGAGTACGCGCCCCATCCATCATTGGATCCCAACGTCTGGTGGCCTAAATCAGCTGCGTTCGCGCCAGCTGGAGTCAATCCTAAAAACAAAGCCGTAGCTAACATCACTTTTTTCATCCACTATGTACCCCCATTTTCTATTTTGTGAGATTTTATTCCAATTTATCACAAAAATATAATAGCAAATTGAGGGACATTCAGAACCGAAAATGTTCCGCTATCCTATTGCGGCATTCTGCAAAATACCACCGCAAAGACCGCAAAAAAACCAAAAGGCCGTCATAGCCTTTTGGTTTTTTCCTTGCTTTATGCCCAAGCTTTCACTTTTTCGTTATCTGTCACAAAGAGAAGCACTTTTCCTTCATCTAAGCGTTTTTCAAATTGAGCAGCTTCATCTTCAGAAAAACCGATTTCGTGAATTTTATTGCGGAGCTCATCTCCTTTTTTATTGAAGATATTTCCCACCGCGTGCTTGAAACCTGTTTCTTTGGCTCCGATCGTATTGGCACTCGTGTTGTCTGCCAGGCGTTCCGTTCTGTCATCGTCGTGAGCTAAGACGTATACATCCTCTTTCGCAACACCCATTTTCTGTAATTCCTCTACATCCTTCATGAGCTGTTCGTCATTTGTATACTCTTTTACAACTGGTTTCATGTCGATATTCCTCCTTCATGTTTTCTATATTTCTTTCATACCCGATCGTCTGTACCTGAAACAGATTCCAGAACATTAAAGAGAAAAACAGGAGGAATGGTAGTAGCTATTTGTTTTCCGTCCATGGTAAAGTGATAGGAACGGGAAGTATTTTCAGAAAAATCAAAATTAAAGAGAAGCCGCTGCACGGAGCACACGACCATAAAACGCTGCCTTTATCCGTACGAGCAGGAGGTATGTCTAATGCAATATTTTTCACCAGAACAGCAATACAATGCTTGGATTGTGAGTGATTTAGTCAAACAGATTTTCCATAAGCGTGCCGGATGTTCACCAGGAATTCACGAGCTTGCGGTTTTTGCCGAGGAACATTTTCATATCGATATCGACTTTGTTTTCTCGATTATCATGAATATCGGCGACATTGAATTTGCACTAACAGATGAAATAGAAAAGAAATTGTCCGGTTATCTCAGCACTCTCCTTCCTTATGTCACTGCTGATATGTTCGAAACCTCTAAAGCCAACGCCCATGCGTTTTTGTCTCGAAGACACGGTAACGCTGCATACCACTTATTTGTGTCTGATGATGCTTTCATGAGAAAGCAGTAAAAAACGCAGCTTTCTTTACTAAAAAAATATTGACATGATAAGCCATGCTATTATAGTGTTACATGTGATAATGATTCTCATTACTAAATCTGAAAAAAGGAAGAATGACATGCGCACCTATTCTAACAAGTTGATTGCCATCATGAGTGTTTTATTGCTCGCCTGCCTCATTGTATCCGGCTGTTCATCAAGCCAGAATAACAACGGAAGCGGCAAAAGCGAGTCTAAGGATTCCAGAGTGATCCATGACGAAGAAGGAAAAACGACAGTAAGCGGCACACCTAAGCGGGTGGTTGTGCTTGAGCTTTCATTCTTGGATGCCGTTCACAATCTCGGCATTACGCCGGTGGGCATCGCCGATGACAACAAAAAAGATATGATTAAAAAGCTTGTCGGCAGCTCCATTGATTACACATCTGTAGGCACACGCAGCGAACCCAATCTTGAGGTCATCAGTTCCTTGAAGCCTGATTTAATCATCGCTGACGCTGAGCGCCATAAAAACATTTATAAACAGCTGAAACAAATCGCTCCGACGATTGAATTAAAAAGCCGTGAAGCGACATATGACGAAACGATCGACAGCTTTACGACCATTGCTAAAGCATTAAATAAAGAAGATGAAGGAAAAGAAAAGCTTGCCGAGCACAAAAAAGTCATCAACGATCTAAAAGCCGAACTTCCGAAAGATGAAAACCGCAACATCGTTCTCGGCGTTGCAAGAGCGGATTCCTTCCAGCTTCATACATCATCATCCTATGACGGAGAAATCTTTAAAATGCTCGGCTTTACACACGCTGTGAAGTCAGATAACGCCTATCAAGAGGTCAGCCTCGAGCAATTGAGCAAAATCGATCCTGATATTTTGTTCATCTCAGCCAACGAAGGCAAAACCATTGTAGATGAGTGGAAAACGAACCCGCTCTGGAAAAATCTCAAAGCGGTGAAAAATGGACAAGTCTATGATGCGGACCGTGACACTTGGACAAGATTCAGAGGCATCAAGTCTAGTGAAACAAGCGCCAAAGATGTGCTTAAAAAAGTGTATAATAAATAGGACAAATGAGAAGCGAGGGGAAATCCTTGCTTCTTCGTTTTTGCAACCAGACGCAGTAAGGAAGTGAGACTGTTGTATCATTCAGCCAAACGGCGCTCATCATCAAGACTGATGATGTTCATCATTGCACTGATTATTTTTATATTTGGGCTTGGGCTGAATCTTTCAGTAGGAGCCTCAGACATCGGCATCATAGATTCATTGAAATATCTTTTTGTATGGGACGGTTCAAAGGAACAGCTCATCATCTCTACTCTTCGCCTTCCCCGCACATTAATCGGCGTTTTTGTCGGCGCCAGCCTAGCTGTAGCAGGGGCGCTGATGCAGGCTATGACCAGAAATCCTCTGGCTTCACCCCAAATTTTCGGTGTGAATGCGGGTGCATCGCTTTTTGTCGTTGCTTCTCTCGTCATTCTGCCGGCATCGCCCTATTCATCTGTTATATTCGCTTTTGCGGGTGCGGCAGCAGGCGGCGCGATTGTATATATGATTGCCTCATCCGGCGGAATGACACCTGTCAAGCTGGCGCTGTCAGGAATGGCCGTGCACTTGTTCCTCTCCTCTATGACACAGGCCATCATTATTTTAAATGAGTCAGGTGAGGATGTTCTGTACTGGATGACAGGCGCAATCGACGGCAGCAACTGGCAGGACGTCATAACCATCGCTCCGTTTTCTGTCATTGGCATCGGGCTTGCCCTCGTATTTTCCGGTTCTGTTTCTGTTCTCGGTCTCGGAGACGAAACAGCAAAAGGACTTGGACAAAATATGAACGGCATCCGGATTCTAATCAGTTTGATTATTTTAGTCCTTTCCGGCGCTTCCGTAGCCGTCGCCGGGCCGATTGGCTTTGTCGGGCTGCTCGTCCCGCATATTGTCCGCAAGCTGATCGGAGAACATTATCAATACGTGCTTCCGTTTTCGGCACTGTTCGGTGCCATTTTGCTGGTGTACGCAGATGTTCTGGCCAGATGGATTGCATTTCCTTATGAATCACCGGTCGGCATTGTCACCGCGATTATCGGAACGCCGTTTTTCTTATATTTGGCAAGGAAAGGGCGACATCTGAAATGAAGAAAACAACCAGAAAACAAAAACGCCCCTTGCTGGCGATACTCATATTGGCCGTGATTTTGATCGTACTGTCCGTCATCAGCATTGGAATCGGTGCATTATACATTTCACCTGATGCGGTTGTGACGAATCTGCTGGGACTGGATCATTCCTTTGAATTTATCATCCAGCAATATCGTCTGCCCCGCATCATATTAGCGATTTTGGCCGGTGCTGGGCTTGCCGCTGCCGGAGCGATTTTACAGGGTGTGATCCGAAATCCGCTCGCTTCTCCGGACGTTGTCGGCATTTCAAAAGGCTCCGGACTTGCGGCGATGGCTGTGATTCTCATCTTTCCTGAGTCGCCGGTATACGTGCTTCCGTTCTCCGCATTTGCCGGAGCCGCCATTATTGCTGTACTATTATTAATGATAGCCCGAAAAAAGAGCATTCAGCCCTCTTCACTGGCTTTATCAGGCATTGCTTTAGGCGCGGTCTGCCACGCCGGAATGCAATATATGATGGTCAAGTTTCCGGGCGACGTGAATGCTGCACTCATTTGGCTGACAGGAAGCCTCTGGGGAAGAAACTGGGAAGAAGTCAACCTGCTTGCGCCATGGCTTTTGATTCTTTTTCCGATCGTCTGCATACTCATACCGAAGCTGGATCTTATGTCACTCGGGGATGAGCTTGCACAGGGTCTCGGAGAAAACGCAAACCGGCTGAGATTCATCCTGATTTTCACCGCGGTGGCGCTGGCGGGAAGCTGTGTAGCCGTCGTCGGCTCAATCGGTTTTATCGGCTTGCTTGCTCCGCATATCGCCAGACGGCTTACCGGAGAAAAAGCCAAATATTTACTGCCTGCATCGGCATTGATTGGTGCTATTATATTATTAATTGCAGATACGTTAGGGCGCGGCATCATGCCTCCGGTTGAAATACCTGCCGGAATACTGACAGCCGTGATCGGCGCGCCTTATTTCTTATATTTATTGAAATTCGAAGCGAGGAAACAGTAGGGAGAGGATACCATGGGAAAACTGGCTGCAGACCAGCTCACTCTTTCATATGACAGTACAGTGATTATTGACGGAGTCGACTTAAAGATAGAAGAAGGAAAAATCACTGCGCTCATCGGCGCTAATGGCTGCGGTAAATCAACAATCCTCAAATCGCTCGCCAGGCTGATGGCTCCGAAAAGCGGTACAGTGCTACTAGAAGGAAAAGACATCCACCGCCAGCCATCAAAAGAAGTCGCAAAAAAACTGGCCATTCTTCCACAATCTCCTCAGGCTCCTGAAGGATTGACGGTAGAGGAATTATGCTATTTTGGCAGACATCCTCACAAAAAGCTGTTATCCAAGCATACCCAAGAGGATCATGACATGGTAGAGTGGGCGCTGGAAGCAACGGGCATGATTGAACTGAAGGATCGGACACTTGATGCCCTCTCAGGCGGCCAAAGACAAAGAGCCTGGATTTCAATGGCACTTGCGCAAGGCACTGATTTGCTTTTGCTTGATGAGCCGACCACGTATTTAGACATCTCACACCAGATTGAAGTGCTTGAACTGCTGAAAAAGCTGAACCGCGACCATGGCCGCACCGTTGTCATGGTGCTCCATGATTTAAACCAAGCTGCTCAATACGCTGACTATCTGATCAGTGTGCTGGACGGAAAAATATACAACGCCGGAACACCGGAAGATGTGTTCACCCAGCCATTTTTCCGTGAAGTCTTCGGCTTGGAATGCTGCATCATGAGAAGCCCGATCGACCAGAAGCCAATGTGCCTGCCGACGGGACTGTGCCCGAAATTACGGGCGAAATGAAAAGGAGAGGAAATCCCTAGGGCTGTCGAGAAACGTGACAGCCTTCATTTTCCCTTATAATATTTTATTCTCACATAATTGATGATAATCTTAAAAAACTCGTCATTCTTCTTATGTTCTATACGAGATACTCTTTTAACATAAAGTTAAATCTGTTCTTATTGACCAACTTGTTAAAGTTATTTCATCTATTCGAATCTTAACACATAGAAAAGCTGAAAGAATTATAGTAAGTCATCCTCGAAATGCGTGAAAAGACAAAAAAGAAAAGCGACAAAATTAGCTTATGTATCAGAAAAAGAATAATCAAAACAGATGCTTTGCTATTGCAGGCTCAGCTTAAAATCGAAATGCTAACTAACTGAATCTTCTATATTTCTCACAATAATATACAGAAGATCGTAATACCTAGCTAAGATCGAGCTTAATGGCTCTTTTTCTGATTCTCAATCCCTGATAATTATGAAAAGCATTTAAAATAAAATCTTGTAGAAAAAACATTGTTTTTTCTACAAGCTGAACATTATTACACAATGTTAGTATACTTTTATCAAGTCTCTAACCTAGAATGATTAATAAATTGCTTTATTAGTAATTGGCCCATTAATTGATTCTCTAATTTTATATACTGGAATATTCTTTACGCATCTAATCCCCATTTCATTGTGTCGACAGAAAGGAATATCTTTTGCTCTAAAAGAAGGGAACATTAAGCCAGGATGAGAGAAGAATGATCCTCCTTTAAGAACGGCAAATGAGTTAACACTATTAAATGGTACATTCTCAAAAATAGGGTGGAAAGCTCTCTTTGTTTTAAGCTCACTTCTAGTCCACTCCCATGTTCCGCCGATCATACCGCATACTCCATAGGGACTTTCACCATTTTGCTCAAAAATATCACTTGTTAAATGATTTAATTCTTTATCAGCATGAGCTTTTAATAAATTTTCTCTCCAGGACTTTAAAGAAGTAATGGGTTCATTATAAAGACTTCCAGCATATTGAACCTTTGCAGGATCAAATTTATCTCCCCAAGGCCAGACATTACCCTTTTCGCCTCGAGCAGCTTTTTCCCATTGAAACTCGGTTGGCAATTCTTTCCCCTTATATCTTGCGTAAGCAAATGCATCATAAAAATCTATACCTGTAACGGGATGATTATCTAAATACCTATCATCCCAATATGTATTTCTTCTATGTTGTTTATTCTGCGGTTCATTAGGATGACAGAATATATGCCCATTTTCCTCTATGAACTCGGTAAAGATATCATAATCTTTATTTGTAACAGGATACTTATCGATAAAAAATGGAGGTAACCATACTTTTTGTCTAGGAACAGCATCTTTCCAATTAAATGTTTTGTCAGGAATTTCATTTTCATTTAAACCGAATTCAAAAAAGCCACCCGGAATTAAAATCATGCCATCTTCTTCTGTTTTTTCGAATTCCTCTATTAGACTTTGAGGAATTTTTTCTTCAAAGTCAAAGTTATTAGGAAGGATACCATTTTGATCAAAATAATTTTTTAGCATTACTAGCTCTTCATGTTTTTCAACACCGAATATATCTAATAATGTACTTAATACTTTTTGGGCCCCTAATCCCACAGGTTTTTTAGGGTAGCTTATACTCTCCCGGACATCATCAATGATCGAAGACAAATATGCTACAGATTCTTCAATTTTATGATTTGCACAGACATCCATAGCTTTAAAAGAAACTAAATCATCCGGATCCTGGGTTAGATTGATTATAGTTTCTACAGCAGAGAAATAAGGTACCCATTTTTCAACGAAATCAATTAATCTATACCTTATGTAAGTATTCGGATAAGCAATACACATCCCAAACACATTTTCAGCTGCTACAGGGTGTTGAATTTTATTTAGTAGAGTCATAATTCTATTATCGATTAAACTCTTAAAATCATTTTTTTTATTTTCTGGAACAGAAGTAATAAGTTCTTCAACTTCAATTAATATTTCTATATCTTTATTGTAAATTGATTTATGATCTTGCATTAATAGAGTCAAATTACGATAACCTCCCGATTTGTTTGTTGAAATAAGGAATAGCATTAAATGCTATTCCCTAAGTGTTTACCATTTTTCATTAGTATAAAGAACCGGGCTAACAATCGATTTTCTCCAGTTTTTTCTTAATTTTTTCATGGTTTTCCCCCCTTTAATAAGATATGTGGTTCCCTGAATATTGATAGAATAGTCAGAGAACTTAAATAAACAATAACAATAAATAGAATAAAAGTAAATAGTTTACAAGGAAATTTTTTCTTTACTTTTGTTGTTTTAAGGTGTTTAAATATGTTTAAGCTCTTTACCGAGAAAAATTATTCCAAGGGAGGATACATATGAGTAAAGGTTATTATTCTATTTTATTTAGCCAGACCACTACAAATTTAGGTTTTTCTCTATATACTATGGTAGTGATTTCGTTTTTGTTTAAAATGACCAATTCGACAACCATCGCCTCTATGGTGACATTAATAAGTATTATTTTTCGTATTTTTGGAAGTGCTATATTACCGTTAATAACAATTCGTTTAAAACTGCCTCTTACAATAATTATTTCTCAATTGATACAAATGCTGTTATTAATATGTTTGTTCTATGCTTTATTAAGAACTTACTCTAATCAAACTCTCATTTTAGTCTTTATTATTATTAGCTGTATTTCCTTTTTTAATGGATGGTTCTCACCTTTAAAAAGTGCAATTATAGGGGAAATAATCTCTCCTGATAAAAGAGTAAAAGCAAATGGATTATTATCTACAGTGGACCAAACTTTTCAATTTGTAGGCTGGTCTTTAGGTGGTCTCATAATTGCATTTTTAGGTGAGGGATATACCATTATACTTACTATCTTTTTGTTGTTTACATCTCTTCTTTCTCTTTTATTTTGTCTACCACATGGCCACGCTAATTCTGTCATACGTGAAAAAAATTCTCCCAATAAGAGTATAGTAAGTGGTTGGCGGTATTTATTTAGCCAAAAGAAACTTAGAACAATTATTATTATGGATTTAATTGAGTCATGGGCAGGAATGATTTGGATAGGATCTGTCTCTTTAGCTTTCGTTAACGAAGTCTTGCATAAAGGAGAATCATGGTGGGGATTTATTAATGGAGCATATTATTTAGGTTCGATGATAGGGGGATTTATAATATATAAGCTGTCGGAGAGATTTCAAAATAAGTTAATTAATTTTATGTTAATTGGTGCTGTCTCATATGGAAGTTTAACTTTAATATATGGTTTTATAAGTAATTCATACTTAGCTCTAATTTTGGTTCTCTTTATGGGGCCGGCTTATATATTAAGAGATCTTACACAAGAAACACTTATTCAGAACATAACAACCGAGCAAACTCGAATTAATATAATGTCTGCAAGGTCTTCTTTAGTCCAGTTCATTTTTATGTTTTCAATTCTGGCTATAGGGGCTATTTCAGATTTCCTTGGAGTTCGTTTAGTTTATGTTTCAGCAGGTATTCTTTTATTAGTGTCCGCAATATATGGATTTTCTCAATTACAATTCAAAAAAAAGGTAAATAAACATATAAGCTTTTAATAAATATATAAAATTTAATTATGTTTTCGTTTGCTTTTTCGCGTGTTTAATTAATAAGTAAACATTACTTAATTGACCAAAAGAAAATGGTTGAGTGCCATCAATTATCTTTTTCGGAAAAACTCGGCATAAAAGGAAAAAATGAACAAATCTTTGCTGATGTATAAAAATCGCATAGACTTTGCTATTGCAGATTGATGCGAAATCAAAATGTGAACGACTAAGCTCCCCCTCGCAGATGCTTGCAAGAATATGAAAAAGAATCGACATACACACTAGCCAATCTTAGCTAGGTGTACAGGAGCTCTTTTTCTGTTCTGTTTTCTAATAATGATAAATGACTAAAGAGAACTTTTAAAACAAAAGAGCTTGTAGAAAGCATAAGCTCATCTATAACCTTTTTTGTATACCAGCTTACCTTTTGTATTTCCTCTCCTGTCCATGTTACAGTGGTGTCAACCAAGTGATAGGAGGATGAAAATGACAGCATCTCAGCAGCAAATTCAATTAGCAAGACGTCCGCAAGGTGTTCCTGTTCATGAAGACTTTCGCTTTGAAACCATTCCGGTCCCCGAGCCGAAGCAAGGGGAAGTGCTTGTCAAAACGCTTTATGTATCGGTTGACCCTTATATGCGGGGACGTATGCAGGATACGAAGTCATATGTTGAACCGTTCGCCTTGGATGAAGCACTCTCTGGCGGGGTCATCGCTGAAGTCGTGTCAGACGGCGACCAATTGAAAAAAGGCGATATCGTCATCGGAAATCTCAGCTGGCAGGAATTTTCCGCTGTGAGCGAGTCTGCCTTGCGAAAAATTGATACAAGCCTTGCTCCCGCTTCGGCCTATCTCGGCATTTTGGGAATGACCGGCTTAACAGCATACTTCGGATTGCTGGACATCGGACGCCCGAAGGAAGGCGAAACCGTGGTTGTCTCCGGAGCTGCTGGAGCCGTCGGTTCAACAGTCGGGCAAATTGCCAAAATCAAAGGCGCGCGAGTCGTCGGCATCGCGGGCTCTGATGAAAAAATCGACTATTTAAAACAGGAGCTGCAGTTTGACGAAGCCATCAATTACAAAACAGCGGATGATATCCAAAAAGCGCTTCAAAACGCTTGTCCTGATGGTGTCGATGTGTATTTTGACAATGTCGGCGGACCGATTTCAGACGCGGTGATGAATCTGCTCAATGAATTTGCCCGCATTCCGGTGTGCGGCGCCATTTCTTCCTATAACGCAGAAAGCGAAGCAGATGACATGGGCCCTCGTGTCCAATCAAAACTCATTAAAACGAAGTCGCTGATGCAAGGCTTTATCGTAAGCGACTACTCCGATCGTTTTTCTGAGGGAGCAAAACAGCTGGCCGAATGGCTGAAGGCTGGTAAACTCCATTACGAGGAAACCATCACAGAAGGCTTCGAAAACATTCCTGACGCGTTTCTCGGTTTATTTAAGGGAGAAAATAAAGGGAAACAGCTGATCAAGGTCAGTGATCCGAGCTGAATGAAGATGAAAACGGGAGGGCTTTTTGCCCTCCTTTTGTGTTTAGATGAGATCAGCTGCGAAGAATCAGCGTAAGAAAACCATCTTCATCAGGTTCCGTATCTTCCAAAGTGAATCCTGCTGCTTGAAAGCAAGCCAAACTGATTCGATTGTCTTCTTCAATGCATGCCACCCATTCCCGCACTCTAGTAAAATCAGGTTCGGTCAGCAGTTTTTGCAATATCCGTTTTCCGTACCCTTGAAGCCGGCACACAGGATTGACGATCAATCCAATATACGTCCGCTCCTCCCCGAACTCAATCACGGCCATCCCTGCCGGCAGCTGTCCATCATATGCCATGATGACAGTATAGTGTTTATCTTTATTTACTCGTGCGTACCACTCATCTAATGGCAGCATCCCATCCATTCTCCGTCTGGTATCCTCATTCTCAAACCAGTGTTCAAGGATTTTCAGCTCTGACTCCTTCACTGCTTGAAACCTGTCTATTGAAGCCATCTTCCCACCCCCGCGAATCTTTTCTATTATTTTACAACAAAAAAAGAGGGCTTTCCGCCCTCCTTTTTATTTCGTCTTCAGTTTTCCGCCTGCATACACAGCTTCACTCAGCTCCACGCCAAGCTTCTTCGCCATTTTTTTTAGCTTAGATTCCTCCAATTTTGTCACAAGGCTCAGCACGTTGCCTTCTTTTCCGGCCCGGCCTGTTCGTCCTGATCTGTGGACATAGCCATCTTCATCAGGAATATCAGCATGAATCACGTATGGCAGGTTTTCAATGTCTAAACCGCGTGCGGCAATATCAGTCGCCAATAAAAGAGGAAACTCTCCGTCTTCGAATGCGGCAATGATTTTTGCCCGCTCCATTTTTTTCGCTTCACTGTGCAAAACGCCGAGTTCAACGTGGTGATATGCCAGTTTTTCCGCATATACACTCAGGTTGCCAATGTCTCTCACAAATACGAGTGCCTGCATGCCTTCAAGCCTTGACAGCTTTTGCAGCAGCTTCACTTTGTCGCGCTGGTCGCAAATCAGGTATTGATGCTTCACTTTCCCTGCCTCCGCCTTACTTCGCTGCACCTTCAACACCTCAGGCTCTTGTGCCAATTCGCGGAGCACATCCTCTGTTTCCTTTTTAAGCGTGGCAGAGAAACATAGAAGCTGGCGGTCTCTTAATGTCGTTTTAATAATTTGTTTGATCGTCTCGCGATGCTCCGGCAGGATAAGCTGATCCGCTTCATCAAGCACGATCGTTTTCACTTCATGCATTTTGAGTTTCTTTGCTTTAATCAGTTCAAATACCCTGCCCGGTGTGCCGACAATGATATGCGGATGTTTCTTCAGCTTTTCGACCTGCTTCTTCACATTCGCCCCGCCGATTAAGGAAGCGGCGCGCAGCTCTGAGCCCGCTTTCCAATCCTGAATCACCTGAAAAATCTGCATGACCAGCTCACGGGAAGGCGCTAAAATCACCGCCTGCGGATGCTTTTGCTCTGGTTTGATCCGCTCCAAGACCGGCAGCGCATACGCCAGCGTCTTCCCTGTGCCTGTCGGCGATTCTGCAATGACATCCTTTCCGTCCATGATCAGATGGGCTGCCTGCTCTTGAACAGGGGTTGGCGTTTGAAAGCCGGAAGCATTCCAATTCTCTTGTATAAATGATTGTGCATTATGTAAAAATGGCCAAGTTTGCGTCATTTTGTTCTCCTCAATTCCTGAAATCTATTCCATAGTATCTCAAAACCTCGCCCGGAACGCAATTGTTCTTTTTCTTTCCTATACCTTTCAACATTCCGAATCCTCCTTTATAATCAAAAGGGTGAATATTACACGCCGATTGTGCGTGTTTGATAACGATAGAGGTGTAAACATGAGTATTTTATCTGTAAAGGATTTAAGCCACGGCTTCGGGGACCGGGCCATTTTTAATAACGTTTCCTTCCGCCTGTTAAAAGGCGAGCACGTCGGCTTGATCGGCGCAAACGGTGAAGGAAAATCAACCTTCATGAATATTATTACCGGAAAGCTTGAACCTGATGAGGGAAAAGTCGAATGGTCAAAAAATGTCCGTGTCGGATATCTTGATCAGCATACCGTGCTGGAAAAAGGAAAATCTATTCGCGACGTCCTGAAAGACGCATTCCATTATTTATTTGCGATGGAAGAGGAAATGAACGAGATATACAACAAAATGGGCGAGGCTGATCCCGACGAGCTCGAGAAGCTGCTTGAAGAAGTCGGCGTCATTCAAGACGCGCTGACAAACAATGATTTTTATGTCATCGATTCCAAGGTGGAGGAAATTGCCCGCGGTCTCGGTTTGAGCGATATCGGTTTAGAGCGAGATGTCACCGATTTGAGCGGCGGACAGCGCACAAAGGTCCTTCTCGCTAAGCTTCTCCTTGAAAAGCCGGAAATTCTGCTTCTCGATGAGCCGACCAACTATCTTGATGAACAGCATATTGAATGGCTGAAACGCTACCTGCAGGAATACGAGAACGCGTTCATCCTGATTTCCCACGATATTCCGTTCTTGAATAGTGTCATCAACCTGATTTATCACGTTGAAAATCAAGAGCTAACACGCTATGTCGGCGACTACCATCAGTTTATGGAAGTCTACGAGGTGAAAAAACAGCAGCTTGAAGCGGCCTACAAAAAGCAGCAGCAGGAAGTCGCAGAGCTGAAGGATTTCGTCGCCCGCAACAAAGCGCGCGTCAGCACGAGAAACATGGCGATGTCCCGCCAAAAGAAACTCGATAAGATGGATATGATCGAGCTTGCGGCAGAAAAGCCAAAGCCGGAATTCCACTTCAAGCCGGCGAGAACGTCAGGCAAGCTGATTTTTGAAACGAAGGATCTCGTGATCGGTTACGATTCCCCGCTGTCCCGTCCGCTCAACCTCCGCATGGAGCGCGGCCAAAAAATTGCCCTTTACGGCGCGAATGGGATCGGAAAAACGACATTGCTGAAAAGTTTGCTTGGTGAAATCCAGCCGCTCGAAGGCTCTGTTGAACGCGGTGAGCACATCTATACCGGCTATTTCGAGCAAGAGGTCAAGGAAACAAACAACAATACGTGCATCGAAGAAGTATGGAGCGAATTCCCTTCTTATACGCAGTATGAAATCCGTGCCGCTTTGGCAAAATGCGGACTGACGACAAAGCATATCGAAAGCCGCGTCTCCGTATTAAGCGGAGGCGAAAAAGCGAAAGTAAGATTGTGTAAGCTAATCAACTCAGAAACAAACCTGCTGGTGCTCGATGAGCCGACAAACCACTTGGATGTTGATGCCAAGGAAGAGCTCAAGCGCGCCCTGAAAGAATATAAAGGCTCCATTCTGCTCATTTCCCACGAGCCAGACTTTTATATGGATATTGCGACAGAAACGTGGAACTGCGAGTCTTGGACGACGAAAGTGCTTTAATTTATAAAAAAACCCGCCTGCTAAAGGGCGGGTTTTTTACTGCCATTTATTCTGAACGATTCTCAAAAGCTCTCTGTCTTTTAAAATGGAGATGTGAATTCATCAAGTGTCAGCTCTCTTTTGGCAGACAGCTCAAAATCCTCCTCATCTGCCCAAGCGGTAAACCACTCGTGCGAAAAGCTGTTTTTCATGACGCTGTGTATGTATTGATAGAGCGTTTCTAAACATTTCTGATCATATTCGTCGGTTTTGCCTTATCTATGGCAAACGTCCCCTCTACAGCATGAACCATCAACGGCGTTAAAAAAATCTCACTGAATGTTCTGGAAACAAACGAAAGAGCCATTTCACTATATAAGACTTACGGATTTGAAGCAGAAGAAATCTTAAAAAAGGAGAAATTGCTTTCTGACGGAAATTACTACAATACGGTAGTAATGGGAAGATTCCACGATTAAAAAAAGACACTGCATATGCGCAGTGTCTTTCGTTATTAATGTCCCGCCTTAATCCCAGCAAGATGTTTACGTCCCATGAGAAGGACAAGCATGCCGACAAAAACGACGATTCCGCCTACTGTATATGGTGTGCTTGCAGTAAAGTGTTCTGACAGCATTCCTGCAATCCACGGAGCGAGCGCGCCGCCGATGAAGCGGACTGAGCTGTAGGCTGAAGACGCGATTGAACGTTCAACCGGCGCAGAACCCATCACAGCGGTTGTCATGATCGTATTCACCATACCGAGGACAGCACCAGCGACAACGATACATGTAATAATCAAAGTCTGATGGTCTGTCCAGATCCCCATAATAACGAGAATGGCCGCAAAGGCGATAAAGAGAACGACGAGCGAACGCACTGTGCCCAGCGCTTTGTGCACGAGCGGCGCCGTAAAGACTGACGTAATCGCCAGCAGAAGGCCCCAGCCGAAGAAGACATATCCAAGACCGTGTTCATCTAAATCCAGAACGAACGGAGAATAAGCAAGCAAAATAAAAAATCCAAAGTTGTATAAGAATGCCGATACCGCCATTGTTAAAAGGCCTTTATATTTGAGGGCCTTCATCGCATCAAACACACCGACGCGTTTTGCCGGTTTCGGCAGCTTCGGAAGCATGAAGGAAATCGCGATTAACGCAATAAACATCAGGACAGATACTCCGAAAAACGGTGCGCGCCATGAAATGCTTCCAAGCTCTCCGCCTGCAAGCGGCCCGACAGAAATCCCGAGACCGAGCGCAGCCTCATACAAAATAATCGCTTGGGCGCTTCCTCCGACTGATACACCAACGATGACCGCAAGCGCTGTTGAAATAAACAAAGCATTTCCTAATCCCCAGCCGCCGCGATAGCCGACTAACTGAGCGATTGAGCTTGAGCTGCCGCCAAGCCCCGCAAACACAATAATAAAAATAAGTCCGAGAATTAATGTCCATTTCGCGCCGATGCGGCTGGAAATGGCTCCTGAGAAAAACATCATAAATCCGGTTACAAGCAAATAACTTGTAAACAAGAGTGATACTTCACTAGGTGAAGCATGTAATTGTGCGGCAATGGCCGGAAGAATTGGATCGACCAGCCCGATTCCCATAAAAGAAATCACACAGGCAAACGCGACAGCCCATACCGCTTTTGGCTGGCTGAGCAAGCCTGTTTTCTGATTCACTTGTGTTGTCTTATCCATTTGACCTGACCTCCATCTTTATTCCATTAAAAGAAACGCTACAAAAATAGCGTTTAACAAACTTTTCATTCGATTGATTGAATGGCGCGTTCCGCTTTATTTTTCATGCCTTGCAGGCGTTCTTTAAAGCTTTGGAATGTGCGGATTTTCTCATCAATCAAACTCAGCTGGTGATTCAGGGTTTCCTGAATTTCCTCCAGTTTTTCTTTCCGTTCCTTGGGATCCAGTGACAACAAATACCCCTCTTTGTTTAACTCTAGCTGGCGGCTGGTTTCCATGAAATGCTGAAGCTCCTGAAGGGAAAAACCGAGCACCTCTTTTGTGCTGATGACTTTCTCAAGCTCCTCCATATCATCCTCTGAATAAAGCCTTACACCGCCGTCTGTCCGTTTCGGCGCCGGAATCAAGCCGATTTCTTCATAAAACCGGATGGTCCGCTTTGTCAGTCCGCTTCTTTTGGCCACTTGATCAATCTTCATCCATTCCAAGGTAAATCCCCCTTCGCCGTTTCTGTTACCATTATACACCTTTTGAACCTTAACGTAAACGTTAAGTTTTAAAAAACAATAAAAAAGACGAGTAGCATACAGCACCCGTCTTTCACTTTCCTGTTTAAGCTAAACTTCCCGCCACTGACAGAGACTCTTTTTGAAGGCTTTCAGAAAGCACTCGATACGCGATCACTTTCTTCTTGTACTGTTTCACGACGTCGATATGGTCGTCGTAGCGGTACACGAACAGCTTCACGTCTCTTTTTCCTTTTTTTGTATCTATTACCAGCGGCGTGCCGCCGTTTTCCGGATGTAAATAACGCTCTTCATCACCTGGATAGATATAATATTTTTCCAGGAAGACAGCTTCGTTAAATTGATCAATCACTTTCTGCTTCTCTGCACCCTCGAGACGTTTTCCATCTAGAGAGAGACTCGCATTTTCGTCACTCAGCTTGGCGTGCACTTCAAATTTGCCGAGCAGCCATTCTATGACGCCTGTAGGAAGACAGGTTAATACGATTTTCACCAGACTCATGAGAATTAACATCACGATCGCCCATGTCATACTTCATCATCTCCGTTAGTTTTCCATGTGCCGCTGACACACAATTTTATCCTAACATAAGCAGGCCGGTTCGTTTTTGTCCATTATGTGAAAAAAAGCGCGGCCTGCTGCGGCCACGCTTTTTAGCTTTCCAGTTCTTCGATCATGAGGGACAATTCTGTCCAGCGGTCCATCGCAGCCTCAAGCTCTTCCGCAGTTTTCGCCTGCTCGGCCATCAGCTCTTGGATTTTGCCAAAATCACTGCCTGCTGCGGCGATGTCAGCTTCGAGCTGCTCATGCTTTTCTTCCAGCTGGGCAATTTTATCTTCGATGCCGTCCCATTCCAGCTGGTCTTTGTAAGAAAGCTTTTTCCGTTTTTTCTTCGGCACGGCTTCAGCCGTTTTTTCCTCAGCTGCAGGTTTTGGGGCCGCTTTTTTCGCTTTTGACTCCTCCATATAGTCGCTGTAGGAGCCTTGAAAGCGGGAAATGACGCCATTTCCTTCAAATACAATCAAACGGTCGACGACGCGGTCAAGGAAATAGCGGTCATGGGATACGGTGATGACGACGCCTGGGAACTGGTCAATATAATCCTCAAGAACGCTTAATGTTTCAGTATCCAAATCGTTCGTCGGCTCATCAAGAAACAGGACATTCGGTTCCTGCATGAGAACCTGAAGCAAGTATAAACGCCGTTTTTCCCCGCCGGACAGCTTGCGGATATACGTCTGCTGCATCGAACGCGGGAAGAGGAAACGCTCGAGCATTTGTTCAGCTGTAATCATATCGCCATCTGCCGTTTTTACGACCTCCGCCGTTTCTTTTATATAGTCAATGACCTTCAACTCACCGTTCATTTCACTATGATCCTGAGTATAGTAGCCGATTCTGACCGTCTGTCCGATCGTAATATCGCCTCCGTCCGGCGTATGACGGCCGGCAAGGGCATTTAACAGCGTTGTTTTCCCGATGCCGTTTGGCCCGATGATCCCGATCCGTTCACCTGGTATGACAAGTTCATTAAAACGGTCGACGAGCATGCGGCCGTCATAAGCGATCATGACGTTCTCCGCTTCAATAACCTGTTTTCCGAGACGGTGCGAGCCAATGGCAAAATCGAGTGAACCTGATGACTGAGGCCCTTTCTGCTCTTTAAGCGACTCTACCCGGTCAATTCTCGCCTTTTGTTTTGTGGAGCGGGCTTTCGCTCCTCGTCTGAGCCAGGCCAGCTCGCGGCGCAGCAGGTTTTGCCGCTTCGTTTCCTTTTGCTCAGCCTGCGCTTCCCGTTCCGCGCGTTTTTCTAAAAACACTTCATAGTTGCCTTTGTACGTGTAGAGACTGCCTCTTTCAAGCTCATAAATGCGGTTGGTGACACGGTTTAAGAAATATCTATCGTGCGTCACCAGCATGACGGCGCCGGGATATTGGCTTAAATACCCTTCAAGCCACTCAATCGTTTCATTATCCAAATGGTTTGTCGGCTCGTCCAAAATGAGCAGATCAGCGGGCTGAATTAAGTTTTTGGCAATGGCCACCCGTTTTTTCTGGCCGCCTGAGAGCTCATTGACCGGTTTTGTTACGTCTTTGACGCCCAGCTTAGACAATACGGTTTTTGCCAAGGTGTTTGCATCCCATGCATTGTTCGCGTCCATTTTCGCTTGTGCTGCCAGCAGATGTTTCTGGCGCTGTTCATTTTCGGGATCTTTCCCCAGTTCATACAGCGCTTTTTCATATTCACGCAAGGTTTTCATCACAGCCGATTCACCGGAATAGATATGCTCCAGCACTGTTTGCCCCGCAGGCAGCTCCGGGTCTTGATGAAGAAATTCGACCTGCACGCTTCCGGATTTCGTGATTTCTCCTTCTTCGATAGATTCCAAGCCGGCAATCACTTTCAGCAGCGTTGATTTTCCTGTTCCGTTCGGCCCGATTAATCCGATTCTCTCATTCTCTTCAATATGAAAGGAGATATGGTCAAATAATGTTTTATCTCCGTATGTTTTATAAAGATTTTCCGCTTTTAATATGCTCATGGTTCCTATCAATCCTCACGTAAGTTCATGTGTACATTTTAAATCAGCCGCTGGAATAAAACTAGTAAAACGTCAGACGAATTTCATGGAAATGCAGGATAGAAAAAGACCGGGGACATTTGTCCCCGGTCTCTTACTCTTCCTCAAGCGCTTTTTCAGCCATTTTTGCAAGATGCTGCGCGCTTCCTGAAATCTCCTGCATCGTGGCGGAAATTTGTTCAACGGCAGCGGCTTGTCCGTCTGTATGCTGATTAATCGACTCAATGGATTCCTCCAGCCCTTTCAGCAGGCTGTGGATTTTTTTCGTAATCTGGTCAATTTGGCCGACATTTTCTTTTGAATGCGTCGCTAGCTTTCTGATCTCATCTGCGACAACAGAGAATCCTTTTCCGGACTCCCCTGCTCTTGCCGCTTCGATCGCGGCGTTCAAGCCGAGCAGATTGCTTTGGTCAGAGATGCCTTTAACAGTTACTGAAATATCGGCGATTTCACCGGCGCTTTCGCTTACTTTTTTCGCCTGAGAGGAAATGCCCGACATTTGAGTTGAAAACCCGTTAATTGATTCAGAAATGTCGGAAATAGCCGCGGCTGTTTGTTCAACGACAGCCGATAAGCTTTCCGCCACATCATGCAGCTTTGACGACTCCTCAAGGCTCGTTCCGAGGCCGACGCCTCCAATGACTCTTCCATTCTCGTCGTGCAGCGGGATGGCACGCGCGATCAATGGGAAGCCGAACAATTCTTTCGGAACCATGCTCGTCTTCTTCTGATTGCTTCGGATGGCATCTGTGATGATATCCCCTTCCTGCAGCGGATCGCCGGCTTTTACGTTTAGCGAAAAGGTTTTGGCCGGTATATTCACGAGCAGTTTTTCCGTATCATAAATGCCGATTGTAATATCATCCTGAACCAGGCTGTTTAAATAAGGGGCTACTTTGATAAATGCGTCCAGAATATCTGCGGTTTCTTTTTCCGTATTTATGGTCAATTCCATTCACTCCTTTTCATTAATAAGGGAAGCTGCGTTTTTCGTGCTGGACCGAGATCCATTTCAGCGTTGTAAATTCTTCGAGGCTCCACTCACCGTTTAAACGGCCGAGGCCTGATTGCTTTTCACCGCCGAAGGCTACATTCGGTTCATCATTGATGGTCGTGTCATTGACGTGAATCATGCCTGTTTCAATGCGTTTCGCAAAAGCCACGCCGCGCTCAAGATTTGACGTATGTACAGCACCGCTCAAGCCAAACGGGGTTTCGTTTGCGATATCCACCGCTTCGTCTTCTGAATCAAACTTCATAAAGGAGACGACTGGTCCGAAAAGCTCTTCCTTGGCAATGCTCATGAACGGTTTGACGTCTTTTAAGATCGTCGGTTCCACGATCGTCCCGTTAAATCCGCCAAGCTTCACTGGTACAGCGCCTTCTTCAATTGCTTGCTCAACAGTCTTCATCAGCCCGTCCGTCTGTCTGCTGTTGATTAATGGCCCGATAATCGTATCAGGATCCATTGGGTCGCCGACTTTCAGCGATTCCACTTTTGCCTGGTACAGCTCAAGGAACTTGTCATAAATAGAAGAATGAACAAGCACGCGGTTGGCTGACATGCAAATCTGTCCTTGATGTGTAAATCGGCTGAACACCGCCGCATTGACCGCATATTCTATATCTGCATCCTCAAGCACGATGAAGGCGCTGTTCCCGCCAAGCTCAAGAAGCGGCTTTTTAAAATGCTTCATCGCAAGCTGTCCAATGTAGCTGCCGACTTTCGTAGAACCGGTAAATGAGATGATCCGCGGCACTGGATGCTCAACGAAGCTGTCGCCGATTTCAGCAATGTCTGTGACAACAACATTCAGCAGCCCCGCTGGAATTCCCGCGTTCTCAAAAATTTTCGCAATCAGCGTTCCGCCGCAAATCGGCGTTTCCTCATGCGGCTTTAGCACAACGCCATTGCCGGCTCCGAGTGCAGGCGCCACTGATTTCATAGATAAAAAGAATGGGAAGTTAAACGGGCTGATGACACCGACTACACCTGCAGGCACGCGATATAATCTGTTTTCCTTGCCATCTATTGTGGACGGAAGAATTTTCCCCTCCATGCGGATTGGGAACGTTGCCGCTTCTTTCATGATGTTTTTGACTAGTCCGATTTCAAAAGCCGCTTTGAGCCTTGTACCGCCTAGCTCCTCCATAATCAAATAAATAATGGCTTCTTCGTTCTCTTCGATATACGTGACGGCTTTTTCTAAAATGGTCCTTTTCTCGAACGGATTGACCGCATCCCATTTTTTCTTCGCCAGCGCCGCTGCCCTGTACGCTTCATCTACATCGTCAGCAGTCGCTTTACGGAATGTTGTGAATGTTTTTTGAGTATAAGGATTTTTGTTTTCCAATACATTTGGGCTGCTGCCCTCCTGCCATTTCCCGCCGATAAACTGTTTATTCAACTCTTCATATTGAAACATGGTCAGCATCTCCTTTATAACCGCAAATCAAAATATGGGCGAATCTATTTTTTCTATCGGTTCATCTTGCATAAAATTGAATATACGATTAGTAAAAATTACTATCCTATGATACGACAACGCTGTTTCGCTTCTATCGTTTAAAGCAGAAAAATATTTTATTGACTGCGTCAAATTTCGACAATATAATACAACAAGAACTGTATATAATGATTAGAATATTTTGAATATTTACAGGAGGAACTTTTGATGAGTTCATTATTTAGAAAAAAACCGCTTGAAACATTGAGTGCGCAGAGCAAGTCAAAAAGCCTTGCCCGTACGTTAAGCGCATTTGATTTAACCTTGCTCGGTATCGGTTGTGTCATCGGTACAGGGATTTTTGTCATTACAGGAACAGTGGCAGCGACCGGTGCAGGTCCCGCCCTCATCATATCGTTTATTTTAGCGGGGCTCGCCTGTGCGCTGGCTGCTTTCTGTTATGCTGAGTTTTCGTCTTCCATTCCGATTTCGGGAAGCGTGTACTCATACTCATACGTGACACTTGGAGAGCTGCTCGCCTTTTTGATCGGATGGGATCTCATGCTTGAATATGTCATTGCACTGTCGGCGGTTGCCACCGGCTGGTCTTCATACTTTCAATCATTGCTTGCCGGCTTCAATCTTCATATTCCGGCTGCACTGACAGGAGCGCCGGGAAGCACGGCGGGCGCCGTATTTAACCTTCCGGCTGCGGTGATCATTCTCCTCATCACTGCGATTGTCAGCAGAGGCGTCAAGGAAAGCACACGCTTTAACAACGTCATTGTACTGATGAAAATCGCGATCATTTTATTGTTCATTATTGTCGGCATCGGCTATGTGAAACCGGACAACTGGTCTCCTTTTATGCCATTCGGGATGAAAGGCGTCATACTTAGCGCTGCCACTGTATTCTTCGCGTACCTTGGGTTTGACGCGGTTTCTAATGCATCAGAGGAAGTGAAAAATCCGCAAAAAAACATGCCCGTCGGCATTATTTCAGCTCTAGCTGTCTGCACGGTTCTATACATCGCGGTATCGCTTGTGCTGACAGGCATGATGCCTTATGCCAAATTGAATGTCGGAGATCCTGTATCCTTTGCGCTGAAATTCGTCGGACAGGACGCTGTTGCCGGAATTATTTCTGTCGGTGCGATTATCGGGATTACGACGGTGATGCTCGCTTTGCTGTACGCTCAGGTTCGTTTGACATTTGCCATGAGCAGAGACGGCCTTCTCCCTGGATTGTTCGCAAAGGTTCATCCGTCATTTAAAACCCCGTTCCGCAACACATGGCTGACAGGGATCGTTGCAGCGGGAATCGCCGGCTTTATTAACCTCGGAACGCTGGCCCATCTGGTGAACATGGGAACACTTGCCGCGTTTACGGTTATATCTATTGCTGTCATTGTGCTAAGAAAGAAACATCCTGAAATCAAGGCGTCCTTCAGAGTGCCGTTCGTTCCGGTTGTGCCGATTATCAGCGCAGGCATCTGCCTCTGGTTCATGTACAGCCTTCCCGGCGTCACATGGCTTTCATTTGTCATCTGGATCGCTGTCGGAACACTGGTTTACTTCCTATATTCGAGAAAACACAGCTTATTAAACAAATAATCTCTTTTCAGCCGGCAGTGCCTCACCCGCCGGCTTTTTCCTTTTTTTATGTGCTATACTTTGAATACATATGAGAAAGGGAGACACACAGATGAAACGATACCGCACTTTATTATTTGATGTAGATGATACCATCCTTGATTTTCAAGCGGCAGAAGCTTTAGCCCTGCGTTTGCTGTTTGAAGATCAGAACATTCCTTTAACAAATGACATGAAGGCGCAGTATAAAACCATCAATCAAGGTCTCTGGAGAGCCTTTGAAGAAGGTAAGATGACACGGGATGAAGTCGTAAACACACGTTTCTCCGCTTTGCTCAAGGAGTACGGTTACGAGGCGGACGGCGCTTTGCTTGAGCAAAAATACCGCCGCTTTCTTGAAGAAGGACATCAGCTTATTGACGGTGCATTTGATCTCATCTCAAATCTGCAGCAACAGTTCGATTTGTACATCGTGACAAACGGCGTGTCACACACACAATATAAGCGTCTCCGTGATTCAGGATTATTTCCATTCTTCAAGGACATTTTCGTTTCTGAAGACACAGGCTTCCAAAAGCCGATGAAGGAATATTTCGATTACGTGTTTGAACGGATTCCTCAATTTTCAGCAGAGCACACATTAATCATTGGGGATTCACTAACTGCTGATATCAAAGGCGGACAGATCGCCGGGCTTGATACTTGCTGGATGAACCCTGACATGAAGCCGAATGTGCCAGAGATCATACCAACCTATGAGATTCGTAAGCTTGAAGAGCTATATCACATTTTGAATATCGAAAATACCGTCAGCTGCTAATCAGGCTGACGGTATTTCTTTCATAAGAATCTTTTTTCCTCTTGATAAATTCTTCACCTTATGAATAATATGGTGGTATGCTTTGGTTATATATGTAAGGAGGAGACTCAATTGGCTATCGCCGCCCCGTTAAAAGAAAACACAGTTCAAAAACCAGGCACCACGGTGTATCGGATTTTGATTATTATCGGAATTTGCCATATGCTCAACGATTCGCTTCAAGCTGTGATTCCGGCCATGTTCCCTATTTTGGAACGCTCCATGAGCCTGACGTTTACACAGCTCGGCATCATCGCTTTCACATTAAACATGGTGTCATCCGTCATGCAGCCTGTTGTCGGCTGGTATACCGATAAACGGCCGCGGCCGTATGCGCTGCCAGTCGGTTTGACCGCCAGCATGCTTGGCATTTTAGGCCTTGCATTTGCCCCGTCATTCATAACGATCTTATGCTGTGTGTTTTTCATTGGATTAGGCTCGGCCATTTTCCATCCGGAGGGCTCCCGTGTGGCGTATATGGCCGCCGGCACAAAACGCGGGCTCGCCCAGTCGATTTATCAGGTGGGCGGAAACTCAGGCCAGGCGATGGCGCCGCTGATCACCGCGCTGATCCTTGTGCCGCTCGGGCAATTCGGCGCTGTTTGGTTCACGCTTGTCGCCGCGCTTGCTGTTATGTTTCTCATGTATATTGCGAAATGGTACGCCTCACGTCTCGGCAGCCTTGCCCAGAAATCAGGCAAACAAAAGAAAACGGCTGAAAACACGGCCATCACCAAATCTGTTGTATCTGCTCTTATTATTATTATATTTCTCATTTTTGCTCGTTCTTGGTATACGAGTGCGATCGGCAACTTTTACACGTTTTACGCGATGGATACCTATCACGTAAGCATTCAGCAGGCACAAAGCTATATTTTTGTCTTCTTGCTGTTCGGCGCGATCGGCACGTTTCTCGGCGGCCCGCTTGCAGACCGTTTTGGAAAACGCTTCGTGATCGTCGGTTCGCTGTTATGCTCGGCGCCATTGGCGATTGTGCTGCCATTTGCCGGCCCGGTTCTCGCCTATGGCGTGCTCGCATTGATTGGCGTGGTTCTGATGTCGAGCTTTTCCGTAACGGTTGTCTATGCACAGGAACTAGTTCCTGGAAAAATCGGCACAATGTCCGGTTTAACCGTCGGGCTTGCCTTCGGGATGGGCGCGATCGGCGCTGTGGCGCTGGGCGCTCTGATTGACGCCGCGGGACTGACCCCCACGATGATCGCCATTGCCTTTCTCCCTGTTCTCGGCATCCTTGCCTTCCTATTGCCGAGTGACCAGAAGCTGAGAGAATGGCATAGCTGAAAAAACCCCTGCCAGGCGGCAGGGGTTTTTTAATCCAGCTGGATAAAATGAGTGTCAGGCACTGCGTGCTTCGGGATAAAGCCATCCGCAAAGTCCGGAAACGCCGAC
The DNA here is from genome assembly GCF_037027505.1 of Bacillus sp. 204(2023). Lineage (NCBI taxonomy): Bacteria > Bacillati > Bacillota > Bacilli > Caryophanales > Bacillaceae > Bacillus > Bacillus sp. 204(2023). The sequence goes on along the minus strand of NZ_JAXCHE010000006.1, from coordinate 154,206 downwards.
TGTATTTCATCAATCCATCTTTTCAGATTTAATATATACGGCATATAAATCATCTCAATTGCCGCTTCGTCTTCAATCCGGTAGTACCAGCAAAGATTAAACTCTTTTTCTGTCACCAGTGTAAACCCAGAGAAATGATAGAAAATCAGCGGCGTTTCATCTATATACACGCGGCCGTCCTTTTGCCCGACCTTATAGTTTTCGATATTCCAAAGCGCTGTATTGGCTCCTATTGATTTGACAACATGAACACCTTTAAACTGCTCCGGCCATTTCTCCACATATCTTTGATCACCATATGTCTTTCGTGCCGTATCCATTTCGACCGTGCAAAATTCAATACAGTCCTGTCTCCACTGCCACACCGCTTCATATGCTTCCTTTGTATGACCGGCACCGACAAAACCTGTATTAAAGCGTCCGGTTCGGTCGTAGTAGGACATGAAGCGCGGCGAATTACGATGATCAGTCAAATACAGAGACGCCGTTGGGTTTTCTGCAAAAATACGCGCCGGATCAGAAAAGAAAAATAGATCCGTATCCATATGGGCAAAGTATTCAGCGTCATCCCACTTGCTCATCACATGAAACAAAAAGGCGGGCTTTAACGTCCAGCAATATTCATGAAACGTTCTGTTGCTTTTCGCTTTCAGCAGCTCCGGGTCTTCCATTTCATGCAGCTGCACAAAGGTTACATGCTCCCATGGAACGTGCTGAAGCAATTCATACGCTTTCTGGTCGACACACAGCACATATAAATGAAAATCATCGCAATGCTCATGGAGAGAATGAATCATAGGCATGAGCTTAAAGATATGTGTCCTTGACACTATCGTTGAAAAATGAAATGTACTCACTTATACCACATCCAATGATCTAAGATCCACGTGCAGCAAATCGTTGACAAGCGCATACAGTGCGTTAGCAAAATCGTTCACGCCTAGCTTTTTCTTCGCCTTAGGCAGAAGCTTGCGGACAGTTTGTAAATCAAAGCTTTTCGCCGTCACCCTTGGGGATTTCTTTCGCCAATCCGGATCAATGTTGCGCTCTTTAACAACATGTAGAAGCTCAAGAAACAGATTCAGCAGCATATCATATTTCTGTGATTCCAGCAGCTTTTGAATATCAGCCATGATTCTGTTCGTCATGTCAGGCGGGAACGGCCCATTAAATGCGAGATGAACGTCTAAGGAGCGGATGTTATTGTATTTATCGCACATATAGGCAATGTTTGCCCGAATATCGTCTACAGACTTACAATTGCTTGGATGTTCCTGATGAACACTGACAATATCGCGACGAAGCCTGAAGGTCAATCCGGCCTGATGAAGCCTGATCCCGAGGTCATAATCCTCAAACCCGTAACGCACAATGCCTTCGTCAAATAAACCGAGATCAACCACATGCTTGCGTTTCACAGAGGAATTATTCGTGATAAAAAAGCGCCATGGCATATGATAGCCTTTCAAGTCATCGCCGTACTCATCTAAAATCTTCTTGAGCACGTCTATAAAGTCGGTATCGAGGTCAAAGCTATTATCAAGAAAGCTTCCGTTTTTGATGTCCGCTTCCTCCAGCAGCTTTTGTTTGTCTTTCTTCGGCATTTCACCTGTGAGCTTTGCGAGCTGTTCCTTATGTTCTTCTTCAAACCGTTCATAATAAAAACTGTAGATCCGTTTCCAAAACAACCCGCACACGACGAGATTCTCTTCGTTCTCATGGGCTTTTATATGTTTTGCCACAAGGTCCTTTGCCGCAAGCATATCGCTGTCATGGAAAATCAGGATGTCTCCTCTGGCATTGCGAAGCGCCTGATTTCGTCCGTACGCAATGCCCCTGTTTTCTTTAATCCGTGTAAAGATCAGCGGAAAATCAGCTTGAAATGACTCAAGCATCGAGAGCGTCCCGTCCTCAGAGCCATTGTCCGCTACTATGACTTCGAATTCTTCATCGCACTCCTGCTGGTTTAATGACAGAAGGCTGTTGTAAAGGCGCTCCTTTGAATTATATGCAGGAATAATAACGCTTGCTTTCACTTCATTTTCACTTCCTGTATTTACTCATTTATTTGTTGTCATCTTTTGAAGCAAAACCGTTAAATTCAGGGTCTAACGTTTTGATGTGCTGAATGATATGCGGCAGTGTCTCTTGATACAGTTCATGCACAAACGGCAGATCTGTGCGGGTTGTTTCATGAATCTGTTTGATTTCATTGATGCTGACGATTCGGTATCCGCTGAAATGATAAAAGATCAGCGGACTGCCATCCTCCAGCACGATCCGGCCATCTTTCCAGGAAAACGTATACTGCCCATAATTCCAATGGCCGATGTTCACGCCGGGTGTCGTAATGTCACACACATTCGGAAACAGCTCAGACATATAATCCAAATAGCCTTGATCACCGAATTTCCCTTCACCCGGTGCATTTTTGCATTCCTCAAGACAGCGTTCCTTCCACCACTCCAAGCAATCCGTGCCTGCATCATCATGCTTGAAGCTGATAAATCCGGAATTATATCTGCCTAAAAGACGCTGCAGCATGTCAATCTGCTCTTTCTCAAAAGAAGGGATTACAATATCCCCCCGTGAAAGCAGCACCGAGCAGTCCGGCTGGTTTTCAAAAATCGGCGATGGATCTGCATAGAAAAAGAGATCCCCGTCAATATACGTCACGCGCTCCAGCTCAGGATTGCTGTTCAGCACAGCTTGCAGAAAGATCGGCTTCATCGTCCAGCAATACTCACTTTGATCTCTAGTTTCCTTCAGCTTTAGAAGCATTTCATTTTCAAGAGCGGCCACCGGCACAAGGTTCAGCTGCTTCATCTTCAGCTTCTGTAACACGCGGTGCGTATCTTCATCCATGCAAAGTATAAAAATGGGACTGTCTTGATCAACTTGCTCTAACGACTTAAACAAAGCGACTGCCTGATATAATCTTCCTTTTGATAAAACGGTGCAATACGCGCTGGTCACAGTCTTGTTCACCTCGTTTCACATTACTTTTTGAAGAATTCTGTATACCACTCAATCGTTTTTTCAAGTCCCTCATCAATAGTGTAGGCCGGTGTCCAATTCAGCAGCTTTCTTGCTTTTTCCGCGGATAAATATTGATGTTTGATTTCATTGCTTCCCTGATTCAGCACCTTAGGTTTCAGATTACTGTTCATTTTCTTTAATATTTTCTCTACCAGTTCAAGTACGGTCAGCTGGATCTCATTGCTGAAGTTAAAGGCCTCTCCGGCAAGATTGTTTTCTTCCATTTTTTCTGCAAGAAGCAGATAAGCCTGAACGGCGTCTTCAATATAGAAGTAGTCCCGTACAAATGTGCCGTCGCTTCGGATTTCCGGCGCTTCCCCGTTCAGCACAAGCTGAATCGTCTGAGGAATGATGCGGTTGAAGTTCAAATCTCCGCCGCCGTATAAGTTTCCGCAGCGTGTAATGCAGACCGGAAGCCCGTACGTGTGAAAATAGGTGTGGCTGATCAGATCTGCGCAGCTTTTTGAGACGTCGTACGGGTGCTTGCCTTGCAGCGGCATGTTTTCATCGTATGGAAGGTTTTCTTGATCGCCGTAAGCTTTATCACTTGAAGCGACAATGACCCGCTTAATTAACGGATGCTTGCGGCAGGCTTCGAGAATATTCCATGTGCCGAGGATATTCGCTTCAAAGGTAGAAATCGGGTTGCGGTTTGCTACGCCGACAATCGCTTGTGCAGCGAGATGAAAGACAGTGTCGATCTCATACTCGCCAAGCGCGCGTTCAATTACAGCCAAGTCCTCAAGAGAACCCCGCACGATGTTCATTTTCTTGATATGTTCTCCCTGATAAAGATTAGATTGCGGCACATGATCCCTGACAAGCCCTGTCACGTTTGCGCCCTGTTCGATCAGCTCTTTCACCAAATAGCTTCCTAAAAGACCTGTACATCCCGTGACAAATACGTTTTTATTTTTCCAGAAACTCAAATCGATTCACCATACCTTCCATACTTGTTGTCCTTGATTCCACATTTTGTTGACTTCTAAGAGATTTTTATACGTATCGATGGCCGTCCAAAATCCGTAATGGCGGTACACAGCAAGCTCCCCGTCTTTGGCAAGGTTCTTCAGCGGTTCATCTTCGAACATCGCGTTCCCGTCCTTCGGCAAATACTCGAAAACCTTTGGACTGAGAACGAAGAATCCGCCGTTGATAATTCCGTCACTTGATGTCTTCTCAGAAAATGTTTTCGCCATGCCATCCTCAACCGTCAAGGTGCCAAACTGCGAGACTTTGTCAATCCCGGTGACAGTCGCGACAGCACCTTTTGTCTGATGATAGCTGATGAGATGGAAAAGATTGATATTGGCCAGCCCGTCCCCATAGGTGAGCAGAAATGTTTCATCACCGATATAGTCTTTCGCCTGCAAGATTCTTCCGGCTGTCAGCGTATCTTCCCCAGTCTCCAAAAACGTAATTTTCCACGTTTCAGGCTGCCCCAGGATCTGTACCTCTCCCGTAGAGGTGTCGAGTGTCAGGCTGTTGTGCTTCCATTCATAGTCGAGAAAGTATTCCTTGATTTTTTCGCCTTTATAGCCCAACAGCAGAATAAACTCGTTTACTCCGTAGTACTGATAAATTTTCATAATATGCCATAGAATCGGTTTGCCGCCTATCATGGCGAGCGGTTTAGGAATGTCATTCGTGACTTCACTCATTCTCGTTCCTTTTCCGCCGCAGAGAATGACCGCTTTCATCTCTACCCCTCATCTCTATGAATATTGAGTTCGAAACCTGGTACATCTTCACAATCTATCAAGGCATTTCCCCGATAATTTGTCCGATTTCAATCCGGTTTCAAAATCTACTGTAATGATATGAGAGAAAGACGGCCTTGGTGACCAAATAGAATCTATTTTTTGAAGTTGGTTATGTAACCAAAAAAAAGAGCCTTGAGCGAAGGCAATGCGCCCGCTCAAGGCTCTTTTTCATCTTATTTGATTTCTTTTTCCTTGCCGTAATGATAGTCTGACGGATCAACGGCTTTGAAATCATTTAGTTTATGGAACCTCAGCAAGTCTTTGTACAGGACACTGTCTGAAAGGCTCAGCTGCTGGTTCACTCTTGTTTTCAGATTCTTCGTTTCTTCATTCGCTTTCAGTTTTTCACCTGTCTTCGTATCGTAAATGATATTGTCGACTGATGTGTACTTCGGCGTTACGAAGTCTCCGTTTCTGAATGCCACCGTATCGTCGTGGTCTTTAGAGAATAAATCAGTACCAAAGTTGATATATTTCTGAGAATCAATTCCTTCTAAGTGCAGAAGTGTCGGCATAACGTCAATTTCGCCGCCATACGTATGGTTCACTCCGCCTTTTTTGCCAGGAACGCGGATCATCAGCGGCACACGCTGGTTCTGTGCGTTTTGATAATCTGTGATCTCTTTTCCAAGAATCTCTTTCATCGCTCGGTTATGGTTTTCAGAAATACCGTTATGGTCACCGTAAATCATGATGACTGAGTTGTCATACAGGCCGGCTTCCTTCAGCTCCTTGAAGAATTGCTCAAGCGCTTCGTCAAGGTAACGCGCTGTTTGGAAGTAGCTGTCAACAGTGTTATCGCCAGTTGTCGCTTTTTTAAGAGACGCGTCTTTTTCATCCAGGTTAAACGGATAATGGTTTGTCAAAGTAATCAAATGAGCGTAAAACGGCTGTTTAAGAGACTCAAGCTTTGGAATCGATTCTGTAAAGAACGGCTTATCCTTAAGTCCCATGTTAATCACATTTTCATCTGACATATCATACGTGCTTGCGTCGAAGAACTTGTCATATCCGATATGTTTGTAAATCTGGTCACGGTTCCAGAACGATTTGTAATCACCATGCAGGACGGCGCTTGTATAGCCTTCCTTCTGGTCTAAAATCGCAGGAAGCGACTGGTACGTGTTTTCGCCTTTCGTCACAAACGCGGAGCCTTCAGGAAGACCGAAGATCGAGTTATCCATTGTCAGCTCGGCATCAGATGTTTTTCCCTGGCCTGTCTGATGGAAGAAGTTATCAAAATACGTCACATCTTCCCCGCCGTGCGCAAGTTTATTTAAGAAAGGCGTCACCTCTTCACCGTTTAGCTTGTAGTCAATCAGGAATGACTGGAAGCTTTCGAGGTGAATTTTAATGATATTTTTGCCTTTGGCAGAGCCGAAGTACTCGGCGTTCGGTTTCGCATAATGAGACGTCGTGTAATTCTCGACGCTTGTTAAATCATCGCTGCTTGCATAGGCCCGTTGCGTTTCTGTTTGAGCCGTCTGCACACCGTCATAAATGGTGTAGTTGTAAAGACCTAAATACTTCACGATATAATTGCGGTCAAACGTTCTTGTCAGCAGCTGCGGACGGTCTTTTTCCGCATAGTGCAGGTTGATGAAAAACAGTGCGATCCCAGAAAGGATCACTAAAGACGCAAAGCGTTTTTTCATTTTGTATTCTTTTAATTCAGGTCTCCAGATCAATACCGCAATCAAAATGATAATATCTAAGAAATAGAAAATATCATGACCGGCCATGATACTGAAAATCCCGTCTCCCATGTTTCCAACGTTTCCGGACTGTTTAATGTTCGGGAACGTCAAGAAATCGTCAAAGAAACGATAGAATAAAATATTTGCATATAACACAAATGTCATCAAGAAATCGATAATCAGCATAATAATGGCTGATTTACGCCCTTTCGCCAGCAAAGCCAGTCCTAAAAAGAAGACGGCGCTTGAGAATGGGTTAAATATCAGGAGGATCTCCTGAGTTGTGCCTTTTACCCCAAGATTAAACTCAGTCTTGTAGGATAAATACGTTTTTGCCCAAAACAGTATAACAGCCAGCACAAAAAAGCTAAGTTTGTAAGAAAAAAGTTTCTTCATGGCAACCTCTACTTTCTTAAACACTTTAAGTTCTTCATTCATATTTACCTGCTCTTTATATCCTGCCTTCCAATTCCTTCTTTCCAAACAAAATCAAGGCATCACACAACAATAAATACACCGCGGCAAGCCGGAATATTTATGTTTCGCACCATATCATTTTTATTACAACCATTTGGAAACCAATCACTGGACGAAAGAAACCTTCATTTCGTTTCACATTTTTTTCTCGGAAATAAAAAAAGGATTTCTTTTGTCATGTGTGCCTTTGAAAAAAGAAATAGATACCGAGTATAAGAATAACATAAACTAGCAAAAACGAAAAATAGGTTTTGCAGACAGCCCGCCCTTCCGGCGGACTGAAGTTATTGTATGCACTAATGTTTAGTGCGATCACTATTTTTTCGAAAGGACAAAAAAGACTGGATGTCTCCAGTCTTCTTTATCTATATCCCTGCCCAGACATCCTTAGCGTACATACCGGTATCCTGCAGATGTCTCAGCCAGTTTTGCGCTTCTTGCTCCCCGGTGCCATGAACAGACTGATACGCCTTTTGCAATGCCGCCTCCACATCCGGGGCCATTTTGCTGCCGTCACCACATACATAAAGCCTGCCTCCGCGGTCAAGGATCGATATTAACGTTTCTGCATGGTCAGCCATGACATGCTGGACATACGTTTTCGGCATGCCTTCTTTGCGGGAAAAGGCTGTGTGGACAGTGACAATTCCGTCTTTTTCAAACTGCTCAAGCTCATCGCGGTATATAAAATCACGATCGTTTCTGCATCCAAAATAGAGATGAGCTTCACCGAGCGTTTTCCCCTCCCGCTTTAAAACTTCGCGGGCTTGAAGGAAACCGCGGAATGGCGCGACTCCCGTGCCAGGTCCGACCATAATGATTGGCGTTTCAGGGTCTTCTGGAAGCTGAAACCGGGATTCCGGTGTGCGGACAAACATCACGAGATCATCACCGGCTTGGCGCTCAGCTAAATCATTTGAAGCCACGCCCCTGTATTCGCCACGGCCGCTCCACGCAGGGCCGCGCACGACACCGACTGTGATTGATGCTTGCCGCGGATTCACTCTTGGAGAGCTTGAAATCGAATAATATCTCGGTTTTAACGGCCGTAAAAGCTCTAAAAATCGTTCAAACGGCATGTCGCACGCTTCATACTTTTCAAGCAGATCCAGCATGGAAATTCGTTTTTTCAATATTTGCTTCTGATAAACACCCTCTGCTGACAATTCTTCTAATTCACGCCTATGCGGCGGACACACTGTAAATGCCGCCAGTTCACGTATTTGCGCTCTTGTGGCTGCTTCCTGCACCTCGACGCTGTAGCTGAGAAGATCATGCAGGCTGACAGGCCGGCCCAATGGCAGATGCCCCGCACTGTGGCCGCTTGCCGACAATGTCACTTGGTCGGTTCCCTTCAGGCCGAATCTGTGGAGAATCCGGCTGACATTGGTTTGGCTGTTTTTTGGCAATACGCCAAGATGGTCGCCCTCTTGATATTCAACATCCGGCGGCAATGCAATTTCGATATGGCGAGTGCTGCGGTCGCTGTCTGCGGACTGGAGTTCACGATTTTCGGCAATGGATGCGTGAGAGGCTTCGTACGATCTAGCCAGCGGAGACTCGCCCAGCCCTCTTACAAACTGAAGGCTCAGCGTGCTTCGTTCCTTATCAGCGTTTTCATTAAGCTCAAGTCCGAATGCCTTAATGGCGTCCGCCCACATGCTTTTTTTCCATTCGTCAAGCTGCCCTTCAAAATCACCGCTGACATCACCTTCCCCGCGCGCAGAAAACCGAGTCGCGCCTTTCTCTGCAAGCTGCTCATCAATGAATCTCGGCACGTATTGATACGTGCTCGCCCAGTTGTGGTCGCCGCAGCCAAATACCGCGTAATGGACGCCCTCAAGCTCACCCGGTTTGATTTCTTGAAGCCACTGCACGAACTGTCCGGCATTGCTTGGCGGTTTTCCATTATAAGACGAGGTCACAATGACAACCGCTCCCTCTTTAGGCAGCTTTCCAATCCGGTCGTTCAGAGGTGCTGTCTCTGTCCTTACGCCGTGAAGACTGGCAGTATCAGCAAGCTCCCGGGCGACGCCTTCTGCAGTGCCGGTATCTGAGCCGTACAGCACGAGAAGCGGGCGGTTGTTAAGACCGATGACCGATGCGCCCTTTCCTTCCGTTTTCTCCTTTTGCTCATCAGACGCGGCTTTTTCAACTGCCTGAACGTCCGCATGAATGGCTTCCTGATGACGGCTTTGAACCCTGATGTGAAAATCGCCCGGCTTAAGTGTTAAGGTTTGTTTGATATCAAGCTCATAATTCTCATGATCAATCAGCGTGAAATATTTTAGAATCATGCCTAACACAAGTGTGGCTTCATGAAGGGCAAACTGCATGCCGATACAGGCCCGTTGTCCATTTCCGAATGGTTTGTACGCATGATGAGGCACTTGGTCCTGATGCTTGAACCGTTCCGGCCGGAATTCCTCGGCGTCCTTTCCCCAAGCGTCTCGATCACGATGAAGCTGCGGAATCAGCACAGAAATTCTGTCTTTCGTCGTGATCGGGAATTTCCCCCCAATGACTGTGTCTTCTTTTGGATAAAGGCTGAAAGCCGGAGCTGTCGGCCATAAGCGCAGTGATTCATTTAAAATCATCCGTATGTATGTAAGCTCCACCACTTGTTTATAGGTCGGCGCTGCATCCGTCAGCACCCGATCGACCTCTTCATACGCCTTTTTCAGTTTGTCAGGGTGCTTCAATAAAAAGTAGGTCGCAAAGGAAAGCAGGCCGCTCGTTGTTTCATGGCCGGCAATCAAAAACGTGATGATCTGAAAACGGATATTTTCGTCGTCGAGCTTTTCACCCGTTTCCGGATCTTCCACATTCAGCATGCGGGCGAGCAAATCTTTTTCACCCTGGTCTCCATTCGATCTGCGCTCTGCAATAATGCTGTCGACTAACGAAAACATCGTTTGGATATCATGGCGGAATTGCCGCTTTGTTCTGACCATAAGCTTATCTTGAACATCAAGCCGCTGCATTTGATGCATCGCTTCATCAAGCGCCCGCACCATACTGTTGATAAACGGGTGGGGCGTTTCTCTGTAGTAACTGTTAAAGCGGTAGTTAAACCCGCATAGCCCAATGGTGTCGAGCGTCAGCCGGGTCATATCTCCCGGGACATCGACTGCTTCATTCGGGTTGAGCCTTGCCCATTTTTGAATGAGCTGAACAGCGATATCGACCATTTTCTCATGATAGTCCTTCATGGCCCGCTGGCTGAACGTCGGCATCAGAATGTTGTGCGCTTTTCTCCAGTTAGGCTCATGCGTCCAGCTCGTAAACAATCCGTCACCGGAAAACGCGCGAACCTTTTCCAAGGCGCCTTCAATGCTTTTATCAAACCGTTCTTCATCACAAACCTCTTTCACCAATTCGTGGCCGGACACTAAAATGGTCGTGCCCGCGGGTGTATGGATTTGAAAAATCGGGCCCTGTTCTTCCGCCAGTTTGATCAGCGAAAGCGTCGGCTTGTCTTTATCGATTAAAGGCAAATTGCCGAGCGGCCCAAACGTCTTCGGCTGAGGAATCGGGCTTGTTTCCTTCATCGAACCATTCCTTTCCGTATGAGATGCCTTCTATTTGACTACATTTCCCTTTCATGGTCATGATTATTCCGTTCTCCCAATTGACGCATGATTGCTGTTTTTTCTATACTTGAGAAGCTGTACAATACGCGAATAAGGTGAGTTTATATATGGATTTTGAAATTCGGTTTTTATCCTTTTATGTCATACAGGTGGAAGGCAAAGATGAGCAGGCGAACAAGCAGTTCAAGCACTTCCAGACCCTTGATACGGGCGAATTTGAAGAAAGCGAGCTAAAGGACTTTCTCGACGGGGAACTGAAAAAAATCGTCAAACGGAAAGCAGACCGCCATCCGCAGTCCGAGCAGGTCCCGACGAAAATCGGCCATTTTATCGTCGAGCCCGGCCACGAGCTCGATTCTAACCCAAACTACAACATGTTCAACCGCGCGCGTCTGGCGGAAACAAAAGAAGACTTCAATGAGCTGAGCGAGCAGTTCGTCCGCACGTACCTTGACACAAGCGCGGTTCGCGGCGGCGTGTTTCTCGTCGCTTCGGCCGTACCGAGAAAATACTTTGACGAGTCATTTGTCTTTATTATGAAATGTGACTTTGAGCCGAAGGTCGCCCGCATCTCTGACGCGTCTTCTCTCATTAAAAAAGTCGAAATGGCGATCACGACAAAAAACATGAAAAGCATCCAATACCCGTACATGCCAGAGGAAGGAATGGTCGAAGAAGGTGAGCTAAAAATCCATCAGGCCTCGCACGCCCGCTATTTTGAGGACTTTCTGAAATTCGTCGAGTACGGCGAATCGATGCCGGAAATCATGAAAAATCAGGTCATGAACATGGTGCAGGAGCACGTCTACGAGACATTTGAAGACAACAGCGAAGAGCTCAAGCAGTTCGAGCACGACATTGAAATTTGGGAAGCAAGCGAAAAGCGGGAAATCCAAGAGCGCCTCGACACCCATCAAGTCATCGAAGCCTCCGCCCAAATCATCGAGCACACGCCAGAGGCCCAACTGAAAATGAAAGTCGGAGAAACAGAGATTAAGGGATTGCTAGCGGATTTTGGCGACTCCATTCATCTCGCAAAAGTAAACGGGCGCTATGTCGCGCTGATTGAAGCCGAGACCATTTCGTTTGAAAAGGGCAGTTCGCCGGTGGAGTTTTATAAGCCTGAGGGGCTGCATGAGGTGATTGAGCGGATAAGGAATAAAACAGAGCAAGACTAAAAAGTCCAGAAATCACTTTCTGGACTTTTCCTATTTAATACCCTTCCCTCAACACCGCATAGCACTCCCCGATCAGCTCTTCCGTTGCCGGCTCTTCTGTTAGCCCGCGGCGGACGATTTCTGAGGATAGGTTCTGAACTTTGAGCGCTCGTGGGGCCCTTCTTTTGTAGTACGCCTGTAATGCTGTTTCGTGGTCGGCGTGGTTTTGGAGTTCTTCGGCGAGGACGATGGCATCCTCGATCGCCATTGCCGCTCCTTGCGCCAGGGTCGGCGCGCCGGCGTGGGCGGCGTCTCCTCCGATGACAACGCGGCCTTTATGCCATGGCTCCTGCACGGCGACCTGCTCCAGTTTGTTAAAGATGACAGGATGCTGTTTTGACATGTGCTTTGTGACAAAATCCAGCCCCCGAAAACCAGAAAGAATCTCTTTTACTCTATCAAACCGGGTATCTTCCTCATCCCAGTAATCGCTCGTGCAAGGCTGGAGGACGAAGACATAGCCAGCGTGTTCTGCCAATGGCACCACCCCGATTTGTGTGTCTCCGCTTCTATACATGAATGTTGCGTCCTCGAATGTGTAATCAGGAAGTTCGATATAAAAGCGCCACGCTCCCATGCCGAGATGCTCTTTTTCCGTCTCCTTTTGCAGCATTATATCGCGAACAACGGAGTGAATGCCGTCAAAGCCCGCCAGAATGTCAGCCTGCATCTTTTCTCCATCTTCACATACGGCAGTGACCGATTCAGCTGTTTCTTCATAAGCAACAACCTTTTTCCCCAACTTGATGTCTACACCCGCCGCCTCGGCATGCTTCAGGAGAATGTCATTTAACGTTTTGCGCAGGATATTATTGCGTCCCGGAAGTGAATCGTCTAAAAAGGATTCACTGACTTGAAACAGCAAATCCCCCTGTTCATCAAACGTTTTAAACCATTCTGTTTGAAAGCCGTGCTTACAGCACTCTTCGAATACGCCCAGTTCTTTCAACACCGCGAGTGCGTTTTGCGGCTGAAGAATCCCCGCACCTGTTTTTCGGTTTTCTGAAGCCGCTTCACATAAGGTGACGAAAAACCCTGCCTTACGGAGAGAAATGGCCGCTGACAAGCCGCCGATTCCGCCTCCTGCTATTAACATATGTTTCATATAAATAACCACCTTTTCAGCTCTATATGTATTAGTTAGGCACCTAACTATATTACCTTACTATGTCCCAAGAAAAGCTGTCAATCATCTCCAAGCCAAGTTGCGTTATGGTTTTCCCTCCTTTATAATCGTGTCACAACGAATGTACGGGAGCTACTTGCGATGGAATTAAAACATTTACCGAAATATAAGCATATAACAGAGCACGCCGAAACGTATGCCAATATTGACGCCGGCTCTCTTGAATTGTTTTTATCTCTTTTTGATATTTCAAAAAAAATGAATCATGTGATGGAGCATTACTTTGCTGGCCGAGGGCTATCAGAAGGAAAATTCAAAATCCTGATGCTGCTCTTTGATGCCAAGGATCATAGGTTAAGTCCGACAGAGCTTGCCAAGCAGTCAAACGTCACGAAAGCGACGATTACAGGTCTGCTGAACGGGCTGGTGAGAGACGGTTTTGTCAGCCGCAGGTATCACACAGAGGATAAACGAAAAATCAGCATTGAACTGACAACGGAAGGCAAAGCACGCCTTGAGGAATTTCTGCCCGGCCATTTCAGCAAAATCTCAGCGGTCATGGAAAACTACAGCAACGAGGAAAAAGACATGTTCGTAAAGATGCTTGGTGATCTTTTTGAAAGGCTGAGCGTATTTAAAGACTAAAAAACCCGTCCGACCAGGACAGGCTAAAGCGTCTTTTCTTCTGAAGCCGGATACGCATCCGGCTGTTTTTTCTTTATGACCGTAACAAATATGCCGCCGATGACACATGTAATGCCAATCAAATGCACAAGCTCAAACGGCTCCTTCAATGCACGCCTGACAACATGACAGACGCACGACTCCACCTGCCTTTTTTATGTATAGCAAAAAACGCCTATCCAATGACAGGCGCTTTTTCATTAATCATCACTGCTCAAAATGCCGAAGAAGCGGAGCAGGTTGATGAATAAGTTGATAAAGTCAAGATACAGCGATAATGCCATAACGGGAATCAAGTCTTCCGTAATGTGGCGGTGTTTGATTTGGTTCAAATCATACAAAATGTAAAGGGAAAAGACGATGGTTCCGATCACGGAATACGCCATCATCGCCGCTGAGTTTAACGGGCTGAAAATGTTGAAAATCCCTACCACTGCGAGGGCGAGCACCGCAACCAGCAGAAATGACCACAGGAAGGATAAATCCTTCTTCATTTTTGCGCCGATTGTGCCCAAGACGGCAAAAATGACAAATGTAGAGCCAAAGGCTTCAAGCACGACATAGGCGCCGGCGATGGAAGCGTAATGGCTGACGATCGGAAATAAGGTAATGCCGGAAACGAACGCGAATGTATATACAAACGCATACCCGACCGCTTTTCTTCTGCGCATCCAGAAGGCCAGAATAATCATCGCCACTTCAAGAATAGAAAGCGGCAGCATCAAAGCGACAGGAACAAATTGGCCGATAAAAAGGCCGACAGTCGCGATCAGCAATGTGAAGACAAAGACTGTCAAAATGCGTTGCATGATCGATTGCTTACTCTCGTGAACCGTAGCTTGCATGTCAAAAATCCTCCTAAAAAATGATCTTAAAGGTCTATTATATAAAAATTGGATGAAATATGTATATGTTTTAAGGAGAATTTAATGAAAACAAACGCCCTTTACATTATCATTTTGATTCTTTCCTTTTCAGCGAAAAACGGTGCTTTTCTATTTTCTCAATTTGGGTAATCTGAGAATCATGAACCGTAATCTGAACGGTGCCGAAATGGAGTGTTTCCAGCGAGCTGATGATTTTTTCAATCACTTCCGGATCAATCGTTGATTTTGAAACCAAAAGACCTTCCCCCCTGTTGAATAGGTTTTAATTCACAGTATTCTTATAAGAATTATAATATTATGTTTTTTTCGATAAATCAATGGTGATTTCTGTTCAAATCAAAAAGGCATATGATCACCCGGTGACGGACAATCATATGCCTGGAAACTTCCTATTTGTTTTCTTCCAATTCCTCAACAATACAGCGGACACCCATGTTTTCTAATGCCTGCTTCAGCGTGCCGTACGTTTCATATTCACTAAAATCAAGCCCCAATTGAATCGATGTTTGGGCCACATCCGGGCGAATCCCTGAAAATACGGCTTTGACGCCTAATAAGAAAAGCGTTTTAGACAGGTTGTACAATTGCTGAGCCACCATGGTATCCACAATCGGAACACCCGAAAGATCAACGACGAGGCTTGTGATTTTTCTCTCGACACAGCGGACCGGCACTGTTTCTAAAATGACCTGTGCCCGTTTTGTATCAATTGAGCCGATAAGCGGCAATATCCCGATTCCATCGGCAATGGAAATGACCGGGCAGCCAAGCTCTGAGATCAATTCCTGCTGAGATGTGAGCCTCATCAGCATGAATTTTTGGTACTGCTCGGAGAATTCAATAATCAGCTTATCGAACGACTGATTCACAATGCGGTTCCATCGGTCTGCATCCTCATTTGTCACAATCTCCTGATTCTCTTTTATAAATGTGGCGACTGCGTCCCAGAATGAGATTCTTGAATTGGATATGGCTTCTACGACCTCATGAACTTGAACATCCTGCTCTACCCTGTTTTTCGCAACGTTTTGCGCCCATTTTGTCATGTTTTCTTGAAAATCGGTTTGATCCTCCAGAAATGCGCTTGCGATTGTTATATTGGTAAATGTATGCTGCTCGGTTAAAAGTGTTTTCGTTTCTTCACTTAAATGGCTGGCGGAATATAGCTCGCCTTTTAGCTGGCAACGCAAACTGAACCATTTCTCAGTAATATCCGCAGTGTTGTCTATGATATATTGATATAATAATTGATCGATATTCACGGTCTGTCTCCTTTTTCGTAATAGAAGCACTTTCATTATAAAATGATAAATCGGAATTGTGAATAAGACTAGAGAAAAATCAAATGATTCTGCTCTCTGAGAGCATTCCTGCTTCATATCCTTAGGCGAATGCACCAATAAGAGTCCGCCCGCATAAACTGCAATGTACAGTTTACAATGAGAAAGGACGTTATCACATGTATTATGTTGATCCTTATATGTTTGCGGGGCATTTTTATGAGCCTTGGCCTGCTTTTGAATATGAATACCGATATCCATGGCCTGGCATTGGCAGCGGCGCTGTTCCGGGCTCTGGCGGCGGCCCTGGCATTGGCGGCGGTGCTGTTCCAGGCTTTGGCGGCGGCTCCGGCCCTGGTATTGGCGGTGGCGCTGTTCCAGGCTTTGGCGGCGGCTCCGGTCCTGGTATTGGCAGCGGTGCCAGCCCAGGCTTCGGCGGTGCCCCGCAGGGACCTCCTCCTTCCCAAATACCAGCGAAACCCCCAAAACCGCAGGGTTCTCAAGGAGCCGTTTTGTTAGTTGAACCCATCACCATTCGTCCTTGCCTTTTCCGATTTACCTATGTTTGGTTAACCAATGGCCGCTCATTTTGGTTTTACCCGATCATCCTTGGCAGAAGATCCGTCGGCGGCTTTTATTGGGATTCCTCACGGCGCCGCTGGGTTTATTTCGCCTTAGACACAAATCACATCGATGTTGTAAGCTGCTCATTTTAATAATCAGCCGGTTTCCCGGCTGATTTTTTTATGTTACTTCGGCTGTAAACAGGTTATAGTATTATTATCTTTTCAACTTGGAGGTTTCCCTATGATCAAACAAATTGGCACTGTTGCTGTATATGTCGAGGACCAGCAGAAAGCGAAGCAATTTTGGACAGAGAAGGTAGGCTTTGATATTGCAGCGGACCACCCAATGGGACCTGAAGCAAGCTGGCTGGAGGTTGCGCCAAAAGGGGCCGAGACTCGTTTAGTCATTTACCCGAAAGCCATGATGAAAGGCTCAGAGCAAATGAAGGCTTCTATTGTGTTTGAATGCGAAGACATCTTTGGTACATACGAGAAAATGAAGACAAACGGTGTAGAATTTCTCGGTGAGCCCAATCAAATGGAGTGGGGCACCTTCGTTCAATTTAAGGACGAAGACGGAAATGTGTTTTTATTAAAAGAATAAACTGTTGCGCACGGCGGTTCGATTCCGTCCTGCGCTTTCTTTGACATTGAGAATGAATTTCATTTACAATTATTCATATGTGAGAATGATTGGAGTGAGACAAATGTTTGTACAGTTGAGAAAAATGACGGTTAAAGAAGGCTTTGCAGATAAAGTCATAGAACGTTTCAGCGCTGAAGGAATCATTGAAAAACAAGAAGGTTTATTTGATGTGACAGTGCTTGAGAAAAATGTACGCCGCGGTGATGAAGAAGTTGTTGTCATGATTCGCTGGGAATCAGAGGATCACTGGAAGCAATGGGAAAAAAGCGATGCGCATATCGCCGGCCATAAAGCAAACAAAGGCAAACCAAAGCCTGACTATCTGATCAGCACTGAAGTGAGCATGTACCATGTACGTGCTGTCAAACAAGGGACATACAATCAATAAAAAGCTTGCGCCTTGCTGCAAGCTTTTTTCTAAGAGTCATGTTGATCTGCTTTGTTCGTATGTTACGGTATACAGCGGCTTATTTTTATGCCATTCTGCAAATAACACGTCCTCCGTCTTATCAATGTTCTTCTTTTTCAATTCTTGCTTCAGCCACTGTTCATCCACACCTGCTTCCTTCAAATTATCCCGGACAACCTCTCCATCTATGATTAAAGTGATCGGCAGGGAAACAGACTTCGAAGGAATCTGCAAATCCTTATTTGTCGGTTTGTCAAAGTCGGATTTGGGGAGCACGCTGACCATCCCGTTTGTTTCAAGAATCGCATATTCCACTTCTTGGATCGAAAAACTCCCCGCTTGCCTCAATAGGCTTTGCAGCTGGTTAATGTCTATCTTATTTTTCTTCATTACTTTATATTGAAGCTCTCCTTTGCGGATGACGATATTCGGCTCACCCTCCAAGAACTTTCGCGATGATTTCATTTTTTGCGTGATAAATTCAATAACATAAATCAGCACGCCCCACAGCAGCGAAGCAAAAATGATTTCTTTGATTTTGATATCATGATCGTAGACGGCATTTCCGACCAATTCTCCTAAAATTAAAGCAGAAATAAAGTCAAACGGCGTAATTTGAGAAAATTGGGTTTTCCCGAGAAGCTTTAAGATAATAAATAAAATGCCTAAACCGCAGACCAATTCTACCGCAACACTTAAATAATCTCCCATATTGATAGCACCTACTTCTTGATTATACTATCAGTATGGTCAATGGTTTCTTTTCTAAACCGGAAAAGCTCCGCTCAACGTTGCATGGTGCATTGGAGCATGTCATTGAAAAGCTGCTCTGCATCACTGCGGTCAATCCTGACAAGCGGGTCATTGAGGAAAGCTTGAAACGCGAGGCCAGTATCCTTTGTTAGACCTGCTTCCGACACTGCCTCTTGATTGGATATATGCCTAGCCGCCAGCATTTCCACCCCTTTCGGAAGCGCTCCGGAAAAAATCGGCTGGACACCGTTCATTGTGATGAATGCGTTTGTTTCGACAATAGCTTGTATAGGAAGGTTTGAGACCTGGCCTTGATTCGGCATATTTACATTTGTGACGAGTTCACCCAATCCGAGAAGAGCCGCTATGATGTTCACGCCTTCTTCTCCCGAAGCTTTCTCAGCAACGCCCCGTTGTTGCACGATCAACCGTTCTGTTTCTTGTCGTTTCTCAGCTCTGTCTTGTTTTCTGAATGATATAGGTGTGAGATGAAATTTCCATACTTCAGGCTGTTTGAGGTATGGGCCGGGAAGAAACTCTGCCAGATGCCTGTCTCCTGCAGCAGGGATGGCGCCATACGTTTCAAATAAATTAAACGCAACACGGTGTGCCGAACAAAAGACGCTGTCCCTCCAGCTTTCCCCCTCCAGCTCATATCCTGATTCCCCATAGTGCGCGCTGAATTCACGGAATATAGGCAGCAGGTCAATATGGCGGTAAGAGGCTTTTGTGATCCATGTAAAATGGTTAATGCCGAGCACATTAACGCGGATATCCTCACGCCGCGGCACCTCTATCCCCAGCCTTTCCGTGACCATTTCCGCCAATAGCTTTTGCGTCCCGAATACCTCGTGGCAGCAGCCAATCGCTTTGATTCCGGGAAACACTTTATACAGCACCCTTGTACAGACAGACATCGGGTTTGTATAATTAATGACCCATGATTCAGGTGCGTAGTCTCTTATTGCCCGGGCAATTTCTGCAAATATCGGCACAGCACGCAAGCCTCTGATGATCCCTCCAGGCCCGACAGTATCACCTACAGACTGATAAATACCGCAGCGCTCAGGCAAGTGGACATCGACTTCCATATCATCCAGTGATCCCGGCAAAATGGAAATAATAACGATATCAGCGGCTGATAACGCCTTTTTCAAAGTAGAAACAGCCTCATATCTCCATCTGCCGTTCCCGCTGTGATTGCCGATCACTTCATTTTTCTGAGCGGCTTCAAAATCAAGATCATAGAGCGCCACCGTGCCTGACATCCGTTCATCAATCGACAAATCACTCATCAGGCTTCTGGCCCAGCCTTGGGACCCCCCGCCGATATAGGCAATCTTAATCTGATCTAATGTACTGATATGAAACACTCCCTTTCTCAGCCTTTCACCGAACCGATCAGCATTCCCTTTGCAAAGTGTTTTTGTAAAAATGGATAGACCGCCAAAATCGGCAGCGTTGCAATGACAATGACAGCGAGTTTAATTCCCTGCTCCGGCGGAACGGCATTTTGCATCGTATCGCCATTGGTCGCCGTTAAATCCGATAAAATCGTGACTTGGCGAAGCACCATTTGCAGCGGCCATTTTGCACTGTCATTGATATATAAGAGAGCGTGGAAGAAATCATTCCAAATCCCGACCGCATAAAACAGCGCAAAGGTCGCAATAACTGGCTTTGACAGTGGCAGGGCGATCCGCCAGAAGACACCGATTTCGGAACAGCCGTCAATTTTTGCTGATTCCTCCAGCTCACGCGGCAGCTGCTGAAAGAAGTTTTTGATAATAATAAGGTTGAACGGATTAATCGCCATCGGCAGAATCAATGCCCAATACGTATCCAAAAGGCCAAGTGATTTTACGACAAGGTACGTCGGAATCATGCCGCCTGAAAACAGCATGGAGAAAATCACCAGATTCAACAGCAGATTCCGTCCCTTCACATGCCGCTTCGCCAGCGGATACGCCATCGTGAAGGTGAAAAACAGCTGTACAGCCGTCCCGACCACCGTGATGAAGATGGACACACCCATGCTTCGAAGGAACGTCGGTGTCGAAAACACATACTTGTAAGCATCAAGTGTAAAGGTTTTCGGGAAAATAAAGAAGCTCCGCTGGGCGAGTTCCGCTTCTGTCGCAAAGGAACCGGCGATAATATATAAAAACGGCAAAATGGTAATCGCGCCGACACCGCCGAGAAACAGAATGTTGCAGACGTCAAACACCCGTCCGGCTTTGGTGTTGTGCATCGTGTGAATTTCAGCCATACCTCTCCCCTCCTCTAAAACAATCCTTCCTGATCAAACTTTTTTGCAATGTAATTGGCGCCAAAAATCAAGATAATCCCGACAACTGATTTAAACAAACCGACCGCCGTGCTGTAGCTATACGCCCCTTGGGTAATCCCCATCATGTACACATACGTGTCGAAGATGTCAGCCACACTGCGGTTGAGCGAGTTCGTCATCAAATACACCTGTTCAAAGCCAAGATTCAAAAAGCTGCCGATTCTTAAAATCAACAAAACGATAATTGTGCTTCTAATCGCCGGCAGCGTAATATGCCACATTCTCCTGAACCGCCCCGCTCCGTCCATGATGGCCGCTTCATACTGCTCTTGATCAACCGTAGCGAGCGCTGCCAAAAATAGAATCGTTCCCCAGCCTGTTTCCTTCCAAATGCTTTGCATCACAATCATCGGCCGGAACCAGTCTGCATCCGACAAGAAAGAAATCTGCTCACCTGTCAGGCTCATGATCATTTTGTTGATCACACCTGTATCGACAGTAAAGAAAACGAAGGTGATGCTGACCACAATTGTCCATGATACAAAATGGGGTACGTAAATGAAGGTTTGGATACATCTTTTATACGCGGCCTTTCTTACCTCATTCAAAAGCAGGGCTAAAATGAGAGGCGCGGGAAAGGCAAACAAAAGATCCAGGCTCGCCAGCATGAGGGTGTTGCGCAGCAGCCGGAAAAAATCCGGATTCATAAAAAAGTCTTTGAAATAATCAAAACCGACCCATTCGCTTTTCCAGAAGCCAAGATATGGCGAATAGTCTTTAAAAGCGATCAGCACGCCCCACATCGGCAAGTATTTAAAAATCAAAAAATAAAGCAGACCGGGAATAAGAAGAAGATAAAGCCATTTGTCCCGTTTGAGCGCAGCCATCCAGCTGATGCCTTTTCCAGCGGTGAGAACAGGTGAATCTCCCTTCTTCGGCACTGTTTCCATATCTGTTCTCCTTTCGTGTTACCGGGGCGCCCGCCGAAAGGCAGGCGCATCGGTTTATTTTGACGATTGGTACAATTTGTTCAAGTCCTTCATCAGGTCATTGCCGCCGCTTTTTTTCCAAAGCTCCACTGCATCAGCGAACCCTTTTTCATCAATTTCTCCAATGATAAATTGTGTTCTCGCGTCGAGGATGATGTTGTCAAGCTGGGCTCCTTTTTGGGTATAGACATCAGATACAAGCGACTCAGCCGGGTTAAAGACGGCTATTTTTTCTCCTTCGGTTATGATGTCCTTGCGATGCTGGAAGAGCTTGGTTTTCTGGTCTTCGATGTAATACTCGCTTTTCGGAATCGACATGCTGAACTGTGCCAAGCCTTCATGCTCATACAGGAGAGATTTGTTGTTTTTTTCAAGTGAGGTGAATACGCCGTCCTTGAGCTCGTAATTGCGGCCCTTCACTCCGTTGTTCGTGAGAATCTGCGCTTCCTTATCATTCATCTTATCGAGGAAGGACAGCACCTCTTTCAGCTCTTTTTCGGTTTTGACGCTTGATTTTGGTATCGTGATCATGCCTGAATAACCAGATGTCGGGAAGGTGCGCTTGCCATTCGGTCCCTCAAGCGAGCCGACGATATCAATGATATCCTTGTTCGACTCATCCGCCTCCTCCATCGCGCTTTGGATTTGAGACGCTCTTGAGCCTGTATCAACGATGACACCCGCTTTTCCTTTTACAACCGGATCATTCCACTTCGCAGAATCCATGACAGCAAAGTCCTTATTGATCAATCCCTCATCATAGAGCTTTTTAAAAAACGTGAGCGCATCCATGTATTCCTTCGTTGTAAAATCTGGAATCAGCTTTCCGTTTTCAACACCGTAGCGGTTCGGAGCGCCGAACCAGATTTGCAGAACATCCCATGGGCTTCCGTTGCCGAGTCCCATCCATTTCGGCACGACCATGCCGTACGTATCATCCTTGCCGTTTCCGTCAGGATCTTTTTCCTTAAAGGCTTTCAGCACTTCATAGAAATCATCAAGCGTTTCCGGCATATCCAGACCGACATTTTTCAGCCAGTCGGTTCTGATGATCATACACGCCCTGATCAGATCCCTCGTTCTGTAGATTCCGTACACCTCGCCGTTCACCGAGCTGTTCTTCAAAATCTTTTCATCTGCCTGGCTTAAATTCTTGTAGTCTTTTAAATAAGGAGACAGTTCCCAAAACGCCCCTGCTTTGACAGACTTGATAAAGCCGGCTGACTTATCTTTAATGACAATCGCGTGAGGCATCTCTCCTGAAGCCATGACGATGTTGAATTTGTCGTTGTAGGATGAATCAGGCACCCATGTGACCTTAATCTCTTTGCCTGTGTATTTTTCGAGCGCTTTTAATGAAGGGCTTTTATCACTCGGGCTTTCCGGCGATAAAAGCGGCGCCATAATTTTGATCGTATCTTTCGAACCGCTTGCTGAATTGGATGTTTCCGAATGGCTGCATCCGGTGATCATCATGGCAGCAAGCGGCAAGGCCATCCATTTTTTTCGCATTCTTATTTTCATGTTGCGTAAGTCCCCCTTTTTTCAATTTGCATTTCCCCTTTGCCCCTCTCAATATAAAGCGCTTACATAAATTCTTGCAATCTTCATTTTTTGCACCATTTCTCCTATGAAATTCCGGCTGTTATCCTTTTTTGCCCGATGTTTCTTTTTTTGCCGGAAGGGAATCTCCGATCAGTTCCAGCGCCGCTATGACATTTAAACACCATTGAGAGACAGTGTTCGTTGTCACCCATGGAAGCTCCTCTAGCTGCGTCCATGTCTCGATGCGCTCCGGTTTGATCGGAAGCGGCGTATGGCTGAGCTTATCATCTAGCAAAAGATTCCACGCTTTGGCGGCGAGATGAGGATCTTGTTTTTTTCTCGCGGCGTAGGCTGTCATACCGGCGGCGAACATCGGCCAGTGAAAATGACCGTCATGAAGAGCGCCTCCGCTTTTTTTCCGTTTTTCCTCATCACTGATTGTGTAAAATTCGCCGAATTCACTCAGCATATCCTCCCATTCCCGGTCATCAAGAAGCTCAGCCAGCTCCATCCACACTTGCGGCGCGCCGAAGGCAATGATCATATGATATCCGCCCGCAATGCCGTCTCCCATATGATGAAGCATCGAGGTTGCCGGATCATATTCAAATGTCGGGCCGGATAATAAGCGGAGCGGCAGCCGCTTCAGACAGTTGATGCCTGTTTGGATTTTGTGGAGATAATCAGGATTTTCGGTCCGCTCCCATTCCGCCAGCCAGTTCGAGCAAAACGCCGCCCAGTCCGGTCCCGTTCTGGCGTGAGTCGGGTGCTTGCCTTTCTCGTAAAAAGCGCGCATCGGATCGGTTTTGACGAGGGCATAATCGGCATCCTTCACTTCTGTCAAAAGGTCTCCCGTGCGCTCATCACCCGTCAGATAATAATAGAATTTATAAAGCCCGGCCATGCTGATTCTCGCTTCCTTGCAGCCGCATCCCCAGTGCACAACGTTATGCCGTGAGCCAAGCCCGGCGTATTCACCGAGATGAAAGCTGTCCGTTTCACTCGTGTGGCGGGTCATGGCTTCTGCCATTCGGAAGATATCCTCTCTGCCTGAGCGAAAAAACGCCTGCCACAGCCATAGGGTCGGAACGAGCTCATTGTTTTGCCATGCGTATCCGCCGAGATCATATCGCCACATGTGCCGAATTGGATCATACGTATGCATGACATCGCCATAATGCCAAAATCCGTACCATTTGCGCTGCTCTACTTCCTTTTTATAAAACAGAAAGGCGGCGTCAAGCTGTTCCTCCAGCTCTTTTTTGAGCGGATGGGATGTGTCAATGATGCTCCAAACCCCGAGCGCTTTTGATTCGTAATAGACGTTCGGCTCGCATACCAAGAGCGGCGGCGCCTGCCATTTGTCAGCGAGCGCATTGAGGACTTCGTCAGACGGCATGTGCGAAAAGCACGCCAGGCTTATTTCATTTGTGTTCGCAATGCCTGTCGGATCAGAGCGCATTTCATCAAAGCCTTCATACGCGCTGGCCACGTGGGTGTTTCCTGTATAATGCCGCAAATCCATCACTTCGCCGTCCGGGGGCCAAAGCCAGACGGTCATTTTGGGGCGGCTGCCGGCAAGACCTGTGATTTCCAGTGCTGAAGGATATTTCTCAAAGAAATACCGCAGGCCGAGAGCCACACCGCCATTTTTTCCGCCCGCATAGCAGAGCCCCTTAGCCCGGCTGCCATGCAGCATTCCAACCCACGCATAATCTTTTCCGGTCCGTTTTGACAGGCTGTAATGATCGCTGGAATCTTGCACGAGCTTGACATCGTCCCAAACCGCATTCTGTGTGCCATGTGCAAACCATTCCTTATGCTCTTCATCTGGAGACAGCATTTCGCCATTGATTTGTTTTTCATAAAGCGGATATCGTTCATTGAATTTACGTGTGCCAAACAGCTGGGCGGGTTCTTTATACATCCCTTTCTCTCCCGCAAAGCGGAAATGGCGGTTGTACGGCTCTCCCTCCAAAAAAAGGTCGAATTCGATGCCGAGCCCCTTAACGAATTCTTGTTTACCGCTCCTGTCAATCAGCTGCGTGTGCACAAGGCCGATCTCAGACAGCCCGGCATAAAACGTCAATCGGCTGACAAACGGCAGCCATTCTTCATTCGTTTTATGGAGCACATGCACTCCCTCGATTTTGACTACTGCTTTGACAGGACCACTCTGCTCAATCGCCGCCCGTTTGATAAAGCTGACAGACCTTTCATGCAAAAGAACCGTTTCCGCCGCCGACTCTTTTCTCGTTTCTCTTATCGCAACGAGCCTCCCGCCTGCGGCGATCGGCTTTCCGTTGATCTGCAATGATTGAATGAAATCAGATCCTGTTTTATGAATGGTACAAACGAGTGCTCCTGTATTCACTTGGATGTCATGCTCTGTCTCAAGAATGCTGAGCGATTCAGTTGGCTGCGGCACTTCTCTTTTGCGAACTGTAAAGCTTTGGTTTTCCTGACCGCCAAACACCGCCGCGTGCTTCGTCCACTTGATGCTCCCGTCCGGCCAATAGGCCGACGGTTCGCTTTGCACATATCGCGTTTCCGCGTTTTCATTCATAAGCGCCAGACGGTCTCCTTTTTTTAATTCTCCTTTTTTCCATGGCACGCCCCACGTCACGCCGCTTGTCAACTTTGGCTGTCCTGATAACCATTTGATCTTTTTCATCTGTCTCTCCCTCCATAGAAAAAAGCTGATTCGATACAAAGAATCAGCTGTGATTGTCAAATTGAATCACACGGTATTCATGCGGTCCGACCGCCAGTCTCCCCGCCTTTTCCAAACGGTTCGTCAACAGATCTGTTCCCGCTTCCGGCAGTGTCACACTTCCTCCTTTTCCATCCATATTCACAACGATCCACACAAGGCCGTTATCGCCTTTGCGCGGGGCAACGATCGTGCCGGGTGTTACATCCGAGCGGCTGGAAATAACAGCTTCCTCCGCATAATGCCTGACGAGCGCTTCCAGCATCGCATCCCCTTCTTTTCCGGATGGAAGCGAGCCCAGCATGACAATTTTCCCCTCGCCGTAATTCCGTTCTGTCAGAAAAGCATGGCCCGCCCCCGGTCCTGATTCAACCGTGCCAAGGGTATTTCCGCTCTCTGTGTCAAACACCGCGCTCCATAGTCCGAGCGGCGCCGTGATGCCAAACGCTATTCCTGTATTCACGTTCTCATTCATCGGAAAGGTAAAAAGTGTTTTGATCCCTGACGTTTTCTCAAGTTCGCCAAGTCCGCAATCGGTATGAATGGTATGCTCGCATGTGCGCCCTCCTGTCAGCGGCCCGGTGATCCAGATGCCGCCCGCTTCAGCGAATGCCGAAGCTTTTTTGATAAATTCAGAAGACAAATACGGCACAAATGGCGTAAACAGCAAGCGATAGCCGTCCAGTGGAGCGCCTTCCGGAATAAGGTCACGGTGAATCCCCGTGTTGAGAATACGTTCATAAAAAAGCGTCACAAGCGAACGATGCCGGAGTCCCCGGTGAGGCTCAGTTTTAATAAATGCTTTTGCTCTGTCAGAGTAAGTCATCGCCGCCTCGGCTTGAACGGGTTCAGTCGATAGAATAACAGGCTCGATTTCCTTTCTTGCCCGCTCAACCGCCAGCACATTTTGATAGCCGATAGTGGGTTCGCCCCAGGCACTGAGAACCGAACCGTGGGAAATCTCGCTGCCTGAACGCTGCTGTCGCCATAGCCAGTAGCAAAACCCCTGGCTCCCTAAGGCGTAGGACGATACGGCTTCAGCCTGCAAATACCCGTCTGCGTGCGGGTAAGCGGAGCTTTCAAGCGAGGCAGCATACGACGGACTCGTTTCCAAAATCCAAAACGGGCGCCCCTGTTTCAGATTTCTCCATAAATCACAGTTCAATAAAAAGGCAGAGGCGTTTTCCTGCGAAGCGTACGTGTCATAGGAGGCAAAATCGAGATTCTGAAATATTCGCTCATTGTCCACGCTGAACATGACTGATCCGTTATGCGTGATCGGCGCATCTGAATAGCAGCGGATGATTTTGGCCTGTTCATCCGCAAACGAAGCGATCATCTCCATCGAAAACAGCTGATACATAGTGCGTAGAGAAGCATGATGCAGAAACGGGGCCGGTCCCGGCTGCGGGACTTGCTCAAACGTCTGATAGGTCTCGCTCCACACATCGGTTCCCCAAGCTTCATTCAAGCGCTCAATTACCCCGTAGCGATTTTTGAGCCAGTCATGCCATAGGTGCAAGCATGTCTCACACATGCATTCTGCAACATGGCATTTAAACTCATTGTCTAGCTGCCAGCCGATCAGCCCCGGGAGCCGGCCAAGCTCCTTGGCGATGGCTGTGGTGATGATAGCGGCTTTTTTTTGAAAAAACGGGTTGTTCGTGCAGGCATGCTGACGGGAGCCATGCCCCATGATCTCTCTTTTTTCATTGGCATGCATGCGTTCGGGCCGGCCATGTGAGAACCAAATCGGCGGGGTAGGCGTCGGCGTGCACATAATCGTTTCGATCCCGCTATCATACAGCCGGGCGATGATTTCTTTGAAAAAACCGACGTCAATTTTTCCTTCTTCAGGTTCCATGACAGACCAGGCAAATTCGCCGATCCGCACAACATTTACGCCAACTTCACGCATGATGTCAATGTCCTGCTGAATCGTCTCTTCATCCCATAATTCCGGATAATAGCAAGCGCCATGATACAGTTTTCTCATCACATTTTCACCTTTCTTTGATGATCGATTCTGTCAATGGCAGGCCGAGCTCCTTTATGCCTTTTGCCACAAGTTTCGCCATTTCATTTGCGCCTTTTTTTGTAAAATGCGTGTAATCGTTAATCCCTTCTGAAATCATAAAATAGGTGTATACTTTTTCCTCGCCCTTCTCAGTAAAGAAAGCAAGGCTTTTCTCCATCAGATCAATGAGCTGGACATTCTCCTCTTCAGCCGTCTGCTTCATGGCAATGCAGTAATCTGGAAAGTCGTTCAAAAACACGCCGTTTTCGTTATGAAAGCGGGCTACGGGGGTAATGAGAAGCGGATGGGCGCCTTTTTCCCGCGCGCCTACGATATACTTCTTTAAATATTGTTTATAGGTCGTGTAGGGCTCGGTGTAGCGCTCCGGCTTATTTTTCGACGCGTCATTATGGCCCATCTGCACGAACAGCCAATCATCCGGCTCGATCACATCAAGGATTGCCTGAAGCCTGCCCTCTTCCACAAATGTTTTCGAGCTTCTTCCCCCGATCGCTCTGTTGATCACTTGAATATGCTCCGGCAGATGCGAGCCGAGAAACTGCCCCCAGCCCCCTTGATTTGTGCTGTCTCCATACGTTTGAACAGTCGAATCGCCGGCAAGATAAATATGATTTGCCATTTTTCATTCCCCCTCGTTTTTTATACAGCTTCCATCACGGATAGCTCTTCCCTTGAAAAAGAACGGTGCGTACAGCGCTTGAGCATTGGTTCATCCTGCCCGTTCGTTAATCATCTTGTCGTAGCGTTCAGCCTTTGCGTCTTATCCCTTAGTCCTCCTACAGCGGCGCCTCCGCTTTACTTCCCGCTATGTACAGGGCGGGCTTCGGCGGTTTTTTCATTCCCGTTCCGAGGTAAAAGCTCGTGTGTGGCGGCTGGTTGTAGGCGGTATTCTGCCAGGCGATGCCGAGCCTGTAAACCGGTTCATGCATCAGCGTGTAAAAGCGGTGGCGGGTGAGATGTGTCGTTGTATAGATACGGAGCGCGCTGCTGTCTTCCGTTCTCCATATCACTTCTTCCCGCCAGTCTCCGAACAGGTTGGCCTGAAGAACCGGGTTTCCTTTCGTGCCGTTGTTGGACAACACGCCGGCTGGCTGAAATATCGTCTTCAGACAGCCGTTTTCAGCATCCCATTTTTCAATCTTTGGCCTGCCGATCGTTCCGTCCCAGTCATGATCCAGCAGTTCTCTGACCAAATCACCGTCCCACCAGATGGCAAAATTGGCTGAAGCGGGCGCTTTATCGCTGATTTTTTCGCCTTTGCTCGTGAAAAGCCCATACGACTTGCCATCATTGCCCGGCGGATCAATTCCCCAGACGAGCGCCCCTTTGTAGCTTGGATCAATATGAGCCGCCATGCCCCGGCCAACGTCAGTTCCAGCATGGACGCCCCATAATATCTCACCGGTTCCGGCATCTCGCAGTGACAGTCCGTACGGCTTCGTGGCGTCCTCATGCACCTGGAACACTTCAAGCCCTTTTCGTGACGGGTCCAGATCCCCTACATGCATCGCGTCTCCGTGCCCGAGCCCCGTTGAGTACAGGCCGGTTCCGTCATGATCGACAGCCATTGCGCCGTATATGATTTCATCTTTTCCGTCTCCGTCGATATCCGCCACGCTTAAGCTGTGGTTCCCCTGTCCTGCGTACGCTTCATGTCCCGGCTGGTTGGAGTCAAATACCCAGCGTTTTTTGAGCCTTCCGTTTCTGAAATCGTATGCCACGAGCACGGCTCTCGTATAGTAGCCGCGTGCCATTACAAGGCTCGGCCGCTCCCCATCCAAATAGGCAATTCCAGCGAGAAAACGGTCCATCCGGTTTCCATATCCGTCTCCCCAATCCTCCAGCTTGCCGCGGGGCGGTTCATATTCCACGGTCGTGAGTGCCTCACCGGTTTCTCCTTTAAACACAGTCAAATATTCCGGGCCGGACAAAATTCTGCCCTGTTCGTTTCTAAAATCGGCCTGCTCATCACCGATGATATGTCCTTTCCCGTCTGTTGTGCCGTCAGCTGTTTTCATGGCGATTTCTGCTTTTCCGTCACCATCCAGGTCATACACCATAAATTGCGTGTAATGAGCGCCCGCCCTGATGTTTCTGCCGAGGTTGATGCGCCACAAAAAGGTGCCGTCCAGTTTATAGGCATCTATGAGCACCTCCCCGGTATATCCGTCATGGGCGTTGTCTTTGGAATTAGACGGGTCCCACTTCAGGATGATTTCATATTCTCCATCCCCGTCTACATCCCCGA
This sequence comes from Bacillus sp. 204(2023), assembly GCF_037027505.1. Taxonomy (NCBI): domain Bacteria; kingdom Bacillati; phylum Bacillota; class Bacilli; order Caryophanales; family Bacillaceae; genus Bacillus; species Bacillus sp. 204(2023). The sequence continues at coordinate 124,246 of NZ_JAXCHE010000006.1, read as the reverse complement.
CACTGGCATCATTGGCGCTGTAAGTGTACGGCTTTCCGTCCGGCGTCACACCGCCTTCCGGTCTGGCAAGCGGAACCTCCAGAACATTTTCCTGCCAAACACGAGCTTCCTTGGAAAGCTTTTCTTCCCGTCCTTTATTGACAGCCGCCACTTGATAAACAGAGTCAGCCGTTCCGTTTTGATCGAGAAAATTGGTGCTTTCAGCGATTGGCTCGCGGGTGATCCGCATTCCGTCCCGATAAAGGTGAAAAGCCGTCGTCTCATGATCCGTGCCGAGAAAACGCCAGCTGACAAACACGCCCTGATCTGTCTTTACTGCAATCAAACCTCTGGTCAAGTATTCCATTTGCCTCTTTTTTGGTTTCATTTGATGGGAACGGGCTGCGCGCAGCCCGTTCCTTCCCCCTTTCAGTTAAGGCGTATACATATTTGGTTTTGGCTGTTCCGCCATGCCGTCTCCTAAAAAGAAGCTTGTGTGCGGCGGCTGGTTATAGGCGACATTTTGCCAGGCGATGCCAAGCCGGTACACCGGATCGTGCATCAGCGTATACAGCCTGTGCTCAGTCGGAATGGTCGTCGTGTAAATGCGCAGAGCACTGCTGTCCTCCGTTCTCCACACGACTTCCTCCCGCCAGTCACCGAGCAGATCAGCCTGAAGCGCCGGTGTTGCTTTTGTGCCGTTGTTAGCCGCTGCGCCTGATGCAGTCAGCACATTTTTCGATACGCCGTTTTGATAATCCCACTTATCAATTCGGTTGCTGTCCAGCTGTTCCCGGAGCAGGTCGCCGTCCCACCAGATGCCGAAGTTGGTCGAGGACGGAGCCCCGCTTCCGATTTTGACCCCTTTCGCCGAGTAGAGGGAACCGTTTGCCCACACCTCCTGTCCCGGATAACGCGGGTCAATATCAGCAGCCATTCCCCGGCCTACATCCTTGCCGGCATAAACGCCCCAAAGGATTTTTCCGGTTGCAGCATCCCGGAAGGATAAGCCGTATTTTGCATTTTTGTCCTCATGTACTTGAAACACCTCAAGCCCCGGCCGGCCCGGATCAAGATCTCCTGTATGGAGGGCATCCCCATGGCCTAAGCCGGTCGAGTACATGCCTTTCCCGTCATGATCTACAGCCATTGAGCCGAAAATAATCTCATCTTTTCCATCCCCGTCAACGTCCGCGATGCTCAGGTTGTGATTCCCCTGTCCGGCAAACGCTTCGTTTCCTGACTTTGAGGAGTCCAGCGTCCAAAGCTTTGACAGCTTTCCGTCCCTGAAGTTATAGGCAACTAGCATGGTTTTAGCGTAATACCCTCTGGTCATGATCAGGCTCGGCCGCTGTCCATCAAGGTAGGCAATGCCGGCGAGAAAACGGTCAACACGGTTGCCGTAGCTGTCTCCCCAATCCGACACATTGCCGCGCGCCGGTTCAAAATTTGCGGTGACAAGCTCTTTCCCGGTTGAACCTTGAAACACAGTGAGATATTCAGGGCCTGAAAGCACACGCCCCTGTTCATTTCTGTAATCTGCATTGGCATTTCCAATCACTTTGCCCGTGCCGTCTTTTGTCCCGTCTGCCGTTTTCATTGCCACTTCCGCTTTTCCGTCACCATCAAGGTCATACACCATAAACTGGGTGTAGTGCGCGCCCGCTCTGATGTTTTTGCCGAGATTGATCCGCCATAACTTTGTGCCATCCAGTTTATACGCGTCAATCAGCACGTCACCCGTATAGCCATCCTGTGAATTGTCTTTTGAGTTAGACGGGTCCCATTTCAGGATCAGCTCGTATTGCCCGTCACCATCCACATCGCCAACACTTGCGTCATTAGCGCTGTACGTGTAAGCTTCACCCTTTGGCGTCGTGCCGCCAGCCGGTTTATCCAGGGGGACGGAATGATACGGCTGCGCCCATACGGAGACTTTTTCAGAAGCCGGCTGTTCGGTACCGTTTACAACAGCCCGAACCGTATACGTTGAGCCCGCCGATCCGTTTTTATCCACATAGTTCGTTGTTTTGACAGGCGCAGCATTCAGTTTTTGCCCGTCTCTGTACACATTGAACAAAACAGATGCGTTTTCGGTTCCAAGAAACCGCCAGCTGACAAAAATGCCCCCGTCCGTCTTGACCGCTACAAGCCCCCGGTTCAGCGCTTCCATCTGCCGCGCTGCCCCTTCAGCTTTCACAGGACATACAGAGGCTCCCATCACCAACAAGACCAGCAACGTAACAGCAGTAAACATGCGTTTCCTTCGTGTAATCATCAGACAGCTCCTTCTCATTCATCTGTAAGCGCTTACTTAAATTGGATTTTATGCGCTGTGTGAGCTGTCTTCAATTTCACTTTTTTGCATCTGCCTATTTCGGACACTGCACTTTTTTGCGTATTTGTCATTTTTTTGTTACCCGGCTTGATGATGCTGGGCCTCCGTCTTTTGAAATCCCCTAAGAGCAAAAAACATCAACACAAGCCCAAATAAACATGGGCCGTAAAACGGAATCAGGCCAGGAAGCGTATACAGCAAATAAAGGACAAATCCGCACCCGATCAGCATACAGCCGGTCGTCAGCGGTCTCATGGCGCCAAAAAGCAGTGCCTGCGGAATATATTTGCGAAGCGGGAGCTGGTAATGCACATAAAGGGGAAACACATACATCAGCGCGATGATATACAAAAGCCCTGCAAGCAGCGTGCAGCTTGTTACGGCAAAGGACAGCCAATTCGTACTGGCAGAAAAATAATGATAGTTGGCAGACAATATGAGCAAAAGAGCCGAAAACGCCAATCCGATCGCATTAACCTTGAGAAACTCTTTTTTATAGGTATCGAGAAATAACGGAAATACTGGGACATCCTTTTGCCCCATCAGCCATTTCCTTATAACGGCACACATCGCGGCTGTGCTCGGCGCCCATCCGAAAAGAACGCCGCCCAAAAGTGTAAACAACAGCCACAGCCCGTTGAGCCATGCTATTTTCACCACCGCTTCGCAGCCTGCATAAAGCGCATCCGTTACAGTCGTCTTCATCTTCTCACCGCTTGATGCACGGCAAAATCCCTGTAAGCTGCTTTCATGGGGGCCATCTGCCGGAACCCGATTTTTCCTTGTGTTAACACAGGCCCATATGTACTGCCGTCGTCCATCCACTCAAGAATGGGCAGACCATTGATTGAAAAGTGCACATAGCCTTTGTCTTTGATCAGCTTCATACGATACGGAGAATCAGCGTCGTCTGGAGAAGGCAGCGGATCGGCCCCCATTGCGGCGAGGTGGAAACCGCGGCTTTTTCTTAAATTGCAGGTGCGGAACGCTCTTTCCTCCGGGTATTTTCTGCGGAAATACGACAGGTGGAGAGCGTTGATGTCCCCCGAATGATACTCGGGGTATTTTCCCGTTCTTTTCTGGAGACTTGGATCAAACAAATCCTCGCCTCCCATTCCCGCAGCAGAAAAAAACAGCATACACAATCCCGGCTGCTCGATCGGAGAGAAGTCCCATGTCACAATGATGCCGTCTGGAAAGGTTTCCGGACACCAAAAGACAAAGTGCGCTTCGTCCTGGACATGTGACAAGTGCAAGCTGTGATCATCAAATGAGATCTGTCCGCCTCCCTCCATCCGCCAGTCCTTTACATCGCTTTTAGACCGGAGCGGATTGCGATACAGGCACGCGCCTTCCTTATACATGTTCTTTTCCCTCCCGGCTCACAAGGTGGTCCTTAAGCGGAAGTCCGAGCTCTTCAATGCCTTCTGCCACAAGCTTCGCAACCTCCATTGCACCTTTTTCCGAAAAATGCGTATTGTCCTCAATGCCGTCCGGGTAATTCGGATGTTCATTCGGCTGAAACCAAACGAACAATCGCTTCGACTCCTCCGGCCCGTATTCTTCATACAGCACCTTTGTTTTCGCAAGCAGATCAATCACAGGTACATCGAGCTCCTTCGCCAGTGCTTTCATCGCATCGGGATACTCACCGAGGGAATGCTCGATCCGTCCGTTTTCATCAAAGCGGCGGCGCTGCACCGATGTGACGAACACAGGATGCGCGCCCTTTTCGCGTGCCGTATCTGCAAACAAGGTGAGAAACTGCTGAAATGTGGAGTACGGCTTCGTCCCCCGCGGTTTTTGGTCATTGTGGCCGAATTGAATCAACAAATAATCGCCTTGTGTGATGCGCTCGGCAATTGCTTGAAGCCTTCCTTCCTCCACAAAAGAATTGGTGCTCGCTCCTCCTTTGGCATGATTGTGCACCACTACCTCTTCAGAAAACAATTGCCCGAATACCTGCCCCCACCCCGCCATCGGCGCTTCATGAGGCGGGCAGTCACTCACAGTGGAATCTCCCGCTAAAAATACTTGAATCGGTTTCTTCATCACATGTTCTCTCCTTTCACGGCGTTTCCTGATACATTTGCCTGAAGACACCCGGCGGCATGCCGACCTGTTTTTTGAAAATCCGGTTAAAGTAATTGTGGCGGTAGCCGACTTCTTCTGACACGTCATGAATTTTTTTATTCGTATTGACCAGCAGTTCTTTCGCCTTTTCGATTCTGATCTGGGTCACATAATCGATAAAATTAATACCGGTCACTTGCTTAAATGCCTTGCTTAACGTATATGAATTCATGCCAAGCGCATCGGCACAGCTTTCCAATGAAATGTCCGCCATATACTGTTCGTGAATCATCGCAATCACACGTTCTGCCAGCTGCTTTTGCTGTCTGTTTTTTCTGCCCTCAAGCTTGGAAAGGTAAGGCGTCACCACTACATCCATCAGCCAGGCCGCCGCTTCGTTAGGTTCGCGCAATTCTGAAATATCAAGAAACGGATTCCGATGCTGAAACAGTTCGCTGGGATTGAGCCCGGAATGCAAAATATCCTCCTGAATGCGGGAAAACAGCTGAATCAGGGCGGAGTGCACATGCCTGTCTATAGCCGCCTTTTCCGCCAGTTCCTCCATGCATACACGAATCAGTTCCTCGGCCTCCTGTTTTCTTTCCAGCCGGATAGCCTGAACAATTTGTTTTTCCAGTTCAAAAGGGTAATAAGGAGCGAACTGCTCATCCTGAGGGAAGTCGGCCTGCAAATCAATGACCTGATTCCGGTTGGCAAACTGCCTGCAGGATTTGCCGCTTTTCACATTCTGAAATAAAGAAGGAATTTCCGTGACACGCTCCGTCTCGCTGCTCAATGTCGAGGTCAGGCATAGTCCGGTTACATTCCCAAATTGGCGTGCCAGCTCCGTTATATACACCTTCAGATCAGAGCTGTTTGTTATCATCACAAGAACGGTGACAGAAAGCCGGCCGATATCAAGTATGGAGAGCTGAAAAACGCGTTTATCCGCCAATTCCTCAGCCAGATTGGTCAGGGTAAACACGGCAAGCTGTTCATCACCTTCACGGAAGATGCTTTTTTCACAACGGAGCCCTGTCACCTGTAGATCAAGCACATGAAACGCGTTTCCGCCGATGTTCCAGCCAGCCTCCTCCATCCGCAATCTGAGGCTTTCCTCGTTGTCATAGTAAAAATCGCCCTGCAAGAGATGCTGCAAAAAACTCTTTTTCATATGGGGCGTCTGCCGCAGGAGCTGCTCTTGGAGCTTCTGGCTTTCAAGGGATAGATCCTGCCATCTCTTTTCAATCCACTTGAATTCATCCTGCCCGGACGCCTGCCATTCTTTCTTCTCTCCTCCGGTAAACAAGCCAAGCAAATGCTGAATGGGACGATAGATTTTTTTTGATGCATACCATGTCATGCATACCGCCAAACCGATGCAAATGACCAGCATCACGATGATCACTTTTGATAAAAACACCATCGGCGCTGTAATAGCTGAAAGAGGCGCCGCTGACACAAAGGTCCATTGCTGATGCATCCGGTTCATTTCTCCAAAGGAGACAGAATACACCTTGCCTTCCCATTCCATCTGAAAATGACCTTTCTCAGCAGGCTGTTTTTTTATCTCTTGAAGTAAAGTCTTTTCAAAATCTATTTCCCCTTCATGAAACAGCACCTCTTGATTTTGATCTAAAAGCAGCGCACTGCCATCAGGATAGGGGGACAAGCTTTGCAGGATTGATTCCATTTCTTTCGGATCAACCGCCAGCATGATAGCGCCGAACGGTTTCTCCGCCGCGCCCGGAATGAGCTGGGTCAGCATCGCTTGGTTTCCCGACCGTTTCCAATAAATGCTGTGGTCTGAGGCAAGCAGCGAGCGATACTTGCGAAGCGCCTCCTGTTCTGTCAAAGCGCTGTATTCAGGGCTCAGCACAAGTGGCCGGGGGCTGTTCAGAAAGATGGAAGCCTGCTCGATCAGCGGCTGCTGGTCCCGCAAAAGAAACAGTTTTTTCGTTAATTGATAGGAGAACGTAAAGTCTTTCTCCAAATCCCTCTCGGCCAATCCGTTCATCAGTGAAGAATCGTAGGCCATCTGGGTGAGTGCCAGTTCAAGCACTCCCAGCTTCTCATCCATTCGGCTGACCTCACGCGCCACCTGTGCTTCATGCGATCTCTGCAGCTCTTTCTCCACCTTGTCGATCGAAAGAAAGTAGATTGCGCCGCCAGTCAGCAATCCGGGAATACAGGCAATCAGCAAAATGAAGACAAAGTTTCTTTTGAAATACGTTCCCTTCCAGCGAGAAACCCGTTCCTTCTGTTGAGGCTGTTTTTTCATCCCTTTCCCCCCGCCGCTGTCTTTACTGATACACGCGTTTTTTCGTTTTCAATACATCAGCAAGAAACGTCAGCGCAAGTCCCTGCCCCCATCCTTGTATTCGTTTGTAAGGCACCTGTTTGTATCCTTCGGCATTTTTCATGACGGCTGTCCCGGCCGATACCTTGCTGACCCGTCCGTCCTCTTCCACCGCATCCAAAATGGCGGCAAGCGATTTCTGCACATATTTTGTATACAGCTTTCCGCTCGACATCAGAGCAGAAGCAATACCGGCTGATGCCGAAACCTCCAGATAAGAATCCGGATCATCCAAAATCGTATGCCACAGCCCTGATTCATCCTGAAGCCGGACAAGTGCGCTCAGCTGGTCTCTGAGCGATCCGTCGATGATCATAAAGGAAGGATGTGTCACCTCAATGAGCGGGAGCGCCTTTGCCATCGTGAGTGCCGCCCAGCCGTTCGCCCTGCCCCAATAAATCCCCGACAGATGATTTTGCGCTTTGTTGTCCCAGGCGTGGTAGTACAAATTCGTGACAGGGTCCTGAAGCACATCCTCATGTCCGTGAAACTGGCGCAGGCCGTCTTCAAAATAATCCTTACGCTCCATGATCCGCCCAATTCTCAGCATAAACAGCCCAGCCATCATCAGCGTATCCGCCCATGCCTGCTCAGGAAACACATATTCTGCCGCATTCACCGTATGCTGAAGGATACCCTCGCCAAAGCGCGGCGCCTTATGCAGCACATATTCCGCCATCTCGGCCGCTGTTTCCAAATACACGTCATCACCCGTCACCTTGTGGAGGAACAAAAGCGTATGCCCGATGGAAACTCCGTTGATTGAAAGCGGCGGCAGCCCATCCTCCAGCTGTTCATCCACCCACGTTTTTAACAGATTGATATATTCCTCGTTTTCCGTCGCTTCATAGGCCTCCGCCACGCCGTAAAACGCGACGCCGCCCGGCCAATCCCACGCAAAATCCATCTGAAATGTCCGTTTCACGATCCGGTCAATAACCGACGTCACCTTTTCTTCATCAAAGATAAGCTGTGCCATCTGCAACACTCCTTTTTATTTTAATCCGGTCGTACTGATGCCCTGAACGATATATTTCTGAAACAAAAAGAAAACAAGAATCACAGGCAATAACGAGACGGCCGACATGGCAAACATCGCGCCCCAGTTCGAAGCCGACTCTGTATCGAGAAAAAGCTTCAGCGCAAGTGAAACAGGGTAAAGCTCCGGCTTATTCAAATACAAGAGCGGCTGAATCAGCTCCTCCCACTTCCAATAGAAGGAGAAAATCGCAGACGTCGCAAGCGCGGGAGCAATCAGCGGGAGAATGATCCGCCAAAAGCAGGCAAAGCGTCCGCATCCGTCGATTCGCGCGGCTTCATCCAGCTCCTCGGGAATCGTCCGGATAAACTGGATCATCAGAAAGATAAAAAACGCATGCCCGAAAAATTGCGGAACGACTATTGGTTTAAAGGAATTCAGCCAGTCTAATTTCGCAAACATAATATACTGCGGAATCATCAACACTTCATGAGGCAGCATTAACGTCCCCATCATGCACGCAAACCAAAATTTTTTTCCCTTAAACGGTATACGCGCAAATCCGTACGCAATGACAGCCGACGACAGGACGGCACCGATTGTTGACAGCCCGACAATAATCGCCGAGTTTTTAATAAACGTCAGAAACGGCTGTCCCGCGATCCCCTTCCACCCTTCAGCATAGTTACTGAGAATAAAAGGGTCTGGAATGAGAGAATGTGAGGTTGTAAAAATACTGGCGCTTTCTTTAAACGAGCTGACAAACAGCCAAATAACCGGGTACAGCAGCAACACCGCCAGCGTTGCCGTAAAAACATGGAACAGTATGCGTTTGGGACTGACGCGCCCGGCTTTTTTTCTTTCAAAAACCGGGGCTTTTCTGACAGGCTCGTTGACCGGCTCCATCCGTCATTCCTCCTTTGACTCGTAATGAACCCAATATGACGATGTTTTAAACAATATGAGCGTAATCAGCCCGACAATGACAAGCATGACCCACGCCATCGCCGATGCGTAGCCCATTTGAAAATAGTTAAACGCCCGCTGGAACAAATAAAGCGAATAGAGAAGTGTCCCGTCAAGCGGCCCTCCCTCGCCCTTCGAAATGATATAGGCAGGTGTAAATGTCATAAAAGCAGAAATCGTCTGCATCACAAGATTAAAGAAAATAATCGGTGTAAGGATCGGAAGCGTGATTTTGAAGAAACGCTGCACCCGATTTGCCCCATCCACACTTGCCGCTTCCAAATACGAAGACGGAATGTTTTTCAGCCCGGCCAGAAAAATCAGCATTGACGACCCGAACTGCCAGACGGACAGCAGAATCAATGTCCACAGTGCACTTGTCGGATTCTGGTACCAAAGAATTTTTTGATCAATCCCGACAAAAAACAGCAGCGCATTGATGACCCCGTCATTGCCAAAAATATTGCGCCACATAATCGCCACGGCGACGCTCCCGCCGATGATTGAAGGCAGATAAAAGAGCGTTCTGTAAATGGCCGTTCCTTTTGCTGCATTGTTTAAAATAACAGCGATAAAAAGCGCGAAGCCGAGGCGGAGCGGAACCCCGGCAAGCACATACGTAAACGTCACCTTCAGAGACTGCCAATACTTTTCGTCACCCGTAAACATTTCCTTAAAGTTGTCGAGCCCGATCCATTTCGGCGCCGTAAACAAGTCATAGCTCGTGAAGGACAGAAACAGGGACGCCCCCATCGGAATCACCGTAAAGCATAGGAACCCGATGATAAACGGAGAAATAAAAGCATATCCCGCCAGATTGTCTTTTCTTATACTCCGGCTTTTTTTCATTGCGTCAGCCCCATTTCCCGTCAATTATTCCTCTCTAATATCTCATTGGCCTTTTTCCGGAACGTTTTGGCGGCTTTTTCCGGCGATACCTTCTGATACAGAATCTGATCTGACGTATCCTTCAGCAGCTTGATGACCTCCGCGCTTCCCACAGGCTCTGGCGGATCGGCTTTGCTGATGTTTTTTGACGCGGTTTCTACATACTCCACGATGTTGGCTTCTTCCTCATTCAGCTTCGGTTTAATCGCATCCGCCACCTTGTCGGAGACTGGAACGCCTCGCTCGCCTTTAATCAGCTGGTTCGCTTCCTCATTATTCACGAAGAAATTAATAAATTTCGCTGCCTCTTTTTTATGCTCAGAGCTTTTCGGAATGGAAAACAGCATACTCGGCTTCAATGTCAGCGCCTTTTCCTTCATTTGCTCCGGCGGCAGATAGAGAGACAGCGGCGAGTCTGTCAGCCGGGCAAAGCCCAAATATTGATTGGAGTAGTTCCATGTAATCGCTGATTTGCCTTTGACGATAAAATCGTCTTCCATCCCTTTAATCTGTGCGCTTTCATCAGGTGTTGGGGACGTTTTCGCTTTCACCAGCCTCAGCTGCCGTTCAAAGTAATCGACAAACAGCTGATCATCTTGATAGGCGAGGCCAGTGCCGTCTTCTTTATAAAAGCGCTCACCCTTTGTGCGCAAATAATAAGGGAAGAAAATATCAGGCGGATGCATTCCGTTGGAACCGTAGACACCGGCTTTTTCCTGAAGATCATACGCCAGCTTCTCGTAATCCTCCCACGTCCAGTTTTCCTGATTGATAGACACACCGGCTTTTTTCAGCAAATCATCATTGGCAATCACAGACAGCACGTTGACACCTAGCGTAAATCCATAAAGCTTATTGTCGATTTTTCCGCCCGACAGCATATTCTCGTCGATTGAGCTGACGTCAATCGTTCCATCCTTTGTATACGGCGTTAAATCCTCCAGCTGGTTCTTCTTTCCGTATTGGGCTAAGTAAGCGGTATCCATTTGAATGACATCAGGAAGCTGGCCGGCGGCAGACATGGGCGCAAGCTTTTTCCAGTAGTCATCCCAGTTCGCAAATTCCGCTTCAATATGGACGTGCGGATTCTTTTTCTCGTAAAGTTCAATTACCTTTGTTGTATAATCATGTCTTGGCTGCCCGCCCCACCACGCGATTCTGAGTGTAACGTCTTCTTTTTTTCCCGAGGCCTCTTCACCAGCTGAACACCCGCTGAAAAAAAAGACGCAGACCAGGGATAACAGCACGTAACAAATCTTCTTCAAACCAATCCCCCCTTTAATGTAAGTGCTTACATTTTATTTTAAAGCGTTCGGATAGGGCGAAACACTCAAAAAACAGTGGCGAAAGTCAAAAAAACAGAGATGGCTATCCTGCGGAAGCGCCTCCCTGTTTTCTTCTGAATTCTGACGGTGTCAGACCGGTATATTTTTTAAAAACAAGACTGAAATACTTCGGATTATCGCCAAACCCGATTTCTTCAGCAATTTCTGATACACTCGCATCCCGCCTCATTTTCATCTGTTTCATCGCATGTTCAAGACGCACTCGTGTAACATATTGGGAAAATTTCTCGCCTGTTTCCTGCTTAAATAACTTCCCGAGATAATCAGGATTCATAAACAGCATATCCTTCGCCGCCCATTTTAAGGACAGATTCGGATTTCCGAGCTCGTCGGCAATAAGCCTGATCATTTTTGAAATCACTGCGCTCCCATGCAGGTCACCAGACGCTTCAGCTGTGTCACGAAACAGCTGCCCCGCGTGCCGGAGTTCTCCCGCCTGACTGATGGCCATCTTGCGGTCCGCAAAAACCTCCGCCGCCTTTTCAGCGGCGTTCTCCTCTACGGCGAGTACGGTCCATTCTCCGCTGCTGCAAACCGCTGTCAGTGCCGACCCGAGTGCCTCTCTGGCTGCGGCATCAATAGATTGTTCCCCTTTTAAGATCAAGAGGCGGATCTTTTTTCCGGCAAGTGAAGGCGGTGGAGACAGCTGGGCCACACCGGCGATCAAGCCTTCCAAGTATTGATCGGCTGCAAAGGAACGGATATGGTCGAGCTCGTGTTTTAGATGGGCTGTTTTCTTTTTGTGCACATCTTGCCGCTTCAGCTCAGCAATGATTTCCTCCAGCGAGCTGATAATCTGCTGTTCATTGCAGGGCTTCAGCAAATAATGCTTCACCCCATATTTCATGGCTTCCTTTGCGTACTCAAACTCTCCAAACCCGGACAGGACGATAAATTGCACCGACGGGCTGACGGCAGACACCTTTTTGATCAGCTCAAGTCCGTCCATGCCGGGCATTTTGACGTCTGTGATGACGATATGCGGCTGGTTGTGTACAATCTTTTCATATGCTTCATGTCCGTTCTGCGCTTTACCGATCAATGAGGCGCCAAGCGACTCCCACTCAATGATTCCCGCCATTCCATCAAGGATAATCCTCTCATCATCAGCCAGCAGTATTTTATACATCACACCACCTCATTTCGGCACGGTATTGTGATCACAATCCTCGTCCCCTTTTCATGCTCACTATGAATCCGCAATCCGTATGGCTCTCCGAATGTCAGGCTGATGCGCTCGCGAATATTCCAAAGTCCGATTCCTCTTCCGCCCGTTGATTCAAGAATCCGTCCATCCATGCCAGGGCCGTTATCTTCGACCGTAATACAGACACAGCCCTTCGCCTTTTTGGCCTGAATCCGGATGGCGCATGGCCTTGTAAAGGGTTCAAGCGCGTATTGAATCGCATTTTCCGCAAGCGGCTGGAGCGTCAGTTTCGGAATGAGGCAATGCTTCACCTCATCGTCAATATCCAACGTGAAATTCAGGCGCTCTTCAAATCGAAATCGCTGAATGGTCATATAGTGACGTACAATGTCCGCCTCCTCCTGAATGGTCACGATATCTTTTTTCATATGTATGCTGTTTCGCAGAAGAAAACCGAGCGATTCCACCATTTTTGAGATTTGCTTTTGCTGATTCGCCTTGGCCAGCCAATTGATGGACTCGAGCGTGTTATATAAAAAGTGCGGGTTGATCTGGGCTTGCAGTGCCTTCAATTCGGTTTCTTTAATAATGAGCTGTTTTTCCACATTTTCTTCCATCAGCTCATTAATCCGTTTCATCATGACAGTAAAATGGCGGTTCAGCATGCCGGCCTCATCCTGTGTATGTTCCGGCAGAGAAAGCGACACACCCGCTTCAATACCGCTGTGCTGTACCGATTTCATCGCGGTCACAAGCTGTTCAATCGGCTCCGTGATGCTGTTGGCGATTTTCCTTCCGAAAAGCAAAACCACACAGAAAAAGAGGAGAAAGCATGTGCCGATCACTGTTTTCATAAAGGAAATTTTCGCGAACATCTGATCAAAGGGGATAACGTTATAGTAGCTCCAATTTTGGTAGGATGATTGAAGATAAGAAATAAAGTAACGTTTGCCATTCTTTTTTATCAAGTCATAACCGGGGTGCTTAAGCGTCTCCTTTGCTGCCTCGGGAACATGCGCTGATGCATGTGCCGTATACACCAAATTCCCGCCTTGGTCAGCAATCATAATGTCTCCGACTGAATCGCCCCAATCCTTCGGCACATCACGAATCATCTGTTTGATATTGACTTGGATCAGCACCATGCCCAAGCCGTTCAAACTCAGCTGGTGAAAGGATCTGATCTGCCGTGCTGAAATCAGGACAGGATCTGACCCGCCGAGCGTCATCCAAAGATTTCTTCCATTTTTCGCTTTCGCTCGCTTAAATACCTCTTCCTGCTCCTGCTGCAAAAGATCTGAAGAACTGCTTCCGGCTGAATACTCTGAGCCGCGGGCATCAATCACATGAATGGAATCGATGTACTTTTCATCGCTGGCATATCCCGCAAGCTGATCCCACAGCTCCTGCTTCATTTGATATTGATCATACGTATCATCTCGATTTTGCATGCTCAGGATGCGCTGAATCTGTTCGTCTGTAATGATTTCATATGACACATCCTCTATCTTCTTCAGCTCGTCTTCGATCCTTTCAGAAGACATCCGAAGCACCTCCGAGGACTTGCGGTAAATCTGCTCATCATACACATGAAAGGCATACTGGACCCCGCTGTATACAAACAGAAAGGATACGGCCATAATCAACGATAGAAACACAAACAGCTTATCCTTAATCTTCATCCGCCTGTACCAGCCAGCAACTCTTTTCTTCATGCCGCCTTTTCTTTCTCCTGCCGCTGATCCATTGACCGAAACGCTTTAAAGGACAGCTTCGTTAAGATCAGGCTGAGTAAACTCCCGCTGAAAAACAATAGAAACGTGACATGAAACAGAACGAGACAAAGCACACCGACAGCGCCCGCTGCCATCAAAAGCGTCACCGCCGGACGGCTGAAAGCAATCAAAAAGCTGATGCTCAGCACCTCTCTGATTTTTACGTCAAAATGAGAAAATACCGGGAACACATACAGCACAACAAACGCGAAAATCAAACTAATGCTCAGGAATACATTGACGAGCACAGGCTGGTCCATCTGAGCCACTATCCGCATATCCGCAAACAGAAACAGGGCAGCCGTCACAACGATAAGCCCGAGGATCTGTGATGCCCGCCATTCCTTTTTAAACGCCCGAAAAAAGACAGAAAACACCGGGGCATCTGTATTCCCCTTCGCCCATTCTCTCGCCACTGTAAACATCGCGGCAGTAGCGGGCATCAGCCCAAATACAACTAGGCCTGCAAGAGAAAACAAAATCCAAAGCACATTTAAATAGGCCAGTCTCATCACCCACGTACAAAAACGATTCAGCCCATTTGTCACACTGTGTATCATCAACATCACCTTCCCGCTTTGGAAAACGCTTTCATTTTAAAGTAATATGTATTTCTCCTTTCGAAAGAAAATTCCTGCCGTTCTGTGAAAATTTCGACATGATGAGAGACGGCAGCAGCCCTATCTTTTCCTGTAACGCCGGATAGCCTTATCGATCAAATATCCGGCAATGGCTCCGAAAATGACATTGAATCCAAGCATTCCGAGCGCAGCCCCTTCCCAGCCGCGTACATACACGAGGCTGTACCAGATCGCAAACACACCAAGGACGATCAGCCCGGCCAACATCCATTCCGGCCGACTTTTGTCAGGAAATCTCATCCGCATCAAAACGGATACGCCAGCAAACAGACAAGCCGTCACAATCCCTGTCACAAATAAAATTGACCACAACATCGCCTGCCCTCCCTTTTAGAAAAGACAAAAAAGCCCCCTGCAAAGGACGCTTATTCTGCCGTAATCTCTTTCTCAAACAAATGATATCCGGACGCATCAGCACCCATGAATTCATATCCCATACGCCGATAAAAGGAATGCAGGGCGTCGCTATCAGCGACACAGTCAAGCCGGATCCGCGTTTTTTCCGGAAAGTGTATGCCCGTCTCCGCCCACTGAAGGACGCGGGCTCCAAGCCCCTGTCCCGCAAACCGGCGGCTTACTGCGAGGCGATGCAAATAAATGGACTCCTCATGCCCATCGTCTCCCCAAAGCGTCCGGTCCCACTCGCTCGGTTCAGGCAGCAGCATCACGACAGCCGCAAGCTCTTCATCTTTTTTAAACACAAACACATGTCCCTTTTCAATTGACCCCGTGATATCATGTATATCTTGCCCTTTCAGAAGTCCGCTCCATTGGTTAGACCCCCGATCCCGGAGCCATTCAGCTGTTCGGACGAGCAACCCGGTAATCGATTCTGCATCCTCATAGACGGCCGGACACGCGTAAAATCCATCTGCAATCGTTTCGTTCTCAATCTTAAAAGCTGACATAAAGGCCTCCCAATCAAAAAGTAAGCTTGCACACACCCTTGATTATAATGCAGACCAAACTGCAAAAACAGACCATTTTCTCTGTATGTAAAAGGGTGTATGAAAGAGAGGCCAATCTGCCTATTAGAAAATCTTCTTTTTATCCCGTTCTTCTTTTAAAATTTCAACCGCTTCCCTGAAGCGCATAGAGTGTACGATTTCACGCTCACGCAAAAAACGCAGGGAATCGTTTAAATCAGGATCATCCGAAATATCAATCAGCCATTGATACGTCGCCCGCGCCTTTTCTTCTGCGGCAATATCTTCGTATAAATCGGCAATCGGATCGCCCTTCGCTTGGATATAGCTCGCGGTAAACGGCACGCCCGCCGCATTGTGATAAAAAAGCGCGCTGTCGTGATTGACGTAATGATCGCCAAGCCCCGCTTCACGCAGCTGCTCCGGTGTGGCGTCTTTCGTTAACTTATAGACCATGGTCGCAATCATTTCCAAATGGGCAAACTCCTCCGTGCCGATATCTGTTAAAAGGCCGATAACCTTATCAGGAATCGTATAACGCTGGTTCAAATACCGGAGAGCTGCGGCCAGCTCGCCGTCCGCTCCGCCATACTGCTCAATCAAATACTTCGCCAGCGTCGGGTTGCACGTACTGACCTTGACAGGGTATTGCAGCTTCTTTTCATACACCCACATTCAGGCATTCCTCCTTATACTTGCCACGGCCATGGCCCTTTTCCCCAATCCCAATCCTTGCCCGCGGGGCTGTTGCCGAACTGCAGAAGCGGTCCGTAAGAGGATTCGAACTGTCTTTTTAAGTGCCTTGAATAGCCGGAATATTGATTGAATTGCTTCAGCGCATCTTCATCATGAGGATGTGTATTTAAATAAAGACTCAGCTCAACAAGCACAAAATCAGCAGCCTGTATTTGCTCTAGCTGACGATAATATTCGGCATCAACCTTTTTTGCCATGTGCGTCTCCCCCTCGATAAGGGTTTTCATAAAAATCATAGAGATCCTTCCAAAGGGTGCCTTTCCTCAAAGCCTCCATCGGCGAAAACTGCTCCATGTGCTCAGGCTGAAAGGTCATATAAAGGTTAGGGGGCGTTCTGTAATATTTCTTCCCTATAGGCGGACAGGGATCAAAACGGCTGTGAAAGGGCGTATATGATTTGACAGGCGTAAACGGCTGCATATCCTTCATTCCGGCTCCTCCTTTCTCAAAAACAATGACCTTAATAGGTATGAGGCAGGGGGCATGATTATGACTGAAACACGGCTTAGCTTTTTCAATAAGAAGACCTTCGGAAGAGCCGAAGGTCTTTCTAGACTATTCAGTCCAAAATGAGGTCAGTGTTTCCAATATGCAGCATGAGCAGCCGCAAACTCTGACAGCGAACGAGGTTCTTTTCCCGTCACACGCTTCACTGTATCCGTTACCCGATGTTCCGCACCATGGCTGATTGCCTCATCAAGCTTCGCCATAAAATGGGCATAATCCGCGGGCAAACCTCCTGCCTCCATTTTATGCTGCAGCTCGGAACGAGAAATGCTGACATGCTCCACCCGGCGTCCTGCCGCTGCACTGATCATCTCTGCCGCTTCGGCATAGCTCAGCGCCTCGGGTCCTGTCAGGATATGATGTGTCTGATGAGGGACGGCATCAGTCAAAGCACGCACGGCTGTTTCTGCAATGTCATCAGCATCAATGAATCCTAGCTTTCCCTCGCCCGAAGCCGTGATGATGCGCCCCTCAGTTTGAATCGACATTCGATGCTGGACATTGATGAAATTTTGCATAAAGTATGAAGGCCGCAGCACCGTCCATTCTGGAAACTCACGCACTGCCTGATGAAGCGCGCCAAACACGGGACCATTCTCAGGGACAACAGACGCACTTAGCATCACTACACGCTTTGCACCGAGACGCTTTGCCTCCTTTAAAAAGGGGAGCACATAGGGAGCCGGATCAAATACACCGACCGGAGCAACAAGATAGATCTGTTTTACCTGTTCCAGAGCAGGCGTAAAACTGGAGGCGTCCTTCCAATCAAAATACACATACTCAGCATCAGCAAGCGCGCCCTTTTTCCGGCTCGCAATACGCACCCTGTGCCCCAGCTCTATTAAACGGCTGGCGATTCGGCTGCCGACTGTGCCGGTCCCGCCCGTGATTAAAATCGGATTCTGTTTCATCATTTTCCACTCTCCTCTGTTTGCAATAATGATCCTCCAAAGGCCTCTTTTACAACAAGCGGATTCCAATAATCCCTATAACGCACAATGCGGCCGTCTCTCGTTTCGATGACACTGATATAGCTTTGGCGATAAGGCAGTCCAGTCTCAATCACATGCCCGTCACATTGAAACTCCGCAATCATCGTATTCGAGTCCGCTGAACGGTACACTGTCGGAGCCGTAAATGAAGAAAGATGGATCTGCTTAGGATAATCCTTAATATAATCGTAAATAGCCGCTTTTCCTTCTATTTTTTTTGGTGATCCCTCTGGCGCATAAGGAAACTCAAATACAGCATTCTCATCCCAAAGCTCCGTCCAGCTCTTCATGTCCTTCTCAAGCATATAAGCCATAAACTTTCTCAAAGTTTCACATGCTTTTTCAAATTCATTCATCAACATTCATCATCACCTCATTTTTATTTCTAGACTATTCAGTCCAAAAAGTACATACATGGGCAAAGAATCCTTTACCACATGTTAATCAAGCACTGATAAACTCACGTCAACATGGTCCTGAAGCCGATCCATATCAGCCGTCACTTTCGCAACAAATGTCAGAGACAGCCTGCTTTGATTCAGGTACCGGGCAAGCGCAGATATATCAGTATCTTCGCCATTCAATTCTCCTTGATCCTTCGCTCTTAAAAGCGCCTGATAAAAAGCGTCCTCAAGCTGCTTGGATTGTCTTTCAAAATACCGGGCAAGCTCAGGGTCATGCGGAATCTGTTCAATCGCACTGTTAATGATATAGCACGCCTTCGCCCGTTCAGGATCCCTCAAAGCATTGACACCTTCTTGAAAAATATCACGAATGGCTTCCTTTACAGATCCTGGCGCTTCAAGCCTTTCCATAACGGCAGTGTTTTTCCCTTCAAGATACGTTTTCACAGCTGACAAAAACAAATCACGCTTCGTGCCATACGTATCATACAAGCTCTGGCGCGCAATGCCTAAATGAGAGAGCAGATCCTGAAGAGACGTTCCTTCGTAGCCATACTCTCCGAAAACCTCTATCGCCCTGTGAAGAACAAGCGCCGTATCAAATTCTTTATTCCTCCCCAAAAAATGATCACCTCCTGAAACAAATGTTACCAGTTTCCAGACTGAACAGTCAAGAAAAAAGTTAAAAAAACACTCTTGATCTGCAAGAGTGTCCTCTTTTTATCATCATCTTCTTTATTTATAACCGTCTTTTCCCCAGTGGCCCATATGGTGGTGATGGTGGCCATAATGACCATCATGATGGTGGTGATGATTATCCTTTCCAACATGGTGATGATGGTGATGAAGATTATCTTTTCCATCATGATGATGGTGATAATAGTGGTGATGGCCATCATTTTCATGGTGCATGTTCGGATAACTTACAGTTCCCGGAGAGCCTCCATAGCCGCCGCTTGGGTAACCGCCGTACCCACCATATCCCGGATAGCCGCCGACTCCGCCATGCATGCCATAACCTGGATAACCCCCAGACATACCGTAGCCCGGGTAGCCTCCAGACATCCCATAACCTGGGTAACCCCCAGACATGCCACCATAGCCTCCGTACATCCCATAGCCCGGATAGCCTAGTCCTCCATACATGCCAAACCCCGGACGGCCGATGCCATAGCCTGGAAAAGCGCCAAAACCAGGGCCGCCATAGATCTGTCTTGTATCAGTATCAGTCATATTCACTCTCTCCTTCACATAGGTTACAGTCCAGAGTATGAGAATATCTTATAGATCGTATAGGCGGCCGCCTACATACAGCTAAAACAATTTCCAGGACAAAAAAAGCAGGCCATAACAGCCTGCTCACTCCTTACTCACCTAAATCAACGTTATGATATACCTGCTGAACATCTTCCAAATCTTCTAATGCATCAATCAATTTTTCAAACTGTTCCTTTGCATCATCCGGAAGCGTTACTTCACTTTGCGCAAGCATTGTCAGCTCCGCTACTGTAAATTCCTCGACACCCGCGTTTTTAAACGCCTCTTGCACCGCATGGAATTGATCAGGCTCAGCATATACGATCACGCTGTCATCCTCTTCTAAAATGTCACGTACATCAACATCCGCTTCCATCAGGATTTCAAGCGCTTCGTCAGCAGTTTTGCCTTCCACACCGATTACAGCCGTCGCGTCAAACATGTAAGCAACAGATCCGCTCACACCCATGTTTCCGCCGTTTTTCCCGAACGCCGCACGCACTTCCGGCGCCGTACGGTTTACATTATTCGTCAGCGCATCAACGATAATCATTGATCCATTCGGCCCGAAGCCCTCATAACGAAGCTCATCGTAATTCTCTTCCGCTCCGCCCTTCGCCTTCTCGATCGCACGTTCAATGATGTTTTTCGGCACGCTGTAAGTCTTCGCACGCTCAAGCACAACCTTCAGCGCCTGGTTGGATTCCGGATCAGGCTCGCCCTGTTTCGCCGCCACATAAATCTCACGGCCAAACTTCGCATAAATTCGACTCGTATTTGCGTCCTTAGACGCCTTCTTCTCTTTAATATTGTTCCACTTACGGCCCATGATGTTCCACTCTCTTTCATATATATCAATCTAAATACTGTTATTCACTTTATCCATTATACCTCAAATGGTTTGGTTGTTTCGAGTGTCTTGCGTTAGAAATAGAAGGAATGCCGCGATGTGAAAAATGGAACGTCTTCCGTAAAGCAAGAAAAAGCCCTAGCTAAGGGCTTTCTTCTGATCACTAAGTTTGTAAGGGGAATGATCGATATACGTCGTATTTCGATCTGTTGATTCCTTAAATCCGCCGGAGTTTGTCAGGGGTGGAAACGACATGCTTCCCAAAACTAGAGTAATAGCCAGACACATCATCACTTTTTTCTTAATAGGCATATAAACACTCTCCTTTTAGAATATCTTCTTGGGCTTTCAGCATTTTCCGATAAAACGCAGCGGCTTGTTCAAAGTGACAGCTGCTTTCAAAAACAGCGGCAGCACTCCGGGCACATGCTTCAATGTAAGCGTGCAGGTTCTTTTTTTCGAAATAGCTTAAAAGATCATGAATTTTTCGTTCGTCAACAGTCTCCTTGTACACGGCCTGCAAGAACAGAAACAATTCTTTATAAAATTTGTGAGAACGTGCTGTGATATGGTCTAATCCTTCCTCTATGAACTGAAACGCCTTCTGTGTTTGGCCCGCTTTACATAATGTCCAGCTTAATCCAAACAAGACTTTCGGAAGCAGATCAGGCACTTTCTCTCTGCTTACTTTCGCCGCTTTTTGGAAATGTTCTACAGCCATCTGATCGTCTCCTGATCTGTCATAGCTGTTCGCGATGTTCAATAGAGAAATGGCGATAAACCGATCGTTTTGAATGTCCGTTGCCAATTTGAGCGCCGCCTCTAAATGCGGGAGCGCTTTATCATAATGTTTGAAATCATCATAGTTGCCGGCGATCACAAACAAGCTTTGTATCGTTCTAATGCTGTATAGGGGATTTTTTTGATAAATGTCTAAGGCTTGAAGAATATGATGCATCGACACATGGGTTTGCTTCATGTGATAATACGCTTCGGCCACTTTAAAATGGAATTCCGCTTTCTCAATTTCATCTGACACAAACGGCAGTTCTTTCTCCGCCTCGCGATAATACCCGATCGCTTCCACATATTCTTTTTGATCAAATTCATACATGCCGCGGAAAAACAAAGAGTAGTATTGCAAAAGGCCTGTGAGTTTTTTCTGAGGGGTCTCAATCGTTTCAAGAAGCTCTGTCACTGTAGGGCGATTCCCGTATGTTTGTCCCGGCTCCAAATAATCAAGCATCAGCTGGTGCCGAAAACACATCAGAGAATAATAGATCAGCAAATCCTGATCTTCTTCCATCTGCTGAATGTCCTGCTCCACCTCCGCTTTCAGAATCTCAGCATCCGGAACACTGAACTGGCGAATCATTTTATACCATTCATTAATCTTAACACCTACACGCGAAGACGGTATGGCTTGACTCAACGGCTTCCCTCCTTCTCTATGAGATATGTCATATTCTATCAATCCCAAATTTTGAAAACAACACAGAAGGAAGAAATTGTTTTTTCACCCTGTCAATTTGTTTTTCTCCGCAAAAAAGACCCTTTACGCAAGGGTCCATGTCAATCTTATTTCATATACGTATTCACCAGCTCGTAACAGCGCTCTTTCGTCTGTTTGGCAAGCTCTTCCGTTTGGACGACTCGGGATAATGAACCGCCGCCCTCCTCATCATATCGTTTCTGAGCCGCAGCATCCCTATCCTTTATCCATTGGCGCTGTTTCACTTTTAATGCCGCCATGTCTGAAGCAGGAAGCTGTTTTTGCAGCACCCCGTATATCTCGTTCAGCAATCCGTCCCACATTTGATAGTTGTAACCGTAATCCTCAATCATCTGATAATCACTTTGATAGTCATTGTGCTTTTCTTTCTGTTCTGTCGCTGACAATTTGGCAACATAATCTGTTTTTGTGCTTCCCTTTTCCTGCTCACTGCTCTGTGTATCCGCGTTATCTGATGACTCGGTTTCCTCAGCCGTTTGAACTTTTTCTTGCTCCGGAGCCTCAGTCTCGTCTTCATTATCACTCACTATACTGGTATCCTTTGAGCTGATCGCTGCCTGTCTTTCTCCCACATTGAAAAGATAAGCTGTTCCGCCAGCAGCCTTCGATTCATAGGACTTCACAAATTCCGCCGTTTCACCGTTTCTAGACAGAATCGTTTTCGCTTCTTCTTTTGTCAGCTTGATATCATCCCCTTGAAGCGACTTGCTGTCCCATTTGTTGATCTTCCAATCGCCATCTTCCTTCACCAATTCAAACGTCCATAACGTGCCCATGTTGTTTAACTCTGTTGCCGGGTCTATTGATGAAGCCTTTATCTTATTCTTGTCCTGTTCATAAGTAAAACGCACATCGAAATCAGTGCCGGGGTGAAAAGGAGCATCACACTCGCAAAAGTACTCTCCGGCCAAATCCTTTAAGGTCTGATCTGCAAACGTCTCTGTTGCATAAGGCAGCACACTTGGCCGCAGCTTGTTGAAATCCGCCTTGTTTGCCGTGCTCCAGCCGTTTTCTGTTCCCGCTTTATCAAATGCATTGAAGATCGAATCAATATCGTTTTTCAAAGCTGATTTTACTTCCTGCTCCGTCAGCTTCGCAACGCTCGCTTTCTTCACGGCTTGCTTCTGCTGATTCTTATCAGAAGCTCCGCTATCAGAACACGCTGATAATAGGAATAAAATAGATAAAAGCAGCGCACCCAATTTATAACTCATCGTCTCTCTCACCCTTCTGCTCTCTCATGGTAGCTTTCTCATTTTATAGGTCTTTTGTCTGTTTGTACATTTCATTTTTACAGAAGAAGAAAGAGAGTGAAATGAGCTTACTCAACCACAACAAAATCCTGCACCTTCACCTGTTCCTCAGGCAAATCAAACTGATAAAGCATCTTCTTAGAATGAATATCAAACACACCCACATACCCGCCGATGCCCTTTTTATGCTCTTCCTGGGCGACAATATACAATAGATTCCCCTTAAACTTCGCCTCCATATAAGGGAAGTTCAAGCTGTATGTGTGAAAAGAAAAATCCTTCAAATATTCCAACAAGTTCGCCTCACCCTCTTTGTCCTCGTACGTCACGTAAAAACTGCCGCTTTCTTTGTCATAATACACAGTATCTGCATATTCAAGATCATCAGGATACGCAATATATGTCGTCTTCCATGTCCCTTTTTCAATCACAGTCAGTTCATGCTCCGAGCTCGCGACAATAAATTCCTCCGATTCTGCGAATTGATCAGCGTACGAGGCTAAGCTCAGGGTCTCAATCATTTCCTCTATTTTTCTGTCAATCACGTAAATAGCCATGCTTTGAATAATATAAATATAGTTCTCATCACTGGCCCCCATCGTGACAAGCGAAGGCAAGGTAAGGCTATATTCCTTTTTCGTTTTTCTGTCGTTTATGTGGATCTCATTTCCCGTCGTATCAACATTATAGGCCTTAACAGACACATCCTTCCCCTCATACCAAAACGCAAATGGATCTGACAGCGGATGCTCTTTGATCACATCCTTCTCCAGCGTGTAGTAAAAAGGCTCGTGTTCCGCCAATAATACAAGGTCTGTGGATTTGTATGACTTCATTTGAATATAAGGAACATCCGCCACCTTAAACGTGCGCCTGTTAAACCGTTCGCCTGTTGAGGTTGAGAGCAGCGTGCTTTCTTTTATGAGAGGATTGGAGTAAATAAAGAAGATGCGGTCTTCTTCGGGGTGAATGGTGGAAGATTGGACAGGAATACTGTCTTTATTGCGTAACTGAACAAACAGTATGATGCATACCATTAACCCTAATAAACCAAATGTAATCCATTTTTTCTTCATCACCATGCTCCTTAAAAAATAATATAGAATACAAACTTCCAAAAAATGTGTAGCGACAATACATTTCGATCATGTTTCTGCCAATCCCTCCACGAATAAAGACACATGCCAAATGACTCATTTTTCCACTAAAACACGTTCTCACACCCACCATCATCCCACACCGTGGTAAAATTTTGATATTGAGTGAACAAAAGAAGGGAAATGGTCATGAAAGTATTTGAAGCGAAAACACTGCTTTCGGAAGCGACAGACCGTGCAAAAGAGTACAAAGAACTAAGAACGCAAATGGTCAACTTGAGAAAAGCGTTAAAAGGAGTCGCTGATCTCAGTGACAGCGAATTCTCAGGAAAAGGCGCCAGCAATATCAAAGCATTCTATCACGACCACGTCGGCGTCACAGACCAGTGGATCGACTACATCGACATGAAAATCGCATTTTTCAACAGCATCGCCGGAGCCGCCGAAGACAAAGGCCTCTCAGACGCATACATCGAAGAATCCTTCCTGGAGCACGAACTGGCAAACGCCCATAAAAAATCAAAATCCATCATGTCCGAACAGAAAAAAGCGATGAAAGACATCCTGAACGATATCGACGACATCCTCCCGCTCGACCTGTTTTCAACAGAAACCTTTAAAGACGAGCTGGCCGATGCCAACGACAAACGCAAAAAAACACTGGAAAAATTGGACGCCTTGGACGAAGACCTGAAGACAGAATACGCCCTGTCAGAACCAAACGAACAATTCATTAAATCCGACTTCCAAAAGCTCCAAGAAGCAACAGGCAAAGGCAAAAACGCCACACCCATCCACTACAACGCCAAAGCGTACCGTGAGAGCGACATACATAAGAAAAAAGGCGACATTGAAAAGCGGACTGAGGCTTACTTGAAGATTAAGAAAGAGGAAGCGAAGGAACGCGAGATTGAAAAATTGAAGAAAAAGCTTGCGGATGGGGTATCTGACCCTGATGAATATTTAGAAATTGCGAAGAAGATTGGGTATGAGAACCTTGAGCCTGCACAGTTACAGTATGTGGTGCAGCTTGAGCAAGCAAAACAGCTCGAAGAAGTTGGTGAAACCACATGGGAAGTTCTGAAAGGAGTTGGAGTCGGTCTCTACGATGTCGCTAAGGATACTGTGACTGGTGTTAAAGATTTAGCTGTCGGAGCGTGGGAGTTTTCCCAGCTCTCCGAAGAACAAAAATTAGCCAAAACAATTTCAACTGTATTGAAGACACCTTCTTATGCAAAAATCATATGGACAAACATAGCAGATTCATGGAATGATAAAATGGTTAACGGTGATGCATACTCACGATCTCATTATATTACCTATGTGGTCGGGAGCCTCGTCGGACTAAAAGGTGCTGGCTCTGTTGTGAAAGTAACAAGTAAACTTGGTAAAGCAGGTGCTGCCAAAATCGATAAAGTGCTTGAAGCTGGAGAAAAAGCTACTACTAAACATGTAAAGACAGGGATCCAGAAAACAAAAGATTTCAGCAGTGCTTTAAAAGGTAAAAATCAAGTCGCTTTTGCAGGGATTGCTCAGGATATTGAGAATACGCATAATGTAAAGAATACATCGCTTCTGAAAAAAGAAATTGAAGAACAGAAATCAAATGCATTGCAAAAAACTGAAAGAAAAACACAGAACATAAAGAAACCTAGAAAAACAATAATTCCTACAGTAAAAAGTGGTGAATTTAATAATTGGTTTAACTCATTAACAACGAAGCAACTTGATGAGCTTTGGACAGATAAGAAAGTTAGAAGAGCAATTGAAAGACAATTGAGAGCACCCGGCGGCATGCACGAATGGCATTTAGTTTCTCGGGCCCCTACTTTCAAACATTGGGGAGTTACAGCTGAACAAATTAGAGATTTAAGAACTGCCATAAACAAAGTCGAGTTTGTGAATCCAGTTGGTAAACACGGAGGATTGGGTTCAACCGCTGCTCATAATGAATTGCTAGGAATTATTGATTCATCCTTAAACTATAATATGTTTGTCCGAAGATTAAATAATTGGGCGAACTATAGGCTAAAAGGTGGAGCGGCAGCACTGCCAGAAGGATTAAGGACTAAATAATAGGAGGTTAATATGGAACGTCAAAATTTCGTATCATTGTGGATTGGAAGTATAAATGATGATGAATCATTAAGTAAATATGTTGAATTAGATTACAATGAGGATGAAGGTGATTTTCTTCCTTCCCAATTTTTAATTGATTTTGATATAGATATAGATGAATTAGATGAAGATTTTATAGAAAAAGTTGCACATGAAAAAAATTGTAATAATTTATCTGAACTAATTGGCGGCTGTTCGTACGATAGTGTCATCTTACCTCGATTTGAGAAAATAGTAGGTACCGCAATTCCTGAACACATCAATGCTGCTGTTCTTTTATATAATTTTGAATATGACGGCAGGGAGAAAGAAATAAACGATAAAAACTATTCATTTAAATTTATTGGTGCAGTATCCTATGTTTAAGTAAAAAATTCTAAATAACTATGAAGCCCTCTTACTCGAGGGCTTTATTTTTATCTCATCTCACTTTATAAAAGAAGCATCACCTTGACAGTAAGAAAAGAATTAATAAAACAAATTAATTTAACAATCACAGCAATAAAAACAAACAATCAAAAGAATCCAACTCCAATGGTGAAAAACATATTAAAAAGATATGAAGAGGCAAAAGAATTTATCCAACATTCAACAAAGGAACAATTCGAAGAAGACCTCTCTAAAGTTAAAAATAAACTAGATACTCTGACAAGAGCATATCTAGAATCAGCTAACGACTACATGAATCCGATGCTCAAAGAAATGCATAAGACAGAAAAACTGCTAAAAGAGTATGACGAAACTACTACTCAGTCGTAATAACCGCAATCCTAACTTCACGAATTGAGTTTCCGCTAACCTTCACAAAACCAAATATAACGCAAAACACCCAAACTCCCTTTTGCGGACAGCACCGAAAATTTTTTTTGCGTTCGCTCAACCCCTTCCTATTAAATTTCTGTATTGATAAAATTTACATAATTAGTGAGAAGAGGAAGGGTGAGAAGTTTGGGCACGATTTCGTCTCCGCACGTTGGGATAAAAATTAATGAATGGAACCGGCATATTCAAAAGTTTAATGTGACAGATGCTGAAATGCTTAAAGCTGAGATCGAACGGGACATTGACATCATGGAAGAAGACCAAGACCTCTTGATTTACTATCAGCTCATTGCATTTCGCCATCAGCTTATGATTGACTATGTGATTCCATCTGAAGGAAACCAAATGGAGTTATCAGAATATTTAAAGAGAATTGAAGGCAGCAACAGAAAGATGGAGAAACTCGTTGAATACTACTATTACTTTTTTCAAGGGATGTATGAATTCAAAGAGGGCAATTTCTTAAGTGCCATTACATTCTATCAAAAAGCGGAAAACACAATTCCCTATATTTCAGATGAAATTGAGCGGGCGGAATTTTATTTTAAAATGGCTGAAGTGTTTTATCATATGAAACAAACCCACGTATCCATGCACTATTCTTCTCAGGCGTATAACATCTATAAAACGCACGATCTTTACTCAGTCCGCCGCATACAATGCCATTTTGTGATCGCAGGTAACTACGACGATTCAGAAAGTCATGAAAAGGCACTCCCTCACCTCGAGCAGGCGCTAAAAGGCGCACGACTGCTTGAAAGCAAAAACAAGCGGATTTACGGCCAAGCTTTATTCAATATCGGAAATTGTTACCTTAAAATGGGCGAATTGACGAAAGCAGCAAAATATATGGAGAAATCGATACTCCAATTTAAAAAATCAAATTTCAACAACTTGACACAAGCTTACCACGATTTAGCCTTAATTTATTTTCTTCAACATAAACAAGACCAAGCAATGGATTGTTTCAGAAAAGGCGTACGCTTCGCATGTAAATTCGGCGATAACCTATTTAAAATCATGTTTGAAGGATTGCAGGCGCTGTTTATCAAAAAAGGAGAAGCATCCATTTTATTAAATGTTTTCAACAAATTAGAGACATCCCAAGGATATCCTTATATGGAAGAGTTGGCATTATTAGCCGCAAAGTTTTATACTGAAATTGGGCAGATGGATGATTCTGTTATCTGTTTCAAAAAGATGGTTCATGCCCGCAAACAAATTCAGAGAGGGGATTGTTTGTATGAAATTTAAACTGACTTTGTGCGCTGTAATTGCTTTGATCGGTGTAAGCTTTATCAGTTCTTCCTTAGGAAATGAAGTAAACGTAGCATCCAGAAACATGACAAGCAAAGCTGCAAACGATTCAACGAACTCCCTAGCAGACAAAGCCATCTTTGACAAGGAAATGACGATTGCAGAAAACGGAACGCTTGGTTAAGGACAAGACGCAGCTTAGGCTGTGTCTCTTTTTCTGAAGAAATAGGTGACAAGGTGATAGAATGTTGATGTTCAAGATGCTGATTAACTTCTGCTTGAAATCCACAAAACGATGACCTCACTTGAGTGGTATATCTAAAATTAGTGATCTAACTATAAAATTATTCAAGAAAAACCATGAAGTTTAGCCTTTCCAGTTATAACAATCAAAAAAGGCAACAACCCCCAAGGGTTAGTTGCCTTCTCTAAGTTTAAGCACAGCCACACACTCCACATGATTCGTATGCGGAAACATATCCACAGGCTGCACTTCGCGCGTCGCATACCCGCCATCCTCAAGCACCCGCAAATCTCTCGCCAGCGTGCCAGGATTACAGGATACGTACACCACCCGCTTCGGTTTCATCTCCACAATTGTCCGCAGGAGGGCTTCGTCGCAGCCTTTTCTTGGCGGGTCGACGACTAGCGTATCGGCTGCAATGCCTTCTTCATACCATTTTGGTATCACGGTTTCCGCTTCTCCGACCGCGAACTCTGCGTTTGTAATGCCGTTTAATTCTGCGTTTCGTTTTGCGTCTTCAATCGCTTCCGGCACAATCTCTACTCCGTACACTTTTTTCGCCTGCTTTGCCAGGAAGAGAGAAATCGTTCCGATGCCGCAGTAGGCGTCGATGACGATTTCTTCCCCTTGAAGCTCTGCGTACTCCAGCGCTTTGTCGTAGAGCACTTTTGTCTGCTCCGGGTTGACCTGGTAGAATGATCTGGCGGAGATGGCGAATTTGACGTCTCCGATGAGGTCGTAGATGTATTCTTCGCCCCAGATGACGTTTGTTTCGTTTCCGAAGATGACGTTTGTTTTGTTCGGGTTGATGTTTTGCACGATGGATTTGACGTGCGGGAATTGCGCTGTGATGTCTTCGATGATCTTCGCTTTGTGCGGGAAGTCGTTTGTTCTTGTGATGAAGACGATCATCATTTCGCCTGTAACCACGCCGTATCTGACCATGATGTGGCGGAGCCAGCCTTTGTGGCGTTCTTCGTTGTAGGCTTTGACACCGTATTTGGCGCAAATGTCTTTGACAGCTTGGACAGCTTCGTCGTTTTTGGATTGCTGGATCAGGCAGGCGCTCATGTCGATGATGTCATGGCTTCTTTGCTGATAAAATCCGGCGACGAGTCCGCCTTCCCATTCTCCTACCGGCACCTGCGCTTTGTTTCTATAGTTCCACGGGTCTTCCATGCCGAGTGTCGGGTGTACGGTGACGTTGGACAGGTCCAGCTTGCCGATGCGTTCTAAGACGTCTTTGACTTGTTTCTGTTTAAACAAGAGCTGGCCTTCGTAGGTCATGTGCTGGAGCTGGCAGCCGCCGCATTGCTTGTAAATTGGGCATGGGGCATCTGTTCTGTGCGGGCTTTCTTCCTTCAGCTCGATCAGGCGGCCGAAGGCGAACCCTTTTTTGACGCGTGTGACTTTGATCTGGGCTTTTTCCTCCGGCAGGGCGTTCTGCACGAAGATCGGGAAGCCCTGCACCTTTGCGACGCCCGCTCCTTCATGTGTCAAATCCTCAAATGTCACGTCGTAGTATTCGTTTTTTTCTACTGGGGGTTTCATTTTCATGTATGTTCACCTCTTGTTTTAAGCGAAAGAAAAACTTGGCCTATTCAAGCCAAGTTTCAGCGTGTAGGCAAACCTTCGCATTCGTTGTCAGTCCTGTGCTTCGGTGCTCACGAAAAAAGACCAGCGGCTAAAAACTAGAGCGTCCTGCTCAAACGCCGCTGTCAACGCATCCTGCGGAAGTACGCTCCAATGCTCGCCCTTCCTAGACTTCAAAGGTTTCCAATCACGCTGAAAAGATGACAAAATCCTAAAACGAAAACTGTTTTAGGATTTTGTCAACATTCTGAGCTTGGCTTACAAAGCCAAGTTTTAGTCATCCAGCTGTTCCGCTTTCTCCTTCGGCATGACGACGTGAATGTGCCGATACAGATTCACGAATTCGCCCGGCAGCATGCCGCCGTACTCGCCGTCCAGGTTCAGCTGCATCTTTTCTGATACATTGACTTTCACGCGGTTCGCTTTTGTATAAATAATGTGCTGGTCGTTGATGTGTTCGCCGCGAAGCGCCATCGTGGCGACCCTGATAAATTCAGCAAGGTTTGCTTTCTTTAGTATCATCAAATCAAACATGCCGTCATTCAGGCTGGAATCCGGCGCGAGCTTTTCGAACCCGCCGACGGAGTTTGTCAGCGTGACCAAAAACAGCATGATTTCACCTTGAAACAGCTTGCCGTCATATTCAATCTCGACTTCTGTCGGACGAAGTGAAGGCAGCATTTCCATTCCTTTTAAATAATAAGCAAGCTGGCCGAGCATCGTTTTCAGTTTGCTTGGCACGTCGTACGTCAGCTCCGTCAGGCGGCCTCCGCCGGCGATATTGATAAAATATTGGCCGTTGACCTGTCCGATATCAATCGGGCGGGCGACGCCGTTAATGACCGTATCTGCCGCTTTTAAAATATCCTCGCGTGGGATTCCGAGCGCTCTGGCGAAGTCGTTCGTGGTGCCGACTGGAATCACACCGAGTGTCGGACGGTTGTCTAAAGGCGCAAGCCCGTTGACGACCTCGTTGATCGTTCCGTCTCCGCCTGCCGCAATGATCAGGTCAAACTCACGCAATGCCGCTTCCTTGGCAGCGTGTGTAGCGTCTCCTGCGCATGTCGTCGCATGGGTGGAGGTTTCATAGCCGGCTTGTTCAAATTTTTGCAGGACCTGGGCAAGATGCTTTTTAAAGATCT
This sequence comes from Bacillus sp. 204(2023), assembly GCF_037027505.1. Classification (NCBI taxonomy): domain Bacteria; kingdom Bacillati; phylum Bacillota; class Bacilli; order Caryophanales; family Bacillaceae; genus Bacillus; species Bacillus sp. 204(2023). Next base: position 93,021 of record NZ_JAXCHE010000006.1, on the reverse strand, counting down.
CCCGTCCTGAAGTCGGATTGTATATTATGCGTGCACGTTTCATTATCTCATCATCCTACTTAAGAGTATCCGATCCATTTTTACACTAACAACCTTTAATTATACTATGAGTTAAAAAAATCGCAACAAAATGTACATAATCTTACAGGTGAAAACGCACAAAAGCCTCAGCAGAGCTGAGGCTTTTAGTTTTTTTACTCTTCTTCCGTTCCCGGTTTTTTCTTGCGGAACTTCGCCAATACTTCATATACGATTGGCACGATCAAGAGCGTCAGAAGCGTTGAACTGATTAAACCGCCGATAACCGTGACGCCGAGTCCTTTTGAAATGACCTGGCTTCCGCCTTCGAAGCCGAGGGCTAATGGAATCAAGGCGCCGATTGTCGCAATGGCTGTCATCAGGATCGGACGGAGTCGTGTAGAGCCGGCTTCCAGGAGCGCTTCTCTCGTAGACAGGCCTTCCGCTTCCTTATGAATCACGCGGTCAATTAAGACAATTGCATTCGTGACAACGATACCGATCAGCATGAGCATACCGATCATTGCGTTCAGACTGATCGTTTCACCTGATACGTAAAGTCCGACCAGGGCACCGATGACGGTGAACGGCAATGAGAACAGAATCGCAAATGGCGCTAGTGCTCCGCCGAAGGTAATCACGAGCACAAGGTAAACGATCGCTATTGCTGCCAGCATCGCTAAACCGAGCTTCGTGAAGGAATCAGCGATATCCGCTGATACGCCGCCTGTATCAATCGATACGTTATCAGGATGGTCAAGCTTATCAATTTTCTTCTGGATAGCAGCTGATACGGCTGTGACATTGTCAGATGTAACCTCACCTGTGACATCCGCATAGACTTTTCCGTCACGTTTTGACACGGTATCTGATGTTGATCCTTCTTTCACTTTTGCCACATCGCCGATTTTGACTTCCTGGCCAGTCGCGGAAGTGATCTTTTTATTCTCTAAATCTTTCACACTCTTATACTCGTCTTTTTCTGTCTTAATGTTCACATCAAGCTCTTTGCCGTCTTTTTTCACGGTGGTGAGCGGTTCTTGTGATGTTTGTGACATTAAGGCCTGAGAAATTTGAGACGCAGTTAAACCGAGTTTGCTTAGTTTTTCTTGGTCAGCGACAAATGTGTACTCATCATATGTGCTGGAAAGGCCTGAGTTTACGTTTTTCAGATCCTTTTCATCCTTCATGATTTTTTCAATATCTTTGACCGTGTCTTTAATATCGTTTTCAGAATCGCCATACACATAATATGTTAATTCGTTGTTATTGCCTGAAGAGCTGAAGTCCTGTGACTTCCATTCTCCGCGGTCAGATTGCTTTTGGATTTCCTTCAGAACGTTATCTTTTTCTTTATCAAAGTCAGGTGTGTCGCTTTCATATTTGATATAGAATAACGCACCGTTAGAATCTCCTCCGGCAAGCGGGCTGCCAGAGCCTAATGAATACTGAACCGTATCGACATGCTTGCGGTCAAGCAGGATTTTTTCCGCTTTTTCAGCTTCATTTTCGGCTTCTTTTTTCGTTTCACCCGGTTCTGGGCTGTATGTGAGCTGCATCGTTTTTTCTTCCTCGGACGGCAGGTAGCTGGCACCGATTAACGGTACGAGGAACAAGCTTCCAAGGAGCATCAGAACAGCGATGATAGACGTGATCCATTTGTGGCTCAGCGCCCAGTTCAATACTTTTTTATAGATGTTTGCAAGTCTGCCAGGTTTGTGTTCTTTCGCTTTAATCGGCGCGCCCGTTAATGATTTTTTGAACAGGCTGTGTGCGAGCATCGGCACAAGCGTGATTGAAATCACCAGGGATGCGGCAAGCGCAAAAACAATTGTTAAGGCAAACGGAATAAACAACTCACCGATTTGTCCGCCTACAAGTGCGAGCGGCAGGAATACCGCAATTGTCACAATCGTTGATGACATGATCGGTTTAAACATTTCCTTCGTCGCTTCACGAACCAAGGCTTTTCCGCGGAGCGGCTCGTCTTTGAGTCTCATTCGGCGATAAATGTTCTCGATCACAACGATGGAGTCATCGACTACACGTCCGATGGCAACGGTCATTGCGCCGAGCGTCATAATATTCAATGTGATATCAAGCTGCTGCAGCACAAGGAGTGCGATCAGCAATGATAATGGAATTGAAACAACAGAAATTAATGTTGATTTGATATCTCTTAAGAATAAGAGAATAATCACAATCGCAAAAATAGCACCGAAGATGGCTTTGCTTAACATCGTGTCAACTGACTGTGTGATCGGCTCCGCCATGTCGAGAGTTGCGCTGTAATTGAAGCCTTTATGGTCTTCTTTGAACTTCTTCAGCTCAGCTTTGACATTGTCGGCAACCTCTACCGTATTCGCATCGTTTGCTTTGACGATGTTGATGCCAATGCTGTCTTTGCCATTTGTGCGTGAAACGGATTCAGCTTTTTTCACATCTTTAATTGTAGCAATGTCAGAAAGCTTGACCGTCGGCACTGCTGTGCTTGCGCTTTGCTGCGCCTGTGCTGCCGCTTGTGCGCTTTGGGCTGCCTGTGCACTCTGCGCCGCCGCTTGAGATGCTGCACTGCTGCCTGCACTTGAAGCTGATGCCGTCGGGATTCTCATATTCTTCAAATCTTTAATTGTTTCAATATCGCCGCTGACGACGACAGATTTTTCTTCATTTCCGAATGTGTACAATCCAAGCGGAGTTGTCACATCTGAACCTTGAATCACTTTCTTCACAGTATCTTCATCAAGGCCGTATTCCTTCAGTTTGTCTTCTTTGAAAGAGAATTCAACCTCTTCCACCTGCTGGCCCGATACTTGGACGGACGCAACGCCTTCTATGCCTTCAAGCTTAGAAACGAGGCTGTCCTCCACTTTTTTCGTCAGCTCTTGCAGGTTATCTTTATCACTGGACACACTTAACGTCAGAATCGGGAATGAGTTCAAGCTGTAGCGTGAAATCTCCGGATCCTTCGCGTCATCAGGCAGGTTGACGTTTTCTAACGCTTCAGCTGCTTCTGTTTTCGCTTTGTCCATATCTTTCTCATAATCATATTCAATCATGACCGACGATGCGTTTTCATAGGACGTCGACGTCACAACGCTGACACCGTCCAAGTTCTGCACGGCTTGTTCAACCGGTTTGGTCACTTCATCAGCCACTTGGCTTGGTGTCGCACCCGGATATGTCGTGCTGATCGTCAAGTAAGGCATATTCACGTCAGGAATAGACTCTTGCTTCATATTCATACCCGCATACAAGCCGGCTGCCGTTACAATAATCGTCATCAGCCATACGGCGAATTTGTTTTTCAGAACGAAATTAATAACGTGGTTCATCATATCCTCCATTACATTTTTTATTGACTGACTGGTCATTCTATATAATACTAAACGTTATAACGCAACAACGTCAACTCATATACCAGAAAATTTTACTAAATTTTTCAAGGATTAAGGGGAAGCACGTCATGAATGAAAAAAAAGAGAGAATCATAAAAACCAGCATTCGTTTATTTGCGAAAAAAGGATTCGCAGCTACGACGATCCAAGAAATCGCCAGTGAATGCGGCATTTCGAAGGGCGCTTTTTATTTGCACTTCAAATCGAAAGAAGCGCTGCTGTTATCTGCCTGTGAATATTATATCGGTATGTCTATGAACAAAATGAAAAATATAGAAGAAATTCTTGCTGGAAAGCCGCCTAAAGAAGTTTTGAAAAAACAAATTGGCGCTCAATTTGAGGATTTTCGTGATCATAAAGATTTTATCGTACTTTTGCTTACCGAAAATATCATTCCGGAAAATCAAGAAATCAAGCAATACTTTTACAAAGTAACCATGGAGACGGATAAGCTGTACCGGAACGCCTTGCTGTCGTCCTATGGAAAAGGAATCGAGCGGTATGTCGCAGATCTGTCCATTATGGCAAGAGGCATTGTGCATTCCTATATGAACGTGATGGTATTTAACGGTGAGCTTAATATCGATGCAGAAGAAATTTCAGCCTTTATTATTGAAAGACTGGATGATCTTGTACAGGGGCTGAGCCGTTCAGCACTCAATCCGATTGTGCCAAAAGACATTTTCAACCCGATGCCTGCGGAGAAAGACCAGCTGCTTGAGGACATTCAGAAAGTGAAAGAAAACGGCACGCTGCCCGAGGATATCACCGTGTCACTTGATGTTATCGAGGAAGAATTGACTCAGGATAAACCGCGCAAGCCGATTATTAAAGGCATGCTGTCCAATTTGACCGGAACCAGCGACAAAGAAGTTGAAAGGCTTCGGGCCCTCATCTCTGTCTTTATCTCGATTTGACTATAAAAAAAGCAGCCTCTAAGGGCTGCTTTTTTATTAGCGTTTTTTAATTTCTTCAAGCAGAATTTTGTTGACCATCGGCGGGTTGGCTTGTCCTTTGGACGCTTTCATAATCTGTCCGACTAAGAAGCCGATCGCACGGTCTTTTCCGTTTTTAAAGTCTTCGATTGATTGAGGATTGTTGTCAAGTGCCTCAGTGACAAGCTTCAGAAGCACGCCTTCGTCAGAAATCTGAACAAGGCCTTTCTCTTTCACAATCTTCTCAGCGTCGCCGCCTTTTTCAATCAATTCTTTAAACACTTTCTTCGCGATCTTAGAAGAAATGGTTCCTTTTTCAATCAATTTGATCATGCCGGCAAGGCCTTCAGGTGTCAGGGCAACATCGGCAAGCTCTTTTTGTTCTGCGTTTAGGTAAGCTGACACTTCACCCATCAGCCAGTTAGACGCTTGTTTAGCTTCAGCGCCTTTTTGAACGGTTTCTTCGAAGAAATCAGCCATTTCTTTTGTCAGCGTCAGAACCATCGCGTCATATGCAGGCAAGCCAAGCTCTTCGATATAACGCTTGCGGCGCTCATCCGGAAGCTCAGGAATGCTTGCTTTTACGCGTTCCTTCCATTCATCATCAATGTAGAGCTCCACTAGATCCGGCTCTGGGAAGTAACGGTAGTCGTCAGATCCCTCTTTGACACGCATAAGAATGGTTTTCTTCGTTGCTTCATCATAACGGCGAGTTTCTTGCTGGATGACGCCGCCGGAAAGAAGAACCTGCTCCTGGCGTTTTTCTTCATGCTCAAGGCCTTTTTGAACAAACGCAAAGGAGTTCAAGTTTTTCAATTCTGTTTTTGTGCCGAATTCCTCTTGGCCGATCGGACGAAGAGAGATATTGGCGTCACAGCGAAGTGAGCCTTCTTCCATTTTACAGTCAGAAACGCCTGTATATTGGATGATGGATTTCAGCTTTTCAAGATACGCGTACGCTTCTTCCGGCGTGCGGATATCCGGCTCTGATACGATCTCAACAAGCGGCGTTCCCTGGCGGTTGAAGTCAACAAGAGAATAGCCGTCGCCCGTATGCGTCAGCTTTCCGGCATCCTCTTCAAGGTGAAGGCGCGTGATGCCGATGCGTTTTGTTTTGCCGCCGACTTCAATTTCGATCCAGCCGTTTTCGCCGATTGGCTTATCAAATTGAGAAATCTGATACGCTTTCGGGTTGTCAGGATAGAAATAGTTTTTGCGGTCAAACTTCGTATCCGTTGCGATCTCACAGTTGAGCGCCATAGCGGCTTTCATTGCGAATTCAACGGCTTCTTTGTTCAGAACAGGCAGGACGCCCGGATATCCGAGGTCAATGACGCTAGTCTGCGTGTTCGCCTCCGCGCCGAATGGCGTTGGAGAGCTTGAGAAAATTTTTGATTTTGTTTTTAACTCAACGTGGACTTCAAGTCCGATTACCGTTTCAAAGTTCAATTCTTTTCACCCCTTACAGTTCAGGTTTTGCTTTATGATGGTCTGTCGCTTGTTCAAATGCATGAGCAACGCGGTATACAGTGCTTTCATCAAAGTGTTTTCCGATGATTTGCAGGCCGAGCGGAAGTCCGTCTGCTAATCCGCATGGCACGCTGATTCCCGGTACGCCGGCAAGGTTGACCGGAATCGTTAAGATATCGTTTGCGTACATTGTGAGCGGATCCTTCGTGTTTTCACCGATTTTAAACGCAGGTGTCGGTGTAGTCGGTCCAACAATAACATCATATTTTTCAAATACGTCTTCGAAATCCTTCTTAATCAACGTACGCACTTTTTGCGCTTTTTTGTAGTACGCATCGTAGTAGCCTGAGCTTAAAGCAAACGTTCCAAGCATGATGCGGCGTTTGACTTCATTTCCAAAACCTTCAGCGCGCGTTTGCTTGTAAAGGTCGATCAGGTTATCCGCATTGTCTGTGCGGTAGCCGTAGCGGATGCCGTCAAAGCGTGCAAGGTTCGCTGACGCTTCAGAAGATGACAGCAGGTAATATGTCGCAAGAGCGTATTTACTGTGCGGAAGAGACACTTCTTCCCATGTAGCGCCGAGACCTTCAAGGACTTTCAGCGCTGCCAAGACAGATTCTCTTGCTTCTTTGCCGACACCTTCACCAAGGTATTCTTTCGGAACGGCGATTTTCAGTCCTTTGATGTCTCCAGTTAATGAAGAAAGAAAATCAGGCACGTCCACATTTGCACTCGTGGAGTCCATTTTGTCTACGCCGGAAATCGCTTGAAGTAAAAACGCGTTATCCTCAACCGTACGTGTAATCGGTCCGATTTGGTCTAATGAAGACGCAAATGCGACCAGGCCGTAACGAGATACACGTCCGTATGTAGGTTTTAATCCGACAACGCCGCAGAAAGATGCCGGCTGACGGATGGAGCCGCCTGTGTCAGATCCAAGAGAAAACGGAACTTCTCCTGCAGCAACCGCAGCCGCAGATCCGCCGCTTGAACCGCCGGGAACTGTCTCCAGGTTCCAAGGGTTTTTCGTCAGCTTGTAAGCAGAGTTTTCGGTAGATGACCCCATGGCGAATTCGTCCATGTTCAGTTTTCCGATTGTGACCGCTTCAGCGTCTTGAAGGCGCTGAACGACAGTAGCGTCATAGATCGGATCAAAGTTTTCGAGAATTTTGCTGGAGCATGTTGTGCGCAGCCCTTTTGTTACGATATTATCTTTTACGCCGATCGGCATACCGAAAAGAAGACCGTGCTCAGAACGCCCGTCAACCGCCTCATCAAGCTCCTTCGCGTATGCGCGCGCTCTTTCTTCATCTAATGCCAAAAAGGCTTGTACCTTATCATCAACCGCTTGGATGCGTTTATAAGATTCATCAACCAGATCAGAAATCTTAATCTCTTTTTTATGTATGAGCTGTTTTAATTCTGTGATTTTATGATCAAATAATGACATTCTTGTGTCCCTCCTCTAGTCCAGAATTGATGGCACACGAATATAGCCGTCTTTATGGTCAGGCGCATTTTTCATGACATCCTCAACCGGAAGACCTTTACCCGCTTCATCTTCTCTCATGACATTTTTCATTTTCAGCACGTGAGTTGTAGGCTCCACATTGTCTGTGTTAACCTCATTAAGCTCCTCGGCAAATGAAATGATACTGTCGAGCTGTTCAGTGAACATTTTTGCTTCTTCTTCAGTAATCGCAAGTCTTGCAAGGTGCGCAACGTGCTTTACTTCTTCTATTGAAATTCGTGACATATGATCCACCTCCACATATTTCTCCGTTAAGTCATATAATACTGATCATATCAAAAACAAGCCCTTTAAAGCAACAAAACGCCTTGAGACAGGCCTGTGTTTTCGAAACAATACCCTATATATTTTATACTAAAATGAGGAGAAGGAGAAACGAAACATTTTTCTGAATATTTTTACTTTAATTATTTTTTGAAAGCGTTTTATTCTTTATTCCCTTCTAGGTTTGCAACGGTATTTCTCGCTCATGATCAAGGTTTCATTGCTTGAATGGCCGGGAATACTTTGTTAGGTTAAGTTACCAAGTGCACCCGCAAAAGAATTTCTTTTGTTTTGCACTTACGCCAGGCTGCTTAACTGGCACCATCAATTTGAGAGGTGATGCAACATTATTAGAAATGAAGAGAGGGTAAAACGTGAGTATTGAAATTATTATATCTTTAGGAATTTACTTTATTGCCATGCTGTTAATCGGCTGGTATGCATTCAAGAAAACCACTGACATCAATGATTACATGCTTGGAGGAAGAGGCCTCGGACCATTCGTTACTGCTTTGTCTGCCGGTGCGGCCGATATGAGCGGATGGATGCTGATGGGTGTTCCCGGCGCGATGTTTGCGACAGGGCTGTCCACCTTATGGCTTGCTTTAGGTCTTACAATCGGAGCGTACTCAAATTACTTGCTGCTGGCTCCAAGGCTGCGTGCTTATACGGAAGCGGCAGATGATGCGATTACGATTCCTGATTTCTTTGATAAACGATTCCAGCATTCTTCATCACTGCTGAAAATCGTATCTGCTTTGGTCATTATGATCTTTTTCACATTGTATACCTCTTCCGGTATGGTATCCGGCGGACGGCTGTTTGAATCTGCCTTTGGCGCGGATTACAAATTAGGATTGCTTCTGACTACCGCGGTTGTCGTGTTATACACACTGTTTGGCGGTTTCCTTGCTGTCAGTTTGACTGACTTCGTGCAGGGTGCGATCATGTTTGCAGCACTAGTGCTTGTGCCGATCGTTGCTTTTACCCACGTGGGCGGCGTTGCTCCGACTTTCCATGAAATCGGCGCTGTTAACCCACATTTATTGGATATTTTTAAAGGCGCGAGCGTCATTAGCATTATTTCCTATTTAGCCTGGGGCTTAGGCTACTACGGCCAGCCTCATATTATCGTCCGATTTATGGCCATTAAAAATATAAAAGATTTAAAGCCTGCGCGCCGAATCGGCATGAGCTGGATGATCATTTCAGTTCTCGGTTCTGTCTTGACAGGTTTGGTTGGTGTTGCTTATGCCCATAAATTCGGAGTTGCTGTAAAAGATCCGGAGATGATATTCATTATCTTCTCTAAAATCTTGTTCCACCCTTTAATTACTGGGTTCTTATTATCAGCTATTTTGGCTGCCATCATGAGTTCCATCTCCTCGCAGCTCTTGGTCACAGCAAGTGCAGTGACAGAGGATTTATACCGGACGTTTTTCAGACGAAAAGCTTCTGATAAAGAATTGGTCATGATCGGGCGTCTGTCCGTGTTAGCGATCGCCGTTATTGCGGTTCTCTTATCATTGAATCCGAGCAGCACCATTCTTGATTTGGTCGGATACGCTTGGGCCGGCTTCGGTTCAGCTTTCGGGCCTGCGATTCTGCTCAGTCTGTACTGGAAGCGAATGAACGAATGGGGCGCGCTTGCTGCCATGATTGTCGGGGCTGCGACCGTGTTGATCTGGATTACAACCGGCCTGGCAAAATCAACCGGTGTGTACGAAATCATCCCTGGGTTTATTCTCAGTATGATTGCCGGCATCATTGTCAGCATGATCACAAAACGTCCTGCAAAAGCCTCTTACCGATTATTCGGTGTCATGGAAAAGCTGTTAAAACGCAAAAAGTAAGCAATAAGCCATCAAGCGCAGCTTGGTGGCTTTTGTGCTCTTGTTTTGCTATAAATACTGTGAGAAAATCATATTTATTTAAAAACACCATAGAGAAGGGGGAAGTTGCTGTTGAGCTGGTATATTGATCCAGATATTTTATTGAAATTGGGCATTGCCACATTGATTGGCATGGTCATCGGGCTTGAACGCGAATTAAAAAATAAGCCGCTCGGATTAAAAACCTGTATTGTCATCGCAGTCAGCTCATGCATGCTGACGATCGTCAGTATTAATGCGGCATATCATTTCCCTAAATACTACCGCATCATGATGGATCCGCTTCGTCTGCCGGCACAAATCATCTCCGGCGTCGGGTTTATCGGAGCCGGTGTCATCCTGCGAAAAAGCAATGATGTCATTTCCGGCCTGACGACATCGGCCATGATCTGGGGGGCAGCGGGGCTCGGGCTGGCTACGGGAGCCGGTTTTTATAAAGAAGCGTTTGCCAGTCTTCTGTTCATCCTGATCAGCGTGGAATTTCTCCCATGGGTGGTCAGAAAAATCGGCCCCGACCGCCTGCAGGAAAAAGACATCCGCATCAGAATGTCGCTTTCTGATAAAGACAAAATGACAGAGATTTTAAAAGAAATGAAAAGAAGAGATATCAAAGCACACTCCGTTCGGATCGACGACCTGGGCGAAAAGGATTTTCCAATTATGGAAGTGAAGGTCCGCGTCCATAAAAACAGATACACGACCGACGTCTACTATGACATTAAAGCCATTGAAGGCGTAGTCGGCGTGAAGTGTGATACATTATAAAAGCCAATGGGACTGGAATCCCATTGGCTTTTTCTATCTACACCAGTGCTGAAAAATCAAATGCGGTAATCGGCGTGCCATTCTCTATATCTCTTCTGAAACCGGCCAGCATTTCTTTTTCCTCTTCTCCTATTGTGTTAAGGTCAAACATCTGATGCAGCAATCCGTAAATCAGCATATGGCGAAGGCGGAGGAAATCAGGTATTATCATCAGCCATGCAGGATCAAGCTCATTTTCCTCCCAGTACCCTTTCATAAAATGCGTCATAAATTCTTCTGTAAACGCAGTTTTATCATCATATGGCACAACAGGATACCACAGGACATTGTAGAGAAGAATGCTAATATCGTTAACAAACCAGTTGTAGCCGATATCATCAAAATCAAATGCCGTGATTTTGCCATGATCCCAGTTAAAATTGCCGTGGTGCAGATCCGCATGCACCAAGCCGTAGCTGTCCTGGCTTTTCGGGAGCCTCCGCAGTTCATTCATCAAAGAATCGGCTTGCTGAAACACCTTTATCTGATCTTCAGGCACATATTTTCTCAGCTTTAATTGCTCCTCTTCATCCCATTCCTGTCTTTTGAAAGCGGGATTGCTCAATTTGTAGCTTTTTGTCAGGCTGTGCATGCTGCCTGTGTATCTGCCAAGCTCATAAAATAGCGTTTCATTCCAGTCCGATTCATCCACTTTTTGCCCCGGCGCTTTCTCATACACTCTCAATAAAAATGACCCGCCGTTTCCGTCCGGCACTGCTTCTACGTCTTTTCCGTTCAGCGACGGGAGCGGTTTGGCTACTGAAATTCCCCCTATTGCAAGGTGACGGAGCCATTCCATCTCTCCCATTATATAATCAGAAGATCTCCGAATCGTATGGGTAATCTTTAAAATATAAGGTTGGTTGTCTTTCATACATTCATATACATAGTTTTCCGCATCAGCCAGAAAACGCACCTGATCTTTTGAGAAACCGTATCTCGCTGCAGCTTCTGCCAAAACCTGCTCTTCATGAAATATTTTTTTGATATCTTTATGCACATTTAACATCCTTTCATTGCTATAGATTTGATAATGATTGTTTTCACACGATTTCCAGCATCAACATACCTCCCCTTGATTTTTGTTTCGGCAGAAGCGGAAATATTTTCCCTTTTCCTGTTAATTGTAACATAAAAACCCTTGTGCCAATATGGCACAAGGGTTTTCTATCAGTCATAAATGTGAACAGTCGGCTCTTTATCTCCAGCATTGCGGATAATGACCGCTTCCTGTCCGTCTGAGGACGTGATATTGACTTCGACATCAACTGAGCTCTTAGAGTAGTAGTCCATCACTTCACCCGTTAAGAACTGGGTAAACGCGACAACTTCACTTTTTCCGTAGAATTGCATTGGTATGTCAATCTTCATTTTCTTCATTTCATCATTTTCATACAGCGCTGTACCGACAACGCCTGTATAGTTCGGGAAATATTCTTCAATTGAGTTTTTGAACCGCTTAAAGACCTCGGTGTCATCCGGGTATTTTTCTGCTGTGGTTGTATCTGCCGGATAGAATACATATTTTTCATTGATGTCATCCCAATTTGAGATATCAGTAGAGCCTGCTTTGACCTCTGTTTTGGCGATGAAGTTCCCCGGCACAATCGATGTTTTTGACGCCTGCTTATAAAGCGCGACGGTAATCGGCACATTCTTCAAGTTATCTTTTTTGCGGAGGCGGTTAATAACCTCCTGTGCAATTTTTTCTCCCTGCTGGCGAAGCGTGCTGTCCTTAATCTCCACTTCTTTTTGCGGGTCGCCAGTTTTTTCACGATAGTAATACACTGAGTTTAACGCAAGTCCGATCATGACGCCGCCAAGCTGGATAGAATTTTTGTCTTTTCTGACTAAATAATCGTGCTCAAGCATGGATGCTAAATAAATCGGGCTGCTTTCGTTCTTTTCTTCTGTCGAACCAGAACTCGGGAGCGCCGGGTTCAAGCCTTCATTTTTGAAGTTCTTATCTTCTTTTTCGGCTTTTTTCAAATCAGAGCCCGTTTTTTTCCGTGCCAGCCAGCTTAATACTGTATCCTCATCTAAATATTGTCCTTCTTGGAACAGATAATCGTCAGTCGAGAAAGAATCTTGGGCAAGACGCATCAGCCCTGTTTCAAACTCGTCAATGTCCAGCCTAGTGTTCAGCTGTTCCGTTGTTAATCCGCGCGCTTTGCCTGCCTTAAACGGCAGCACCATTTTGTAATAGGAGTCAGAGATATTATATTTCGGGACAATCGCTTTTTCTGACGATTTCGCCGTCTTTTGCGTAATCTCTTCCTCCTTCTCCCCCCCAAAACCTGACGAGCAGGCAGACAGCATTAATACTGCCGCCGTTGCCGCCAATGCCAACGTCTTTTTCAATAGAAAACACTCCTCTTATTTCTTTAGCTCTCCCATTAACTGTTCTTCATTCCACACTTCAATGTTCAGCTCTTGTGCTTTTGTCAGCTTGCTTCCCGCCGCTTCTCCGGCGATGACTAAGTCTGTGTTTTTGCTGACGCTTCCAGTCAGCTTTCCGCCCAGCGCTTCGATTTGCGCTTTGGCTTCGTTTCTTGACAGCTCTTCCAGCTTTCCTGTCAGAACAATTGTTTTACCGGCAAAGTAAGAATCGCTGTCCTCTGCTTTTACTTTTTTCGGGCCTTTGTAGAGCGTGTTTACGCCCAGCTCCTGAAGTTCATTCAAGAGTTCGAGCATTTCTTCTTTATGAAAATAGGTGATCACAGCATCAGCCATTTTTTCACCGATTTCATCTACCGCGAGAAGTTCCTCTTTAGAGGCTTTTTTCAGGTTCTCCAAGCTTTCAAAATGCATGGCAAGCGTCTTTGCGGCCTTTGATCCGATAAAACGGATGCCAAGCCCAAAAAGCAGGCGCTCTAACGAATTTTCTTTTGATTTTTGGATGGAACTGATCAGGTTTTCAGTGGACTTTTCGCCCATGCGCTCGAGCTGGATGACTCGTTCCTTCGTCAGCTTATATAAATCTGCCACATTGCGGACAAGGTTTTCCTCAAACAGCTGTGTGATCACTCGTTCGCCGAGCCCATCAATGTTCATGGCATTGCGGGAAACGAAATGGATCAGCCCTTCCCGGATTTGCGCCGGACATTCAGGGTTAATGCAGCGAAGCGCCACTTCTCCTTCGATCCGGACGAGCTCACTGCCGCATTCAGGACATTCCGTCGGCATGCTGAATTCCTTTTCTTCTCCTGTGCGCTGTTCAACGAGGACATTCACAACTTCCGGGATGATATCGCCCGCTTTTTTGACGACAACCTTATCCAAAATCCGAATGTCCTTCTCTTTAATTAAATCTTCGTTATGAAGGGATGCTCTTGAGACCGTTGTGCCGGCAACTTTTACCGGTTCAAGAATCGCGGTCGGCGTGATCACACCCGTTCTGCCGACATTTAATTCGATATCGAGAAGCTTCGTCACGACCTCTTCAGCAGGAAACTTATACGCGATGGCCCAGCGCGGGCTTTTCGCCGTAAAACCGAGCTCCTCCTGTTGATCGAGAGAATCGACTTTAATAACAATGCCGTCTATTTCATACGGCAGGTCAGCGCGCTTCGCCTGAAGCTCATCGATCAGCGTAATGACTTCTTCTATGTCGCCGCATTTTTTTCGTTCCTGATTCGTTTTAAATCCGAGTTCGTCGAGAAAATCAAGCCCTTGGCTTTGCGTCTCCACACCCATCTCGTCAAGCTCCGCTATACTGTAGACGAAGATATCGAGGTTTCGTTTCGCTGCAATTTTCGGATCGAGCTGTCTAAGAGATCCTGCCGCGGCATTTCGCGGATTGGCGAACGGTTCTTCCTCATTTTTAATCCGTTCCTCATTGAGTGCTTCAAACGAACGCTTCGGCATATACGCCTCACCGCGCACTTCGATCGACAGCTCACGGTTCATTTTGAGGGGGATATTGCGAATCGTCTTCAGATTCTCCGTAATATCCTCTCCCGTCGTTCCGTCACCTCTTGTGGCTCCTCTGACAAAATAGCCGTCTTCATAACGGAGAGAAACAGCAAGACCGTCTATTTTCAGCTCCACATTATACGCCACATCGTCGCCGACGGCTTGGCGCACACGGCGGTCGAAATCACGAAGATCATCAGCATTAAAGGCATTGCCCAGACTGAGCATCGGTGTGCCGTGGGTGACTTTCTGAAACGCTTCAAGCACGGCTCCGCCGACGCGCTGCGTAGGAGAGTCAGGCGTTCTGAGGTCTGGGTGCTCATCCTCGATCGCAATCAGCTCCTGCATCAATCTGTCGTATTCGGCATCTGGGACGCTCGGTTCATCTAAGGTGTAATATTCATAGCTATACTTGTTGATGGTGCGGCGCAGTTCTTCTGCCCGCTGCTTCGCTGTTTCTTTGTCCATCTGCTTCTTCCTTTCCTCTTCAATTACTGCTTTTCAATAGGAGCAAATGCTGCTAACAGGCGTTTCACGCCGACAGGGCTCGGGAAGGCAATATCGAGCTCCGTCCCTTCTCCTTCGCCTTTCACGCTGACGACAGTTCCTGTTCCCCATTTTTTATGGCCCGCCTTATCTCCGACTGCCCAGTTCAAGGTGTCGCCGCCTGTTTTGCTGGCGTAGGATACCGGGCGTGAAACAGGGCCGCGTCTCGGCTGCATTTTTCTCGCAGACGTCGCTCTTGTTTCTTTTTTCTCATTTAGGTTTTCCAATAAATCATCCGGTATTTCAGCAATGAAGCGAGATTCCGGGTTCATATTTGTCCGGCCAAACAAGGTGCGCATTTTAGCATTGGTCAGATAAAGCTCCTGTTCCGCCCTTGTAATCCCAACGTACGCAAGGCGGCGTTCTTCTTCCATTTCCGCTTCCTCCATGAGTGAACGGCTATGCGGGAAGACGCCTTCTTCAAGCCCCATCAAGAAAACAACCGGGAACTCCAGTCCTTTCGCGGCGTGCAGTGTCATCAGCGTGATTGCATCCTTGCCGCCTGACTCTTCCTCCTTCTGGTCGAGCTGATCAATATCTGCGATCAACGCCAAGTCTGTCAGAAACGCAACGAGTGTCTTGTCTTCACTTTTCTGTTCAAAGTTTTTCGTAACAGACAGGAACTCGTCGATATTTTCTAAACGGCTTTGGGCTTCGATTGATTTCTCAGCCTTCAGCATTTCTCTGTATTCCGTCTTATCAAGAATTTCTTCTGTCAGTTCTGTAATGGATAAGTAATCCTGCATATTGGTCAGGTTTTCAATCATCTGTCTAAAGCTGTCAAGCGCGTTTGCCGCTTTGGCACTGACGCCGATAAAATCAACCTGCTGAATCGCTTGGAAAAATGACAAGCCGTTTATGGCCGCATACGAAGCGATTTTTTCAAGTGATGTCGCGCCGACTCCGCGCTTCGGCACATTGACAATGCGCGTGAAACTGATATCGTCATCCGGATTGGATACGAGGCGGAGGTACGCAAGAATGTCTTTAATTTCTTTTCTGTCATAGAACTTTGTGCCGCCGACAATGTTATAGTTCAAACCCGCTTTGAGAAGCGTTTCCTCGATCACACGGGACTGCGCGTTTGTCCGGTATAATATGGCGATATCAGACAGCTTCCGCTTGCCTGAGCTGTGAAGCTGATGAATTTTGCCGGCCACAAACTGTCCTTCACCGAACTCATTATCACCGCGATAATAGGAAATTTTGATGCCTTCATCGTTTTCCGTCCACAAATTTTTCGGTTTGCGGTTAGAGTTGTTTTTAATGACCTCGTTTGCCGCGCGCAAAATCCGTTTCGTTGAACGATAGTTTTGTTCTAGCAAAATCACGCTTGCATTCGGATAATCTTTTTCAAATGAAAGAATGTTGG
Organism: Bacillus sp. 204(2023); assembly: GCF_037027505.1. Lineage (NCBI taxonomy): Bacteria > Bacillati > Bacillota > Bacilli > Caryophanales > Bacillaceae > Bacillus > Bacillus sp. 204(2023). Next base: position 76,876 of record NZ_JAXCHE010000006.1, on the reverse strand, counting down.
TGATATCCGCGCCGCGCCATCTGTAGATTGACTGATCAGAATCCCCCACAACGCAAAGGTTCTGGAAACGCTCGGCAAGCTGCTTAACGAGCATGTATTGCGCCCTGTTCGTATCCTGATACTCATCAACGTGAATGTACTGGAATTTGCGCTGATAAAATTCAAGCACTTCCGGCACTCGGTCAAACAGTTTAATCGTCGTCATAATCAAATCGTCAAAATCGAGCGACTGGTTTTTCAATAGCTTCTTCTGATAATCAGCATATACATCGCTGACCACCTGATCGTAGTAGCCGCCGGCAACTTTAGAGAATTCCTCCGGTTCGGTCAATTCGTTTTTTGCACTGCTGATCGTGCCGAGGATGCTTCTCGGGTCAAACTTCTTCGGATCAAGATTGCGCTCCTTCAAAATCCCCTTGATCACTGAAAGCTGGTCCGCCGTATCAAGAATGGAGAAATTTCGGTTGATCCCAATCCGGTCGATATCTCTGCGCAAGATCCGCACGCACATACTGTGGAATGTGGAAATCCAGATATCGTCCGCGCCGGGTCCAAGGATGCTTTCTACACGTTCTTTCATTTCGCGTGCCGCTTTATTTGTAAATGTGATCGCCAGAATGTTCCACGGCGCTACATGCTTTTCCGCCATTAAATAAGCAATTCTATGTGTCAGGACACGCGTCTTTCCGCTTCCCGCTCCCGCCATCAGCAAAAGGGGCCCGTCCGTTGTTTTGACTGCTTCCTGCTGAACGGGGTTTAAACCGCTTAGTAATTGATTGCTAATATAATTCAAAATTTGTTCACCCGCCTATACAAAACATATGTTCTATCATAAACCAAATCCGTACAATTTACTACTCGCCTTTCACAGCCGCTACTGTTTTCAAAGCCCTGTCAAAATCTTCATACACAGCATTGCCTACAACGATCACGTCCGCATGCTCTGCGTACTGCTTGGCCGTTTCCGCATCCTTGATGCCGCCGCCGTAAAACAAGGTGGACGTTTCCAATACAGCCTTCGTTTTCTTGACAGCTTCTATGTCTCCAAGCACGCCGCTGTATTCTAAATAAAAAATCGGCAGTTGCAGCAGCTCCGACACACGCGCATAGGCGACAATATCATCCATATTCAGATCGGCGTCCGCTTCAGTCAGTGCCGCGGCTTTGCAATCTGGATTTGCGATGCAGTAGCCCTCCGCCACGATTTCTTCCATAGACATCAGTTCTCCGTATTCCTTCATGGCTTTCTGGTGCATTCCGACAATCCAATCCGCGTTTTTGCTGTTTAATACACTCGGAATAAAATATAAGTCAAAGCCGGGAACGATTGCTTCAATCGCTGATACCTCAAGGACACACGGCACCAAAAACCGTCTTACCTTAGACATCATCCGCAGGACATTATCCTCTGTCACACCATCGCTTCCTCCGATAATGACCGCATCCGTTCCTGATTCGCAAAGAATCTCCAGCTGTTCGTCAGGCAAATCTTTATTTGGATCGAGTTTAAAGACATGCTTCCACTCCGTTACATCGTACACGTCATACGTTCCTCCATTCGTTTGTTACCATTTAAACATTATAACAAATTCACATAGCGCGGAAAAACGGAAAAAGCCGTTAATCTCGTTATTCACTGAAAAAGGTGTTTTGATTCTATTTTCATAAAAAAAGAGCATATGGCAGTACCTGCTCGCTGAGTCCAGTATCGGCAAAAGCACACATTTTTCACCAGATTCCTTCTGCTATTGTTTGGAAAGTGTTCAACTGTGGAAATGGTTACATAAAAAGGGAGGCTGAGAGATGGACACCATCATAATAGCACTCATCGCATTTATCATAGGGATCATCGCTATCCCGATCGTCTTGTTTGCCTGGATCTACATAAAGGATGAAAAACAGCAGGAGCACTCAATTCTTCGCAACTATCCCGTCATCGGAAGGTTTCGGTATATCCTTGAAAAAATCGGGCCGGAGCTCAGACAGTATTTATACAGCAATGACAATGAGGAGCAGCCTTTTTCACGAAAGGAATATGAGCAAACCGTCATCTCCGGCAAATACAAAAGCAGAATGATGGGCTTTGGATCTGTAAGAGATTTTGATAAACCTGGCTATTATATCCGTAACGCTATGTTTCCAAAACAAAGGGAAGAAATGCACGTAAATCAAACGCCAAAAATTGAAACCCAAATCTATAAAATGGATGCTGACAATCTATTCAAACGCAAGGAGCATGCCGAACATATCAAGGCAGACCCGTACTTTCTCCATCCTGATGATGTACAGGTGATTGGCGAGCATACATGCGAGAAGCCATTTTATGTGAAGGGATTAGTCGGCCAGTCTGCCATGAGCTACGGTTCCCTTGGAGAACGGGCAATTACGGCGCTCTCAAAAGGGCTCCATCAGGCAGGCGGCACCTGGATGAATACAGGTGAGGGAGGATTGTCTGAGTATCACTTAAAGGGCGGCGCCGATATCATTTGCCAAATCGGTCCGGGCCTATTCGGCGTGCGCAAAAAAAACGGAGAATTTTCATGGGAGGAATTTAAAAGAAAAAGCAGGATTGACCAGATTAAAGCGTTTGAGCTAAAGCTGGCACAAGGAGCGAAAACCCGGGGCGGCCATGTGGACGGCGCCAAAGTATCAGAGGAAGTGGCAGACATTCGGAATGTCGAACCTGGAAAGTCGATTGACAGCCCGAACCGCTTTTATGAATTCTCAAACCCTCCTGAAATGCTCGACTTTATTGAAAAACTTAGAGATGTCGGGCAAAAGCCAGTCGGCATCAAACTGGTCGCAGGGCATCCTGAAGAATTGCATGAGCTTTTCTCTCATATGCAGAAAAGCGGAAAGCATCCGGATTTTATCACGATCGACGGAAGTGAAGGCGGTACCGGAGCTTCCTTTTACGAGCTCGCGGATACAGTCGGCCTTCCGATTATGACAGCGCTGCCTATTGTTGACACGCTTCTTAAACAGTACGGCTTGCGCAGCCAGCTGAAAATCTTTGCTTCCGGAAAGCTCCTGACTCCTGATAAAATCGCGGTCGCCTTAGCCCTCGGCGCTGACTTTGTCAACATCGCACGCGGCATGATGTTTTCCGTTGGCTGCATCCGCGCTCTCGTCTGCCACACCAACACCTGTCCGGCAGGTGTGGCGACGACAGATCCGAAATTGCAAAAAGCGTTGAGCGTTGAGGAAAAACAGCATCGTGTCTGCAACTACGTCATTTCCCTGCGCGAGGGGCTGTTTAACCTTGCAGCCGCAGCAGGGATCAATTCGCCGATTCACTTTTCCAAGGAGCATGTTGTCTATCGGAAAGAGGATGGCAGCACAGTTGACATTGACAATCTGATTGAGAAAATTGTTTCATAAAAAAACCGCCCCTTGCCAGACGGCAGGGCGGTTTTTTATTTGGAAGAAGACTCTGTTTCATTCTCCTTCACACGGTCAAGCGCCATTTCATAAGCGTCATTCCCGTAATTTAAGCAGCGTTTCACACGGGAAATCGTAGCCGTGGAAGCGCCTGTTTCTGTTTCAATCTTATGATACGTGTTTCCTTCGCGAAGCATGCGCGCCACTTCAAGGCGCTGAGCCAGCGATTGAATTTCGTTAATTGTGCATAGATCATCGAAGAATCGGTAACATTCCTCCAGGTCTTTCAGCGATAAGATCGAGTTAAATAACTGGTCCAGCTCTTTGCCGCGTAATTTATCGATTTGCATCGTTACACACCTTCTCCTTTACTAATGGAAGCCGCATCAAGATCAGGTACGATATTGATCCAAGTCTTTCCTGGCACAAACGGAAGCCACTTGCCGTCTTTTACCGGCACAATTCTGCCATTCACTTGTTTCCAGTCTGTTTCAATGACGTTTCCGTGCTGAAACAACAGACCTTTTCCCCCTGATTCCAAGTCGATGTCCCGCCTTCCATCTTGATCAATAATATGATGGCTGGCTTCAACAATGAAAATATTTTGCATTGCAACTGGCTTTCCGGTTTCCCGGTCTGTCGTTATGACACCATCAGAGCTTCTTGTATAAGATTCAGCTTTTTTATCATAGTTGTATTCGACAAGATTTGTAACGTTATTTGTTCCATAATCTACCCGAACATTGTAAGATTCATTTGCAGGTTTTGCATCTGATGTTTGAAACAGCAGCGGATTTGTTTCCTGCTTCAGCTTATAACCCTTTTGTTCCGCCGCCTTTTTTATGTAATCATAAGACGTATAGGAATTGTGGGGCGGTTTGCTGAAATCAGCTCTCCAAAATAAGCTTCCGTCAAAATCCAATCCGTTTATATAATCGGCAGCTCCGGATTCCAGCTGCTCTTTGGCGCCGGGACTCCAGCCGTGATGGACAAATATGCTGTCAAAGCCATTGCTGAGAGTGACGAAATATTCCCGCGCGCTCCGCACAGGTCCGACAGTTTCAGGCATCTGGCTTTGGAAAATGGCCAGAAATCTTGTGATTTGCCCTTCGGCTAGCGCTTCTATGACAATGTCGGCTTTAGACAGACCCGACTGCGGCCTCGCTTTCGGGTGATTGTTCACCACAACAGCAACAGGGCGGCGTTCAGTCACTTTCTGTTCAGTCTTTAGCCCCGTTAAAGGAGCTTTCAGCTTCTTTGCAGTATCCGGGACAGCATCCTTCTGCTGGCAGGATACCAGCAGAAAAAACACGAAACACAGCGCGCAAACTGTCATCCATTTTTTCATATGTCGGCTCCCTGCTCTTTTATATTTTAACGCATTATCGATGGAAAGAGTACAGTTTTTTTCATGACGTCGAAGATTCCTCTAGGCGTAATGCGTATATACGGAAGGTGCGTACTTTGCAAAAAGAGCAGCGTATAGATAGGATCGCAAAACTCATAGCCTCTTTCAGTCAAAAGATCTCTCAGCTTTTGTTCCTTCTCAAGCACGTCTTCATATGCTTCCGAAGAGGCGCAGCCGCACAGCGCAAGCGAAATTTCATGCAGAATGTTTCCGTTCTCCGCTAAAACAATTCCTCCTCCGATTTCTTTCATGCGGGCAAAAGCGAGCAGCATATCCGCTTTATTTTTTCCAATCGCGACAATGTCGCCCGTCGTCGTAAAGGAACTTACAAATCCCTGCACGCTTGAGGCAAACCCTTTTATCATCGTATTGACGCGCCATTTCCCGTGTCTGTCGAGCATCGTCAAATAACTTTCATCATGGTCAAACGAGAGCTGTTCCATCGAATTGTCGATCTCAATCATATACGGCTCCATAATGACCGCATTCCGCATTTTCACGCCCATCGGCATAGAAAACTGCAAGTCATCCATCGTCATATCATATGAAAGCTCAAGCGGGACAAGACCGCCTTTGTGCCAGTCCGTCTTTGTAAACGCCTTCAAATCACAGCCGTCTTCACGCAGAATGGTCCCTTTTGACAGAACAGTCACGGGATTCGGATTTAACGGATCTTCCAATATGTTCAGCGATGCCAGTCTACCCGGTCCGACAACTCCTAAATAATCATCCATTTGGTAGTACTTTGCGATATTAAATGATGCCATATTGTAGGCATCGATTGCAGGTACGCCTTCTTCTAACGCGATGCGAATCAGCTCGTTTGTCATGCCGCCTTTATAGAAATTCGGGGTTGCGCCATCTGTCGTGTAAAAGAAGTGTTCATAATAGCGGAAGCCCTTCTCATGCAGTTCTTGCAAGATTTTTCTTACATCAGGGCGAATGGAAGAGTTCCGAAGGGAAACATAATAGCCCAGTTCCAGCCTTCTCATCACTTCATCACCTGTCATCGCTTCATGATCACAATCCGCACCGAACAGCTTCATTTTTGTAAGCGTTTTATCAGAAGCGCCGGGAAAATGCCCTTCAATGCGTTTTCTCTGTTTCTTTGTAGCTTGCATGCAGTGGAGCATTAAATCATCACCATCTACCAGACGAGGCCATCCGGTCATTTCTCCGCCTTGAATCACATCCGGATGTTCAATCCACTGTTTTCTGACGTCAAATGGAAGGACGTGGTCCTCGTTCAGAACCTCGGTCTGGAGGTCATAGCGTGACCACCAAAAATACTGGACAGGCTGCTTTTTGAGTTCATTCAAAATCGTAAGCGCTTTCTTTTTTCCGCTTTGCAAAAGCAAGAATAAGTTATCATTCACGAATGTCGTTGTTCCGTATTGAGACACATATTCCGCCAGTGTTTGGGGATTATATATTTGAAAAGGATGTGCGTGCGGTTCAATATAACCTGGCACAATGTATTTTCCTTCACAATCAATCGTATGAATTTCTTCGGCTCTATTCGGAAGTTCATGACCCACATAAACAATGCGGTCCTGATAAATCCAAATGTTTTTTTTCAGCCATTGTTTTACATATGGATTTAAGACGAGAGCATTCCGTAAAAGGAGCGTTGGAAGCAGCTTTGAGTCTACAACATCAACCTGTGCCCTGATGTCTTTGTTTTTCCAGTTAAAGGTGCGTTCGGACATTCACATACTCTCCTTTACATGTATTAGACTCATGGTATCATATCCTTCCTCATCACGCACGATAAAAACGTTACAAATTTTTGAAGGTTCGATTAAAAAACTTTTTTAAGTAAAAGGAGCGGATTTCCTTGAAGCCAAACATCAGTCTCATCAATGCCGTGTTCAGAATCGCCTGCGGATTGACGATTATGTCAGCCGCCAGTGCAAAGTTTACGAAAAAACCTTGGTGCAGAATGCATCTCTTTTACATCTTTATGGGGGCCATGAAAGCGGGTTCGGGAATCTTGCGCTTCTGTCCTGTGACCTACATGTTTCAACACAGTGATTCTGGAAATAACGAGCATCAAAACGGATAAATGGAAAAGCTTGATCACAAAACGTGATCAAGCTTTTTTTTATGTCCACCCTTTGTTTTCATATAGAAATATCCTGCAGCTGCCAGCACTGCCGGATAAAGCAGTGCCCAGCCGCTGAATGAATAAATCACCGCGCACGCCACAAATGCCCCGAGCGCCATCCACCAGCCTATATCTCTCCTGCCCAGCAGTTTCAGTGCTGCCGCCATTGTACATATGTAAGATGCGATAAAAGCCGCGCTCGGCCCTTTCAACAGAGTCGTCAAATCGATTTGAAACAGGCCATGCGCCGCAAGCACTAAGCCAAACACTGCGGCCATCGCTGTCAAGACGCGAATAGGCGTACGTTTTGTCGCACTGAGTTTTCCAAAAAATACGGGTATGTGCCCCTCTCTCGCCAATGCGTACACCATTCTTGAAAAACCAGCAATATTGGCATGGATGGTGGCGAATGTAATAAACAGCGCTAAACATACCGTGACATATACACCGCTTTCTCCTGCACCTTTTGAAATGAGCATGGCAAGCGATGCAATTTCTCCATTCTCTCCATATGAATGAGTCCCCACCGTCACATATGACAGCATGATATACAGCCCTGCCACACAAGACGCTGCCAAAAACAAGCTGAGCGGGACATCTTTTTCAGGGCGATGAAATTCCTCAGCCAATGGAGTAATCATTTCCCAGCCTACAAAAGAGAAAAAAATCATAACAGAAACAGATCCAGCAGCAGACCAGCCATGCGGAAGAAACGGCTTGAATTCTGCTATCGTGACGTGTGGCAATGACACAGCAATAGAAGTGACAAGCAGAAATACGATGACACAAATAACGAGTGTACTGATGTTTGCGGATAGTTGAATGCCTCTCATATGAAGCAAAATAGATATAGCCAGCATGCAACCAGCAATCAATGTAATCTGCCAATCGGCCGCCTCTGTGATGTAACTGACGTAATGCGCGCCAGTCAAAACGATGATGGGAACGCCGATCGGAACGGACCCTAACATGATCCAGCCCAAAATAGCCCCGGCTTTTTTCTGAAAGGCCAGCTGCACATAAGCAGTGATTCCTCCCGCGCTGGGCGCTATTTTCACAAGCCGGGCCAGCGTGCCGACAAGAAGAAAAGATAAAAAAGACATGAATACCCAGACAAATAAAGAAGCCGGACCGGCCGTATCCGCGGTAACAGACGGCAAGATTAATATCCCGCATCCTAAAACCGCTCCAATCGTTAACGCCGTCCCTTGTATCCAAGTAATAGAGCGCTGTAATTCTGGCAACATGATGCCTCCTCTCTGATTGATGGCTCTATTATAGAAAAAATAAGACGGCATCCATATGCTACAATGAAGGTAAATCAACAGCATTGCCTTATGATCAAAGGAATTTTCATTCATTTCCCTAAATATGTAAAGGAGCCGGACAAATGGACGATACAGACCTTCAGATTCTCTCGCATTTGCAGCGAAATGGAAGATTAACAATGGTTGAGCTGGGAAAGCTTGTCGGACTCAGCTCGCCAAGCGCGGCGGAGCGTGTCAGGAAGCTTGAAGACAAAGGAGTGATTACCGGCTACAGCGCGAATATCTGTTACGAAAAACTAAACAAGCATGTCACCGCTTTTATTCTCATGGAGCCGAAAAGCTGCAAGCACTACGCCGCCTTTGCAACATCGCATCCTGATGTAGCAGAAAACCACCGTATCACGGGTATGTACAGCTATGTGACAAAGGTCGTGACAGAATCGGTACATACGCTTGAGGATTTTATTGACGCCTCGATGGCCCATGGAAAACCAACCACGCTCGTTGTGCTTTCTTCTTCCAGCTGCCATCCCGCTTTTTGATAACAAAAAACCCGCAGCTATTCTGCGGGTTTTCCTCACTTATTTTTGGGCAGCCTTTAAAGCGCGTGCCCCAATGTCTTTTCTGAAAAAGAGTCCCGGTTTGAATATTTCATCAACCGCTTTGTACACTCGGTCTCTAGCCGCTTCAAACGATTCATCAAAAGCTGTCACATTGGCGACGCGCCCCCCGTTTGTAACGAACTCTCCGTCTTCTGCTTTCGTTCCGGCATGGAAGACCACGACCTGCTCAGTTTCCGCAGCAAGGCTGCCGATCGGCGTGCCTTTTGCGTAGCTTTCCGGATACCCTTCTGAAGCAAGCACAACACTCACTGCCGCGGTATCCTTCCATCTTAAGTCAACTTCCTTATCATCTAAAAGATCAAGAAGCACCTGTACCAGATCAGATTCCATGCGCGGAAGCACGACCTGTGTTTCCGGATCGCCGAAACGGGCATTAAATTCAATGACCTTCGAGCCGTTTTCAGTAAGCATCAATCCAGCGTACAAAACGCCAGTGAAGGAGCGGCCTTCTTGTACCATTGCTTTTGCGGCCGGCTTTACGATCGTTTCTACAGCATGGCGAACCGTTTCTTCCGAAATTTGCGGAACTGGAGAGTAAGCGCCCATTCCGCCCGTATTCGGGCCTTTGTCTCCATCAAACGCACGCTTGTGATCCTGGGCAATCACCATTGGATACACTTTTTCTCCTTTGACGAAGGCCATTAGAGAAAATTCTTCACCAGAAAGGTATTCTTCAATGACAACGGACGCGCTCGCATCACCGAACTTTTCATCTTCAAGAAAGTCATGCAGACACGCAATTGCTTCTTCCTCTGTCATAGCAACAGTAACGCCTTTTCCAGCCGCAAGTCCATCTGCTTTTATCACAATCGGAGCACCTTTTTCCTGCACATATGCCTTCGCCTCATCAAAGGATGTAAACGTGTCGTATTCTGCGGTCGGAATGTCGTATTTCTTCATTAAGTCTTTAGCGAACTGTTTGCTTCCTTCGATGATCGCCGCGGCTTTTGACGGGCCGAACACGCGCAGACCCGCTTTTTCAAATTCATCCACCAGACCTTCAATTAAAGGAACCTCAGGGCCGACAATGGTCAGGCCGACCTGATTTTGTTTTGCAAATGAGACAAGCCCTGCGTGGTCGCTTTCCTCAATGTTTACAAGCTGTGCGGAAGCTGCCATGCCGTCATTTCCGGGAGCGGCAAATACATTCTCGACGAGGCTGCTTTGCGCTGCCTTCCACGCCAGCGTATGTTCTCTTCCGCCTTTACCGATAATTAATATATTCACGTCGTTTTCATCCCCTTAATGTTTGAAGTGTCTGATGCCGGTGAATACCATGGCAATGCCGTATTCATCCGCTTTTTTGATGGAATCCTCGTCACGCACAGATCCCCCCGGCTGAATGATAGCCGTAACGCCCGCTTCTGCTGCTTCTTCAACAGTATCCGGCATTGGGAAAAATGCATCAGATCCGAGCGCGCTGCCCTTCGCTTTTTCCCCTGCTTGCTCGATGGCGATTTTTGCCGATCCGACGCGGTTCATTTGGCCTGCTCCCACGCCGACTGTCATGTTGTCCTTTGCGAGAACAATCGCATTTGATTTCACATGCTTCACGACTTTCCAAGCAAGCTTCAAGTCTTCCCACTCTTGCTCGTTCGGCTCTCTTTTTGTCGGAATGCTAATCTCAGCATCATCGAAGCCGTGCATATCTAAATCTTGAATCAGCAGCCCGCCTTGAACAGATGTCAGCTGTTTTTCCTTTTGAACAGCGGCGGATACGTCAAGCGTCAGCAGACGGAGATTTTTCTTCGCAGTCAGGACGTCGAGCGCTTCTTGGCTGAATGAAGGCGCAATGATGATTTCTAAGAAAATGTTGTGAAGCGCTTCGGCAGTTGCCTTGTCCACTTCACGGTTCAACGCGATAATGCCGCCGAAGATAGATGTTTTATCCGCTTCAAACGCTCTGTCAAACGCTTCAGCGATCGTTTTTCCTGTTCCCACGCCGCACGGGTTCATATGCTTCACGGCAACAGCAGCAGGTTCAGTGAATTCACGAACGATTTGAACTGCCGCATCCGCGTCTTTAATGTTGTTGTAAGAAAGCTCTTTTCCGTGAAGCTGTTCTGCTTGCGCAATGGAGCCTTTGACAGGAAGAGCTGTTTGATAGAAAGTTGCTTCCTGATGCGGGTTTTCTCCATAGCGAAGCGATTGTTTTTTCTCAAATGTCACAGTGAATTGCTCTGGTTCTTTTTCACCGACAACATTTGTCAGATAGTCAGCGATCAGTGCATCATATGCCGCAGTATGACGGAATACTTTTGCCGCGAGCTCGCGTTTTTTCTGAAGAGATACGCTGCCTTCTTCTTTGATTTGATTCAGCACTGGGCTGTAATCGGCCGGATCGACGATAACCGTGACATCCTGATGGTTCTTTGATGCCGCACGCAGCATGCCAGGTCCGCCGATGTCGATATTTTCGATCGCTTCTTCATATGTGACGTCTTCCTTAGAAATCGTTTCTTTAAATGGATAGAGGTTGACGACAACGAGGTCAATCGGCTGAATCCCGTGTTCATTGATCTGCGCCATATGCTCTTCATTGCCGCGAACCGCCAGAAGGCCGCCGTGAATATTCGGGTGAAGGGTTTTTAACCGGCCGTCCATAATTTCAGGGAAGCCTGTCACTTCAGAAATTCCGATCACATCCACACCGTTTTCTTGAAGAAGCTTTTTCGTTCCGCCTGTGGAGATGACTTCAACGCCAAGATCTGTCAGTTCTTTTACGAAAGGAACGAGATTTGTTTTATCTGAAACACTGATTAACGCACGTTTAATTGTCATGCCTTTTCACCTCTGTTATTTAATCCTAATAGCTGTTTAATCACACTCGGATACCATTTATGCTCAAGCTTGTGAATCCGCTGTTCGATTGTTTCCAATGTATCATGTTCATCAATTTCGATTGCCTTTTGAGCGATGATCGGACCTGTATCCATTCCTTCATCGACATAATGCACGGTGATTCCGGCCACCTTCACACCCGCCCGGTATGCCTGTCCGACTGCGTCGATTCCAGGAAACGCCGGAAGTAGCGACGGGTGAATGTTAATGATTTTTCCTCCATATGCTTGAAGGAGCGTATCACCGATCAGCCTCATATAGCCGGCAAGAACAACCAATTCAACCTCGTGAAGACGAAGCTGTTCAATGATGGCTTGTTCAAATGCAGCCTTGTTTTCATAAGACTTCGGCTCAAATGCAAAGGATGGAATGTGGAATGCTTCCGCCCGTTCGATGACTTTCGCCTGCGGTTTGTCGCAAACGAGGAGCGCTGCTGACGCATCCCAGTTCTCCTCCTTCAAACGCGTAACGATTGCTTCGAAGTTTGAACCGTTTCCTGATGCAAATACCGCAAACTTTTTCATGAAAGTGCCGCACCGCCGAATGTGACGCCTTCACCTTTTTTCACACGCCCGATTAAATAGGCTTTTTCGCCATGGCTTTCAAGCGTTCCGATCACATCTGTCAGATGCTCTTCTTTGACAGCCAAAACAAAACCGATACCCATATTAAAGACGTTGAACATGTCTTCTTCCTTTAGCTGGCCGTACTCTTGCAAGAAAGAAAAAATTGGCGGGATCGGCCATGAGCCATGATCAATTTCCGCACTTAAGCCTTCCGGAAGCATACGCGGAATATTTTCAATAAATCCTCCGCCTGTCACGTGCGCCATGCCGTCGATTTTTCCGCTTTTGACCGCGGCAAGCACAGGCTTCACATAAATCCTTGTCGGTTCAAGCAATTCCTCGCCAAGCGGGCGTTCAAACGGCTCATATGTTGTATCGAGGTCCAGCTCCGCATCTTCCAGAAGCACTTTTCTGACAAGGGAAAAGCCGTTGCTGTGAAGGCCGCTGGAGCTGAGGCCGATCAACAGATGGCCCTCTTCAATGTTTTCTCCAGTCACGATTTCGTCCTTTTCTGCCACTCCGACTGAGAAACCGGCAATATCGTATTCATCAGCTGTATAGAGTCCCGGCATTTCAGCCGTTTCACCGCCGACTAAGGCTGAACCTGACTGCTCACAGCCTTCCGCAACACCTTGTACAATCTGTTCAATTTTCACTGGGTCCGCTTTGCCGACTGCTAAATAATCGAGGAAAAACAGCGGCTCTGCACCTTGTGCCAGCACGTCGTTGACACACATCGCAACAGCGTCCACGCCGATTGTGTCATGCTTATCCATGGAAAAAGCGAGCTTTAATTTTGTGCCGACACCGTCCGTTCCCGAAATGAGAACTGGCTTTTGATAAGAAAGCTCAGACAGGTCAAACATACCGCCAAAACCGCCAAGGCTGCCCATAACGCCAAGCCGTTTCGTGCGCTCCACGTGTTTTTTCATTCGTTTTACAGCTTCATATCCGGCTTCGATGTCAACTCCTGCGTTTTTATATGCTTCAGACATCCTATTCACTCCTTTAAGGCGCTTTTCAAAATATCTCCCCGAACGAGGGCAGAAAGAGAAAGGCAGCCGAACTGCGCTGCCTTTATGTCATTTTTCAAGTTTTATTTGGTTAATACTGCTTCTTTTACGTGAGGAAGCACTGTATCCTGGTAAATTTCAGTCGGATATTTTCCTGTAAAGCAAGCGAGACACTGTCCGCAATTCGAGTCATCGTATTTTCTGCCGATGCCTTTCAGCAGCCCTTCCACACTCAAAAATGAGAGGGTATCGGCTCCGATTTCCTGACGGATTTCTTCAACAGAATGCGAAGACGCGATTAATTCTTCATGTGTGGACGTATCAATGCCGTAAAAGCACGGATGAGCGATCGGCGGTGAACTGATTTTCACATGCACCTCTGTCGCACCCGCTTCTCTAAGCATCGTGACAATCCGGCGGCTAGTTGTTCCGCGTACGATAGAGTCATCCACCATCACGACGCGTTTGCCTTCTACAACCCCGCGCACCGCAGACAGCTTCATTCTGACGCCTTGCTCTCGTAGAGCCTGGGACGGCTGAATAAACGTTCTGCCGACATAGCGGTTTTTGATTAAACCGAGCTCATACGGAATGCCTGTTGCCTCTGCATAGCCGATCGCCGCAGAAATACTAGAATCCGGAACCCCGGTTACGACGTCAGCTTCAACTGCGGATTCCTGAGCCAGCATTTTTCCAAGGTTTTTACGGGCACTGTGTACGTTAATACCGTCAATATTGCTGTCTGGCCTGGAGAAATAAATGTATTCCATGCTGCAAATGGAACGATTGATATTCATGGAAAAACGCTCTGATTTCATGCCTTCATCATTAATGATCAGCATTTCCCCCGGCTCTACCTCGCGAAGGTACGTTGCGCCGACGACGTCAAATGCGCATGTTTCTGATGCAACCACATAAGCGTCGCTCATCATGCCGATGGATAGCGGTCTCAGCCCGTTCGGATCAAGTGCGACAATCATTTCTGTTTCGGTCATGATCAGGAACGCATAGGCGCCTTTCAGCATAGAAAGCGAGTTTTTAATTTGGTCCTTCAGCGTGAAGTGTCCGCTTCTTTTGATCAGGTGAGCCAAAACCTCTGTATCCGAAGAGGTTTGAAAGATGCTCCCTTGATTTTCGAGCTGCTGCTTCAGCTGAGTGGCGTTGACAAGATTTCCGTTATGAGCAAGCGCCAGGCTGCCGTTGTTTTGGGAACGGAAGAGGAGCGGCTGAACATTTTCGTATCCGCCGCCTCCAGCCGTTGCGTACCGAACGTGCCCGATAGCGCCTTTTCCCTTTACTTTGCTGAGTTCGCCGTTTTGAAATACTTCAGTGATCAGCCCTTGGCCTTTGTGAGCCGTCAGCTTTTCACCATCAGTCGCTACGATGCCCGCACCCTCCTGTCCTCTGTGCTGAAGGCTGTGGAGACCGTAATACGTGATCTGCGGGGCTTCTTCATGTCCCCAAATCCCAAAAACGCCGCATTCTTCATTTAAGCCTTTGATTTCAGCAAGCATGGGATAGCTCCTTTCCATACGCGTTCAAGCTCTTTCGTTTGCGCATGAATCATTTGTTGTCCATCTTGGTTTTGAATCGCCAGAATTCCGTCAGCCGTTACCTCACCAATATGAACCGCATCTTTGACAGTTGCTTCAAACGCTTCTTGATGTTCTTTTTTCACTGAAACAACGAAGCGGGATTGAGATTCAGAGAATAATAATGCCGCTTCCCCTTCTACAGTCACATTAGCGCCAAGGTTTTCCGTCGTCATGACACTTTCCGCAATCGCTACGCCTAAGCCGCCTTCAGACACATCATGCGCAGATTGAACGAAGCCTTTTTTAATCGCGTCAAGCAGTGCTTTTTGACGAGACAGCTCTACATCAAGATCGATTTGCGGCGCTTTGCCGTAAATACGGCCTTCTGTCATTTTTTGCAGCTCGCTTCCGGCAAACTCTGGTTTTGTTTCACCGATCACATATACGAGATCTCCCGCTTGTTTGAAATGCTGTGTTGTAATGTGTGCTGTATCTTCAATTAAGCCAACCATGCCGATAACTGGTGTCGGATAGATCGCCGTGCCGTTTGATTCGTTATAAAGCGATACGTTACCGCCGATAACCGGTGTGCTGAGAACATTGCACGCTTCGCTTATGCCGTCTGCCGCTTTTTCGATCTGCCAGAAGATTTCCGGCTTCTCCGGGTTTCCGAAGTTAAGGTTATCTGTGACCGCAAGCGGTTCTGCGCCTGAGCAAATGATGTTGCGCGCTGCTTCAGCGACAGCAATTTTCCCTCCGACTTCAGGATCAAGATAGAGATAACGCGCGTTACAGTCTGTCGTCATCGCCAGCGCCTTTTTCGTTCCGCGGATTCTGAGAACACCAGCATCAGACCCAGGAGCGACAACTGTATTCGTGCGCACCATGTAGTCATACTGATCATAAACCCACTCTTTACTCGCAATCGTCGGCTGCTGAAGAAGGGCCTTCAGCGTTTCATTCGCATCTTCAATTTGCGGAGCCGGAACGTCCGTTTCCAAAAACTCGCGATAATAAGCAGGCTCTTGAGAAGGCTTATGGTAAACCGGTGCTTCTTCTGCCAAGGCATCAACAGGCAGCTCGCACACAACCTCTCCTTTGTGTGTCAGGCGAAGCATTTTATCATCTGTCACATGTCCGACAGAAACCGCTTCAAGATCATACTTGTCAAAAATATCGATGATTTCCTGCTCACGTCCGCGCTCAATAACCAAAAGCATCCGTTCTTGTGATTCAGAAAGCATCATTTCATACGCGGTCATGCCTGTTTCTCGCTGAGGAATCAGGTCAAGGTTCATTTCAATGCCAGAACCGGCTTTACTTGCCATTTCTGCACTTGAGCTTGTTAAACCGGCAGCTCCCATATCCTGAATGCCGACTAAGGCGTCGCATTGGATGACTTCCAGACATGCTTCAAGCAAAAGCTTCTCCATAAACGGATCGCCGACTTGGACAGCAGAACGCTTCTCTTCAGACGAGTCTGACATTTCTTCAGAAGCAAACGTAGCGCCGTGGATGCCGTCACGCCCTGTTTTCGCTCCTACGTACATTACTGTGTTGCCGACACCCTTCGCCTGGCCTTTTTTGATGTCTTCATGGTTGATTAAACCGACGCACATGGCGTTGACGAGCGGATTTCCTTCATAGCTGCTGTCAAACTGCACCTCTCCGCCGACTGTCGGGATACCGATACAGTTGCCGTATCCGGCGATACCCGCTACTACTTCTTCAAACAAGTACTTCACGCGTGGTGAAGTCAGTTCACCAAATCGAAGAGAGTTCAATACAGCGATTGGGCGTGCACCCATTGAGAATACATCACGGATAATTCCGCCTACGCCAGTCGCAGCGCCTTGGTAAGGCTCGAGAGCTGATGGGTGGTTATGGGATTCAATTTTGAACACAACCGCTTGGTTATCACCGATATCAACGATTCCGGCGCCTTCCCCCGGCCCCTGCAGCACACGCTCGCCGCTTGTCGGGAATTTACGCAGAATCGGCTTTGAGTTTTTATAGCTGCAATGCTCAGACCACATGACAGAAAAAATTCCGATTTCTGTGTAGTTCGGCAATCTTCCAAGAATGGATTCTATCAATGCAAACTCATCATCACTGACACCCATTTGCTGATACAGTTTCTCTTCTTTTATTTGTTCTTTACTTGGTTCAAGCAGTAGTGACATGAGTTTCCCTCCAATTTTTCACGATAGACTGGAACAATTTAAGACCGTCGGCGCTTCCAAGCAGTTCATCGACCGCGCGCTCAGGGTGAGGCATCATGCCTAATACATTGCCTTTCTCATTCACGACACCGGCAATGTCGCTGACACTTCCATTAATATTAGAGCCGTATGTGAAAGCAATTTGATTGTTTTCCTTTAATGTAGCAAGCGTCTCGTCATCACAGTAGAAATTCCCTTCACCATGGGCAACCGGGATTGTAATCGATTCTCCCTTTTCGTAGGAAGCTGTGAATAAGGTTTCGTCGTTCTGAACAATCAATTCAACCGGACGGCAAATGAACTTCAGATCTTTGTTGCGTCTCATTGCGCCTGGCAGCAGCCCAAGCTCCTGTAAAATCTGGAATCCGTTACAGACGCCAAGAACAGGTTTTCCTTCAGCCGCTGCTTGTTTGACAGCTGGCATAATATTCGCAAATCGGGCGATGGCACCGCATCTTAAGTAATCGCCGTAAGAAAATCCTCCCGGAATTAACACGCCGTCGAAGCCGTCAAGACTTGTTTCCTCATGCCAGACGTATTCCACTTCATGGCCGAGCTCATCCTTTACAGCATGATACATATCGATATCACAGTTGGAGCCGGGTAACACAATCACCGCAAATTTCACTGTGCGACTACCTCCTCAACCTCGTATCTGTAATCTTCAATCACTGTGTTCGCAAGAAGTTTTTCGCACATTTCTTTCACTAGCACGTCAAGATCACGGTCAGATTTTTCAATGGTAAGCTCCATGTATTTCCCGATGCGCACATCTTGAACTTCGTTATAAGTCATACTGTGCAAGGCATGCTGGACAGCGCTCCCTTGTGGATCTAGTACACTTTCTTTTAAGCTGACATAAACTTTTACTTTATACATGATGAATGCCTCCCAGTCTTTTGAAAATCTCTTCGTATGCGTCGGTTAAGCTTCCCAGATTGCGTCTGAATAAATCTTTATCCAGCTTTTCGTTCGTGTCTTTATCCCACAAGCGGCATGTGTCAGGAGAAATTTCATCCGCCAAAAGCACTTGCCCTTCTGCATCTAAACCGAATTCAAGCTTGAAATCTATTAATCTGACATGACAATCGTCGAAGATGCTTTGAAGCTCTTCATTTACTGTTTTTGTAATGGACGTAATGGTTTCTACCTGCTCAGGAGTCGCCGCCTTCAAAAGCCAAATATGATCTTCTGTGATGAGCGGATCACCCAGCGCGTCATCCTTGTAGTAAAACTCGATAATCGGCTGCTCAAGCTCCGTGCCTTCTGGAATGCCGAGACGTTTGGACATGCTTCCTGCCACAACATTTCTGACGACGACTTCAAGCGGCACGATCGTTACCTTTTGAATGAGCTGTTCCGTTTCCGAAATGCGCTCGATAAAGTGATTGTTAATGCCCTTTGCATGAAGGTGTTTGAAAATCAAGCTTGAAATCTCGTTATTTAAGCGCCCTTTCCCGCTTATTTCTGCTTTTTTCTCGCCGTTAAAGGCAGTAGCGGAGTCTTTATACACGACATACAGCGTGTTTTCGTCATCGGTTTTGTAGATCTTTTTTGCTTTTCCTTCGTATAAAAGTTCATTCTTCACAATATTCACGGAAGGCCTCCTAACCCGAATGTTGGGAATTTTCAAACTGCGGCGGCTTAGAAGAAGCCGCTAAAAGCTTCTTCTATGCTAAACCTAAACGTTCAAAGATCAGATCAACATTTTTCAGATGGTAATTGTAATCAAAGCAGTCAGCAATTTTTTCCGGAGAAAGACGTGACGTGATTTTCTCTTCCGCTTCCACAAGTTCGCGGAACGGCACTTGTTTTTCCCACGCTTCCATTGCTTTCGGCTGAACTGTATCATAGGCTTCTTCACGTGTAAGGCCTGTGTCAATCAAAGCAAGCAGCACACGCTGAGAATAGATAAGGCCGAGAGTGCGGTCCATGTTGCGCTTCATGTTTTCCGGGAAGACCGTTAAGTTCTTCACAATGTTGGAGAAGCGGTTCAGCATGTAGTTCAGCGCAATTGTCGCATCCGGAAGAATAATCCGTTCTGCTGAAGAGTGAGAAATATCGCGCTCATGCCATAATGGAACATTTTCGTAAGCTGTCATCATGTAGCCGCGGATCACGCGCGCCATGCCTGTCATATTTTCAGAGCCAATCGGATTTCGTTTATGCGGCATTGCAGATGAACCCTTTTGCCCTTTCGCGAAAAATTCCTCAACTTCACGTGTTTCACTCTTTTGCAGTCCGCGGATTTCCACAGCGAATTTCTCGATGCTTGTCGCGATCAAAGCAAGAGTCGCCATATAGTCAGCATGGCGGTCACGCTGAAGGGTTTGAGTTGAAATCGGTGCTGCTTTCAATCCGAGCTTCTCACAGACATATTGTTCAACAAATGGATCAATGTTCGCATATGTGCCGACAGCGCCGGAAATCTTTCCAACCTCAATGCCTGCTTTCGCTTGTTTAAAGCGCTCAAGATTACGTTTCATTTCTTCATGCCAAAGCGCAAGTTTTAAGCCGAAAGTTGTAGGCTCAGCGTGTACGCCGTGCGTGCGCCCCATCATGACTGTGTATTTATGTTCTTTCGCTTTTTCTTTTATAATGTCAACAAATCTCTCAAGATCCTTGAGCAGAATATCGTTTGCCTGTTTTAATAAGTAGGAAAGGGCCGTATCAACAACGTCAGTTGACGTTAATCCGTAGTGCACCCATTTTCTTTCTTCGCCCAGTGATTCGGAAACGGCGCGTGTAAAAGCGACAACGTCATGGCGCGTGTCCTGTTCGATTTCTAAAATGCGGTTGATGTCAAATGACGCGTTCTCACGCATAACCTTTACATCTTCTTTCGGAATGACGCCAAGCTCCGCCCACGCTTCACAGGCAAGAATCTCTACCTCCAGCCATGCTTGAAATCTGTTTTCATCCGTCCAAATCGCGGACATTTCAGGTCTTGAATAACGTTCGATCATTCTGCTTGTCCTCCGTCTCTATTCATCCATTTATTTGTAATCTCCTGAATCCATTCGTCTTCAGGCTGCTTCATAAATGTAATATGCCCCATTTTGCGGCCTTTTTTGATTTCATGTTTTCCGTATATATATAGCTTTGCCTCTTTTAAAAGCTCCGGGTCTTCCTCAACAAGCTTCACTTCATCGCCGAGAAGATTCACCATCATGCCCGGCTTCAGCAACTCTGTCTTCCCAAGCGGAAGCCCGCATACCGCTCTGATATGCTGCTCAAACTGGCTCGTCTCGCAAAGGTCCAGCGTATAATGCCCAGAATTGTGCGGTCTTGGCGCCAGTTCATTGACCAAAAGCGCTCCGTCCTCTGTCAGGAACATCTCAACTGCAAGCGGTCCGACAAGGTTAAGCTCATCTGCAAGCTTACCTGCTAGATCAGCAGCCTTCTGCTGAATCCCTTTCTCTACCCGTGCGGGCACGATGCTTTGGAAAAGAATATTGTTGTGGTGAATGTTTTCAGCTGTCGGAAATGTTGAAATTTCACCGTTTACCGATCTGACGACGATCACCGACAGTTCCATTTTAAAAGAAACCCAGCTTTCAAGAATGCAAGTTCCGTGTTCTAACAGAGCGGCTGCCTGCTCCATTTGCGCCTCTTCTTTTATCACAAATTGGCCTTTGCCGTCGTACCCGCCGCGGCATGTCTTCAGAACTGCGGGTAACCCGAGCTCCTGTACCGCCTGTTTCAATTCATTCTTTGTTTTGACGATGCTGTACGGTGCGACTTCACAGCCCGCGGCTTGAATTGCTTTTTTCTCTGTTTCACGGTTTTGGGTAATGAGCAGCAGCTCACTTCCTTGCGGGAGATACGCATGATCTTTTAGCCAATGCAGCGCATCATAGTCGATGTTTTCAAACTCATATGTGATGATATCGCTGATTTCAGCCAATTTTCGAATCGCTTCACGGTCATTATAATGAGCGGTAATTTCGACATCCGCAACCTGCCCGCACGGCGAATCTTTCACCGGATCAACGACCGCGACTTTATACCCCATTTGTTTGGCGGACACAGCCATCATTTTCCCAAGCTGGCCGCCGCCGATAATGCCGATTACAGCTCCCGGATAGATGATTTGTTTAGACAAGCTGATCACTGCTTTCTAACACTGTCTGTTTTGTATTTTCTCTTCTCTCATCTAGCTTACGGGCAAGGCCTTCGTCAAATGCTGACAAAATTTGCGCCGCTAACAGGCCTGCGTTCACAGCACCCGCTTTGCCGATGGATGTTGTCGCAACAGGCACGCCTCCAGGCATTTGGACGATGGAAAGAAGTGAATCCATTCCGTTCAGCGCCTTGGACTGAACCGGAACTCCAATGACTGGCAGTGTTGTTTTCGCAGCCGTCATCCCTGGCAGATGCGCTGCTCCTCCGGCACCGGCAATAATCACCTTGATGCCTCTTTCTCTAGCAGTTTCAGCATATTCAAACATGAAATCAGGCGTCCGGTGAGCGGAAACGACCTTTTTTTCGTACGGAACATTGAGTTCGTCAAGTATGTCGCATGCGTGTTTCATTGTCTCCCAATCGGAAGTGCTTCCCATGATGATTCCTACTAGCGGCTGCATTCTGTTCCCACCTTCTCATGCTTTAGTTTTCAGAAAATAAAAAATACCCGTTTTGCATTGCACTTATGAGGAAGCAATACAAACCGGGCATGGTACATGTATCGTCAGTCGTTCGCTTCTGCGATATATCCATGTCAGTTTTATCGATCACTTTCCTGCATAGTCCGGCAATTTACGGTTGCCGGGTAGAAACTTATGGGCCATATTCCCAAGATTATATGAGGTCGTGTTTTGATTTCATGTTTATCTTAACAACGGACATGGATAATGTCAACGATATTATCGAACGATACAAAAATTCATTCTACTAATGTTCGTGTTTTAGATCAATTTCCCTTCAAATACGATTTTTTTCCCGCACGGAACGATCTGAATTGACCCATTTTCCTTTTTTTCCATAAAAATAGGCTCTTCCATTCGCCTTACAGGCAGATATCCTTCTTCTTTCATTTGCTGAAGCACCGCATCAATCGTTTGCTGCTCTGTCACTTCAAACTTTTTCTTCTTCGGCTTTGCCATTATTCTTTAATTCTCCTCTTCTTCACCGCTTTGACCCAGAAGCCGCCGTGGATTGTTTTTGGTTCGTACGCAATAATAAAGGCTTTTGAATCAAGTGTTTTAATCGTATCATATAGCTGGAGTTCATATTTTCTCGGCGTTAGGATCTGAAGGGCTGTGCGGTCGCCTTCAAGCCCGCCTGCCACCCAATTTGTCACGCCGTAGCCTTTTTCACGGAGCTGCTTCGGAAGATCAAGATCGAGCTCCTTCGTAATCACATTGACCATAATATAGCCAAGCGCCAATTTTTCTTCTATTTTCATGCCGACAATTACGCCAAGACCGTAACCGAGCGCGTACGCGATCACATTTTGAATCTGGTCTAAGTTATCGAGCACCAGACTCAGCCCTGTCACATAAACCAGTATTTCAATCGTACTGATGCCGGCCGCTAAATAACGCTGTCCTTTCAGCGTTAAAATCATTCTTATCGTAAAAAATGACACATAGACAATATTAATAATGAGAATTATGAGAACCATGGCTATCCCATTTGATAAGATGGTTTGCATCATTTTATTCATCCCCCTACTCTTCAGCTTGCACAAAGCATTCATATTCTACTAGAGAAATGAGCCGTTTACAATCAGCTTCGCCCGTAAGCTTAAGCAAAATATTTCGACATGCTTTTATGCGTTGAACAGTAGTAGTTTACCCTCTTTCTCTCCTTTTCAAAATCAAAACAAAAAAGCCCGCTTTTCAGCAGACTCACCTCTTTATATCTATTGTCAGATCTCTTTTTTCATTTTCTGAAGGGACTTGTATTCTTTCTCAAGCTCACTCAGCGTGTAGTCAGCAAGCTGTTCCCCTCTTCCTTGATAAAATTCTGAGAGCAGTAATTTGGTTTTTAAAAATTGCTTCTTTTGGTTAATTGCTCGGCGAAGTACATCAGCCATGTCCATCATCCTCCTTAAACATAAAGGTTTTTGCGCTGGACGTTTTCAGCATTTTCCCCATCATACACGGGTTAATCCTACAAATCAACTATGTTTTTTAGATATATTTGTAAAAAGTGTGACATAAAAAAACCGGCTAGGATTAGCCGGTTTTTTCGTTAAAGCGGAATCAGCGACGCCGTAAAATATTCAGAAATGAACGGCCAAGTCACTGCTGTAAACAGCAGCGCTATCGCAACCACTGCAAATACACAATAGATATAATCAATTGGTGCATCTTGTGCCGCCTGATACACACGCTGTACATACAGCGCGATGATAAAAAAGATGGAAAACAAGATCAGCACCGTAAACAGTACTGTCAGCATTGGGATATTCACGATCGCAAAGATCAACCAAAGGATTGAAACAGCAATTATCGGTACAAGCAATGAACCCAATACGGCAGCCGCTTCTCTGAACGTCACCTTCTGCTTCATCATATAGCGGGAGACAGCCCATATAGCAAAGACCATTACCGCGAAAAAGATCAGCAAATACACAAGAACAACTAAAAACCCGTCATAGAAAGCATGATGGCGTTCTCCGAAACCGAGCGGCCGATTCCAGCTTGCCTTTAACTGAAACCAATTCCCAATTGAAAAAATGATACTGAATATAAGCATTGAAATCAGACCGTACTTATAATGAGAAAAACCATCCGTTACGACAGTTTTCACCGGTGATTTTAAAATCGAGAACGCAAAATCGCAATATCTGTTGATGGCTGCCCAAACAGACGCAAGCTTGTCTTTAACAGTTGATTCACCGCGTTCCTGGCGCGGTTTCTGCTTTTGTTTTTGCTTCTGCTTGCTTTGCCGGCTCGCCTTTCTGGACATTCTCGATAGCGGTTCTTCATCTGCATCTATTCTTTCACTCTGGTTAATTTCTTCTTCAAACGTTTCTTTTCTTTCTTCCGTCATGTCAGCAACTCCTATCAAAAAAATACGGCGGAATACCATTCAGCAAGAAAATAAAACACTTATATAAGGTACCGAAGCCTTCCTGAACAGTCAAGTCATTTCCATTTAAGTAAAGCATGGCGGCACATCTACATGACGGTATATCGTATGAAATGGTTTTATCTTTTGCAACAAAAAAACCAGCTGCCGGTGCAGCTGGTTTTTCAATTCTTATTTTAAGAAGATAAAGTACAGGATAAATACGACAAACAGCCCGTACATGATTGGATGAACCTCTTTAGCTTTTCCTTTGCACACCATTGTAATCGGATAGAAAATAAACCCGATGGCAATACCAGTCGCAATGCTGTACGTTAACGGCATCATGATCATGGTAAGGAAAGCAGGAACGGCCACTTCGAACTTATCCCAAGCGATTTTGCCAAGCGGCGCCACCATCAATGCACCAACAATAATAAGCGCCGGCGCTGTTACATTTGATGTAACGACTGATAGGAGCGGCGAGAAAAACGTAGCAAGTAAAAAGAGAATCCCTGTTACAATTGCGGCAAACCCTGAACGGGCACCAGCAGCGACACCTGAGCTTGATTCCACATAAGAAGTTGTTGTAGACGTACCAAGCACGGCACCGATCACAATAGAAGATGAATCAGCTAAAAGCGCACGGCCCGCACGCGGCAATTTATTTTCCTTCATTAAACCAGCTTGTGTCGCCACAGCAACAAGTGTACCAGCTGTATCAAAAAATCCGACAAACAAGAATGTTAAAATAACGATCAGCATTTGTACGGAGAAAATATCCGGGAGGTGAATCCACGCTTGTCCGAAAGTCGGCGCAAGGCTCGGCACACTGCCGACAATTTGAGTCGGAACCGGAACCAAACCGAAAATCATGCCGGCAACCGCTGTTAACAGCATCCCGATAAACACGCCTGCGTTCACGCGAAGCACCATTAATATAACCGTGACAATCACACCGAAAATCGTTAACAGCACAGGACCGCTGTGAATGTTTCCGATCGTGACGAGCGTAGAAGGATTTGCAGTAATGATTCCTGAGCCTTGCAAACCAACGAATGTAATAAACAGGCCGATCCCCGCACCGACTGCCAATTTCAGCTCAGGCGGAATGGCGTTGATGATTTTTTCACGAAAACCTGTTAAAGAAAGAGCAACGAAAATAAGGCCTGAAATAAAAACACCAGACAAAGCTGCCTGCCATGAAATACCCATACCAAGGACAACAGAAAACGCAAAAAACGCGTTCAGCCCCATACCCGGCGCGATGGCAATCGGATATCTCGCTATTAATCCCATTAAGATACAGCCTGCTGCAGACGCCAGCGCTGTCGCCGTAAAGACCGCACCCTGGTCAATTCTCAGCGCCTCCGGAAAATCTTTCACGCTGTCCAAAGCAAGCGTAATCGGATTGACGAACAAAATATATGCCATAGATAAAAAAGTCGTTAATCCGCCAATGATTTCATTGCGATAGCTGGTGCCCAGCTCATCAAACTGAAAATACTTTTTCAAGCTATTTGACTCCCTTCACTCTTTGCTATTTATTCTGTCCTGAAAACGCCAAATAAAAAGCGCCCCAATACATTTTGGGACGCTTGACTACAGTCGGATTTCAGTTCGAATAAATAAACGTGTTTTATTTATATCAAACGAAAGAAATGTTTACGTAGTCAAGCCATTTACGGTAGCTTGGTAGAGACTTGCGAGCCATATTCCCGCGATTATACGAATTCATCTTATTTGATTTCTGTGTCTATTGTACCAAGTTCATTTTGAATTGACAATATAAACAACGAACATTACTTATTAAAAAAATTGGTTTATTCGTCTATTGACTAAATTGGTAACAATGATAAAAACCGTATGTATGGCAACATACGGCTTTTCAACTTATGATTATTTTTTTTCGGTAGGCTGACTCACCTGATGCACTGGTACAGTAAACGAGAATGGCTTTAGTTGAATCAGGTCATTTAAAACGCCTTTATCAATATACAGACCGTATTCATTAAACTCAAAATGCTTTAAAGACAGCTTATCAAGATAAGCGTCATCCAGTTCAAAAGTTGATACCATTTCGGCTGTGTCCATATTCTTCACTTCAGCTTTATTCCATTTCAAATAATAACCTTCTTCATAATAAGCCATTGGATCAGACCATGATTGCATTTTTTTCATATCACCAAGGCCAATCATTTCACCTATATTCACTAAGTCATCTTTTGACATATTTGAAGTATCAACTCCAGTGAAACGGTAATGAACCAATACTTCCCTCCCCTCTTGTTTAATGTTATTGATTTCTATCCCTATGTTTTGATGCTTTGTTTCCGAAAGACGATACGGCATCTCTGCATTTAGAGGGACGATTTCACTGCCCTCAGCCTCAGATCTAATATCTGCAATTAATGTTAGCTTTTTCGCTTTTGGATTGATTGGTGATTCTAACTGTGTTTGTCCTTTTGCTCTTACCGTTCTCTCGTTTACCTTTATGCGATCTCCAAGTTCGATGTTTGATGCTGACATCTCATATGTGTTTCCTAAATCATCTTTAACTTCGTTAATTTCAACCGTATCATGCTTTGCTATGCCTTGATAATCGATTGTAAATTGAAGGACAGATCCAAGTTTCCCGTTTTCCACTTGAATATTGGAAAATTGATAACGATTATGATAAGCCGATATAACTTTTGAGCTTTCTAAATAACCCGCATTCTTTTTGGTAATAGGCAGTTTGAATCTCCAATTTCCCTGTATTTCATTGATATGAGTAATTACAAAGGGCACGGTTTCCCCATTTTTTATTTCAGTACCATTTGTATAAATCCTTAATTGTCCTGCGTATTGCTTGTTATTTAATTTTTTAAGCATTAAGGAATCGTAGTTGATTGAAAAGTTGTCGCTATAACTCGTTTCGTCGACATCATACATGATCTCTTTTTCATCAGAGTGGAAGTTATCAACAGTGAAGTTATAAACAAGCTGTCCGGCATCGTAATAGGAGCTGTTTACAGAAACAGTGATTCCCCTGGAGTCTGCTTTTTCATTTAAAGCTGTGACCAAATTGCTTTTAAACAATGATAGACCAACTTTATCTTGAAAATCCTTATAAATTTGTCCGACAATGGGTATGCTCCCCATCGCTTTGTTTACAGAGGGAAGAAAAAGACCAGATGATAAATACAATATACATACCACAGCAGCAATAGCCATTCCATTTGTAATAGTTCGTGCCCATTTAAAACGGCGCCTTGTGTTACTTTCATTTTCAGCACGAACGACAGCTTGATGTATTGCCTTTTTGAGTGCTTTCTTTGGCACTGCTATGTCATCATACATCTGCTTCATTTGGTGTTTGTCCATTTGTTTTGATCCTCCTTTTCCAGCTCCTGTTTCAATGCTTTTCTCGCTCTATGTAAATGGGTTTTAATTGTGCCTTCTGCCATTCCTGTTTGTTCAGCTATCATTGAAATCGAATAATCTTGAAAATAATAGAGCTGAATCGTGAGCTGAACATGTTCATCAAGTGTATCAAGTGCATTTCGCAGGTCTATATATTCCTCAATATTACCTTGATCGATTCCAGTATCGTGATGTTTCTCGAACGGAACCAATTCTCCTTTCTTTTTATTCATGGCAAAAATGGAATTGATCAATATTCGAGTAAGCCACGTTAAAAAATACTTTGGCTCTTTTAGTTTTTCTATACTGATAAAAGCTTTATAAGCTGTTTCCTGTACAGCATCAAGTGCATCTTCTTTATTTCTTAAATAGAGATAAGCTGTTTTATATAAAGTCTCCTGATGTGCCAGCATAAGCTTTTCAAAGGCCCGAGCATTTCCTTTTCTCGCCTTTGTAATCAATCTTTCTTCCTTCACCTTATCCACCTCCTATGTTGTTAGATACGAAAACTGTCGAAACGGTTTCAAAAAGTTAACAAAAAAAACGCCCCTTTTGAAAGGGACGTTTTTCCTTTGTTATTTACTTATTCCCACTCAATCGTCGCAGGCGGCTTACTTGTAATATCGTACACCACGCGGTTAATGTGCTTCACTTCGTTTACGATACGTGTCGAAATGACTTCAAGCACATCCCACGGGATACGCGCCCAGTCAGATGTCATGCCGTCGATTGATGTAACGGCGCGGATTCCGATTGTGTAATCATATGTTCTTGCGTCACCCATAACACCAACGCTGCGGATGTCAGGTAGAACAGTGAAGTATTGCCAGATATCACGCTCTAACCCGTGATTTGCAACTTCTTCACGCAAGATTGCATCTGATTCACGAACGATTTCCAGTTTTTCTTCTGTTACTTCGCCAAGAACACGGATTCCGAGGCCCGGTCCTGGGAACGGCTGACGCCATACGATTTCATCCGGAATGCCGAGCTCTGTGCCAAGCGCGCGCACTTCGTCTTTGAAGAGCGTGTTTAACGGCTCGATCAGCTCAAACTGCATGTCTTCAGGAAGTCCGCCGACATTGTGGTGAGATTTGATCGTTTGCGCCGTTGCTGTACCGCTCTCGATGATATCTGTGTAAAGCGTACCTTGTGCAAGGTAGTCGATGCCTTTGAGCTTGTCCGCTTCATCATCAAACACGTAAATGAATTCATTACCGATGATTTTGCGTTTTTGTTCAGGATCAGAAACGCCTTTTAGTTTGTTTAAGAATCGATCTTTTGCGTCTACTTTAATCACATTCATGTTAAAGCCTTCGCTGAATGTTTTCATAACACCCTCAGCTTCGCCTTTACGGAGAAGACCATGGTCTACAAAGATACAAGTCAGCTGGTCGCCGATCGCTTTATGAATCAAAACAGCAACAACAGAGGAATCAACGCCGCCGCTTAGCGCGCAAAGAACCTGTTTGTCTCCGACCGTTTCACGGATTTTTTGCATTTCGATTTCGATAAAGTTCTCCATTGACCATTCGCCTTCGCATTCGCAAACACCGAATACAAAGTTTTTCAGAAGATCATTGCCGTATTCAGAGTGGCGCACTTCCGGGTGGAACTGAACGCCATACCATTTTTTGTCCGCTTTGCTCATTGCTGAGTTCGGGCAGTGATGGCTTGTCGCGTCAACAGTGAAACCTTCAGGAACTTCTACAACCAAATCGCCGTGGCTCATCCAAACCACTTGTTCGTTTGGAAGATCTTTGAACAAATCAGGTGTGCCTTCGATGCGGATGTTTGCTTTTCCGTATTCACGCTGGCTTGCTGCTTCAACTTTACCGCCAAGGTAATGAGTCATCAACTGCATGCCGTAGCAAATTCCCAAAACAGGAATATCAAGCTCGAAGATTTTCTCGTCACAGCGGAAAGAGTTTTCATCATACACACTGTTTGGACCGCCGGATAAAATAATTCCTTTTGGATTCATTTTTTTAATTTCTTCAGCCGTCAATGTATGTGGATGCAGCTCGCTGTAAACACCGAATTCACGGATACGGCGTGTAATCAGCTGGTTATACTGACTGCCGAAATCAAGGACAAGAATCATTTCATTCACTAACTTTGTCATGGTTGTCACCTAATCTCCTCTAAGTTTTTTGACACAGAAAAAAACGAGGACAGATATGAAGCTCGCTCCGCCCTCTTTGGCAAGGCCGTTTGCCGGAGTCAGGCCAACTCGCTCCCAGACTCCGATAATATTCACTAATTCTAACAACACGTTGATAAGCGGTCAAGACCATCTTCTTTTAATTAAATTTTCCCATAACTCTCTGGAATCATTCCAAAGCGCTGAAGAATCTTCATTTCTGTAAAGCGCCCTTTCATAGCTTAATGTCAGCTTTGACATGTCTTCTATGTCGTATTTTTCATCGATTCGTTTTGCATAATCACGCAGCGTTTCACTGCCTCGTTTCGGCAGCCCTTTTCTCTTCAGTTGTTTCAGAAGCGCGTCATATGCCTCAAAAAACGCGTGCTGATCGCTGCGCCGCTTCAATTTCCTCACGGTGAAAACAGGAATCCATAACGAGCGGAAAACATACAGCAATACAGCTGCCACCAGGAGGACTGCAAGAACCGCAAGCGCTGCATACAAGCCCGCACCTGCATTGGTATGTGAAGCGGACGGCTTTTTAGAAACAGCTGGCTCCCGCTTTTCCTTTTGTTTTTCCTCTTTTTGCGGCTGTTTTTTCTCTTCTTTCTGTTTCTCTTTTGCTTTCTTCGGCGAGCTGCTGTTATCGCTGCCGGAGTTCTTTGTGTCAGAAGAAGTAAATTGAGCCGGATTTGTAAACCCTTTAGTCGGCTCAAATGTAACCCAGCCCTGTTCCGGGAAATACACCTCTACCCAGGAATGGGCGTTGTTATTTGTCACTTCGTAAATGCTGCCATTTTTGTTCCCTGCTTCTTTGTATTCGCCGGACGTATAACCCTTTACCCAGCGGGCCGGAATGCCGGCCGAGCGCAAGAGCACCACCATGGCGGAAGAAAAGTTATCACAATAACCCATTTTCGTTTCAAAGAGAAATTGATCGACATAATCTTCATCATTCTTAGGAATGGTCACGTTTTCTGTTTCATAGGTGAACGCATTTGACCCTAAATAGTCCTCAACCGCTTTCACCTTATCAAACATATTGTCGTGATCCTGAGTCAGTTTGATCGCAAGGGTTCTCACCCGCTCTGGCAGTGAATCTGGAAGCTGCATGTAGCGATCGCTGAATGTGTACTCCTCACTGTTTTTTCTCACTTTTACCTTTCTCAGTTCATCCAGCTTATAGACCGGGGAATTGTACGTTACAGTATAATTCCCCATATTTCTGATTTCACCGGCTTGTTCACTGATCGGAGAAATTTGCTCCGTGTTGCCGTTCATTTCAAGTGAGACAGCCTGCTTTGGCTGAATGGTTTCCGCACCAATCGGATACATCAAATGGTTATACCCGTAGTGCTTATCGACTTTCACACGGACGGTGCGGCGCTCTGTCGCAACCTTATGGTCAAACCACAGATTTTCAACTTTTCCATTGCTAAGCTGATACGACATGCCTGTGTCTGTTTCAATCCAGCCTTTTCCGGTATACGTGTCCTTCGTTTCCACACGGAAATACGTACGCTCTTTTCCCTGCCATGTAAAAACAGGTGTAGCATCCTGCTGGAACGGGCCGCCGAGTGATTCATCATGATTCCCGTATCCGATTTTGCTTTCCCCTGCAGACACGCGGTCTTGATGAGTGATTTTTTTAAGAAAAGGCACCGGATCAGGCCAGGCCGGCTCTGATTTTGGAGCGGCGAGTCCGAATCCCGTTGCAGCCAAAACCAATACAGATAAAGGAAGAAACCATTTCAGGACAGATGTTTTTGGCAGTGTGATTCTTTCCATCAGCTTAATGCGTTCCAAGTATAAAAGGCCCAACATAAAGAAGCCGATCAGCACGATACGGATAACGGCAAAAGTGGCATCATATGGCGTAAAGGTATCAAGAATCGTAATATACGCTACTGTCATCAAAAAGAAAAACAAAATTCTTCTCTGGTAAATCACCCAATAATGCAGGAGATAGACCAGCAGCCACAGCAGCACAAAAAACAGCAGGGTCCGAAATGAAGGAATCATGTCATTCCATTGCCCAGATTGAATCAGCGTGATATTCAGATAGACATCCTGCAAAAAAGAGCTGACCCAGCTCAAGTCGAATATAGATCCTTGATAAAACAGGATGTGTATCGAGATCAATGTAAATATGACACAAAAAGGAACGGTGACAAACCACCTCATCCTGAAAAAAGTCAGCAGAAACGTCAAACCGATAAAGACACTAAAAAAGCCTGTATGTTTCGTTTCAGTAAAACTGTCAAGCGGCCTGAGCCACTCCCACAGCAATAAAAAAGCCAGAAAATAAAATAACAGCAAGCTCAAACGGCTTCCCTTGTGATCATCGTGCGGCATGTGAACCAGTCACCTCTCTTTCTAAACAACACGCGAAACTCGCCCGCCCCTCATGACCCGAACTCTGATTTGGCGTTTCATCATGCGTTCAATCATGACATTTTCAGCTTGAGAGAGCTCAGCATCTTTCTCTTTTGCCAGTATCACCGTAACCCGGCCGCCTCCTATATCTGCGAGGTGCAGCATATCTTCCGTTAACTGTCCCGTGACAACAACTTGATCAGCTTGGCGAACAGATGGCTTTCCCAGCTCTTCCCGTGCATATCGGCTTATCGGGTCTGCCGCATCACAATGAGCGATGGCTAAATGCCGAAGCATGTGCTTAAAATGCTGATCCCCTTCCTGAATAGGGAAAATGTTTTTTTCCTTTCCGATGGAAGCCAAGCCAGCGCCCGCGCCGTTTTTTAAAACAGAATGAAGAATCGAAGCTGTCACTGAAACGACCTCTTCGAATGCGTCTGAGGAAAAACGGTCCATCAGCAGAAACAGATTTTTGCTGCGAGAAGGCTCAAATTCCTTCGTCATCAGCTGGCTCCGCCGTGCAGATGTCTTCCAATCTAACGCAGCAAACCGGTCTCCCGGCTGATAATTCCGCACACTTGCTGCGACTGAGGAATGGTGCTGATGAATAGGAGAAGAACTGCTTACACCGTCTTCTTGATGCCTCTCATTCACCTGATAGGAAAAACGCTGAAAGAATGGATAAACAAACAGGGTATCATCCAGCTCAAAAAATGCTGTTTTTTCAATCAAGCCAAGAACATCCCCGGTTCGCACCCTGACAGAATGAAAGTGATGCTCTCCGCGCGGTACCCGAGCTAATTCATACGACATCGTCATGCTCCGTTTAAACCAAGGAAAAACGAGCCGTTTGGCCGCGGCTCCGTCTCGATTTAATGACTCGATACCTTCTGGCAGGCAATCTTCAATCACCATATACATCAGGGGAAATGGCAGCTTTCTTCTCAGCGTAACCGTTACGCCCAGCCTGTCCCCCGCATGCAATTGTGTTCTATCCATTTGCCTTGAAGCCTGAAAAGAACGGAGCGGATACAAGGCCAGCAGCCCGGCATACAAGACAAAAGGGAGAAACGCGTAAAACAAAAACCAGCTGACAAAGCCGCCCTGAAACATCGCATAAGAAAAAACAGCAGCCGTCAATAAAGTTAATATAATCAGCTTCCAACCATATACGAGCCATTGCCATTTCTTATTCATCAGCGGACCGACGACCTTTGAACCGGCACCTTCACAGCTGACATGATCTCCCTTACGATCGCTTCTGCCTGAATCCCTTCAAATTTTGCCTCAGGATGAAGCATCATCCGGTGCGGCAGCGTGAAAGGAGCTAAATATTGAATATCATCCGGGATGACATAGTCGCGATGATGCAGCAGCGCGTATGCCTGTGCCGCTTTCATAAGGGCGATTGAGCCGCGCGGACTGACGCCTAATTGGACAGAAGGATGCTGTCTCGTTTTCTGCACGATTTCAACAATATATTCCTTAATGCTGTCATCAGCACGGACATTTTGCACTTCCCTCTGTAAACAGATGAAGTCTTCTTTTGCAATAACCGGCTCAAGCGTCTCAATCGGATGGCTTTTTTCCTGAAGAGATAAGACGTCAAGCTCTTCATTAAAGGACGGATAACCCATCCGAAGTTTGAATAAAAACCGGTCAAGCTGGGCTTCCGGCAAAGGATAGGTTCCTTCATATTCGACCGGGTTTTGCGTTGCCATCACAAAAAACGGATCGGCAAGCTGCATCGTATGGCCATCTACCGTGACGCTCCCCTCTTCCATCGCTTCGAGCAAAGCCGACTGTGTCTTCGGAGAGGTACGGTTGATTTCATCTGCCAGTACGATATTTCCCATAATCGGGCCGGGACGATATTCAAATTCCATCGTTTTCGCATTATAGATAGATACCCCTGTTACATCAGATGGCAGCAAATCCGGAGTGAATTGGATTCTTTTGAAATCAGCGCCGATTGACTTTGCCAGCGCGCGGACCATCATCGTTTTTCCGACTCCGGGTACATCCTCAAGCAACACATGTCCTTTGGCAAGAAGGGCTGCTAAGCTGAGTATGGCGATGTCTCGTTTTCCAACCATTACTCTATTAATATGTTCAACTGCTTTCCCCAGCAAAGGATGCAGGTCTTCTTGATATGCCATTCTTTTCCTCCTAGTCATCTACAAAATTCATCATAATGTAACCTAACTTTACCACAAAAAGCAATCTGTATAAAAAAACGATTCTAGCAAATTGTTTCCAATAAAGCTGGCCAAAACACACAAAAAAGCTTCCTGTGGCAGGAAGCTCAATTATTTGTGTTCTAAAGGCTCCATATGAACATGCGAATAATCAATCGCATGCTCCTCCTTCATTCTCCGCTCAATTTCATTGGCTATATCGTGGCTTTCCGTAATATTTAAATCTGCCGATACCTCAACCACCACATCAACATGAACCGTACTGCCCAAGTATCTTGCTTTTATGTCTTTTAAACGGCTCACACCGGAGATTTTTTCGATTGTCTGTTTATAAGCGGAAATGTCCTTTATGTCGAATCCATCTGTCAAAGAGTGAGATGACTCTTTAAAGATATCCCATGCGGTCTTGCAAATAAGCAGACCGATCACAAACGCAGTGACCGTATCAATCCAAGCAAGATGGAATTGAGCAGCCACAATGCCGATAAATGTGCCGATACTGACGAATGCGTCTGATTTATTATCAGCAGCCGCAGCAAGGAGCGCCTGGCTATTCACCTTTTTGGCCAGCCTTTTATTGTACCGATAAACGATCAGCATCAGGACTGCCCCGCCCACTGCCGTCCAGGCCGCAATCATATCCGGCGTCTCTTGTTTAGCAGAAAAAATAGATTCTCCGGCGCTGAACAGCACTTGCAGTCCGACAACCATCATAATAAACGATGCGATAAGCGATGCAATCGTTTCCGCTCGAAAGTGGCCGTATGGATGATCTTCGTCAGGAGGCTTTTGAGAGATGCGCAGGCCAATCAGCACAGCAACAGAAGCAATAATGTCAGTTGTGTTATTTAACCCGTCTGCCGTAAGTGCTTCCGAGTGAAAAAGATAACCGATGATCAGTTTAATTGCGGAAAGAACAAGATACGCGGCAATGCTGACCAGCGCTCCGGATTCTCCCTTTTTCAGTTCATCATATCTCTCCATACAAAACCTCCTCCCCGCTCACATTTTCCTATTATTATCTTACAAAGCTGATCCGCAGTGGGTCTACAGAAACATGATTCACCCGCCACAGAAAAATAGTGACGATGGAACACTTTTTCTCTCATCCAATTTATTTGCTCCGCCAAAAAGCCCATCAGATCCAATGACACCAGCGCTTCTCGCATTCTATCGAATTGTAAATAGTACACAAAATCATATAGCGAATAAAAAACGAAACATTTTTTCCACACATTCGCTGAAAACGCAAACAAAATACTGCAAATTTGAAATAAAACGTTATATTTTCTCACACGAATT
The DNA here is from genome assembly GCF_037027505.1 of Bacillus sp. 204(2023). Classification (NCBI taxonomy): domain Bacteria; kingdom Bacillati; phylum Bacillota; class Bacilli; order Caryophanales; family Bacillaceae; genus Bacillus; species Bacillus sp. 204(2023). The sequence continues at coordinate 41,465 of NZ_JAXCHE010000006.1, read as the reverse complement.
TTCGACAAACTGTATATTTATGATAAAGTTTCAATTATCATAATATTCAGTAATGATTCCATTTTAAAAGGAGGTAACTTATGAACCAGTCTCAATCAGGATTAAAAAAGGAATTAAAGACCCGCCATATGACAATGATTTCGATTGCCGGTGTAATCGGAGCCGGCCTATTTGTAGGCAGCGGTTCAGTGATTCACTCGACCGGTCCGGGTGCTGTTGTTTCTTACGCGTTAGCCGGATTATTGGTGATTTTTATTATGAGAATGCTCGGTGAGATGTCTGCCGTAAACCCGACGAGCGGATCGTTTTCTCAATACGCTCACGACGCCATCGGACCGTGGGCAGGATTTACAATCGGCTGGCTGTACTGGTTTTTCTGGGTGATCGTCATCGCGATCGAAGCCATTGCCGGTGCTGGCATTATTCAATACTGGTTCCATGATATTCCGCTGTGGCTGACAAGTTTGATCTTGACCATTGTGCTCACCCTGACAAACGTCTACTCCGTTAAGTCTTTCGGTGAGTTTGAATATTGGTTCTCCCTCATTAAAGTTGTGACTATCATTGCTTTTCTAATCGTTGGTTTTGCCTTTATTTTTGGCTTTGCACCGGGCAGTGAGCCAGTCGGTTTTTCGAATCTTACAGGCAAAGGCGGATTTTTCCCGGAGGGCATCAGCTCCGTATTGCTCGGCATTGTCGTTGTCATCTTCTCTTTTATGGGAACTGAAATCGTTGCCATTGCAGCAGGGGAAACATCCAATCCGATCGAATCTGTGACAAAAGCCACCAGATCCGTTGTATGGCGCATCATCGTCTTTTACGTGGGCTCAATCGCCATTGTCGTAGCGCTGTTGCCATGGAATTCAGCAAATATTTTAGAAAGCCCTTTCGTCGCTGTACTTGAGCATATAGGAGTGCCGGCAGCCGCACAGATCATGAACTTTATCGTCCTCACAGCTGTACTCTCTTGCCTGAATTCAGGTTTGTACACCACATCCAGAATGCTGTATTCACTTGCAGAAAGAAACGAAGCGCCGCGCCGTTTTATGAAATTGAGCAAAAAAGGCGTTCCCGTACAAGCCATTGTGGCCGGGACATTTTTCTCTTATATCGCGGTCGTAATGAACTATTTTTCACCGGATACCGTCTTTTTATTCTTAGTCAACTCATCAGGCGCAATCGCTTTACTCGTCTATCTTGTCATCGCAGTTTCCCAGCTGAAAATGCGGAAAAAACTCGAAAAAACAAACCCAGAAGCATTGAAGATCAAAATGTGGCTCTTCCCTTTCCTAACCTACTTGACCATCCTCGCCATTTGCGGAATTTTAGTGTCCATGGCGTTTATTGATTCCATGAGAGACGAGCTGCTGCTGACAGGCGTCATCACGGGAATCGTTCTGATTTCTTACCTTGTGTTCAGAAAACGCAAGGTGAGCGAGAAAGCAGCTGCCAACCCAGTTACACAGCAGCAGCCCGATATCCTGCCTTAATGCTGATCAAATCCTAAACGGCCTGCCGTTTAGGATTTTGTTATTTACTTCTTCGGGCGGTCTGCAGCACGAAGATTTTTTGTAACCATCACGTCCTTATTGTCATTAACTATAGTACCAATTTGGAAAATTTAGATAAGGACAGATGAAAATGACACTTGAAAAATTTGTGGATGCTCTCCCAATCCCAGATACACTAAAGCCAGTACAGCAATCAAAAGAAAAAACATACTACGAAGTGACCATGGAGGAATGCACCCATCAGCTCCATCGCGATCTCCCTCCAACCCGCCTGTGGGGCTACAACGGCTTATTTCCGGGGCCGACCATTGAGGTTAAAAGAAATGAAAACGTATATGTAAAATGGATGAATAACCTTCCTTCCACGCATTTCCTTCCGATTGATCACACTATTCATCACAGTGACAGCCAGCATGAAGAGCCCGAGGTAAAGACTGTTGTTCATTTACACGGCGGCGTCACGCCAGATGATAGTGACGGGTATCCGGAGGCTTGGTTTTCCAAAGACTTTGAACAAACAGGACCTTATTTCAAAAGAGAGGTTTATCATTATCCGAACCAACAGCGCGGGGCTATATTATGGTATCACGATCACGCCATGGCGCTCACCAGGCTAAATGTCTATGCCGGACTTGTCGGTGCTTATATCATTCATGACCCAAAGGAAAAACGCTTAAAACTGCCTTCTGACGAATACGATGTGCCGCTTCTTATCACAGACCGCACGATCAATGAGGACGGTTCTTTGTTTTATCCGAGCGCACCGGAAAACCCTTCTCCGTCACTGCCTAATCCTTCAATCGTTCCGGCTTTTTGCGGAGAAACCATACTCGTCAACGGGAAGGTATGGCCATACTTGGAGGTCGAGCCAAGGAAATACCGATTCCGTGTCATCAACGCCTCCAATACAAGAACCTATAACCTGTCACTCGATAATGGCGGAGAGTTTATTCAGGTTGGTTCAGATGGAGGGCTCCTGCCGCGATCTGTTAAACTGAATTCTTTCAGCCTTGCGCCTGCTGAACGTTATGATATCATCATTGACTTCACAGCATATGAAGGAGAATCGATCATTTTGGCAAACAGCGCGGGCTGCGGCGGTGACGTCAATCCTGAAACAGATGCGAATATCATGCAATTCAGAGTCACAAAACCATTGGCACAAAAAGACGAAAGCAGAAAGCCGAAGTACCTCGCCTCATACCCTTCGGTACAGCATGAAAGAATACAAAACATCAGAACGTTAAAACTGGCAGGCACCCAGGACGAATACGGCAGACCCGTCCTTCTGCTTAATAACAAACGCTGGCACGATCCCGTCACAGAAGCACCAAAAGTCGGCACAACTGAAATATGGTCCATTATCAACCCGACGCGCGGAACACATCCGATCCACCTGCATCTAGTCTCCTTCCGTGTATTAGACCGGCGGCCGTTTGATATCGCCCGTTATCAAGAAAGCGGGGAATTGTCCTATACCGGTCCGGCTGTCCCGCCGCCGCCAAGTGAAAAGGGCTGGAAAGACACCATTCAAGCGCATGCAGGTGAAGTCCTGAGAATCGCAGCGACATTCGGTCCGTACAGCGGACGATACGTATGGCATTGCCATATTCTAGAGCATGAAGACTATGACATGATGAGACCGATGGATATAACAGATCCCTATAAATAACCCGACAAACTTGCCTCTAGCAGGCAAGTTTTTTCTTTATGAAACCTTCGGCCCTATTTATCGTATTACGTAAAAACAGCAAAAAGGAGCTGCTTTTTATGCTGACACACGACCTACATGAAAAAATAAAGCAATACATTTCCATTTATGCTGAATTAAAATCAAAATTAAAATGGAAAGTTTCACACGATCAGATATTAATGCTCATTTCTTCTGCATATATTGTGAATAAAAGAGAGTTTGATTTTCAGCGCTTTTATGATTTGAGCAGCGATATCAAATCAAACATCGGCAGCTTCTCAACACTCAATTCACACCACCGCTTTACTGTTGCATCTATTCTGGACATTCATTTTCAGCATAAGGCAAAACAAACATTTCATACTTTTATCGATGTATACAATGAAATGGTGAAGCTAGGGTATAAGCGGGATATGTTCACATACCTTTCCGCTCTGATCTTGCTCACCGGCAAATCTGAAACGACAAACCAAAAAGAACAGATGAACATGGGGCTAGCAGTTTATCAGCAGATGAAGAAAAATCATTATTTCCTCACTTCAACTCAGAATGTTCCGCTTGCCGTACTGCTTGGAGAAAACGGAAAAGGTTTGCAGGCGCTACAGAAGGCGGAAACATGCTATCAGCTGCTGGCAGCCAACGGCTTTAAAAAAGGACAGTACTTACATCAGGTCAGCCATATTCTGGCCTTGCAAAGTGAAAAAGAGCCCGAAATGCTGGTTTCCGCTTGCAAACAGATATATCAATCAATCACTGAATCTGTCAAAAAACCAAAGGATTATCATTATCCAGACCTTGCTCTCCTCACATTTCTGGAAGAGCCAGATATCAAAACCGTTTTGTGCATCACTGACGAATTAAACCAGGAAAAAGCTTTTAAATGGCAAAAGGAAATGAATTTTAAAATTGCTGTCAGCCTCTATCTCAGTGAGCATATGGAGAAAAATCTGCTGATGGAATCAGGACTATACACCGCTATTGAAACAGCCATTCAAGCGCAGCAGGCAGCCGTGACAGCTGCCATCATCAGCTCAACAGCAGCCAGCCATATTCATGATGGAAACTAAAGGAGGAGAAACATGCCATACATCATATTAGAAGATCACACACGCCTTTACTATGAAACACACGGGAGCGGGACGCCGATCCTGTTTATACATGGGGTGCTGATGAGCGGACAATTTTTCCACAAACAATTTTCGGCTCTTTCTGCCAATTATCAATGTATTCGTCTTGATCTTAGAGGACACGGCGAATCTGACAAAGTGCTTCATGGGCACACCATTTCCCAATATGCCCGTGACATAAGGGAATTTCTAAATGCAATGGAGCTTGACCATGTCGTTCTTGCCGGCTGGTCAATGGGCGCTTTTGTCGTATGGGATTATCTCAATCAGTTTGGGAATGATAATAACATTCAAGCCGCTGTGATCATCGATCAATCCGCTTCCGACTATCAATGGGAGGGCTGGGAACACGGTCCATTTGATTTTGACGGCTTAAAAACAGCGATGCACGCCATTCAAACTGACCCGCTGCCTTTCTACGGAAGCTTCATCCAGAATATGTTCGCAGAACCGCCTGCCGAGACCGAAACAGAATGGATGCTGGCAGAAATCCTCAAACAGCCGGCTGCCATTTCTAGCACGATTTTATTTAACCAAACGGCCGCTGATTACCGGGGCACCCTCCAAAACATCAATGTGCCGACATTGTTGTGCTTCGGGGAAGACAAGAAATTTTTCTCTACAGCAGCTGGAGAACACTTGCGCAGCAATATTCCAAACGCGACACTCGTTACCTTTTCTAAAAGCAGCCATTGCCCGTTTTTAGAAGAGCCAGATGCTTTTAACAGCACACTCCTCTCCTTTTTAGATGGGGTTATTGGAAAGTCATAAAGAAAAAGGAATTAGGAGATTAGGGAAAAGTATGAGACAATAAGAAATGTGCAGTAAAATACATGAGGGAAGAAGTGACTTTATGTCTTACTATAACAAACGAAATCAAGAACCGCTGCCAAAAGAAGATGTGAGTACTTGGGAATGCACAAAAGAAGACTGTAATGGCTGGACCCGAAAAAACTTCGCCAGCAGTGATACGCCATTGTGCCCTTTGTGCGGAAGTAAAATGGTCGACGGCATCCGTTCATTAGTGAATCTCCAAAACAACAGCCAAACGAAAACAAGCTAGTTCTTCCCTATAACAAATGCAGTCTCCTGCAAGCAAACAAACCCCGAACGGAGACAAAATTCTATATTTCAGAATAAAAGCCTCTTATTGCAAGAGGCCAAATACGAAGAAAGAAGCCCAAAACTGTAAACGTTTAGGGCTTTTTTGTCTGTTTTAATGGTATAATATGGTTATAAGAGGAGGGATAACGTGATCTCAAACCAGCAGCAAAAAGACTTGAAAAAAAGAGCTGCGTTCAAAAAGCTGAATGTTGCAATGAACTCATATGTTGAACTTCTGTTTTTGTCGGTACCTCTGATTCATATCTTTAAATGGCTCGGATCATTAGCCCTGCACCTCATCCATTAAAAAAGCCACTCAGCTCATGCCGAGTGGTTTTTATTAGTTAATCACAGAAAAGCTGTTGATGATGCCGTTCGGATTTTCCCATACTTTTTTGAAGGTCTTATTTTCAAGGCTATAGGAATAAATCGTCCGCACCTTAGCTTCACGACCTGTTTCGTCCTTCAGCTTTTTAGCCCCCTTGGCTTCGGCAAGAAAATAAATGTTCTTCCCATCCTTAGAAAACTGAGGCTGTGCGTCAATTAACAGCTTAAATGATTTTTGATTTGAGATGATGCTTTCATATTTTTTCGTATCCGCATTGAGCATTTGAATAGAAGCGGTTTGCTCCGTTCCTTTCTGCGTATATGATGTGAATAAAATACGTTTATCATCATCAGAAACAGCAATATCGCTGATAAATTGGTTCAGGCTTTTCAGCTCATTAAATTTATTTTGGCGGCCTTCCGCAAAATGAATCGTTGTCGGTTCGGGGTCGATCCCCTTTTCGTTTGCTTCATCAGTTTTCTTGTAGTCTTCTTCTACAGAATAATGAAGCAATGCAAATGAATCGTTTTTTTGGTTATAAAAGAAGCTGCTGACGGTGTCATCTTGATCATTAGCGGCAGGATAAAGATTTTTGTACTTTTTCGTTTTTAGATCAAAAGCGGCGATCCGAAAATTGCTTTCGTCCGCTTTTCCTAAGCGGAAATAGATGGTTGAACGGTCCTTTGATAAAAACAAACTGTCCGCACTCTCCGCGCCTTTATAAAGCACCGTCTTTTTATTAGACTTTAGATCCAGTTTAAAAAGCCTCATTTCATTCTGTTCATTATTGCCCGTATAATAGAGCACCTGCTGTTTTTGATCCAAGGCAAATGCCGGATAGCTGGTCAGCTTCTCCTCATGGATCACCTTGTCATTTTCATAATACTTTGTCAGCAGATCCGTATCTGTAATTGAAACCAGCAGCTCATCACCGCTTTCGGTATTGACTGAAACATCAGCAGCCTTCTCATGGCCTTTATCCTTTGTAACATAAAACGCAACCCCCGCGGCAGCTGCCGCTATTATCACTGCTAACAATAATATGATTCTTTTTTTCATCTTTTATCTCCACCAATAGAAAAAGCAAGAATGTGACTTCTTGCTTTCCAGATTATATATGTACATTAATAGCTGTAATGCCCCGCTACCTTACCTTTGCTTAATGGGTATCCAAGCGCTTTAAACGCTTTAGGGCTTACATCCAGCACCGCATTAGGCATTCTGCCAACATCATTTTTATAAACCGTAATCACCTTTTTAGGCTTCGCTTTTGCATAAGCTCTGATTTTTGTCCCGTTTCTAGGAACATCAAATCCGATTTTGGTCGCACAATCCCAATGTCCAAGTTTCTTACCTGAAGAGCCTTTTTTCCCGACTCCATTATACCAAGTAATATTTCCGTTCACATGTTTCGCACTGGCATCTGATGAAAAACTAAAAGCTCCCAAAGTACTTCCTACTAAGATAAAAGCGGCTAAAATGACTTTCTTCAACATTTCGTCCCCCTGTTTGTTAACATCTAGGAAGATTATACACGATCAACCAGCTATTTTTTATTTCAATATCCTTACAGTAATGTTACAAAGTCAAAAAGTTACCTCTGCTAAATTAAACCATGGAAGATTATCCTATTATAATAGCGGTATTAGCGTTATAATTATTGATAGAGTAGTTGTCGCATTCAATATGAACGAACCATTACCGTATTGTTCAAACCAAATTCATAGCTATGTAAACGATTGATACTCTCATATAAAGAAAAAAGAGTGTGCGAGACCCTTTTTTCTTCAAAGTTTCTTTTTTCAAAAAAACGTAGATTATATTATATAAAAATTTCATTTCTTTTTTGGTTTTAAAAATGGCGATTTTGTGAACAGTTCATATTGACCGGTGCGGAATTACTCACATCAAAAGTTATAGGAGTGGTAATCCATGAAGGCAGCAAGATGGCATAACCAAAAGGATATCCGTATTGAACATATCGAAGAGCCAAAAACGGAGCCGGGAAAAGTAAAGATCAAAGTCAAATGGTGCGGCATCTGCGGAAGTGATTTACACGAATATCTGGGCGGCCCGATCTTTATTCCGGTTGACAAACCGCACCCATTAACAAATGAAACGGCACCTGTCACAATGGGGCATGAATTCTCCGGTGAAGTTGTCGAAGTCGGAGAAGGCGTTGAAAATTATAAAGTTGGAGACCGCGTCGTAGTCGAGCCGATTTTTGCTACACACGGCCACCAAGGCGCCTACAACCTTGATGAACAAATGGGATTCCTCGGCTTAGCCGGCGGAGGCGGCGGTTTCTCTGAATACGTCTCTGTAGATGAAGAGCTTTTGTTCAAACTTCCTGATGAATTATCATATGAACAAGGCGCGCTCGTTGAACCTTCTGCAGTTGCTCTATACGCTGTCCGCTCAAGCAAACTCAAAGCAGGCGACAAAGCGGCTGTATTCGGCTGCGGCCCGATCGGACTTCTTGTCATTGAAGCGCTGAAGGCTGCCGGTGCAACTGATATTTACGCTGTTGAGCTTTCTCCTGAACGCCAGCAAAAAGCTGAGGAGCTTGGCGCGATCATCGTTGATCCGTCTAAAACAGACGATGTAGTCGCTGAGATTGCAGAACGTACAGGAGGCGGAGTTGACGTAGCATTTGAAGTCACTGGTGTCCCAGTGGTGTTGCGACAAGCCATCCAGTCCACTACAATTGCCGGTGAAACAGTCATCGTCAGCATTTGGGAAAAAGGTGCTGAAATTCATCCGAACGATATCGTCATCAAGGAACGTACAGTAAAAGGAATTATCGGATACCGCGACATCTTCCCGGCTGTATTGTCATTAATGAAAGAAGGCTATTTCTCAGCCGACAAACTTGTAACGAAAAAAATCGTGCTAGATGATTTGATTGAGGAAGGCTTCGGGGCTCTTATTAAAGAGAAAAGCCAAGTCAAAATCCTTGTCAGACCTAACTAATCAGCATAAAAAAGAATCCGCGCTCGTATGCGGATTCTTTTTTTATTTTATCCAATCACTTCAGCGCCAGAATCTGTCTTGGCCCCGCCGTGATCATAAGCACGGAAGTTTTCCTCCAGCTGCTCAAGCGAAAGTCCTTTCGTTTCCGGTAAAAACTTCTTCACAAACAGGACAGAGCAAATGCCTAATCCAACGAAGATAAAGAACGTTGTGGACAGCCCGATGGCGGCCAGCAATATCGGGAAAGTGAAACTGACTGCAAAATTCACCATCCACAGACAGAATACCGTGACACCCATTCCCAGTCCGCGAAGGCGAAGCGGGAAAATTTCAGATAGCATCAGCCAAGTCACTGGTGAAATGGCGCCCTGCTGAAAAGCAAGAAATGTGACCGTTAATGAAAGGACTACATATGGAAGTGCCGGTGATCCTTCAAGTACAAGTGAGAATATCCCGATTAGCAATAATGCTGTTGTCGTACCGATCAAGCCCGTCATCAGCATCGGCCGGCGCCCCACTCTTCCCAGCAGCCAGATTCCGACGAATGTTGCCAATACTGAAATTACGCCATTCGCAATGTTTCCGATTAAAGCGGCTTCCGTTTGGAAACCAGAGTTTCTTAGAATTTCAGTCCCATAATACATAATCGAATTAACACCTGTAATTTGCTGTACAATCGCAATCCCTAATCCAATAAATACAATACGGCGCACCCATGGGACTGAAAGATCTTTAAACGTCGCTTTTTCAAGCTGATCTTCTTTTTTGAAAGCGAATTCAATTTCTTGCAGCTCAGCTGCTGCCCGCTTTTCATCCCTGATTTTTTTCAATACACGCAAAGCATCTTCTTTTCTTCCTTTAGAAACAAGCCAGCGGGGACTCTCGGGCATTCTGATCATGCCGAAAAACAGGAACACGGCTGGAAGTGACGCAATGACCAGCATAAACCTCCACACATGGGAGTTGTCTCCCATTGTTGTTCCAAGGATCGCATTAAAAACAAAGGCCAAAAGCTGTCCTGATACAATCATCAATTCGTTCTGCGTCACCATCCGTCCCCTGCTTTCCACAGGAGACATCTCTGCTAAATAGGCAGGCACCGTTACGGATGCACCCCCGACCGCAATACCAAGCACAAAACGGGAAATAATCATGACCGTAACATTTGGTGCAAACGTACACCCGATCGTTGAAATAAAAAATATAACAGCGAGGAACAAAATATTTTTGCGGCGGCCGTTAAAATCAGACATCCTGCCGCCAAACACAGCACCTAGCGCGGCTCCAAAAAGAAGTGAACTGGTGACAAGGCCCTCTGTGAAGGCATTGAGATTAAGCTGATCCGGCTCTCCCATATACGGCAAAGCTCCATTGAGCACACCGGTATCATAGCCAAAAAGAAGCCCGCCAAAAGTGGAGACTAAAATAATTGTACGTAAAAATGACATTTGATTGCCTTGTTTATTCATACTGTTTCCCCCAGTCTTTTTCAAAATGCGTATGTCAAAAACTTATTCCAGGGCTGCTGCCTTCCTCACATTTCGTAAGCAGGCTTCAGAAATAGTTGTTCATGTTTTTATCCAATAACCTCATAACCTTCCCTTCTTCTTAGCATGTCAGTCCCAATGGAAGCGATTTCATTTCTCACTAAAAGAACAATGGTCATTTCTTTGTGCATAGCCTTGTTTATTTGGTATTTATTAGTCACTTAATAGTTCAATTGTAGTGATGTTATAGTGACATTTTTGTTATATCTGATATTATCATAATTATAAAAACGCTTTCAGTCAATATAAATTTCTGAAAATTTTTTACTCTATAAAAGAAAAATCACCAATTCAAGGGGAAAATGAACGTTTTTCTTCATGAAAATGTGTGAATCAAGTCAAAAATCCTGTGATTTTCTGTTCATACCGATAAATGAGTAAGTGTTGGGTAACTCCACCTATTTTTCTCTGTAAAATCAAACATTCGCTCAATTGTTTCAGACTCAGGATAAAAGGAAATAGAGAAGAAAATAAAAGAAGGCTGACTTAAGGGAGGCAACCAAAATGAATGAGGGTTATATCATTGCAGGCCTTTTATTATTGACAGCGGGGATGATTGATTTTTTATGGACCACGTTATGGTTAGAGAGCGGTGCAGGCCCGATCACAAGATGCCTGTCTGCCTGGCTTTGGAAGGGCTGCCGCAGAATCAGCGGTGACCACGCAAAGGTTCTAAGTATGGCTGGTCCTCTGCTGTTATGCCTGACATTAGTGATATGGATCAGTCTGTTTTGGGGCGGGTGGGTTTTAATTTACTCGAGTGACCCTCACTCACTTATGGAAACTCAATCAAAAGAACCGGCTTCCTGGTCAGACCGAATTTATTTTTCCGGCTATGTCATGTTTACATTAGGAAATGGCGACCTCGCTCCGAACGGAGGCCCATGGAAGCTTGTCACGATTATTGAAACAGCTCAAGGACTGCTTACCATCACGTTTTCTGTCACGTATTTGATTTCCGTCTTGAGTGCGGTTAATCAAAAACGCTCCTTTGCCCAAAGTGTATTAAGTCTAGGGCATGACGGAACAGAAATCGTCCATAATGCATGGAATGGCAAAGACTTTCACGACATTGATTTTCTTCTTGTCGCCGCCTCATCAGAGCTGGGAAAGCTGACCGCTCAGCATAACGCCTTCCCCATCCTTCATTTTTACCACAGCACGCAGCATCAGGAATCATCCATTATAGCTGTTGCTGTATTGGATGAGGCTCTAACCATTTTCAAATACGGAATTCCTGAACAATATCAGCCGAATCAGCTTCATATCAAAGAAGCGCGCTCAAGTATCAAAAACTATCTGGATACCGTTCATACTGCCTATATCCATCCTGCAGAACAAGCGCCGCCGGAACCAGACATCTCAAAGCTTCAACAATCAGGCATACCGGCTTTATCAAAGCAAACATTTCAAATTGCCGTCAATTCAATAAAGGAACGTCGTCAATTGCTGCTGGGAATTGTCCAAGCGGGGGCTCGAAAATGGCCAGTTCAGGAGCAAGCAATAGGTAACGCTTATTCTCCTAAATAAAAAAGTCCCGAGTGCTGATCACTCCGGACTTTTCACTGTATGAGTCTTACACAAGCTTCTGGCCGCAATTCGGACAAAAATTGGCTTCGCCCGTTTTTGTTCCGCAGTTTGGACAGAAATTCGGTTTGCTTCCGCTGCCAGTTGACTGTGGGCCTGATGACTGTGCCTGCTGATTTTGATTCATTTGGTTCATCATCTGATTGGCCATATTCATCCCCATCATCATTCCAGCCATATCCGAAGCCGCTCCGCCTCCGCTCATCTTTCCGGATGCCATTCCATCCGTCATTGATATTTGCTGGTATCTGTTCACATCCCCAACCATACCGTAGGAAGCGTTCTTTGTAATCATATCTTGAACCTCTTGAGGATAATTAAAGCTCATGATTTGAAAACCAGTGACCGTCATCCCGTCGCTTATTAATTGCATATCTAAGTCCTCTTGAATTCCCTTGGCAATATCAAAAGCGTTTGCTTGAAGATTAAACATATCTTTCCCTTCTCTTGTGATCCACTTCATGAGAAGCTGATCCAGAATAGAAATGATACGGGTTTTAATATCCTCTACAAAATATTGATCTTTCACGCCAGCGATTTTATCAATCAGGCTGATATAGTCCTGCACCTTGAAATTAAATGTGCCGTTTGCGCGAATGGGCATCCCGCCTGGCATTCCCGCTGCCGGAATATTTATCGCCTGTTTTGTTCCCCATCTTACGGTAAATTCCTTCGTATTGACAAACAGCACCTCAGCTCGCATGCCGCTGTTAAAGCCAAACTTAAAGCCCTTTAACGTTGAAAGGAATGGAATAATTTCTGATTCAATATCATAATCGCCATCATCTTGAAAGACTCCTTCAACCCGCCCATTGTTCAAAAAGACAGCATCCTGTCCGGGACGAATGATTAAACGGCTCCCTTTTTTGATTTCACGATTGTTCCATTTATAAAAAATCATATCATCTCTAAATTCTTCCCACTCTACTACATTCGCTAATTGATTTCTGAAAAACGACATTACGCCTCTCCCTTTCTCTATTTCTTACATTTAAAAACTGCCCCGGCTCCCACTGTATGACGTGCCGCCTTTCGTAACACCGCCATCGCTGCCGCTGTCTTTATCTGATGGTTTTCTTTCTCTTGTTACAGTCGTTCTAATATAAGTGTCGTATTGATCAATCACATCAGACGTACGCTGATCCATATATGTATTTCCATTAACCGTTACTTTGCCGCCTGCATGATAAAGCATGATTGAAACCGCAATTCCCCCGACTGCAATGGCAGCAATCAGCTGAAACCACCATGTAAAGAATATGTTGTCGGGGTTTACTCCCGGTTTTATGCCCATATCTTTATAGGAAAGCTGAATATATGTCTCAAAAGCTTCAAAATAATTTTCATTGGATAAATCAGATGAAATCGTATTTCTGATGCTATTGAGCCTGCTGTTGTCCAAATACTGTTCGGCTTTTTTGAAGCCTGCGATAAACACTTCTCTGTTTGTCATATCAATGGTCAGAATGGCTGTACTGCCTTTTCCGTAACGATCATAAAAATCGCCGGTATAGTCTGCAATATCTTCACCGTTTGTGCTTTTGGTCGTAATAATGATGAAATCAGTGTCCCTCTTTGCACCCAGCTCTGCCGAGAGAGATTCAAGTTTTCCGATCTCCGCTTTTGACAATAGATGAGCGCGATCGTACACATGCTGCTGCGATTCAGAGGCTCTTGCCGCTTCGATACCCAGTAAAGGCATCATGATGAAAACAGCCAACACAACAAAGATCGCTTTCCCAAAAAATCCACGCATCAAAATCCGCCTCCCATCATCAATGAGACGAGCTTCAACGCAAGAAATGTCCCGCCTGCTATTCCGCTAAACCATGCCGCCACTTTTCCTCGACTGATCGGCGGCTTTCCGACAACCTTTCCTGTTTGCCCGTTCATCGCAAAGATATGCTCCGCTCTTTCATAATCGTAACTGACCATCCAAACAGGAAGCAAAACGTAAAAGCTGTTCACGTTTTTCGTGTGAATATGTTTTTCCCTCACATTGACTGACGTATATCCGGAAAAAGTAGAATGGATGTATGAATCTATATAACTGCTGATTTTCTCTTTTGCCCTCGGAAAAAGCTCCTCATCGGTATAATTGTACTTTTCCGCAATATAACCGGCCAAATATGCCGTTTGAAAGTCCTTCAGCTCTTCGTATGAATAAGGCTCCAATTTGTCCATTAATTCGTCTTTCATTTTTTCAGAGGCATCGACAGGGATTTTCAAATAATCGAGATTGATATCACGAAACGCTTCAAAGTGCTCTGTTTCCGTGCAAATATAATCCCCTTCTTCATACCGGTGGACCCTGGTACAGTTTGCTCTCACCTGTACTTCACTATTTAAATCAAACATCCAAAACGGAATATACATGCCGGTGATGCTTTTAATGCGATCGGCAGACATGAAACCTCTTGGTGTCAGAAGGCCTTTTTTGCACCACTTTCGAAATGCCTGCTCGGCTTCTTGCTTGCTGATTGTAAATGGGATGACTTTCGCCGGTGCCAAATGTCCCGATAAACGATCGGCAAGTATTGCAGCACCTCCGCAGAAGCTGCACGTCGTTGCTGTCGTTTCAGCTTCCGTGATCAAAACGGCGCCGCAGTTTTCACATTGATATTCTTTTGCTTCATCATCAGAAAACCGTGCCGCAATGTTTTCTTTCGGAAGGCTTTCAATATTGTCCTGTCTTCCGCAGCTGCTGCAGGATAACGAGCCGGTTTCACTGTCAAATGCCATATCACTGCCGCAGTTCGGACACTTATAAGATATTATCATTACCGTTCCCTCTCACATCTTATGATAAAATGGCGCCGCAGCCGAGAGCTGCGGCCTCCTATGTATTACTTATCGAGCATCATTTTCGCTTTTAACGCCGCAAGTTCATCATCAACCTGGCTTGAACCGCCAGTGTCATACTTTGCAGTCAGATCAGCCATATCATCCTGCGGAGCGCTGTTCAGTTCAGCCATTGCATTGGCCTGATCAAGTGCCTTATTTACTTTGTCCTCCATTCGGCCGAATGCAGACATTGATTGGCTTGTACTTGAAACAGAAGCGCCCAGTTTGTTCATTCTTTCTTGCGTTTTCGCTACTGCCCACTTCGCCTTGATCATATTTTTACGTGCTTCCAGCTCTCCAATGTCAGATACCAATTTGTCATGCATCTTTCTCATCTGTGCGGCATTGGTTGCAGCAATTTGATTCGCCGCCTGCAGCTCAGAAAGCTTTGACTCCAAAGATGTTTTTCTTTCAAGAAATTTTCTCGCATCGCTCTCATTCCCGGCTTGCAGCGCCTTCATTGCATAGCTTTCCATCTTTTCCATATCCGCCTGGCATTCGTGATATTCTCTTTTTGCTCTCTGCTCCTCGGCCATAACAGCTGCTGTTTCTGCCTTAACCTTAGCCAAATCGCTATTCATATTTCTTAAATATTGATCTACCATTTTCTCCGGATTTTCAGCCTTGTCCAATAAAGCATTGATATTCGCAGACATAATATCTTTAAATCTTCCAATGATACTCATTATATCGTTCCTCCTAAAGCTAATTCGGTAACCCTTGTTACATATACTATTTATTATCGTTAAAAGTTTCACTTTTTTAATAAAAAATGACATTTCAAACAAAAAATACACAACTTTTTACCCGAACAAAAATGTAAGCAATAAAAAAAGATGCCTCCAAAAGTCCAAAGACTTTCAAGAAACATCTTCAATGTTTACAAAGAAACTTCAATCTCATCCAAGCTCGGCAGTGCATCAATTGCTCCAATTTTAGTGCACACAAGAGCTCCGACCTTATTGGCAAACGACACAATCTCACGCAGTTTCACAAAATCAGCATCTACAGATTGAATCTGATCCGTGTTTGCCAATTGATATAAAGCCGCACCGACAAAAGCATCTCCCGCCCCTGTTGAGTCAATTGATGTCACCGGAATGCTTGGAATGATTTCACGGTCTTTTCCATTGGAAAGAAGCGTTCCGCTTTTCCCAAGTGTCACAGCGACAATGTTGGCTCCGATCTCATGAAGGATCGCAACTCCCTTTTCATGATCCTTCACACCGCTGATAATCTCAAGCTCCTCGTCACTGACTTTCACAAAATCACTTACAGCGATCGCTTTTTTCGCAACACTTACAAACTCTGAGACTCTTCCCCTCCATAAATCTTCACGGTAGTTAGGGTCAAACGAAATAAACTGTCCATTGTCTTTCGCAATCGACATCAGCCGTAAATAGGCTGAGCAAAACGGATCCGATAACAGTGCCGTCGCAGAGCCGAAATGAAGGATTTTTGCTCCGTTTAGTTTTTCCTGGTCAATATCCTCCAGCGTAAAAAAAGCGTCCGCGCCTCTATTAAAAACAAAGTCACGCTCTCCATTTTGTTTTAATGAAACAAAAGCAAGCGTTGTAGGCGCTTTTTCATCCATCACCAGCATAGAGGTATCGACATGTACAGCGTCCAATGTTTGCTTCAGAAAATACCCAAACGGATCCTTTCCTACTTTTCCGCTGAAAGCGGCGTCTCCGCCCAGCTTAGCAATTGCTGCCGACACATTCGCCGGTGCCCCGCCGGCACTTTTCAGGAATTGGCGCCCTACCATTAAATCAACGTCAACATCGGTACAAAAGAAATCAATCAACAATTCCCCAATACAAACTACAGAATGACTACGCATATTATCACACTCATTTATAAAGTCTAGATTACAGTCTCAGTATATTACTTTCTGCCATAAATACAATATTGAATATTACCAATTTTACATATATTTATCTCGCAGACCTTTGCTCCAGCTCAGAGATGATGTGTTTATATCTTTTTTCCGTTAAAGGATAGAAGGCGATAAGAATAATAGAAAGCAAAATGAAAAATCCCGGAATCAAAGCATTCATGTTTTTAATCGCATTCAATGACGCAACTGTCTGGTCTGTATTCGCCACATACCCGGCGATTCCTAAATAAATGGCCGAAAATGACCCGGCTAACGCAACACCCAGCTTATTAATAAAGCTCATGCTCGAAATCACCACACCATCCGCGCGAATTCCGGTTTTCCATTCCGCATAATCGACACAATCCGCAACCATTCCCCAAGCAAGCGTATTTAAAGGCGTTGTGAAAAATCCCGAAGCGAAAAGCCAAATGAAAATGAGTGGAATTGAAGAATACGGCGTAAAATGCAGGCCGGCATAAGAAATAAGCGATAGAGCTGCCGTGATGATCATGACTTGTTTTCTGCCCCACTTCTCAGAAAAGAAAGGAATAAACAAATTGCTGATCAGCGCTGCTCCGAAAAATAAAACGGTGCCCATAAATACGAACTCTTTATGGTTGACGTTATACGTAAAATAATACACCATCGTGCTGAGCTTAATATTAAACCCGATCGCAAAAGCCAAAAATGATGAAATTAACATAAGCAAGGGTTTGTTTCGGAATAAAACGGATAACGTCTTTTTGATCCCTTGTTTTTTTCTCTTTTTAGGCTGAATCCGCTCCCGCACAGTAAAGAAACTGAATAGATTCAAAACGATGCTGACCGCCGCATAGATAAGCGCAGTCATTTGAAATCCAAACGCCTGATTCTCTCCTCCGATAGCAGTTGCAAGCGGTGTCGCACAGGAAATGGATAAAAGAATGCCGATATACACCAAAATCATCCGGGTTGTGGTCAGAACCGTTCGTTCCTCCACAGAATTCGTCATCCGCCCCGTTAAGCTGTTCACCGGGATCGTTTGCATACTAAAGGACATCCCAAGCAGAATATAAGTGACATACGCATAGACCATATTTCCGGTCTCACCGAAATGAGGCGTCGTGAAACATAAGAATGTGAATAGCGCAAAAGGAAATGCCACCCACAGCAAATATGGTCTTGCTTTTCCCCACCTTGTATTCGTTTTATCTAAAATCAATCCCATGATCGGGTCAAAAATAGCATCCAGCACACGCACAACAAGAAACAAAGTTGCGATCACCGCAGGCTGAATGCCGCCGACGTCTGTATAAAAAAATAATAAGTATGCGTTTACAAACTGAAAGATAATATTATACGACATATCGCCGAATCCATAACCGATTCGTTCAAACCAGGACAGTCCGGTACTGGATTTTGACTGATGCTTCACTTTCATTGCCGTTACTTTTTCTGTTTCAATCATCATTTCCCACCCCAAGAATCCGTTTTCATTTCCAGTAAATAAGAGGGAGAATACGAAGATCCTCCCTGTTCACTCAGCGATTTGGATACACCATCACTTTTAAACATTCATTCTTAAATTGAAGCGCCCGTTCCATCGCCTCTTGTGTCTGCTCCAGCGAATATTGGTCCGTTACTAGATGCTTCGTGTCCACAATGCCTGAAGCGAGAAATTCGATTCCCTTTGGATACGTATTGGCATAACGGAAGATCCCGTAAATATCAATCTCATTATCCGCAATAAACGGCACGTTGAGCGGAATCTCGTTCTGTGAAGGCAAACCGACAATCGCCAATTTTCCGCCCCGGCGCACAGAAGCCAGTGCGGATTGCAATGCCGCTGGATTCCCTGCTGTTTCCCAAGCAACATCAACGCCTTTATCATTCGTGATCGTTTTAATCTCTTCAAGTGCATCCTGTTCACGTATATTAATAATATGAGTCGCTCCCATTTTTTTCGCAGCTTCTAACCGCAGCGGCTCTAAGTCGGTGACAATGATTGTACCTGCCCCAAATGCTTTAGCTGCGGCAACAGCCATTAACCCAACAGGGCCCATCCCCATAATCGCAATCGTTGATCCGGGCTGTAGCTTCGTTCTGGCCGCCGCATGGATGCCAACAGAAAACGGCTCGATCAAAGCAGCATCTTCATAAGAAAGTGAGTCTGGGATTAAAAAAACAAAGTCCTGACGCATTTTAATATATTGGACAAACGCGCCGTCTACCGGCGGTGTAGCCAAAAACTGTACATCCGGGCAAAGATTATAGCGCCCTTCTTTGCACGCTTCACAGCGTCCGCACGTAACACCCGGCTCTACAGCGACGCGGTCTCCCACCTTGAATTGATCGACAGATGATCCGACAGCGGCAATTTCACCCGCACATTCATGCCCAAGGATAAATGGTTTTTCCACAACATAGTTGCCTATTCGGCCATTTGTATAGTAATGCAGATCAGATCCGCAAATTCCGACAGCCATCACCTTAATCAACACTTCATCATGATTGATATCAGGCACAGGCAATGTTTCAATTTTGATCTCTCTTGTGTTGTGCATAACAGCCGCTTTCATGTTTTGAGGTACTGTGTGAGTCATTTGGCAAGTTCCTTTCTTTAGAAAATAAAATGTAAGTGCATACATTTTTGTTTTCTCTGTTACTGCCCCCATTTTATCTGCTTTTCAACACGTTCAACAGCCTTTTCTGCTGTATAAAAGGACAGCGGCACTGTACTTTTATTTTTTCATATACAAAAAACGCTGGATTGATAAAATAGTACTAATAGGAGGTGCAGGCTTATGGCTGAACTTGAAAACCGAAAACAATTTGCACAACTGCTGGCACCTGGCGTCAAAACGCTAAAACTTCATCCTGATTATAAAGTCAGAAGGAAAAAGAACGAAAAAACAGGACAGTCTTACATAGATAAAATCGCACTCCAGCTGGGAGTCTCCCCAAACACGATCAAAAGCTGGATCGGACAGATGGGGGCAAACTATATTCCCGGGAGAATCGACGACGGAAAACTGTTCGGAATGATCTGGATCATTCTCAAAAAGACCGACTTGGATATCGAGTGGTTGACCGACTTGCTGGAAGCCACCACTATCCCAGTCATCAAACCCGCCTTGCCTGTCTGGGCGGCGTCTTGTTTGAAAAAAGCGAAGACGCTGAGAAAAGACGGGTCATTCGGGGCACCGAGTGATAACGATATTGAAAAAGCGGTAAAGCGGCTGTTTCATGATATCCCCGGCCATGAAACGAATGCGCTTACAGAGCAGCCTATCACGCATAATTTACCCTCACGCTGGTCCGGACGCTTTATCGGACGCAGCTTTGATATGGAAGCGATACGGCAATGGATGCTTTCTCCGTCACCAGTCTGTTTAATCACCGGCTGGGCTGGTATGGGTAAAACCACAATCGCTCTTGAAGCCGCCTATTCCTGTGTCGACGATACTTCAGATTGGCCGGCATTCAACAGCATCATTTGGGTCAGCGCTGATTGGAAAGGATTGAGCTTTAGCGATTTTTTAAATACGATCGCCTATCAGCTCGGACGCACAGAACAAATCGATAAATCAATCAATGAAAAACGATTCGTCGTCCGCAATGCGTTAGCCAATTACACAAGAGAAAAACCGATCCTGCTGATTGTTGACAGCATCGATACCGCAGAACGTAACATTCACGAATTTATCACAAGCCTTCCGCAAGGTGTGAAAGTCCTCCTCACAGCGCGGGAAAACGTAAAGCAAACCTATCGGGAAAGCTTTGGAGAAATGGCGGCCATCCAGCTGAGCGGTCTTGACCAAACAGATGCCCTTGAATTTTTTCAGCAAGAAGTGCACCGCTGCTTACAAACATGCAACCTCCCACTTAAACGGGAAAAGCTGGAGCAGCTGCTACATCTATCTTCTGACCTGAAAAACGAATTCATTTCAGCGACTGCCGGAAACCCGAAAGCCATGGCACTCAGCATCGCCTATATGTCAGACGATGACATACCCGCTCAGCAGCTGATTCATGAGCTTGGAAAAGCAGGCTACTCACTGCTGGAATTGTTTGAATTCCTCTTTGGCCGCACCTGGGACAGATGCAACGAAGATACACGAAAGCTATGGCAGACGCTTTGCTTTTTCAGCAAGCCGCCTGATGAAAAAAGCCTGGCGGCAGCAGCCGGATTAGACGCCCGCCGTTTTCATTACGCTATGGAACAAATGCGGTCATATGCGCTGATTCAGCCGGAACGAAGCCAAGGCAGGACACAATACTTAGCGCACCAAACCGTTGTCGCTTACGGAGAACAGCACTTGTCCGAACAGCACGAATATGAAAAAGAAGCCCGCAATCGCTGGGCGCACTATTATATTGATTATGCCGAAACCCATTTAAAGCGGGAACAGCCCAACTCTATCTATTGGAGCTACCTGCTGGGACGGAACTTAGATCAAATGAAACAAGAATGGCCAAACATCTTAAAGGTCATCCAATGGGCAAGTGAAACTGAACAAAAAGAAATCCTAATCGAACTCATTACCCGCATCAGCCATTTTCTAAGCAGAATCAACCTGCCCTTGCGAACCGAATACGGACACAAAGCGGCCGACGCCGCCCATCACTTAGGCCAACACACACGAGAAGCGTACTTCCGAATCGACACAGCAGGCTGGGCTCTGATGGAAGTCAATGATTTAGACAGGGCCTTACAGCAAATTGAAGCCGGGCTGAGGATTCTGGAACAATCAGACGCTCACGATGCCTATGATCTAAAGGTTTGGGGACACGCACTCAAAGCAAGGCTTTTTTTAAAAGCTGGGCAACAGGAAAAAGCAGAGACCATTTTAAACGAAATCGAAAATCAACCGATTTCCCCTACCATTCAACACAGAGTTCTATTGGTTCGCGGTGACTTAAGCTTTGCGAGAGGTCATCATGAAGAAGCCATTCAATTATACGAAGCCGCAAATGAAATCAGCTCCACGTACGGCGGCGAAAAAACGATAGAAGCCTATTTCAATCTGGGTGTCGCTTACGTGAAAAGTGGTCAGTTTGAGAAAGCGGAAGAAGCCTTTGAGCAAATGCTCTATGACAAACATAACGCCAATCAGGTTGAGCTGATCTATTATTATTATGGGATGGCACAGTTGTTGTACCGTAAAGGAGATCATGCGGAAGCTATGGAATCTAATCAGAAGGCGATTCGTTTGATTGATTCTTGGGAGCCTGCGATCGGGATTCGGGGGGAGGTTGAACGATTGGGTATGGTGCTTGAAGGAAAAGGAAATGGTGAAATCACATTGTAGTATTGTAAATGTAAGGTCAATCTAAGGACAAATGCTCTAACAAACCATTACTTGCTGTCATCACTGCTTTATCCTCTAAGTTTGCTTTCAATCTTATTTCATAACAGCATAAGAATAAAATGGAATACAAAAAATCCTCCTCCACCGAGATTTTTTTAAGTTTATGTAATAATGAACATAGAGGAACACTTCGAGCCACCTTTTAAATATAAAGAAAACGGAAATAAAGTTATTTACTAGCATCCTGATTTATCAGGCTTTTTTCAATTAATGAAAATCTAAAAAACATTGGTAAATATGCTTGGTGGTCAGGGTGTGGTCATAGATAACTTATATTTGTTCCTCTCTAGCTTCCGTTAACGCAAAAACAGTGCCATTATTACTTAGTAAAGTTTTGCAATACAGTCACATCGTTTGCGTATATATCATCAGATGCATTAAAAATTAAATTATTATACCTTGTTACTTCATTTTCTTGAACATCAAATGAGACTCATTGCTATTACGATTGTTTGAATTGGTTATTAGCAAAGCCAACGATGGGTTGAGTGGGTAGTATAGTTCAAGTTTTTTTGCTTCTTCTTCATAGACAGAATAACCAGCAAGTGTATTGTATATTCGAAAATGAAAATTACTATTCAAGCTAAGAGTCACAGCAAGATTTGTAGCAAGTATATAATAGAGTACAATCCAAACATTTTTAATAATATTAGGACCTATAGATACCGGACCCGCTGCAAAAGATTTGAGTACGTTATTCTTCATCATGATGGTTCTAAAATATTGTAAACTTAAGAAAAACATTAAGTTGAATTTTTGGTTTTCACTTCTGAGAAACTAATATTGCCACTTTTTAAAGTATCTAAATGCAGCAAATTCGCATCTTCTATTTTACTATGAAAATCCTCAACAAGGTTATTCATAATCATATCCATTTCTGCTTCTTTTTCGTCATCCCACTTTCCTTCATGTTCTAAAAGCTCTTTACGTCTGAATTTGCCTGTAAACAGATGTATCCATTTAATTGTTGAATATCCCCAGGCTAATAATCCATGATAAAGCCTTTTTCAATAATAGATATTTTATGGTGGCTAAGATTTCTTAGTCTATAAAAATCTCGAGCATTAGCGTTTTTTTGCGGATCGACTGGAAGTAAATTATTATCTCTCAAACAAAAGAAAAATTTTGCAAACAAAAAAGTTTACCTCAAAACCTTATCATACACTCATTTAAATGTGCTTTAACTAACGTAATTGTTTCTCATTAGAAAGAAAAAAATGACACCCAGTAAAGCAAATTGGATGTCATTACAAATAATCAAAACAAATTCCTTGCATTTTGAACACCTAAAGTAACTAAAGAGCTGTTAGAATTAAGCGAAAATGCACGCGTACTCGGGGCACTAGATTCCTCAAAACCATAACTATAAAGGATATTGGTTAATTTCCTTTGAGTGGTTTGAAGATCCCTCGACCAAATATCATTAATTCGCTTTTCCTTTAATGTCCCATCTTTTTCATTTATATAATGTCTAATAACCGCTTCTGAATAGCTCATGTAGTTGATATTTGCTATTACTGCTGCATCGAGAATTTCAATATATTTATGTATAGCGCGAATAAGTGCCGTAACCTCTTTAAAGCGAGGAGGATTTTTATATCCATCATAATTAGTTAACAAATCTTCAATATCGAGACCTTGATACTCTGTTTGGATATATGACTTGCTATTTACTAACAAATTTCTCTTAGACTGTGAAATGCGATTATCAGATTTAAAGTGAACTAATCTGTTACGCCAAGTAATGGCAAGTTCGATCATAGCAACTTCTACAGCTATAGCAGAAATTTTTGCGTGGTATTTTCTGTTAAAAGATTTGAATTTCCCAAAGATACTTTGCTTATTCAAACTTGTATGTATCAAGGTAGAATCCTGTACCACTCCTGGCTCCTGACAAGACATAACAAAATAGCCATCTAAAGAATCTACGCACCATGCAAGAGTTGCTTTTATTGCAAAATGTCGGCTTCTCAAGGCTGAAGATTGGACGTTTTTCGGGTTCCAACTAGTGCTAAAACTAGAACTCAAAGTCACATTCCCAGATTTAATCCCGTCAAGGCCCACTAATATAGTGATTAAGAAATGATTAGTTTGTCCAATTAATTGCTTAAATTCCTTCCTGGCCTTGCTGATGTTAATAACCATATTGCCCATAATTATACATCTCCACAGAAAAATACATACATCCGGCATGACTGGATACATGCGCCTCCTGCTTTAAAGGGTGCACTAAGGCACGTTTGAAGGCAGGCGTCTTAACCGACCTCGGATGATGTATTTATATTATATTAAAAAATTCAAGAAATGTCAAAATCTTAACAACATTTAAATTTAATATGGAAAGTTAAATATCTATATTTCCAGCCATATTTCTTTAACAATCTTTAAAAAGTAATCCGCATTTTGGTACATGCTGACTCATAGGTTCCAATCCATGCTTAGCACCCAAAAAATGTTTTTAGCCAAATACTCATCTTGATCTTCTGGACCAGCCAGTTATCTATGCTCACATGACCGCCAATATAGAAGAAAAGGCCTCCCTACAGTTTTAGCAAACTGATGAAAGACCTTCTCCTATAGCAGGAGCTGTTCTTGCATGTGATATGCCCCGATTTTTAGAAAACCAGCACAAATCTAAGGACAAGAAAAGCATATTATCTATTTAGATGTTGATATAACAAAGTTTTAAAACCCTAATTTAATTACATCATGCCGCCCATATCAGGCATGTCGGCGTCGCCAGCATTTTCTTCTGACTTGTCAGTGACAACGGCTTCTGCTGTTAGGAACATAGCAGCAATACTTCCTGCGTTTTGAAGCGCACAGAACGAGTAACTTTAGTTGGGTAACAAGGCATAATGTCGTTTTCCATTCACAAGTATTGGGCAACTACCACTTCCCAATAAGTTCATACATTGTCTATTGTAAAATAGTGATTACTATTTGTGAATATAGGGAATGGTATTTTTCTCCAATTATATTTGATAAGCCATCATTATGGGCGGTATAACTCTATATTGTGTGGTAAATAAATAATTTGTTTTCTCCCGAAATTCAAACTTTTCCCCACGTATTCATTGCATAAAGAGTCATTTCGAATTTTTCATGATGTGTGGATGAGGCTAACCTCCCCCAGCTACCGTTCATAACCCATGTGAAAGCGTGGAAAATACGCCCCCCATACCCAACAATGTTTGTCTTTTTATAGAAGTGATAGCCGAATGTCTTCCTCATTGTATGAGTTCCTGTTGCCTCGATGCCTGCAAAATCCCCCGCCTTTTGATTCTGTCTGTAGGCTTGAATCTTGCTTATAGGCTTATCACCTTTACGAGAAGGGAATAGCCACTCACTGTCAAGTTCTGCGGCATATGTATACACTTCAGTAAAGATTGCAGTGATACTAATCGTCCTAGCTTTCTTAGTCTTGCTTTTCTAATTTGGAACTCCTTCCGTTTCTTTGATTTCCGCTTGAGGATAAATTCCTTTTTCAGATTCGAGATATCACTCACACGCAACCCTGTATTGATTCCGATTAAGAATAGGATATAGTCTTTTTCCGAACAGTGCCTCTTTAGTGCCCACTTTATATCCTTTATCTGCGTCTTGCTTCTGATTGCTTGTATATCAATTAAGTGTTCTTTTTTAGTCACGCTAACGACCCCTTTATCATCAACAATCTGAATGTATACCTTTATGTATTATTTTACATTCATTTTGAGCGGGATGTATTCCCAATCTTATCGATAACGACACGAAACAGGAGCGACATCTATTCTTTTGATAACACTTAATGAGGAACATAATCCATATCGATAATTCCTCGAACAACATCAGTTTATTACTATCCATTTATTAATTTACCGTACTAAATCACACGGATTAATTGAGTTGTGACGGAAATTTAACGAATGTTTATTTGTGAATAAGAGTGGTTTCTGAATTATATCAATACATCGGCCAAACAACCCTTACATGAGGCTTGCAGATGCCCACAGAATCATTACTAAGTTCATCTAAGATTAAAGTGAGGGGAAGAGGTAATTAAAAATTAGGGTAGTCTCTTAAAACCTCCACCATAAGCCATTCTGAACGTCTGTGAGTGTGTATTTGTACTCTCTTTCTTCTGAATACCTACCAGTAAGCACAACAAGAAAAAGCGTTCTGCTTTTAACAGAAACGCTCTTAGCTTAATAAGACTGAACATTCTTTCTAACCATTCATTTCCCTGTATATTAAGATTAATTTACCATATCCTTCAACTTAATTTCTGTAAATCTCTCTTTAATTGCTTCCATTGTCAAATCATTCTCAATTAATTTTTCTGCAATGAATGCTTTTATACTATCTGCATCACCATATTTTAGAACTTGTAGACCTTCCCTTAATGTTGTCTCAAGAGATTGAGCAACATTTATAACAATTTGAGGATTAACTAAATGGATACCCTCAGAAGCGTACTCGGACGAACTTTCTATTTTGTTCTTTGGGCAAATCATAATTAGGGTAATATCATTATCTTCTTGAAGCGTGTACCTTGTCTTTACCCAATTTCTATGGACAAACGTCTGTCTAATATCATCAAGCGGAATAAATCCTGAAATATCCTGAACATTCGTCTTAGCTTCAATAGATAACCAAGTGTTAGTTAAATTCCAAATGCCATCTGGAACACCATGACCTTCGGGCTTATCCGCATAAAAACCTAAACAAGTCCCTAATGATTTTAGTGATGGTTCAAAAAATTTTGATTCCTTTTCTCCTAAACCGTCTATTAATTTTCTCCAATCTTTATCAAACTTGTTAACCCTATCACCATATGACTTAAGGAGATTTGTAATACGTTCGACTTGTATTTCAATTTCATCGCTAAATTCCACTGGACTTTCATTTAAGTCAATAATTCGTTTGTCTATCCATACCTTATTACTTGAAGCATCTAAACTTTTGCTTAGATATTTTTTTACTTTTTCATCATCTTCCTGTAGGGTCGCTACTGTCGCAATAAGGTAGTTCCACCAAGCACGATAACCTTTAAGTTCAGTCACTCGTGAGAATTCACTTAAAACTTTATCAGCTGATATGTGAGCATTATCAAAATCTTCTTCCCACAAAGAGTAAATATAGTCTATCTCATTCCTTGCAGAATTATTTAGTTTGGTCGTAGCTTCTGTTTTAGTATTTTCTTCTTTTTCTTTACTTAACCTACTGGTTTGTCGTTCCAAGTAACTTTCAACTCGACTCCATTCATCACCCTGTTTAAGAAAATCTGACAATGATTTATGCCAAGTCGGTTTATCTTTTATATGGTCTATTTGTGTGAATCCAAAGTTTATTTCAGCATCAATTTCTGCAGGCAAGGCTTTTCTAAATTCATTTTTAAACAGATAGTTTCCTACGTACTTTCCAGTAAAAAGAACAACTGCATAATCTTTTTTACTTCTTGTACATCGACCCAATCCTTGTATGATTCTAGTAGCTAATTTACTTTTCAATAATTCCGTAGCATTTAGTCGATCCTGTAAAAATTTCTCTTCGAAACTAATTGCTACTGGTAATTCGTGCATGATTTGTAACCTACAGTCCTCGTCTTTTAAATCGATTCCTTCATATCTACCAGCTAATGTTAAAATCGTATTATCTTTAGAAGTAAATTTAGTTAAATCATCTTCAATGTCATTATTATCCAACAATTCATCATTGGGCAATAACTCCTTTAATGTTTCCTTTATTTTCTTCAATTCGTTATATGAAGGAGTTAGAATCAAACTCCTATTTTGAGATTCAAGTGTTTCTTTTATTACAGAAGATAATTCTTCAGCCTCAAAGTGGTCTTCTGGAAACAGTATTAATCTTCTACCAGAAACTTTATTTGAAGTTCGAGGGAACTTCCTAATATAATGTACGTCTTGTACCCCAAGCATTCTCTCTAGTTCTCCTGCTTCACCAAGTGTAGCTGACATATAAACCCGCTCTTTAGCATTTATAAATGCAGGATGTTTTTTATTAGGTGGAATAATCGGTTTAATTACAATATTCATGTATGAAACAAAAATTTGACATGTGTGTAGATGAGTTCTTAACATACTCCAAGGATAATAAAGATTGGTGTCGCTCACTTTTGAATCCAAAAGACTTCTTATTTCATCCGTTTTTTTATACCATTGTGGAAATGAAACTATATCAATCCCATCATGTTGCGGGTCATAAGTACCGTGTATTAACTTATCCTTAATATGTGGGGCAATGCTATCTCCTAATGTAACAACTAAGGATTCAAATATTTCCTTTTGTTCAATTCGGTTAATTTTTACCGACCAGAAATCATTTATTGCGTACTCTGTTGCATGTGCATCATCGAAAATGATTATATTCGCATCATCAAATTTTGGCTTTATGTTGAAAATGTGACTATACGTTGTCACACAAATAGCTTCTGACCTTTGGTATTTTCCTAAATCGATTTGAGGAAATTCACTTATTTTTCTAGTTAATAACACCGAACTAATACCATAGGATTTTAGTAGGTTATTAGTTTGCGTTGCAAGTTGCCTAGTTGCACAGGCATAAACAACTCTCCAATTATTATTTATCCTGTTAAATTCTCCAATCAAGCCACCAACTAGGGTCTTCCCATGACCTGCTGGCATTTCTATAGCAAAGTCAGAGATTCCCCCCCTTTTTTCTTCATATTCTTTTAGGGATTCTCCCTGTTCATGTGAGAGCCTTTCTAATTTACCAAGTTTATTAAATAAATCAATAGTGTTTTCATAGCTACTACTCTCTTCATCTGGAATAAAAAAACTCAACTCTTTCACTCCCTTTACCAAACTCATATAAAATTAGGAATAAAATACTAATTACAAACGATTGTAACAAAAAAGTGGATATTCATCAAAAAATATTTCTAAACTAAAAAGACAGTTTCATACTTACGTTCTTTCCATATACATTCAGACTTAAATTAGCGATATCCACATTAGACTATTTGAGTTTCCCTGTTCCTAATAGCAATAAAATAAGCATGTAACCAATATAGCTAAAATATGTCTTTTACTTTCCTCTTAAACAACGATAATAAGCCAACGTCTGATATATCTGTTTATCGGTAAACACATCAACTTTCACATCTTCTTTTGTTGCTTAACCTTTAGGGTAATATTCTCCTTCACCACTTTTTCCTCTAACAAGTAATTGTAAAAAGCTCTAATAAGCTGAATTTTAGAGTTAATTGCACTAAGTTCATTCCCCTTTTTATGGAATCATAATAGATAATCTCGAATGTGTGAATGTTTTACATCTTCAACATTGTTTAATTCCACGGCAACACAGTAATCAATAAAAGGGTTTTAGTAATTGATGATAAGGTCTTAATGTTCTGTTCTATCATATTTTTGAATCGTCTGTCTGCAATAAAGCTTCATAAGCAAACTTTAAAAGCATAAAAAACCACCTCTCAGTTTAGTTTCTGAGAAGTGGTAGTTTTGTCTTACTAATTAATTGTGAGCAACACTACTTCCGTATTAGAAGTGTTGATACGGAATAATTCAAAGCTTTTAACGGACTATTTAAAACCGCTCAAAAGCCTTACATCATGCCGCCCATACCGCCCATGCCGCCCATATCAGGCATTCCGCCGCCAGCGTTTTCTTCTGGCTTGTCAGCGACAACGGCTTCAGTTGTTAAGAACATTGCAGCTACAGACGCAGCGTTTTGAAGAGCTGAGCGTGTAACTTTCGTTGGGTCAACGATACCTTTTTCGATCATGTTTACCCATTCGCCAGTTGCAGCGTTGAAGCCTACGCCGATTTCTTCGTTTTTGAGGCGCTCAACGATGACAGATCCTTCAAGACCAGCGTTATGTGCGATTTGACGGATTGGCTCTTCAAGCGCGCGAAGCACGATGTTGATACCTGTTTGAGCATCGCCTTCAGCTTCAACTGCAGCGACTTTGTTATATACGTTTACAAGCGCTGTACCACCACCGGATACGATGCCTTCTTCAACAGCTGCGCGAGTTGAGTTCAGGGCGTCTTCGATGCGAAGTTTACGCTCTTTCAGTTCAGTTTCAGTCGCAGCGCCGACTTTGATGACAGCTACGCCGCCAGCAAGTTTAGCAAGACGCTCTTGTAATTTTTCTCTGTCGAATTCAGAAGTTGTTTCTTCCACTTGAGCGCGGATTTGAGTCACGCGGGCAGAAATTTTGTCTGTTTCGCCAGCGCCTTCAACGATTGTTGTGTTTTCTTTAGTAACGACAACTTTAGAAGCGCGTCCCAATTGAGCGATTTGAGTAGATTTCAGGTCAAGGCCAAGATCTTCTGTGATGACTTCTCCGCCAGTAAGGACAGCGATGTCTTCAAGCATTGCTTTACGGCGGTCACCGAAGCCAGGAGCTTTAACAGCAACTGCGTTGAATGTGCCGCGAAGTTTGTTCACAACAAGTGTAGCAAGTGCTTCGCCTTCAACATCCTCAGCGATCAGAAGCAATGGTTTGCCTTGCTGAACAACCTGCTCAAGCACAGGAAGGATTTCTTGAATGTTTGTGATTTTTTTGTCTGTGATTAAGATGTAAGGATTGTCAAGAACCGCTTCCATCTTATCAGAGTCAGTTACCATGTAAGGAGACGCATATCCGCGGTCGAATTGCATACCTTCAACAACTTCAAGCTCAGTTGTGAAGCCTTTAGACTCTTCGATTGTGATAACGCCGTCGTTTCCTACGCGCTCCATTGCTTCAGCGATAAGGCTTCCGACTTCCTCATCAGCCGCAGAGATCGCAGCAACCTGAGCGATAGACTCTTTGCCTTCGATTGGCTTAGAAATTTCTTTTAAGTTTTCGATCGCAACCGATACAGCTTGTTCCATCCCTTTACGCACGCCTACAGGGTTAGCGCCTGCTGTTACGTTTTTAAGGCCTTCACGGATCATTGCTTGCGCAAGAACTGTTGCAGTTGTTGTACCGTCACCGGCAACGTCGTTTGTTTTGCTGGCTACTTCAGCAACAAGCTTAGCACCCATGTTTTCAAACGCGTCTTCCAGCTCGATTTCTTTAGCGATTGTTACACCGTCATTTGTGATTAACGGAGAACCGAATTTTTTCTCTAGAACCACGTTGCGTCCTTTTGGTCCTAAAGTTACTTTAACAGCATCAGCAAGTGCATCGACACCGCGAAGCATTGCGCGGCGAGCTTCTTCACTAAACTTAATTTCTTTTGCCATGTTTACAAGACCTCCTCAAATGTTTTAAATATTGTTTATTTAAGAATTAGCCAATAACAGCTAAAATGTCGCTTTCACGTAAGATTAAGTATTCAGTACCTTCGTATTTCACTTCAGTACCTGCGTATTTTGAGAAGATAATGCGGTCGCCCTCTTTTACTTCTAAAGCAACGCGCTCTCCGCTTTCTAACACGCGACCTGAACCAGCTGCCACGATTTTGCCTTCTTGCGGTTTTTCTTTTGCAGAATCCGGCAACACAATTCCGCTGGCAGTTTTTTCTTCAGATTCTACGAGTTCAATGACAACGCGATCACCTAATGGCTTTAACAATGTAATAACCTCCTCAATAGTATGAATATGTAATTTTAGCACTCAGCACTAAAGAGTGCTAACACAATTCTTATAATAAAGAATCTCCCTTCCAATTTCAAGTGATAAGATAAAAAATTTTTCACGCTTACATCATTCTTTTCCGCTCCCTTTTCCGTTAGCTTTTTCACCCCCGTACCGATTATGTTACAATAGCTGTAGATAAACGAAACCCACTTAACAAAGGAGTACATACCATTTGAGAAAACAGTATTGGTTTATTATTTTGACATATATCATCATGCAGTTTTCCGCATTAATCGCGATTCCCTTGTTATTTAAATTCGGTTATGCCGGAGGACAGCCTACAAATGAAAATATGCTGCATGCACAAGGATTATGGTCCGTTATCAGCTTTATCGCCTGTCTCGTTGTTGTTCTGCTCATTCTGAGAACCGTTCCGAAAGAAACGCTGCGAAACGGACAGAAGGACTCAATCGGACTTTCTATCCTTTGGGCGATAGCCGGTTTTTTCATTGCCCTTTTCTCTCAAGGAATAGCAGGCTCTATTGAATATTATGTTTTTGGCATCGGAAGAGAATCAGAAAATACACAAGCGATTCTGGATGTCATTCAGGCAGTCCCGCTCATGATTATCGTTTCTTCCATCGTCGGGCCTATATTAGAAGAAATCATCTTCAGAAAAATCATTTTCGGCGCGCTGTACGAAAAAACGAATTTCTTTTTCGCAGGACTGATCAGCTCGGTTATCTTCGGTATTGTTCACGCTGATTTGAAGCATCTTCTTCTATATACAGCAATGGGCTTTACCTTTGCCTTTTTATATGCGAGAACAAAACGGATATGGGTGCCGATTTTCGCCCATTTAATGATGAATACATTCGTCGTCATCATGCAGCTTGAGCCTGTTCGGAATTACCTTGAACAACAGAGCACACAAATGCAATTGATTATTGGAGGATTATTTTTATGAGAAACCCGGTAGTTTGGGGAATGATCTACTTTGCCGTAGGGTGCATCTTTACTTATCTTGCCGCAAGCTCGCCAGGCAGCATGTGGTCATTTTACTCCATCCTGCTGATGGTGTTCGCCGCTTACAACATCAGCATTTCTTTTAAGATGTTCGCCTTTTCATTTAAAATCAAAAAGAACCAAAAATAAAGAAAATCCATTTCTGAATGAGAAATGGATTCAAAATTAAATCCTAAAACGGCTTTCGTTTTAGGATTTTGTCATTTTCAGCGTGATTGAAAACCCTTGAAGTCTAGGAAAGGCGAGCATTGGAGCGGAGCGAATGTTTTCATTCGTGAGCACCAACGCACAGACTTAACAACGAATGCGGGGGTTGGTCAACACGCTGAATCCATTTCTCGCATGAGAAATGGATTTTTTATTATTGCCCAGAAGACACGTCCTGATCGGCTGCACTGCTTTTCTGTGCTTTCCGATAAGCGGCCTTCGATATCAGAATACTGATTTCATATAAAATCAAAAGCGGGACTGTGACCATCATATGGGACAGAAGCTCAGGCGGTGTAATCAGGGCTGCGATCACCAGCAGCGTAAAATACGCATACTTTCTGATTTTCGCCAAGAACATCGGTGTCACAATTCCGAGCCTGGTCAAAAACATGAGGATGACCGGCATTTGGAACAGCAGTCCAAACGGAATCGTCAGCTGCAGAAGAAAATGAAAATATTCATTAATTCCGATCACCTGATTGACATTCAAGTCCTGAGAAATCCGCTTCATAAAATCAACAACAAAAGGAAATAAAATATAATATGAAAAAGATAAGCCCGCTAAAAACAGCAAAATAGAGATCGGAATGTAGCTGAGCGTTACTTTGCGCTCTTTCTCATAGAGGCCCGGGCTCACAAAAGCCCAAAGCTGATAAAGAATAACCGGCGAGGTCAAGACTATGCCGATGATAAATGCAAATTGCATAAACACATAAAGCGGGTCTGTCAGGTTAAACGCGTTAAGCGTAAGCTGCTTCGCTTCATCTGTTTCTTGCAGGTACACAATAATCGGCTTTGCTAAAAAAAATCCAGCAATAAAGAAAACGACAAACGCCAGCGCTACAATCAGCAACCGTTTTCGAAGCTCAGCAATATGCTCCAGCAGCGACATTTGATTCACTTTCATTCGTGTCATCCTAACTTACTGATCTTCTTTCTTTTTTTCCTCTTCATCACTCGTTAATCCTTTTGTAGCGTTTTTGAATTCACGAAGTGTGTCTCCCGCTGCTTTCCCCAATTCAGGCAGCTTTTTGGGACCGAAGATAATCAGAGCAACGATTGCGATAACAGCAAGGCTTCCAGGACCGATCGGCATATTTGGGCTCCTCCTTTCCCTCTATTCGATTTCCTCTAAAACTGAATAATGCTTCAAAAAATAAACAAGTGACTGAAGCTCAACTGCTAAATCTATATGATGAATTCGAATGTGTTCCGGCACATTCAAACGGGCCGGCGTAAAATTAAGGATTCCCTTGATTCCTAATGCGACCAATCTGTCTGTAATGGATTGAGCGGCAACTGCTGGCACTGTAAGAATGGCAACTGATTCATCTTTTACGTGTTGTTCAAGGTCATCAAGGTTATAGACGGGCACGCCGCCTACCTCAGTTCCTATTTTACTCTCATTTATATCAAAAGCCATAGAAATTTTTGTGTTATTATTTTTTGTGAAATTATAGTGAAGAAATGCCGTTCCCAAGTTCCCGACACCAATCAAGATGACGTCTGTCATCTCATCCTGATCAAGCGTTTTTCGGAAAAAAGACAGCAAATAATCCACATTATATCCGTATCCTTTTTTGCCAAGAGCTCCAAAATAGGAAAAATCCCTCCGAATCGTGGCAGAATCAACCTTTACGGCATCACTGAGTTCAGCGGATGATACACGCTGTTTTCCTGACGCATGCAGATTCTTTAAAAAGCGATAGTAAAGCGGCAGCCGTTTCGCCGTCGCCTGCGGAATTTTTGATTGATCCTTATTCATTTTTGGTCCTCCAAATTATACTCGGATAGTTCTCTTTTAAAATCACCGTTTTTCCCGCCTGTCTTCTCCAGCAAGAAAGTAGGGCCGATGACCATCCCCTTATCAAGGGCCTTGCACATATCGTAAACGGTAAGAGCGCACACCGATGCAGAAGTGAGCGCTTCCATTTCCACACCTGTACTCCCTTTCGTTTTGACCTGTGCTTTTATATGAAGTATAACTTCTGCTTCTTTTATTTTCCAGTCAAACGATATATCTACCCCGCTCAATGAAAGCGGATGGCACATCGGAATGATATTCGACGTTTGCTTTGCGGCCATAATGCCTGCCACCTGCGCGACAGCCAGTACATCTCCTTTGCCGATATCGTGACTTTGTATTTTCTCGTACACTTCATTCTTCATGTGTACGCTTGAAACAGCAGCCGCAGTACGGACAGTCGAAGATTTTTCGCTGATATCCACCATCTGGGCTCTGCCCTGTTCATTAAAATGAGAAAATCCATTCATATTAAAACGCTCCTTAAACAGATCATACACTATTTTCTTCTCTATGTCTTATATGGCCAATGTATTGTTTGCTGACTTCTGGTTCATAAGCTACACTTAACTTATTATAGCAGAGGTGAAATAATATGATGATCTTACAAATTAATCAGCTGTCCAAATCGTTTGGTGCTGATACTATTTTAAACAATATAAAGCTGGAAGTCAGAAATCGTGATCGCATCGCCATTGTAGGAAGAAATGGCGCCGGAAAATCCACGCTCCTTAAAATTATCGCAGGTCAGCTTTCGTATGAAAAGGGCGAAATTATTAAACCGAAAGATATTACAATGGGATATCTCGCCCAGCATACTGGCTTGGATTCTAAGCTTACCATAAAAGAAGAGCTGCTGACTGTTTTTGACCATTTAAAAGCAATGGAAAAGGAAATGCGGGCTATGGAAGAAAAAATGGCGGCAGCTGCCCCGGGTGAATTAGAAAGCATCATGAAAACCTACGACCGCCTTCAGCAGGAATTCAAAGATAAGGGCGGTTATCAATATGAAGCGGATGTTAGATCTGTGCTGCATGGTCTCGGCTTCAGCCATTTTGACGATTCTACACAGGTTCAAAGCCTCAGCGGAGGCCAGAAAACAAGACTGGCGTTAGGTAAGCTTCTGTTAACACAGCCTGATTTGCTCATTCTCGATGAGCCGACAAAC
Organism: Bacillus sp. 204(2023); assembly: GCF_037027505.1. Lineage (NCBI taxonomy): Bacteria > Bacillati > Bacillota > Bacilli > Caryophanales > Bacillaceae > Bacillus > Bacillus sp. 204(2023). The sequence goes on along the minus strand of NZ_JAXCHE010000006.1, from coordinate 5,757 downwards.
CATCTGGATATTGATACGCTTACCTGGCTTGAACATTATTTACAAGGCTATTCAGGCGCCATTCTCATCGTTTCGCATGACCGCTACTTTTTGGACAAAGTAGTAAACCAGGTATACGAGGTATCAAGAGCAGAAAGCAAAAAGTATCATGGCAACTACAGCGCTTATCTCGACCAAAAAGCCGCGCAGTATGAAAAAGATCTGAAAATGTATGAAAAGCAGCAGGACGAGATTGCAAAGCTGCAGGACTTCGTAGACCGAAATCTGGCGAGAGCCTCTACCACCAAAAGGGCGCAAAGCCGCAGAAAGCAGCTTGAGCGAATGGATGTCATGTCAAAACCGCTTGGCGATGAAAAATCAGCAAACTTTCATTTTGATATTACCAAACAGAGCGGAAATGAAGTCCTTCGTGTTCAGGATCTCACAATCAGCTATGAAAACCAGCCGCCGCTTTTAACAGAAGTGTCATTCATGCTCACAAGAGGAGAAAGCGCAGCGCTTGTCGGCCCTAACGGAATTGGTAAATCGACATTGCTGAAAACATTAATAGACACCCTAAAACCAGATCAAGGAACGATCTCATACGGCTCAAATGTCAGTGTCGGCTATTATGATCAGGAACAGGCTGAGCTGACTTCCTCTAAACGTGTCCTTGATGAGCTGTGGGACGAGTACCCCGGGCTCCCAGAAAAAGAAATCAGAACGTGTCTCGGAAATTTCTTATTCTCCGGAGATGATGTGCTGAAACCAGTTCATTCACTGAGCGGTGGCGAAAAAGCAAGATTGGCTCTAGCTAAGCTGATGCTTCAAAAAGCCAACTTTCTCATCCTTGATGAACCGACGAACCATCTGGACTTAGACAGCAAAGAAGTTCTCGAAAACGCGCTGATTGATTATCCAGGCACACTGTTATTTGTCTCACATGACAGATATTTTATTAACAGAATCGCCACAAGAGTATTGGAGCTTTCTTCAAGCCATATAGAGGAGTATCTGGGAGATTACGATTATTATACAGAGAAAAAAACAGAGCAGCTTGAATTGGAGAAAATAAATCAGCAAGAGGAAACTGAAAAAACGCCAGCTACAGTGAAGTCTGACTCCAAACGTTCCTACGAGGAAGAAAAAGAATGGAAAAAGAAAGAGCGCCAACGACTCCGTCGAATTGAAGAAATTGAAACCACTGTTCAAACCATTGAAGAGAACATCAGCCGCAATGATGAGTTGCTATGTGACCCTGAAGTCTATCAGGATCATGAAAAAGTACAAGCTATCCATGCAGACAATGAGAAGCTCAATCAGGAGCTGGAATCTCTTTTGTCCGAATGGGAAGAACTATCCACAGAAGAAGATTAAAAAGTCAAGCACCTCTTTTTAGAGGTGCTTTTTATCCACAGAACATACCCTAATAAGAAAAACAAAGTAAGCGCTTTATACACAATATCCACAAAATATTCTGAATTTATCCACTTTATTAACAGCGACTTAAGCCCTTTATCCATCTATATCTCTATAATTACTCACAGACATGTGGATAAATTGTGAATTATCTGTTAATAACAAACATATAAAAAGTCTCACGCTATTATCTCGTGAGACTTTGATAAGAAGTCAATTCAAGGCCGGGCTGCCCATTCATATCATATGCACCGCGAATTCCTTTTTCAAAAGCAATTGTACCAGCAGCAGCAATCATCGCAGCATTATCCGTGCATAAAGCTAATGGAGGAATAACAAGCGTAATCCCTTCATGCTGGGCAAATTCCTTTTCTAATGCAGCTCTGAGGCCTCTGTTTGCAGCTACTCCTCCGGCTAAAAGGACCTGTTTGACATCATATTCCTTTGCCGCGCGCGCCGTTTTGGTGACCAAGACATCGATCACACTATTTTGGAAACTGGCAGACAAATCTTCCGGAGCAATCTCTTGCCCTTTTTGGGATGCATTATGAAGCGTATTGATCACCGCAGACTTCAATCCGCTAAAGCTGAAGTTGTAAGAGCCTTCTTCAAGCCATGCGCGAGGAAGCGGAATATTGTCATTCCCTTTTTCAGCTAGCTTGTCAATTTGCGGTCCACCCGGATACGGCAATCCCATCGTCCGCGCCACTTTGTCGTAGGCTTCTCCAGCCGCATCATCAAGGGTTTCCCCAATGACTTCAAATGATCCATGTTCCTTCATATAAACCAGTTCTGTATGGCCTCCTGAAACGACCAATGCCAGTGCCGGGAACACGATGTCTTCTACAAGACGGTTCGCGTATATATGACCGGCTATATGATGAACGCCTACTAACGGAATGTTATGTGCAAAGCTCAATGCTTTAGAAGCATTCACTCCGATAAGAAGCGCCCCCACCAGTCCCGGACCTTCTGTTACTGCAATCGCATCAATATCACTATACGTCATGCCAGCTTTGCGAAACGCCTCTTCTATAACCAAAGTGATTTGTTCAACATGATGTCTTGAAGCAATTTCCGGAACAACGCCTCCGAAGCGCTTATGGCTTTCAATTTGAGAGGCTACTACGTTTGAAATGATCTCTTTCCCGTTTTTCACAATAGCTGCAGCAGTCTCATCACAGCTTGTTTCAATTCCTAATACGTACATGTCTTTTTGCTCACTCATTTATCGTCACCCACATAATTAACGCATCTTCCCCGTTATCAGTATAATAGTTCTTTCTTATTCCGCCGGGCTGCAACCCGAATTTCTTATATAAACCTTGAGCAGGATGATTCGAAACTCTCACTTCAAGCGAAAGCCGCCTTGCGTCTTTTTCTTTGCACAGTTCAACAGCTGAGCGAAAAAGCGTTTCTCCTAAAGACTGGCCGCGATACTCTGGTTTTATCGCTATATTTGTAATTTGGGCATCGTCCATCACAATCCAAATCCCACAATACCCAGCAACATGGCCGTCCTTTTCAATCACGAGATAATGAGCATACGGATTTTCCAGCAGCTCATGATAAAACGAATCCTTCGTCCAAGGAGACGTAAAGGAGGATGCTTCGATTTCGTATACGTGATCTATATCTTCAAGCCGCATATTTCTGACCGCTGCTTTTGTTTTCATCCTATCACCCTACTTTTGACTTTCAATCCATTTCGCTTCAGCTTCTGCCAGCCGCAAGTAATCCGGGACAAGCCCATGAACATCAGCTGCTTCCTTTTCCTTCCCGAGAAAAGCCAATTCTGAAGGACGCGGGTTATGCTGGACGGCAGTTCCAATGAATCCTTTTGTTCTAAGAACATCCTCTATCATCTGCTTGTGAATAGAAGTGTCGTGACCTAAAAACAAAACAGGACGACCCTTTTCTTTTAGCATCTCCAGCCAATCTGCCAGCATCACATTTTGATCTGGAACAACTTGCTCTAAAAGTCCATTTTTATATTGATACAGACCTGTGTACACCTGTCCCCGTCTAGCATCAAAGATTGGGCTGATCAGACCGTCAAAATGCCGGCCATTTGCCGCAAGCGTCTCAAGACTTGATACAGCACTTATTGGAATGTCTAAAGACCAGGCAAGTGTTTTAGCCAACGTCACACCTATTCTTACTCCTGTGTATGAACCAGGGCCTTTTGCAACGACAATTTTAGAAAGGTCCTGCGGTGCCATATCACAATCATTCAGCAATGAATGAACAGCAGGCATCGCTCTTACAGAGTGGTTCTTTTTCAAATATGTAACGTATTCTGCTATAACAGTGTCTTCTCGAAGCAGCGCAATGCCCAATGTATAATTTGATGTATCAATTGCTAATATTGTCATGTCTACTTAACTCCTCACAAAGCATTTCATACCGATTCCCGACAGCAGTAAAGGTAATTTCCCGCTCATCATCACCAGCTCTTTTGATGACAATTTGCAGTCGCTCCTGTGGCAGCTGTTCTTCAATTAAATGAGCCCATTCAACGAGACAGACACCTTGTCCGTGAAAATATTCATCAAGTCCCAAATCTTCACTTTCATCTTCCATTCTATACACATCCATGTGATAAAGAGGAAGTACGCCATCGTTATATTCTTTTATAATTGTAAAAGTCGGACTGTTTACAACACGTGTAATTCCCAGCCCTTCTGCAAAACCTTTCGTAAAAGTTGTTTTTCCTGCACCTAAATCGCCCTCTAATGTCAGGACGTCTCCCGGTTTAGCAAACGCTGCCGCAAGCTCGGCAATTGCTTTTGTTTCTTCTGGATTTACAGTTCTCCATTTTAATTGCTTCACACGAGTCACCCGTCTTATTTAAAATGATTATATCCTTTTTTCTCTAAGATTATCGATGTTTGATCTGTTTTTAGGATCACTTTAGATTTTGTTTTTTCCCTGACATGGCCAATCTTTGTAATGGGAAGTTGACGTGCTGCGCACTCCTGCTTCAACACTTCCCACTCCTCATTTGAAACCGTCCCTGTCAGCTCAAAATCCTCACCGCCAAACAAAGCCCAGTCTTTCCAGTTAGGATGAAGCTTGGGCAAATCAGAATGAATTGGAAGCATGCTTTCATCAATTTCAATTGAAACACAGCTGGCTTCTGCAATCTCGTTCAGTTCACTAGCCAATCCGTCACTAACATCATTTAAAGCTGCCCGTTTAAAACTCGAGCATAATCTGCCGACGCTTACTCTTGGCTCAGGCCGTTTATGCCTGCGGATAAAGTAATCCGTTTCCACAGATGAGTTTTGAGGATTAGTCTCTTCCAGCAATAAAGAAAGTCCTGCTGCAGATGAACCGATTTCACCGGTTACAAACACAATATCATTCGGTTTTGCCAAGCTCCGCAAACAGGCCTGTCCCTTTTCAATTTCACCGATCACAGTGACTGTAACGACTAATTTGTCAGCGGTAGAAACTGTATCGCCGCCAATCAGATCCATCTGATATAGTTTCGCCAGTTCATTCATTCCTTCATACATCGCCTTGATTTCAGATTCAGTCCATTTTGAAGGTACCGCAAGTGATACCAGATAAAACTTAGGAATGCCTCCCATCGCGGCAATATCACTTATATTAACGGCTAACGCCTTGTACCCGATATCTTCAGGTGAGGAATAGTGTAATTTGAAGTGCACGTCTTCTACCATAGTATCAACACAAACAATTTCCTGAACGCCGTGTTTCGCAGTGTAGAGCGCTGCATCATCACCTATTCCTACATCAACGGAAGAATGGTGAATGGTCCGCGGAGTAATGCTATGTATCAAATCAAATTCATCCATGAACCAAAATCTCCTTTCAACCCTGCTTATGCCTATATGTGCTCTTCCTAGTTTATCGAATTTTGCTGGAATATCCAAGATGTTCCCGATATAAAGAAAGCTTGGCTATGACACCAAGCAGAAGATATAGTAAAAGAAAACACAAAAAAAAACGAAAACATGATCGTTTCGTTTACATTAATGGCGGTCCGGACGGGACTCGAACCCGCGACCTCCTGCGTGACAGGCAGGCATTCTAACCAACTGAACTACCGGACCATATTTGTATAGGATTATTTTGGTTGCACCCTTAGGGCACTCCTTATTTAATCATATATTTGGTTGCGGGGGCAGGATTTGAACCTGCGACCTTCGGGTTATGAGCCCGACGAGCTACCGAACTGCTCCACCCCGCGATGATAAAAGTAATGCTTGGCGGCGTCCTACTCTCACAGGGGGAAACCCCCGACTACCATCGGCGCTGAAGAGCTTAACTTCCGTGTTCGGTATGGGAACGGGTGTGACCTCTTCGCTATCGCCACCAAACAAATTGAGA
>NZ_JAXCHE010000005.1:0-297781 GCF_037027505.1 Bacillus sp. 204(2023) | reverse complement strand
GAGAAGAGTTTCTTGTGTGGAACATGAGAAAGACACCGTCCTTTTCAGTCTTTCTTTTATTTTATTACAGGGGAATTGATATTTTAAGGGAAAAATAAAGGCTGTCGAGATTTTCTCGACAGCCTGAGACTTGTTTCCAAGTCTTTTTCACGAAATTTTCATTGCATAATTGTATTTATCGAGTTGATCAATGCTTTTGTTAATGTTTCGTAATGAATCTGTCGTTTCTTTAATATCAAGTTCGAGTCGGAATAACAATTGTTTTACTTCTTCAAGTTTCTTTTCCATCGTTTCCACACTCCTTTTTTTGAAAGATCAATGAATTGTGTATGGTGAACGAGTCCTAGGTATTTGATCTGTTACTAATAGTGTATCTGCTTTCGGCTCATTTTTCACCGAAAAGTATACAAAAAAGTCCTGCGTGACACCGCAAATATCAATAGGTCCTTATACTCAAAGAGATCACAACAAGAACGGGACTATTTTTCTATGTGCAAGAGCTTACATTTCTGGCTCAAATTGAGAAAGATTCTTAATTCCCTTGATTTTAACGTATTTCGCATTTTCACTAAGTAAGACTATAGTCCTTCATACCGTATTTTCAAAATTGAATATGCGATTCTTGGCGTTTCCTGACCGACAAACACCGAAAAAGACCGCAACGCTAAAGTTGTGGCCTTTTCGCTTTGTCATATTCGGCAATTAGGGATCTATACATATAGAAACATCCCTTTTGTGTGAGGTGCTCCCATGAGATATCGTTATCCCTGGTTTTACGTGTATCCGTATGAGGTACGCCGTCCGCCCGCTCCTGCCAACAATATTGATACCTTTATCCGTTCAGCGAAGCAGGCCGCGGGGATATTTGCGGATGCCCAGCTCGTTCTCGGCCGCATTGCGGGCTCGCGGGAGCTCTCGCGCCGCATTCTGACCGCAGCCGAGCAGTCCGATAAACAAACCATAAAGCGCCTGATCAAACAAATGGGCGTCCGGCATGAAGTGGATACGGTCTTTAATCCCGACGGCATCTATATCAGCCTTATCGGAACGCAAAGCCGAATCATTCTTGCTTTGCGGTGGTCAGAGGACCGCAATCATTTTGCGTCCATAAGATTATGACACCATTCCAGAGCCTCTAAATAACATTCATACGCTTCTTCTTTGTCGAGTTGATTGCCTAATTCCGAGCAGGTGCCCCAGTTGTTGCTTTCAATTAATTTCACAAGCTCAAGCATTTGGTAGTAGTCGTTTTGATGGCCTAATAATGCTTGCCCGACTTCATCTTTTAAAGGCAATTCTTGAACAATTTCCTCTATTTCTCTATGCAGGAGGGTGTCTATGAGAGAAAACATTCCGATCAGCATATAAGAAGCAGGCTGCGGCCGGGATGTCTTTCTCGCCAGCAGTTCGCAAAGCTTTGCTCTTATCAAAGAAATCTTAATGATTTCGTGCTTGCTGGAATGCCCTTTCCTGCTTAAATCCTTAAAGGAAAGGATATATATCCACCGTTTGATTTCATTAAATCCCAGCAGCATAATGGCTTGTTGAATGCTTTCAATTTTCTGGCTCAAACGGCTGTGGGATGAGTTTAAAAATTTTAAAATTTGATAGGACAGTGATAAATCCCGCTCTATGTACTCTGTCACACGCTTTATGTTAGGCTGCTCTTTGCTCAGTTCGTTAAGCAGTTCATAGTAAGAATAGAAATGAGTCGATAGGTCATGCCCGCTGATGATGCGCGGCTCGCTGAAAAAGTAGCCTTGGAATAATTGAAAGCCGTCTTGGACCGCCTGTTTATATTCTTTTCGGGTCTCTACTTTTTCCGCTAAAAAAATCAGGCCGCGGCAGCCGTAGGTTTGCAAAATTGTTCTGCGTTCCATTCGTGTTGTTTTGAGAAAATCAATTTTCAATATATCAATATAGCTCATGAGTTTTTCCAGTAAGTCCTCATCTTGCGGGTTTATTGCATAAAAATCATCAAGCGCCAGCATATACCCCATTTTTTTCAATTCTTTGCATCTAGAAATGAGGGCCGGCGTGATCGGTATATCTTCAAGGATTTCAATGACAAGCTGTTTCGGATTGAAGGAGGTGGGAAGATTCGAAAACATCAGGCTTTCCGTAAAATTAACAAAACAGCGTTTCCCTTCCGTCAGCTTCTCAATTCCGATGTTTAAAAAGCTGTTGATCACCAAATCTGTTGTTGCCTGATCGCCGTCTTTAGCGCTATACACGTTCTCTTCGCTTTCTCTATACAGCAGTTCATAAGCAACAACCTGTTCTTTTCTATTAAAAATAGGCTGTCTTGCAACAAACACCCTCATTGATTTATCCCCCTTACAATACGCGCGGCTTTCACCCCTAAGTATATCAAATAATTTGACGAAAATTGTCTAAACATGAAAAATAATATATACATAAAGAAAACTGGCCCTTCGCGAACGAAAGGCCAGTTTTTCTTTATTCTTCCTCAAGCTCTTCTTCAATTCTGCTTTTCACTTCGTGGATCCGCTGCATTTTATTGCTCCAGCAGTCCTCGCTTAAATCAACCGGGTATTCCTCCGGCTTGCTGATTCTCTTATATTCCTCCCAAAGCAGGCTGAGGTTATCCTGCACATACTGCTGTATGTCTGAAATCTCAGGGTTTTGGTAGCAAAGAATACCCTTCTCAAAAATCAGCTCATGAAGATCCTTCGCATAAAAATTTGTGACAAATTTGCTGATGAATGTATGAACCGGGTGAAACATTCTGAGCCGCTTCTGATCATTCACCTGCTCATCATAAAGCGCAATATAGTCGCCTTCAGAATGATGGTTGGACTGATTAATAATGCGGTAGACTTTCTTTCTGCCCGGTGTCGTCACTTTTTCAGGATTGGACGAAATTTTGATCGTGTCGACCATTTTCCCGTCTTCTTCAATGGCAACGAGTTTATAAACTGCGCCAAGAGCCGGCTGGTCATAGGCTGTAATCAGCTTCGTACCGACACCCCAGACATCAATGCGCGCTCCCTGAGCCTTTAAATTCATAATGGTGTGCTCATCCAAATCGCTTGAAGCAATCACCTTCGCATCTGTAAATCCTGCTTCATCAAGCATTTTCCGGGCTTTTTTTGACAGGTACGCCAAATCGCCGCTGTCCAGACGGATGCCAATGAAATTAATGCGGTCGCCGAATTCCTTGGCAACCCTAATCGCGTTCGGCATGCCTGAACGAAGCGTGTCATACGTGTCAACTAAGAAGACGCAGTCCTTATGTGTTTCCGCGTATTTTTTGAAAGCTGTATATTCATCGCGGTAAGCCTGCACAAGCGCATGCGCATGTGTGCCGGAAACCGGGATATTAAAGCGCTTTCCGGCTCTTACATTGCTTGTCGCGCTAAAGCCGCCGATTAAGGCTGCTCTCGCTCCCCACATGGCCGCATCCATTTCGTGCGCCCGTCTTGTTCCGAATTCAAGCGCAACTTCATCACCAATGACGCCTTTAATCCGGGCAGCCTTTGTTGCGATTAATGTTTGATAGTTCACAATGTTGAGCAAAGCCGTTTCAATCAGCTGCGCTTCTACCAGGGGTGCCTCCACTCTCATAATCGGCTCATTGTTAAAAACGAGCTCTCCTTCTTTCATGGAATAAAGTGAACCTGTAAAAGATAAGCCGCGCAAATATTCAATAAAATCTTCATGATACCCGAGTTCATCCTGTAAATAACTCAAATCGCTATCCGTAAACTTGAAATTTTCCAAGTATTCAATGGCTTTTTCCAAGCCCGCAAATACGGCATAGCCATTTTCAAACGGCAGCCTTCTGAAAAACAGCTCAAAAATCGCTTTCTTTTCATGAATGCCGTCTCTCCAGTACGTTTCCGCCATATTGATCTGATAAAGGTCTGTATGTAATGACAGGCTGTCATCTTTAAATCCGTACTCTAACACTGTTTTTCCCCTTCCTTACTCTGCCACTTGCGCTCCGATGCTGTTTGCAAAATGGGAAAGAGCCCATACGTGCCCCTCCTGATTAAAGCTGGCAACAGCTTGTTTATGCACAACAATCCGAAAACCTTTGTTATATGCGTCAACAGCTGTATGCAACACACAAATATCTGTGCAGACACCGGCAAGGTGCAGTTCGCCAATCTGCCGCTCTCTGAGTTTGAGCTCTAAATCAGTTCCCGCAAAAGCAGAATATCTCGTTTTTTCCATGTAGTAAACATTAGGCTCATGTTCATGTTTCTGATATAGAGGCAAAAGCTTTCCGTACAGATCTTTTCCTTCCGTGCCTTTTATATTATGCGGAGGAAAAAGACGGGTTTCAGGGTGATATTGATCCCCTTCATCATGAGAATCTACTGCTAATACGACGTAATCACCGTTTGTGATGAATTCTTCAGTTAAATTGACGATCGCCTCTTCAATCATTCTGCCGGGCTCCCCGCAGGTCAATTTTCCGTCACTCGCCACAAAATCATTCGTATAATCAATACAAATAAGTGCTTTTTTCATAGCCGGCCTCCCCGCCATCAGTATGAGAACATTATATCTTATCTCCAGTTGTAAGTGAATTGCCATGAACAAAAAGACAAACGGTCCGTTTGTCTCTTAAGATTTCAGCACTGACCGATTATAAATGTCGTCCTGAATATATATCAATTCACGATTCACAGCGATGTCAGCCGCAATAACGAGGCCTAAAGGCGTATGAAACTGAAGATCAGATACAATCTTGAAGGGCACTCCGTACCGGTTCGCCATTTGGATATAAGGAGAGTAAGACTGATACTGAAGCTCTCCATTAACCAAAAGGGTGACGTTATGGCTGTTTTTCAGCTCGTGCTCCGCCTCTTTATACGGTTTGCTTCTAAGCACCTGTCCTTTCGTCAGTGCCAAAACGACTCTTTCTCTTAAAGAGCCTAAAAACAAATGGCGCTCGTCAGGCTTTGTCTCCAAAGGCCCATACATTCCTTGCTGCAAATAGAGATCCATTTTGTCTTCACTCAAAAGCCTGTCCTCCCGTCTTGTTTGTCTTCATTATCACCTGATCAGGCAGGAGCTAAACTTTCAAGCGCCGTTTACATTTCTGTTACCCAATGAATGATTTTTTTGGCCAGCTCACCAGCAGGGGTTTCCTCTGTATGCCGGCGCAACGACGCTTCCAGCCGTTCAGGCAGAGTTGCTTTATCTTCTTCATAGGAAATGATCGTGCTCCACTCCAGCTGCGGTACCGCTACAAGCGTGCGCAGTTCTTTTCTGTTTTCATGCAGATACACGTCCGTGATCATTCCGGTTTGCGTATTGATATTTGCTTTTCTGATTTTCATAACATGACCTCTCTATTCAAAGACTACCCATATTATACAATAAAAAAGCAACAGCCTCTTGTGAAAAGGCTGTTACCCGTTAAACGAAACTGTTTCATCAGTGATATCGGCATCTTTGAAGAGAGTTTTACTCGTTTGGTTGTTAATCTTCACAAAATCACCAAGCTGAAATGCGCCTGACCCCGCCCCTGAATGAGCGACGCTTTTGGGCGAAATCGCAAATACGTCTCCAAAGCTTGCCGCGGCATTACCCGTAACTGACATGATATAAATCGGCCCCACAATTGCAGGCATTTCCCCACCTCCGCATTGATTTACAGCATCATATGCAAAGAGCGGATAATGGTGCCCGCCTATTCAGCTGGCTTTGCGTTTTCCTCGAGTCGAGACCGCTGGCGCAGCTTGATCAAGCGGACAATATTCAGGAAGAACGCCTTCACTACCGCATAAACCGGCACCGCTAAAATCATGCCGAGAATTCCGCCGAAGCTTCCCGCACCGATTAATAGCAAAATAATCGTAAGCGGATGGGTATTCAGCCGCTTTCCGATCACAAGAGGAGACAGCAAGTTTCCGTCCAGCTGCTGAACGATGACGACCACAATAATCGCAAACAGCGCTTTGGCCGGCGAGTCCATAAAACCGACAATGACAGCCGGCGCAGCACCGAGAAAAGGCCCGACATAGGGAATGATATTGGTAATCGCCATGACAATCCCAAGAATCAGGGCATACGGCAGTCCGGCAATTAAATAGCCGATAAAACACGCTGTTCCGACAAAAAGACAGATTAACAGCTGCCCCTGGAAATATGCCGCAAGCGTATCGGATAAATCTTTAAAAATCTTTAAGCCTTCTGTCCGATAAGAAGCCGGTAGAATTTTTACTGCCAAATGCGGAAAGCGGTGTCCGTCTTTCAGCATGTAAAAAAGGATAAATGGAACAGTAATAATAACAAGCGTGATGTTTGTCACGACACCAAACACCGCAGATAAACTGGACGTGATATTTTGCGGCAGGTTTTGGAGGAAACTTGTCAATGACTGTTCAATTTTTGATATCGATACATAATCCTGGTTCATCATCCAGGTAAACCATTGAGAATGGGACAAATCCTTTGTCAGCGCCTGAATCTGTTTTATATAATCAGGAAGGTTGTTAAACAGCCCTGTCACCTGTGAGGTGATGATAGGTCCGACTGACGCTGAAATAAAGGCAAGCAAACCGATAAACAGTAAATAGATCAATAGAATGGATAATGTCCGCGGAATTTTTTTCTCAAGCAGGCGGACGACCGGATTAAATATGAAATACAAAATTCCCGCAATCAGCATCGGGAAAAACAATGTCGAGATAAAAACAATAAACGGCTGAAATACAAATGAAACTTTTGTTGCTACAAAAATAATCAGCAAAACAAATAAAATCTGCAATGTCCAAAAATGGACTTTTGATTTCAACAAGCTTTGTTCCTCCTAGTTTTTCTTTGTCTGTCAGATAAAAGAACTTATACCCCATCATTGTAACAAAAATGAACTCATATCAGAACTCTTAATATAATGAAAGGAGTGTTGGTGATGAAGGCCGTGACATACGATACAGATTCAGAACTGGCTTATATCTATGTTCATCCTCCGGAAAAGAACAGGAATATGCGGTCTGAGGAGCTTAAGGTCAATGATTGTATCCTGCTGGATATCGACCAAGACGGCAAAATTGCCGGATTCGAATGTTTTGGTAAGGCAGCACACCTCTGTGCCCATTTACCGGGAAATCCCGGCTTTATGTAAAAGATTCAGACGGTTATCATTTTCGGGTCTGCCAGCATGCTGCAGTCCGTTCCTGCTATACAGTGTACGGCGTCATTTTCTGTTTTTCAGATGGTAACTATCAGGAATTTGCCGGTTTTGACCTTGACGGAACAATGTATCATAGTACATTTTTACAGCGCTTAACTGAAAAATAGGACGTCCTGTTGTACGCCTATTTTTCATGCGCAAGCACTGTTAGACCCGCTCACTGTAATCTGGGGTGACGGAAATCATGTGCTGGATTCTGATCAAACAAACAGAATTTCGGGCTCCTTCAATTGTGATATGGTCAGGTTTTACATCGATCAGTCTGCCTCTGACCGTATCTCGTACTGTCTGTATAACGAACCTTGAGCCGATGAGCTTTTTAATGGTCTGATAGACATAAGGATCGACTAAAGAGACCAGTTGCGGACTACCTTGGTTGACCATACTTTTATCCCCTTTGTGTGTTTTATCTCAGCTTATGCCGCGCTTATGGATAATGACACAGGCTTACCTGATAAAACAAAGGGGTGCGGAGATTTTAGGAGAATACGTTTGGAAGCGGGTGTAAAGGAAGTATCGATGAAGCGGAGACAGCGAAGAAAGCTGGGCGCTGTTCCGTACTTATACAGGCTTTATCACGGATGCCTGGGCTTGGTCGATTAATTGGTCCAGCTTTTCTATTTTTTTTCGTGCGGTTGAAGGATCAATTTGGCGGTAATGATGGTGGCCGCCCGGCTCTTCATCCAGTTCGTCCGCTTTTTTGACAATCTGCTGCAGCGTGTTTTTATCTAATTCGCCTTCAGGCAAATAGGAATCTGTATGAAGCAAAATGGCTAGTGCAATCTCTTTTGCCGCTTTCGGTTCCTCGCCAAGCCGAATCAGAAGCTTATGCGCCCGTTCCGCCCCTTTAATGGCATGAATGTCATTTCTTTTATATTTCTCATAATCCCACTTTCCGTCTGTATACCATTCATAATGGCCGATGTCATGAAGCAGTGCCGCTTTTGCTGCTAAATCAGGATTAATGTCAGCCTTCACAGACAGCCTGTATGCATGATAAGCGCAGGCAATCGCATGTGCCACGCCGGAACGCTGAAGATATTTTTGTGCAATTGGATGGGTGAAAACATCCATTAATGTAACCTTTCTCATGGAAACCCCTCCTTTAGATATTTTTAGAATCCTAACATAATTTGCAGAGAAACTCAATTCTTATGTCACATCATTTTGATCTTCTTATCATCATTGTTATACCCTAAAAGCAGCGTTTCAGTCAGTATATGCAGCTGTTCAATAAAATGCGCTGGCTGCAGCCTTTTGTATAAAAAAAGAGCAGAAAATATCTGCTCTACAAAAACTCTTTAATATCATAAATGCGGCCGTTTTCCGTCCCTTTTTCTAGTAAAGAAAGCAGCGTGCCGGCAATAAAGTCCGGACTGCGAAGGCTTCCTGTTTCATTTAATTTCCGGAATCGTTCAATGTGGTGGAAATCCTTTTTCGATGAAGAACGGATGACGGCCTGCATCTCAGTGTCCATCACTCCAGGTGAGAACGAAATCATGTTCACCGGCAGCTCTTCATCCTCCTGTTCAAATCCGAATGTCCTCGTAAACATGTCGAGCCCGGCTTTTGAACTGCAATACGCGCTCCATCCCTTATATGGATTTTTGGCGGCTCCTGAAGTAATGTTGACTACCGTCTTTTTGCCGCTGTATGAAGCAAACCGTTTTGTAAACAGCTGACTCAAAAGCACGGGCGCAGTCAGGTTCAGCTGATAATGGCGCTGAAGCTCGTCAAGAGACGCTTCGCCGGCACGTTTGATCGGCGTTACCATTCCGGCGTTATTGACCAGGGTAATACCAGAATAACGATCTGGATCGATGGATGAGAGCAATGTTTCAAATTGCTGTTCAGCTTCTTCGAGATTGATGAGGTCTATTTGATGCTGCGTTAGTTTTTTGTGAGAGACATCTGTTTTCGTTCTGGATAAGGCATGGACTTCATGCCCCTTTTCTAAAGCCTGTAATGCAATGGCTTGACCGAGCCCTTTTGACGCTCCGGTGATGATATAAAGTTCCATTGGAAACCTCCTTTTCCGTTATTATTGTACGGCACCTCTTTTACACAACACAAGCACGCGGCCTACGCCTTCTTGTTTTCCTGCGCTGTGACTTTTGGGATGAGGAACACGATGCCTGCAATTCCGAGCAGGATCAGTACGACATAGATCATCGGCAGCAGCAATGATGATGTTTCTTGTTCATCTTCTGTTTCCGTTGATGATGTCTTTGTTATTGGTTTTTCAGCAAATGTAATTCCAAGCTGTTTCGACTGGGCCGCAATCGTGTTGGAATCCTCGGCATTTGTTGATGTAAACAAATCTTTTATCAGCTCGGCGTCCTTGTCCTTCGGTTTATCAAAAGTGATATCCTTCTGTTCCTCAGGCAGTTCTGTTTTTTCTTCATAGTAGGTATCTTCATGTAAATAATTCGTATCGATTTCAATGTCTTTTTTCTCATACTGGTTTGGCGCGACATCTGTATTTTCTTCAGTTTGGGCAGCAGCTGCAGAGGGTATGAAAAGGGAAAAGGAGAGCATACAAATCATGATTCCCTTTTCCATGCTGCGATTACGCTTCATACGTTTCATCGCTTTCTGCTGTGTGTTCAGCCATCAGCCGGATAATCAGCGGCAGAGCCGCGGCAATCACCGTGATGATCAGCAGAACTGTTATTCCCATTGTAAACAAGTGCCCAGTACCGTACTGGATGTCGATATATACTTTCGAAACCGGATCTTCAAATGTAAAGTTCGGCATGATCAAATCAATAAGCGGTGCGACATAGAATAGAATCATTGCCGCTGAAGCAACCCAGCCAGAGATTGATCCGAATCTGAATGCCGTCCGGATGAAGGCAGAGCTTGCGACCAGCAATAGAATCGTAAACACCGACCACTTAATCGTCTGATCGTCCGGGAGTGAATAAATATTCAAACCGAACAAGCTGATCATAAGTCCGACAAGGATATTCAGAATTCCGAATAACGCTCCTTTGACGAGAAGCGGTGCGTTTTGGTAATACGAGCTGAAATAGCCGATTAACAGACTGCTGATCAACACAATGACAAGGATGACAACCGGAGGTACCGTCTGAATTTTTTCTTCCGGAACCTCTCCGCTGATTTTAAGCGGATTCGCCAAGTAATCATATACATAGCCATTGTTTTGCCCGTCTACTAATGTATTTCCGAGTATGCCGTATACGTCATTTCGCACGAGTTTCGTGGAGGCTACATTTTTCCCCCAGTTGTTGTTTAAGGTGTCGGCTTTCGCTTGAACATCATTGACGCTTTGCTGCATGTTGGTTGTGTAATCAATGATGCCTGACTGGCGATCAGACAATGAACCCATCATGTCTGACATTTGCAGCACTTCCTGGCCGACCGTATCTTGGACACTCAGTGCCATGGTGCCTGACAGCCCATCGTTGCTGAACGTCGCAGATTCCTGTGTTGCGCCCGTTACAAGCTGTTCTGACGCTTTTGCGGCACTTTCAGAGATTTTCGTCAGTTCGTCGAGAACACCTGCTTGAGAGTCACGAATAAAGCCGCTGTAGTCATCCGCAAATTTGGTCATTCCGTCGATGAAGGTGTTAATGTCTTCATCAGTTTGCATCGTGTTGTTTTTGAGAGCTTCCCAGCTGGCTGATTCTTCAGGTGAGAGAGCCAGGACTGATTTGACGTTGCCCTGCTGGCCGTTAATGGCGCCGGCTTTTGCAGCACTGTCAATCGTACCGGATAATACAGAGTCATAAACAGACAAATATTTATAGTATCTCATTAAAGCGGAGATGCTTTCTGTATTGATGTCTCCTGAGAATTGAAGCTGATCTTTATTTTCAAGCTCGCGAATCGCACTGTAAATCCCTTCAAACTCCCGCTTCCGTTTCGCTTCGAGTCTTTTGAGATTATCATCGAGTGTTTTCACTTGGTCTTTGAGATCATCTATTTCATCATTAAGACCGTCCATTTGCTCTTTCAATTCTTGAAGCTTCTTCTTCAGTGCTTCATTATGTGTATTTTCTTTTTCCTTCAGCTCTTCTTCGATTTGCTTAATTCGTTCTGACGCTTTGCTGAGCTGTTCTTTTGCTTTGGCGATATCAGAAATGTCATCGTTTCCTGGTTGATCTTGGTCCCCAGGCTCCATCGTATCTCCGCCGCTCCCGGTATCTCCTGAATCTCCGGTTCCGCCTTCATTTGCCAGCTTGATAAATTGAAGGGCTGAGTCAGATGAAGCAGTCTGTTCGGCAGATGTGCCAGTTTCGGTTTGTCCGCTGTCGGACGCACCGTCAGATCCATCGCCGTTCTGCTCCTGACCGTCAGTTCCCTTCTGCTGGTCTTGATCCTGAGTACTGCCGTCCGTTTGTCCGTCATTACCGGTATCACTGCTGTTATTGTCGTTCCCTGTGTCGCCCTGTGTATCATCGGGATTTGTACTGCCCCCGTCATCAGGTTTTTCTGGATTATCAGTGGACGGATCGTCTGGTTCAGTACCCGGGTCCTCCGGTGTTGGATCCTCTTTTTCAGGCTCCTTCAGATTGTCTGAAATATCCTGAATATCAGCAGCGATATTTTTCAGTTCTTCACGCTGTTTTTCAAGATCAATTTTGAGTTCTTCAGGATCTTCTTCTTTAGGGTCTTTATCTTTATCATTGTTGTCAGAACCATCGTCTATGACTGGGTCGTCCCCTTTCGCAACTGTCAATGCCTGACGTGCCGGGACAAGCAATTCATACACCTGATTTAGTGCAGCCTGTCTTGATGCGGCCTGATATTGTTCGATTAAATTACTTTGGATTTTTGCCATGCCAAGTTCTTGCTGGGACACTTGCCCTTCCCTAATTTGCTGGGCGTTTGCCAGCACATTACTGGTTTGTCCGAGCTGTGTCTTCGCTTGGCCGATCCCAGTTGCCAATCCGCTCATGCGTTCGCTGAACTGATTCGCCTTTTGCTGTGCCTGGATGGCATCCAGACCTGTCCGGATTTGCTGCTGTGTTGAATCCTGGGCTGCCAAAAGCAGCTTTTTCTGATTTTCTTGATATTCCTTGTATCTTTCAACTGTATCAATGAATTCTTTCAGCGTATTTTTGGCTTCCTCCGCTGTAGAAGCTTTTTCTTTTGTCGTGCCTTGCGCTTCATTCATTGATTTCTTCAGCTCATCGATTAAGTCTTTTTGCTGTTTGATTTCACCTGCTAAATCATTAGAGCTTGGTTTGTAAAAGTTGTACATGACATTCTGGAATTCAGATTCTTTATTGACGATCTTGTCAAATTCTCCTCTGATGTTGTCCACTTTTTGTGAAACAAAATTCCAGTATAAGGCCGACATTTTTTTGTTCATTGTCTTTTGGGCATCCTCAAGCTCACGCTGAACTTTTTCTTTGTTAACCGCATTCAGGTTATCTTGAATGCTGAATTCGAGCGTTGCTTTTTGAGGATGGTCTTTGTCATAGCTCAAAATGTTTTTTGAGAAGTCTGAGGGAATGTAGACGATCGCATCGTATTTCTTTGAAGCGAGACCGGTCTCGGCCGCGCTTCGGTTTACGACCGTCCACGAATAATCAGGACGTTCACCCAGAACGGCCGCTACTTCCTTGCCGAACTGGGCGGATTTGTCCTCTTCATCAGACTTTACCTCATCACTCAATACGCCTGTGTCTTCATTCACCACCGCGATTTGCCGGGTGGAATTGACTGCTTTTTTCGTTGGGTCGTCTCCGATAAATCGGAAAAACAACACCGGCAGCAGCAAAATGATGATGACGGCGGATATTAACTTGATCAAGCTTTTTCGTTGTTCTGTCATCTAGCACTCTCCCTTTCAGCAGAACATAAAGGAATTTGAACTTTTTGCTCCTTCCCGTTTTCCACAACATATCCGAAGCCCGGCTGAATCTCAGGCTCCTGTCTTTGGTACGGGAGAGGAATGACATTTTGCTCAGACTTTTTCATCAGCAGAATCGCGTGGCGGATTTGCTTCATCTCAGTTGTCAAGGAGTCATAGCCTTTTGAGAATTCGCTGTGATTTCCGCCCGGGATAAAGCTGAACCCAAGATGAGCGTATGATTTCATGAAGTTAGCGAGACGGTCTTGTATTCTCGTATCAATCGTCTGCTGGAATCTCGTTATCCCGTCAATCATCAGCACCACTTGTGAGAATCGCAGATTTTGCGCGTCTCCTTGGCGGACGGCTTCTACATACATGGCCTCTCTTGTTTTGAAAATGTCTTCTGCTGTTTCAATCCACTGCTCAATATCTTCTTTCGTTTCCAAATATGAAACATCTGATTCCTTCGCATAATGAGATAAGCCGCGGTCAATCGAGTCAAACAGGCCGATCATTTCGGTTTCATCATCAATCAGATGTTCGAGCATTACTTTTAAGACGTTTGTTTTCCCGCGCTGAGTCTGGCCTAAAATCAGGCAGTGCTTATGCTTGCCTAAATCAAAATAGACTGGGCTGACTGTTTCTTCATGAAGCCCGATCGGTACAGATAAAGGCTTGCGTTCCAGCTTGAAGCGGAGAGAAAATTCTCTCGTAGACAAGCTCTCAGGCAGCATCGGAATCGGTGCCGGCTGCTCCATTGAAGCAAATCGCCCTTGAAGTTTCTGTACGTCTGATTTCAGCTCGTTGAACATGCCGATATCATCACCGGCGTCAACAGGCAGGAACATTTGCGCGAAATAAAGCTCTTCCTTTTGAATGATGACGCGTCCCGGAATCGGCTCAAGATTGAATTTCGGACGGCCGTAAATGGAATATCCTTCTGATTGATCCATGAGATAATGGACAACCTTTGTTTTCAAGTTATTTAACAATGACTGGCGGACAGCATTCACCCGCGTTGCTGTCAGCATAAAGTAGATACCCAAGCTTTGTCCGTCTCTGGAAAGCTGGACAAATTCCGATTCAAGCTCATGCATCTCATCCTTGACAATGTCAAAGTTGTCAATGGTGATAAAAATGAACGGAAGCTCTTCTTCGCTCAGCGCATTGTACATTTTGATGTGGCTGATTTCTTTTTCCCGGAACAAACGTTTACGGCGGTCAATTTCTTCTTTGATGCGAATCATGAACTTTTCAATTTTCCTTGACTGGTCCATCAGGAAGTAATCCGCGGTATGCGGGAGCTTCGCTAATGGCAGCAGCGTTCCGTTTCCGAAATCAAAGATATAGACATGAAGCTCTTCAGGTGTGTATACGTCCGCAAAACTCATCAGGAACGTTGCGGCTGCAATCGATTTTCCGTAGCCCGAAGAGCCGAAGATGCCGATATTTCCATCTTCCATCATCTTATAAGCAATTGGCGCCTGTCTTTGCAGATCAGGTTCATCGACATACGCAAAGTGGAAATGGTCTTTTTCGTTTGAAGGGAAAAGAGTGCGCGGAATACGTTCCGCAAGCGGCGGCAGCCAAGGGCTTTGCAGCTTCTCGATTCCCATTTCATCTTGGATGCGTTCAATTTCGTCAACTACAGCTTCGATTTCGGTTTGAACGTCTTTTTTCGCGTTATCTTCGGTATCAACCTCAGAAAGCGGGATCAGACCCGTATCTGTGACGATCGCGATTTCATCCTCAGTACCGTAGACTTCCTCTAAGTAAGGCGCCCCGCTCCATGCAGATTGGAACAGCTCATACACTTCATTGTTTCCGACCTGCAAATAGCCGCGGCCTGTTACGGTAATGTTTGCGGCATCGCTGTTTTTCAAAATTTCTTTACTGTCGGTGGCATCCTGGACCTTGAGCGCTACTTTAAAGCGCGAGTTACTCCAGATCTGGTCGTCGATGATGCCGCCTGGCTTCTGTGTCGCCAAAATCAAATGAACGCCGAGGCTTCGTCCGATACGCGCGGCACTGACAAGCTCCCTGATAAAATCAGGCTCCTCGCTTTTCAGCTCGGCAAACTCATCAGAAATTAAGAACAAGTGAGGCATCGCCACTTCTGCTTTCCCTTGCTTGTATAGCTTTGTATAGTCATTGATGTGATTGACTTGATACTGGTCAAACAGGCGCTGCCTTTTTTTCAGCTCGCTTTTAATGGAAGCAAGCGCACGCATACTGAAGTTTTTGCTTCCTTCAATATTTGTGATCGTGCCGAGGAGGTGGGGAATGTTGCGGAACGGCTGCGCCATTCCTCCGCCTTTATAGTCAATTAGTAAGAAAGCCGCTTCATGCGGATGAAAATGCACTGCAAGTGACAAGATGTAGGTCTGGAGAAATTCACTTTTCCCTGATCCCGTTGTCCCCGCAAGCAAGCCGTGCGGACCGTGTGCTTTTTCGTGAAGGTTCAGATACACAATGTCATCTTTCCCTTTATAGCCGATCGGCACTGACAGCGACTTCGACGATTCACTTGTCAGCCATCTTTGCTGAATGCCAATTTCTTTTACTTCCTTCGCATGAAAAAGCTCCAGGAACGATACCGTTTCCGGAATGGAATTCGTAATGCCGACCTGGTGGTTCAGCGTCCGCAGTGTGCGTGAAAACCGTTCGTTGTCCTCGCGCTGATGATGATCGAGACGGAACGGAATTCTTACCGCTTTTTTCTTTTGTATTAAAATGTCGCCTTCATGCTCATTAATGTAGCGGACAAGAGTCGTAATGTTTTCCGACAAGCTTTCCTTTGTTTCCGCAGCGACAATTGTCGAGATGCCCAGATGCTCATGCTGTCCTTCTAAATATTCGAGAATGACATGCTCAGAGATCAGCTGCTGATTCGTGATGACAAATACAAAATGCGGTTTGAACTGCAGTTTTTCTTTGTCATCTTCGAGATCACGCTCTCTGATCAATTCGTAAAGTGAAGACAAGAGCTGATCTCGGGTTTGCTCATTATAAATAAATCCTTTTGCATAAATATGGGGCATTTGAAATTGCGGAAGCCACTTCATCCACTCCCAGTCTTTATACTCTTCTTCATGAAAAATAAATACAAAACGCAAATCGTGATAGCTGTTAAAGAACGACAGCTGTCCGATCAACTGGTGAATCTCATTTTTCACAATTTGCGATTTACCGACAAGCCCCATCGGACCTTCTGCCAAATCGACTGTCACCGGCGCATTGCGGATGTCCTTATAGACACGCTGCATGTGCTGTGATTTCTCCATGAGGTCATCGATATCACGATTCGCCAAGTCTCCGCCGCTCATATTGATTTCATAGCTTGACGGAACTGTTCCCGTCCCAAGCCGCAGCTGGAGATAATCCTTGCTTTCAAGTGATTTTTCCCAGATCCGGTCACTGATTTCACTTGTTAAGTATTTCATTTGTTCAAATGAAGGAAAGTGAAATTCAAGAACCTGCTTTTGCTTTTCAGCAAGTGCCTGAAGCTCTTTCCGCTTATTGTCTAAGTAAAGCTTATATACACGCTCCCGTTTTTCCTCGCGTTTTTTCCGCTGGTTTTTATCCCGGAAATATTGCACTGTCGAGGTAATGAGAGTCATCATAAACATCGCCAAAGAAACGAGTATAAATATGCCGCGCGGCTGAATGATGGCAACTACGCCCATCACGATCAGCATCACAAGCGGAGGCAGGATGACGAGCCACAGCCCTCTGTTGGTTTGATCGCTCTCCTGAGAGGGAAAACTGAAAGAAACGCGGTCATCCGGCAGATCGTATACCATCCGCGGCGTTCTTCTGTACTGCGGATATTTTTTCTGCATCTCTGTACTCGGTTTGACCGTTTTTGTTAACGCTGTTTCAAACTGGGCATAATGAACAATTTCTAAAAGGTCTTGTTCCGTCACCCTCATTTGCGTGAAGTTCCAGAATATTTCATCCCCCGGCTTGAGCGGCGTATTGGCGTTGATTTTCTCTCCGTTCAAGAAGATCGTTCCGCTTTCAGGGCGGACCGACCAGCTGCCGCCTGCACGGAGCAAAGAAAACGTGCTTTGTTCTGCAAATGCAAAATCTTGCGGATTCAGATAAATATCTGCATTCGTTTTTTCTGAGGAACATACAATTTCATCCCGATTTCCCGTAAAATAAACGGATTTCTCAGGTTCACTGCCCGTCAATATCAAGCGTATATCCTGCTGATCCGTTTGGAGAGTAAATGATATATCCGTCTCAATCGTGCCGAGACAATCATTTCCCAGGAAAACTTCGTATTGGCCGCCGGATTCCTTTCTTTTAAGAGAAACCACTCCGCTATTAAATGGAATGGTGCTGATCGTAACAGAATCCTTCACATCAGGCCCTATGGTCACCGGATGAGACGACGGGAGGTTAGACAGATTTAATTTTTGAACGTTATTTTGGTAAAAAACCCATAATAGACTCAAATGGCGAACCCCCTTACGGCCGAATGGCAGCATGCGATGACCTGCGCTTCATGTCTCACGTTATTTGTCATCTTTTTTCTCATCTTTCTTTTCTGTTTCTTTTTTCTCGTCTTCTTTTTTCTTCTGTTCTTCTTTTTTCGCTTTTTCCTCGGCTGCGGCTTTTTCTTCTGCCGCTTTCTCTTCTGCTTGTTTTTCTTCGTCTGTTTGTGTCTGTTCTTCGCTTGTATCGACTAACGATGTTTCAGAATTAGACTGTTTATTTTCTTGACGTTCTTTTTGGGCTTTTTCAAGCTCACTATTTACTGAGTCAAGTTCTTTTTGTATGTCTTCATCATTTGTATCCTCAGATAAAAGCTGCTGTTTATATTTAGCTAGGGCAAAGTAAATATAATCATTGTATTCCAGCTTGCGGCCGATACTGATCGCTTCTTTGTATTCTCCTCGACCATAATCAATCCAATATAAGAAATGCTGAGGGTCTGATTGAAGGGTGACTAAATTATTTTCTATATTTTTGGTTTTTGCACTCCCCAGGTTTTCGACCTCAACATAGGACGTCGCCAGCTGATACTGCACCGATTCAGGCAGGCTTTCCGCATCGTACTTGGACAGTGTGCTGATGACTTCACTGTACTGCTTGTTTAAGAACGCACGGTTGCTGTCCACTATCGCCTGGTGCTTTGGCTGCGCGAAAAATAAGGCGTACATCGAATAAATAAGTGCCGGTACAAGCAAAACAATGAGCCCCAGGCCGATATATCGCTGGATGTTCCACTTCTTTCTCGGGATATGTATGTATGTTTTTGCTTTGGCTTCGAGCTCATCAATATGGGTTTGAATCAGCTCGAGCAAATCATCATAGGATTCAGCATCTAATATCGCCTTTGCCTCTGCGGAAAACGTCAGCGTTTCATTGAATTTCAGGTAATCTTCAAACGCAAAAGCGCCGTCAACTGCCAAAGCCGCTGCCGCTTTCAGCTCCTGCCATACTCTTTCCTCATCACGCTCGTAAGGAGGAATGCTTTCTTTTACTCCATAATGGAGAAAATAAGGCGTAAGCCCTTTATCGAATACAATGTTTTCAGGAGCGACAATCACATTCAGCCTCGACAGATTGTGCTGCTGTACGGCTTGAACAAGCTGATAGGCAAACTGCCATTTACTTTTTTTATCCTTAGCTTTCATGAAGCGGAATGCTTTATAGGAGGAGGGAGGTTGGATTGTGATGATTACTTCATCATCCGTCACATCGATTTCTTTATGAAAAAATGGATTTATATCTTTGATCACATTAGCTTCTAAACCGTCGAGAAGCTTTATTTTTTCCCGTTGAAAGGTAAATGTATAGCCGGCATCTGTTTTCTCGGCAACAGCTTCTAATTGGTTTTCTAAATATGATTTTTGTTTACCTGACATTCAACCAGATCCTTTCATAATATTTCAAGCCGGTCTCCGTTTGTAATGCCGCAATCAGACAGCTTGCATTCTCCGGAAAACACCTTATCCTTGTTCACCACTCTGATCCAGTGCCCTTCGCGCGGAGGCATAGATACGCTTTGGGCCTGCCAAGCAATATCAATTACTTTTTTCACCGGGTGGTAATCTGACAATCTGAGATCAAAGACACTGCCGTTATAATGTTTCAAATCTATTGTAATATCAATATACATTTAGGATCACCCTTACATAGAAAGAGCGCCGTCTTCTTTTGAATCAGGCGCTCCTTCCCTTTCATACTGTTATCCGCGGATTTGATTTGCGATGTCTTGGTCAGTAGACTCAAGTGTATTTGCTGTTTGATCAAGCTGCTGATTCACATCTTGAAGCAAATCTGACATTTTGATAAATGAAGGTTTGAGCTGCTCGTATTGATCTGCGAACGCTTCGCTTGAAGCACCTTCCCACATGCTTTTCAAATCAGAGATCATTCGGTTTAAACGATCAACCTGATTTAATACTTCTTGGCTTTCAACGCCGTATTGCTTCGCCATCGCTCTTAGCTCTTCGGGTGTGACACGAATTAATCCTGCCATATTCCTCATTACCTCCTGTGCCATCAGCCTAAATATGGGCTAATTCACTTATTTTTAGAACGTCATTATTATAAAAACAGTTTTTCGGCATAGTCAAACAAATATGTTTTAATTTTACAAAATGAGTCCAATGGTTTACACCGAATCCCTTAAAAATGACATATAATGTAAAGTAAATAGGTTTATTTTCTTAATCTTCTCTTCATTCTCCGAATAATCCAAAAGACCCAAATAACTCTCCAACTCCCAAAAAAAACCTTTCAGAAAATTTGATGCTACAGCACCATTTCTGAAAGGTTCAGTTTTTTCTTTCCTTAATTAGTCTCGCCTCCGATGACTTTCTTAGAAGATTAATAGGATAAGCTGTCGTTATATGAGGCATACAACTGTCCTGCAAAAAGGCGATTACACCGCCAAATGTATATAGAACGTTTCTCTCATGAAATTGTTTTTTTGCTTCTGTTCTTTGTTGTTGATTTTCACAAACAACAACAATCATAATAAAAGGAAGGGGATGAGATGTCAAAGAGAAATCAAGCACGAAAAGTAGGGAGATTTATGACCATGCCGAATGATCCGTTTAAATATAGTTTTGACAGACTTGAAGATGTGGCTGATCATATCAGCGACGTTCTGCGGTGCCCGATCACCATAGAGGATGTTAACCACAAGCTGCTTGCCTACAGTACACACAGCGACTGCACAGACCCTGCCCGGACGTCTACCATTATTGGCAGAAGGGTACCGGAGAAGGTGATTAACAAGTTGTGGAAAGACGGGACAATTCCAGCTCTCTTAAAAACGGACCAGCCGATCAGAGTCAAGCAAATTGATGAAGTCGGGCTGAGCAATCGCGTCGCTATTTCGATTTGGAAAAACAAGCAAGTACTTGGCTTCATATGGGCGCTTGAGATCCAAAAAACATTGTCCGATGAAGATCTGCTGACATTGCAAATGGCAGCAAAAGCAGTGAAAAACAAACTTCTCAAACTTCAAATCAGAAAAACGAAAAATGAAGAACGCAGCCAAGAATTTTTCTGGAAAATGCTGACCGGACACATCCATCAGGAGGATGATATGGCGGATGGGTTCCATAAGCTTGGAATGGCCGCTCCTTCAGAGTTTTCAGTTATGATCATCCGCATAAATGGTGAGCTGACTGAAAAAATCGAACAGCAGCTGCAATATTTACAGGAAACGACCCAGCAGGTTTACGTGCTGCTGGCGACCGTAGATTCCAATGAACTTATTATATTAACCTCACCCAAAACAGATCATCCTTTTCAAGATTTAAAACAGTTTGCTTTAAGTACGCAAAAACAGCTGAAGGAGCGGTATAAAATAGAAGACGTTTCTATCGCTTTTGGCGGAATATACAACTCTATTTCTTTTGTCTCCCGCTCCTATCAGGAAGCATTGTCCGTCTTAAAAACGAAGGAACGGTTCACTGAAGAGACCAAACATCTTTTCAGCTTTTCTGAGTTAGGCATTTATCAATACTTAGATGTCTTATATGAAAAACGGAAACAAGCGGGCCATTATAATTACTCGCTTTCCAAACTGGAACAATATGACCGGGATCACCAGTCAAATCTGGTAGAGACGCTAGAGCGCTTTATTGAAGCGGACAGCAACGTGAATACCGCTTCCAAGCTGTTAAATATACACGTTAATACGTTGAATTACCGGCTCAAGCGGATCAGCCAGATCGCTGAAATTGATTTGAAAAATGTGAATCAAAAATTCACCATCTATTTAGATATCAAACTTCGGCACATGGATTTGTGAAATTTCACAAATCCATGTTTTTTTATTTTCTTAATCAAACAAAGAATTCTCCAAAATATCAAGCTACACTAAAAATATCACAGATACAGGAGGAGACAGATATGATCATAGGGGTTCCTAAAGAGATAAAAAACAATGAAAACCGTGTCGCATTAACACCCGGAGGCGTTTCTCAGCTCATTTCAAACGGCCACCGGGTGCTGGTTGAAACAGGCGCGGGCCTTGGAAGCGGATTTGAAAATGAAGCCTATGAGTCAGCAGGAGCGGAAATCATTGCTGATCCGAAACAGGTCTGGGACGCCGAAATGGTCATGAAGGTAAAAGAACCGCTGCCGGAAGAATATGTTTATTTCCGCAAAGGACTTGTGCTGTTTACGTACCTTCATTTAGCAGCTGAGCCTGAGCTTGCACAGGCCTTGAAGGATAAAGGAGTAACTGCCATCGCATATGAAACGGTCAGTGAAGGCCGGACATTGCCTCTTCTGACACCTATGTCTGAGGTTGCGGGCAGAATGGCGGCGCAAATCGGCGCTCAATTCTTAGAAAAGCCTAAAGGCGGAAAAGGCATTCTGCTTGCCGGGGTGCCGGGCGTTTCTCGCGGAAAAGTAACAATTATCGGAGGAGGCGTTGTCGGCACAAACGCGGCGAAAATGGCTGTCGGCCTCGGTGCAGATGTGACCATCATCGACTTAAACGCAGACCGCCTGCGCCAGCTTGATGACATCTTCGACCATCAGATTAAAACGCTAATTTCTAATCCGGTCAATATCGCAGATGCTGTGGCAGAAGCGGATCTTCTCATTTGCGCGGTATTAATTCCGGGTGCTAAAGCTCCGACTCTTGTGACTGAGGAAATGGTAAAACAAATGAAACCTGGTTCAGTCATTGTCGATGTTGCGATCGATCAAGGCGGCATTGTCGAAACTGTCGACCATATTACTACCCATGATCAGCCGACATATGAAAAACACGGTGTTCTCCACTATGCTGTAGCAAACATGCCGGGTGCTGTCCCTCGTACATCAACAATCGCCCTGACTAACGTTACTGTTCCATACGCACTGCAAATCGCGAACAAAGGGGCAGTAAAAGCGCTCGCAGACAATGCGGCACTGAGAGCGGGTTTAAACACCGCAAACGGACACGTGACCTATGAAGCTGTAGCAAGAGATCTAGGCTATGAGTATGTTCCTGCCGAGAAAGCTTTAGAGGATGAATCATCTGTGGCGGGTGCTTAATTCACAATGAGCTTGCAGAAAGATTTCTGCAGGCTTTTTTATTTTTTAAAAGGAAAAAAGAGACCATTTCACGAATTATGACTATGAAGTTGATCATAAAGGAGGATTCATATGGCTGTTCAGCAATATGGCGTGTTAAAAGGCATAGTCTTAGACATGAAGCGGGAAACAGATGATGACAGTCCTCATTTCCAAGTCAAAATGCTCGGTGAAGAGAATACGTATTACAGGTGCGCCATCAATGTGATGTCCAGTTCTGAGGAATCTGAAGTATTGTATTTGGCTGACGATCAGTTTGATTCGGGCTCGATTACCATCCTTCCGAACATGCCGTATGGATATACAAGGATCA
The DNA here is from genome assembly GCF_037027505.1 of Bacillus sp. 204(2023). NCBI lineage: Bacteria > Bacillati > Bacillota > Bacilli > Caryophanales > Bacillaceae > Bacillus > Bacillus sp. 204(2023). The sequence continues at coordinate 274,906 of NZ_JAXCHE010000005.1, read as the reverse complement.
ATGAAGCAAATCGTGATATAGCGCTTGATTACGTGCGGGGCAATTTGTTTGACCCGCGGGAAATGAAGCCTTTGCCTCATGAAATCACGGGACCTGATAATGATTTAAATGATTTTATTGAAACCTATATGAAGAAAGCGCAAGATGAGAAAGCGCCGGTTTATATATTCGGTTCAAAATTTGGACCTGAACAGGCTGCAGATAAAATATTCGGTTTTACCCCGACCAACGGCATGCACAATATCCATATGAATCAAGGGAATGCAATGGATACCCGCTGGAAAAAAGACAACGGCTCTTGGCATGATGGGGGTATTCTGATTCAGTTTGCAGATCAGTGGGCCGCTGTGTTTTTAGCGTTTTTATCCCAATCTTGGTGTACCGATGAAAACGGAAACCCGGTCAGAGATTGTGATCATACCCAAACGTCTGCGTAAGATTAGAAAAAGAGACTGCGGCGAGCAGTCTCTTCGGAAGATTGTTGACAAAATCCTAAAGCGTTTTAAAAGCTTTAGGATTTTGTCATGTTTTCAGCGTGATTGAAAACCCTTGAACTCTAGGAAAGGTGAGCATTGGAGCGGAGCGAATGTTCTAATTCGTGAGCACCAACGCGCAGACTTGACAACGAATGCGAGGGTTTATCGACACGCTGAAGAGACTGCGGCGAGCAGTCTCTTTTTGATACGATTACACATTTTCAACAGTCTTTAGGCTGTTTGGCCTCATATCGCTCCAATGCGATTGGATATAGTCCAAACAAGCTTCACGCCCTTTTTGCTCATGAACGACTGTCCAGCCGCTCGGCACATCTATAAAACCGGGCCATAGGGAATATTGGCCTTCTTCATTGATCAGCACCAAATACGTGCCATCCGCATTTTCAAAAGGATTTGCCATTCTATTTCTCCTCCCTTATTTATTCAACTCTTCCAGTTTGACAGCGAGAACCTTGCCGATTTGAGCCAGAGGTTCCGGCTGACATAAATCTTTATGACGGCATTCGATGTCAATTTGTTCAATCTGTCCGTTAATATAAGGCTTCCACGAATCAGGTTCAATCGGATCAAACCATTCAGGAATGATTGTTGATCTGAAAAACAAAACATTTCCACGGAAGGTTTTCGGCTTATAGGAGCCTAAAATGCCGACAGAATTGACATACGTATTCTTCAAATTTAAAATGACCGTTTCATCCAAGCTCGCAAGCGCACTGCCGTCACTGCGAAGAATCTCAATCGCTGCTTCAAAATCTAGCGGTTTGTCCCCTAAGCTGTCCGGATCGTACCCGCCTAACGCCAGAAGGGCAATAAGCGCTTCCTCATCATCCGGCGCCTCTTTTATAGGAAGGAAGTGGTTTGGATAGGCATCCAGCATCACCAATAGGGAAACTTCTTCTCCTTGATTTTGCAGCTGGGTGGCCATCGCTTGAACGACATTCCCGCCCAGAGACCAGCCCAGCAGATGGTACGGGCCTTTCGGCTGAACCGTTCGGATTTGTTTAATGTAATCGGCAGCCATGTCATCAAGTGTTTTCGGAAGCTCCTCGCGGTGCCCGATTCCCCGTGCCTGCAAGCCGTAGATCGGATAATCCGTTCCTATATTCGTCATCAAACCGGCATAGCACCAGCTGAGTCCCCCTGCCGGATGAACACAGAATAAAGAAGACTTGTCTCCGCTCGTTCGGAGCGGCAGCAGAACGTCAAGAGCGCTTTGGCTTGATCCCATTTCAAGTCTTTCAGCGAGCCCGGCTACAGTAGGTGCTTCGAACAAGTTGCCGATGCTGAGTTCAACGCCGAGCGCTTCACGAATGCGGCTCATGAGCTGTACAGCAAGCAAGGAATGTCCGCCTAAATCAAAGAAACGGTCATCAATGCCGACACGCGGCAAGTGAAGCACCTCCATAAAGAGGTCACAGAGAATTTCTTCCTGCGGCGTTCTCGGTCCTCGCCCTGTCACTGCCGCTGCGAAATCCGGAGCGGGCAGTGCTTTACGATCAAGCTTTCCATTCGGTGTCAGCGGCAATTCTTTCATCGTCACAAAGGCAGCAGGCACCATGTAATCCGGCAGTCTCTCCGCAGCATATTTGCGCAGTTCCGCCGTATCAAATGTTTCTTCCGAAGGGATGACATAAGCTGCCAACCGTTTATCTCCCGGCTGATCCTCACGAACGATCACTGCCGCATCTTCAAGCTGCGGATGCTGAACGAGTGCGGCTTCAATTTCTCCCAATTCAATCCGGAATCCCCGAATTTTCACTTGATGGTCTGCACGGCCGACATAGTCGAGGGAACCGTCAGCGCGGAGGCGGGCCACATCCCCAGTGCGGTACATCCGGGTGCCTGGAGGACCGAACGGATCAGCTATGAAGCGTTCAGATGTTAAACCAGGCCGACCTAGATAACCTCGTGCTAACCCCGCTCCTGATACATACAGCTCTCCGGCAACACCCGGCGGGACCGGCTGCAGGCGTTCATCCAGCACGTATACACCAAGATCGGGAATGCCGCAGCCGATCAAGCTGTTTGCCCGTAAAGCTGCCATGCTTCGGTCTAATTCGATATAGCTCACATGCACCGTCGTTTCTGTAATACCATACATATTGATAAGCTGCGGTCTATTTTCAGGGTGGCGGTTATACCAATCCTCTAAACGGCTGAGTTCAAGCGCTTCTCCGCCAAAAATGACATAGCGCAGACTGAGTGCCTGTCCGAGATCCGGCTGTTCCCGTTCCGCCTGCATAAACTGATAGAAAGCAGACGGTGTCTGGTTCAGAACAGTCACCCCCTCTTTGACAAGCAGGCGCAAAAACGCTTCTGGCGATCTGCTGACGTGGTGAGGCACGATCACAAGACGTCCGCCATGCAGCAGAGGACCCCAGATCTCCCACACCGAAAAATCAAACGCATAGGAATGGAACATGGTCCAGATATCGTCTGAGCTGAAACGGAACCAGTGCTCGGTCGCTGCAAATAAACGTGTTACATTTTGGTGAGGAATCATCACACCTTTTGGAACACCTGTTGAGCCGGATGTATAAATGACATATGCCGTATTCAAAGGCGAAAGCGGCTGAGTCCTATCCTTATTTTTTGGATTCTCTGCAGGGTACGTGTTTAGTTTCTCTGCCAGCTCGGGATCATCCAGCACGATTTTCGGCACGTTTTCAACTGGCGGAATGTGATTTGCAGCTTTAGTGTTCGTCATGATAAACGCAGGCTGTGCATCTTTTAGCATAAAAGCAATTCGATCAGCCGGATAATCCGGATCAAGAGGGAGATAAGCTGCCCCGGCTTTTAGCACCGCCAATAGGCCGACAGCCATTTCCAACGATCGGGGCAGTGCCAATGCCACAAATTGCTCCGGCCCGACACCTTCACTAATCAGCATTCGGGCAAGCCGGTTTGCTCTTTCATTCAGCTCTGCATAGCTCAGTTCCTGATTTTCATATACAACGGCAATGGCATCAGGACGTAAAGCAGCCTGCTTCTCAAACTGCTCTGGCAAACATGCTTGCGGAATCTTTTCAGATACACTTTGCCAATCTGTCACCATGCTGCTGCGTTCCTCTGGCGCAAGAATATCCAGATTTCCGATTTGCTCGTCAGGATCAGACTCGGCAGCCTCCAACAGGCGCATCAATCGGTCAGCAAGAGCCTGAGCAGTTTCCCGCTTGAAAAGATCAGTGCTGTATTCAAGCAGCCCTTCCATCCCGTTTGGTGTCCCGTCAGCAAGGCGATCTTCACTGATTTCCAGCGTCAAATCAAACTTGGCAGAACCGACACTGTTGATTCGCAGGCTGCTCTCCATATCAGGAAGATGCAGTTCAGCGTCCGGTGTGTTTTGGAACGCAAGCATGATTTGGAATAAAGGATGCGTCGCACGCGAACGAGCCGGATTGAGCACCTCTACAAGTCTCTCAAACGGCAGATCCTGATTGTCATAGGCGGCCAGATTCACTTTCCGTACTCTGTCTAGAAGCTCACGAAAGCTTGGGTCACCGGACGTATCAGTTCTGAGCACCAATGTATTAATGAACAGCCCTACAAGATCGCCCAGCGCATCGTCATTCCGTCCCGCGATCGGACTGCCGATCGGAATGTCGGTGCCCGCCCCGAGCCTTGTCAATAAAGCGGCGAGACCGGATTGAAGCACCATAAACAGGCTCACCCTATTTGCGCGAGCCAGCTCCTGCAATCGCTTGTGAAACTCGGGCTCAATACGAAAATGAATCGTATCTCCATCATGACTCGGCTCAGCCGGACGTGAATAATCGGTTGGCAGTTCAAGCTGATCAGGCAGGTTTTTCAAGGTTTCTTTCCAGAAAGCAAGCTGACCGGCAATCAAGCTGTTTGGATTATCCTCGTTTCCAAGCAGTTCTTGCTGCCAATGCGCATAGTCTGCATACTGCACAGCAAGAGGCGCCCATTCGGGAGATCGTCCGTGGCAGCGAGCCACATAAGCCGTCCCAAGGTCTCGGGTCAGCGGTGTTAAGGACCAGCCGTCCCCGACAATATGATGGACGAGAAGAAGCAGCACGTACTCGTCAGGACCGATCACAAAAAGCTCAGCACGAAAAGCAGGTTCAGCTGCAAGATCAAAGCTGTAGCGTACAGCTTCGGCAAGCCGATCAGAAAGCTCCTTCTCAGCAATTTCAGTAACATGTAACTCAGGATGGGCTTGATCGGCATCTAAAATATGCTGATAGGATGTCCCCTGTGATTCAGGGAAGATCGTCCGAAGGCTTTCATGACGGCAGACGAGGTCATAAAGTGCCGCTTTCAGCAATCCTTGATCCAACTCACCTGACAAACGGACAGCAACCGGAATATTATAAGTAGGACTCGGTCCTTCCAGACAATGCAGGAACCATAGCCGGCGCTGGGCAAATGATAGCGGGATCTTTTCAGGCCGCTCAGCTCTCTGCAAAGCGGGACGTGCACTCTGCGCCAAATCAAGATGGGCAGCGAGTCCGGCTACTGTCGGTTCGTCAAAGAGCTTGGCGATACCAAGTTCGGCTCCCATTACCTCGCGAATGCGGCTCATCAGACGGGCTGCAAGAAGAGAATGGCCCCCAAGCTCGAAGAAACTGTCATCGATACCGACGCGTGCCAAACCGAGAACCTCTGCAAACAAGTCACACAATATCTCTTCCTGAGGAGTCCGCGGGGCCCGATCACTGACAGATGTGCTGAAGTCTGGTGCCGGCAGTGCTTTCCGGTCAAGCTTGCCATTAGGTGTTAATGGCAGCTCGTCCATCTCCACAAACGCCGCCGGTACCATATAATCAGGAAGACTAGCCCCCATATAACGACGAAGCTCTGCAGTATCAATAGCACCATCAGCGACTACATAAGCCGCCAATCGTTTGTCTCCCGGCTGATCTTCCCGTACGACAACCGAGGCCTGTTCAATGTGCGGATGATTGGCAAGCACAGCATCAATTTCTCCAAGTTCAATTCGGAATCCGCGAATTTTGATTTGATGATCCGCCCGCCCGATATAATCCAAAGACCCATCGGCACGCCAGCGGGCCTGGTCTCCGGTCCGATACATCCTAGTTCCCGGCGGTCCGTATGGATCTGCAACGAAGCGCTCCGCCGTTAAATCAGGGCGATGGAAATAACCTCTGGCCAAGCCGGTGCCTGCAATATAAAGCTCTCCGACAACGCCCGGCGGAACCGGCTGCAATCCATTATCAAGCACATACACCTGCGTGTTCCAAATCGGTTTCCCAATCGGAGGAACGCCCTTCAGCCCTTCTTCAAGAAAAGCTGCTGCAGACCAAATCGTTGTTTCAGTGGGACCGTATAAGTTCGTGACTGAACAATGAAGGTCTTGAAGCGCCTGCAAAAGACCGCTCGGCAGCGCCTCGCCTCCTACAAGCACTCTAAGCCCCCGAAGTTTCTCAGATTCACTCGTTACCAAAGCGTGCCACAGTGTCGGTGTCGCCTGCATGATGTTAATATCGAAATTTTCAATCATTTGAGCTAATGCCTGCGGCTCACGGATCGTTTCTTTCTTTGCGATCACGATTTGCGCTCCGCTAATCAGCGGAAGATATAACTCCAATGCTGAAATATCAAAAGCGACAGTCGTCACAGCCAACAGCCTGTCTTCTTCTCCTAGAGAAAATGCCTCCTGCATGGACAGCAGAAAATTGCTTAAGCTTTTCTGTGTCACAACGACTCCCTTCGGTCTTCCTGTTGATCCTGAGGTATAGATGATATACGCAGGATGGTCAAGAGAAACCGATACATCCGGATTTTCCGGCGAATAGCGTTTTATAATCTCCTGTGTAACAGCCTGATCAAGCACAAGCTCCGGTACAGCCAGGTTATCAGGCAGACTGGCTGCTATTTCCTCAGTCGTTATGATGCATGAAGGTTTCGCATCCTCCAGCATGTAAGAAATGCGGTCGGCTGGAAACTCCGGATCAAGGGGGAGATACGCCGCACCAGTCTTGAGCACACCAAGCATTGAGGCCACCATCTCAGGGGAACGCGGCAGCGCCAAAGCGACAAATTGCTCCGGACCAATCCCTTTTTCGATCAACAGACGCGCGAGGCGGTTTGCCTCTTCATTGAGCTTATGATAGTTGACTTGAATGTCATCACACATGAGAGCGATACGTTCTGGCGTAAGAACTGCCTGCTTTTCGAACATGTCCTGAAGGCTGACCAGCTTCTCGGATTTTGCCGTCTCATTCCATTTAGAAATGACTTTTTCTTTCTCCTCTGGCAACAGAAGCTCCATTTGCCCAATCAGCATGTCCTCTCCGGCAGAAGCCGTTTGCAGCAGCTGCAGGATACGCTGCTGATGAAGCTTAATATCAGACTCACTGTATACCTCAGGATTCGCATCAACATCAATTCGCAGCCCGCTGCCGTCTGTTCTGTCATATACATTGATTGATAGATCATCAACAGGACCGGCTGAAAGATTATGCGTTGTGCCTCGGGCGCCGGCAAAGTCGAGACCGTAATCAAACGGCATAAGATTGATTTGAGGGCCAAATAATCGATGATTTTCTCCTATCAATTTCAGATCGCGCCGAAGCTCTTCATGGCGATACTTATGATGTCGCCGAATACTGCGGATTTCCCGGGAAATTTGCTGAATCAGTTCAGAAAAGCTCATCGAAGAGCTTACCGTCAGCCGGAGCGGGAGAAGGTTCATCACCATAGCCGGTACATTCAGTGACGCGGACCCTATCCGACCCATCATGGGCAGGCCGAGCACAACATCCTCAGAGCCGGTCATACGGTGCACATAAACAGCTGACACCGCAATCATGACTTCATGCCAGCTTCCTGAGAAATAGCGCGCCGCTTCTTTTAACGCGTTTACATCAGACGGAGGCAGATATGCCGTATGACGAAGAAAACTGTTAGATGTTCTTGGCGCCCGATCAGCCAAGCTCACAACTTCAGGTGCATCTGCAAAACGGTCCAGCCAGAATTGACGATCCTTCTCATACTGCTCTGATCCGCGATAATCTGTATCCTCCTCCAAAATGGCCTGGAGAGACCCAAAGGAACGGCCTTTAGCTGCTTGTCCTTTTATAAGCGCAGTATATGTACTTGCCACACGCTGGGCTATCAGGGAAAAACCGAAGCCGTCGATCGCTATATGATGAATGCGCTGATACCAAAAGAAACGATCAGGCCCGGCAATAAACAGAGCTTCATTGAACAAAGGGTCATACCCTAAATTAACCGGCTTTGCTAAATCAGCTTTCATCCAGTTTAATGATGTTTTTTCCGGATCAGGCTCAGAGCTGACGTCAATGACGTGCAGCTGTACATCCGGAGACGGGTTTATCATCTGCCAAGGCCCGTCCATATTTTCACCGAAGCGGACATGCAGCGATTCCGCTTCCTTGATCACGTGTCGCAAAGCTTCTTCAAAAAGAGCAATATTGATTGGTCCATTGATTTCTATATATTCCGCTGTATTGTAGATTGGATTGTCCGGATCAAGCTGCTGAGCAAACCATATGCCAGTTTGCGCCCCGGTCAAAGAATATTGAAGATCTTTTGTATCAGGCATCCGTTTGTTTACCCTCCTTTTATAAATAATCCGCGTTTGGCAGCACTTGCTGGCTGCGGGTTGTGAGCAATTTCTGCCATTCTTCGATCGTTGGGCGTTCAGCCAATTCTACGAAAGTCACCTCTGCCCCTTCACGGCGCCATTGTTCCACCAATGTCATGATCCTTACCGAATCAAGACCACGATCGAGCAAATCCTCTTGATCTGTGATGTCTTCCGGTGTTTCTTGTAGGAGCTCAGCAATTTGTTTACGGATATTCTCACATGTAAACACGTTCTTTTTGCCAGTGTTTGCTGACGTTTTTTGAACGTCTGCCGGCGCATTCTGCAGCTGATCAAGAAGACTGTCAGTCATCACGGTAAACGCACAGCGTCCAGCCGCATAGTCCAGCGCCATTTGATGTTTTTCTAATGAAAAATCAGCAACTGCATCTCCCACAAAAAAGGCTTTAATATCCTCCATAAATGCTTCACATGCTGTAACAAGACAGCCGATATGGGCGTAAATTCCTGTAATGATCAGCTGATCGCGTCCCTCTTTGCGCATCATTTCAAGCAGATTCGTTCTCTTAAACGCGCTGTATCTCCATTTTGTCAGCACAAGATCATCATCCTCTGGTGCCAGCTCGGTTATAATTTTCTCCTCATAAGGACCGCTGTTTAATCCCGGGCCCCAAAAGTCTGTCAGCAGCGCACGGTCATCCGGATTTTGGCTTCCCGGCTGTGCGGTATAAACAACAGGAATCCCAAGCTGAACACATTGATTCTTCAGCTTTCGTATATTCGCTGAAAGCTCTGTTACCGGAGACGCTCCCGCTGTGAAAGCATCGACAAAATAGTTTTGCATATCGTGAATTAACAAGACAGCCCGATTCGGATCAGGCACCCATGATACTTTGTTTTGCGGCATATCAGATGCTGTCGGCATTTGATACGGCTGAATGGCAGGTATAGCCATTTGAACACTTCCTCTCAAATTGTTGTTTTATTTTTTTGATCCTGCAAGAAGCTTCTCAGAAATGGCTTCACGGAGCGCTTTTTTGCTGACTTTTCCTACTCCTGTCTGCGGGAAGGATTCGACAAATTCAACTCGATCAGGGATTTTATATGCCGCCAGTCCGCGCTCTCTCAAAAATGCTTTAAGCTCTGCGGCTTTTGGGGCTTCATCCCGGGGAATAATGAACACACAAGATCTCTCGCCAAGAAATTGATCAGGCATGGAGACCATTGCCGCATCATGGACAGCCGGATGCGCCAGCAGATGATTTTCCACCTCTTCAGCCGCAACCTTTTCTCCTCCACGGTTAATTTGATCCTTCGCCCGGCCTTCAACGACAATATAGCCGTCTCGTGTCAGCCTGACGATATCACCCGTACGGTAAAAACCGTCCTCAGTAAATGAAGCGGCGTTATGCTCTTCTGCCTTATAGTAACCTCGAATTGTATACGGTCCCCGCGTCAGCAGATGGCCTGTTTCACCAGGTTTTACGTCGCGATCATGATCATCCCAAACACGCACTTCATCATATGGGGACATCGGTTTTCCTTGGGTGTTGACAATGATCTCCTCAGGATCATCCAATCTCGTATAATTGACGAGACCCTCTGCCATTCCGAACACCTGCTGCAGCGTGCAGCCGAAAACAGCTTTTACTCTGCGAGCGGCTTCAGCACTAAACTTGGCACCGCCGACCTGCAGCACTTGAAGGCTGGATAAATCATCACGGCGTGAGGATGCCGCATCCATCCATACCATCGCAAGAGGCGGAACAAGAGCGGTTATCGTGACCTTTTCCCGTTCAATTAAAGGAAATGCGTCATCTGGACTTGGAGAAGGAGATAATACCACTCTTCCTCCAGCGTATAATACGCCGAGAACGCCAGGCGAGCTCAGCGGATAATTGTGTGCCATCGGCAGCGCGGCCAAGTACACCGTGCTGTGGTCGAGCCAGCAGACCTCCACACTCCGCTTCAGGCTGTATATGTAGTCATCGTGGGTCCTCGGAATCAGTTTCGATAGCCCGGTGCTCCCGCCAGAAAGCTGGAGGAACGCCACATCCGAAGATTTGACTTCAGGCAGTTTTACAGGTTCTGTATGCAAATCCTCCAGCGGCAAAAATTCCTCTGCCTCACCTGCGACAATGACGTGTTTCAAAGTCGGCAGCTTGCTTTGAACTTGTCTGGCAAGCGTACGGTAGTCAAAACCGGAATAAGCGTCGGGAATGATATATGCAGCCGCTTCAGCAAACTCGCAAAAATATGTAATTTCACTGCTTCGATGAGAAGGCAGTGCGAAGACTGGAAGCGCCCCCAGACGGAATAGCGCGAAAATAACTTCAAAAAACTCTTTGATATTTGGCAGCTGCACTACGACACGATCCATCTGTTGAATGCCGAGCTTCTGAAATCCGGCAGCCAGACGATCAGCCCTTGTGTCAAGCTCTTGATAGCTCCAATGGGTGTTCCCGCATGTAATCGCAATGCGGTCGCCATATTTGGCTGCCCGGTCTCTTAACAAATCTCCAAACGTCTCGCCGGCCCAGCAGCCATTCTTTCGATAGGTCTCAGCTAACTCATCAGGCCAAGGCGTAAATCCTTTCAGCATGTTGCATCCCTCCAGCAATTCATTCTGTTCATATGTGATCCACGCCCATTGCCCGCAGCATTGTCCGAAACTTTGCGGACGTCTCCTGAAGCTCGTCCTCAGGCTTTGAACCGGCCACAACACCAGCTCCAGCATACAGGCGGAGAGAGCGTTCTTCTGCTTCTGCACAACGGATGGTCACGATCCATTCTCCGTCACCGGCATCGTCACACCATCCGACCATGCCGGTAAAGAAACCGCGGTCAAATGGTTCAATGCTGAGAATCGCTTCTCTCGCAAGATCAGTCGGTGTTCCGCAGACTGCTGGCGTCGGGTGGAGAGCCGCCGCCAATTCAAGTGCGGTTACAGACGGGTCGGAAAGCTCTCCCTTAATCACGCTGGACAGGTGCCACATCGTTTCCGTTTTGATCAGTGAAGGCTTCTCCGGAACCTCCAGCGTCCGGCAGAAAGGTCTCAGCGCTGCCGCAACCGCGTCAGCGACAACCGCGTGCTCATGAAGATCCTTTGCGGAAGAAAGCAATTCAGCTGCCCGGCGCTGGTCTTCAACAGGATCATTACTGCGCGGCCTTGAGCCGGCTAATGGGTTGGAAACGACCTGTGTTCCCATCCTTGAAACGAGTAGCTCCGGACTTGCTCCGAGCAATGTTCGGCGGGGAGACGTTTCCTCCTGACTGGACACATCTGCGGCAAACGTGTAGCCATGCGAGTTATGCTGAGCCAGATGGCGAAGCAATTCATCCGTCTGAATCGGTTCAGGCGATGTCAAATGCAGCGATCTGGACAGGACGATTTTGCTGAGTGTTCCATCGGCAATGCGTGTCAGCCCTTGTTCAACACCATTTTTATAATCCTCAGGTTCAGGAACAGGCTTTATGTGGTATGTATGCCCAGCCTGCTGTTCCTTTTCCTCATGATCAAATTGAAGCGGTCCTGACCAGCACACTTCCTCAGGTACAACGAGCCGCGCTGCTTTTACTTGATCAAAAGGAACGGCCCCGACAACAAGCGGCCGGCTTTGCCCTGATTGTTTTGCCTGACGTAACGTCTCTGCAATTCGGCCAGAAAGGGTTTCCATTTGGTTTTGCCCGTCTGCCTCCGGTACGATTTCACATATGCCTTTCGCTAACAGTACACGATGAGGAGACGCTAAGAAAAAGGCGCCCGGCTGATATTCATGAAGCAAATGCTCCGCTTTTGTTTCTGTTATAACGTTATCCAACATTCTCATGAACCTCCTTTAAATTCAGTTACACGCCTAAGGTCGCGCCGCCATCTACGCATAAATTATGCATCGTAATATGCCCTGCCTGGCCAGAAACCAAAAAGAGCACCGCATCCGCAATATCCGAAGGCTTGGCTAGTTTTTTGAGCGGGATCCCTGTTTTAAATGTCTCAAGTGATCCTTTTATGACTTGCTCCGCTCCATTCTCGTCGGCCCATAATGACCACTGCATGTCTGTTTCCGTTGATCCGGGAGATACAATGTTGCAGCGAATATTGTATTCTGCAAGCTCAAGGCCAAGGCATTTCGTAAACATCACAGCCGCAGCCTTTGAGGACGCATATGCCGCCATAGATGTTCTTGGTACACCGGCAGCATTCGATCCGACTGTTACAATCGAACCCGATCTTCGGTCCATCATATATTTGCTGACTGAACGCGAGGCGTTAAATACGCCAGTCGAATTCACTGAGAACGTCGCCTCCCATTCCTCATCGCTAAGCGAATGGATCAGTCCCGGGCGAAGGACACCCGCTACATTCACTAAAATATCAATCGGCCCCATTTCACGTTCGATGCGCGCCGTGATCTCGTCAATCGCCGCGCTGTCTCTCACATCCGCAGGAAAAGCTTCTGCATGGCGGCCTTCTGCTTTGAGGCTGCTCACAACCTTTTCCAGCTTTTCAGGATTATAATCAACTGCCGCAATATGTGCGCCTTGACTGGCAAGCGTCCGCGCAACAGCTTCGCCTATTCCTTGGGCAGCCCCTGTTATAAAAGCAATTTTTCCCTCTATACTCTTTGCATTCATATCATCAATTCCTTTCTTCGCTCTAAATGCCGAACAGACATCCAGCGAAAAAGACTGCTGCGCCTTGAAAAACGCAATCCATTGATAATGATTATCATTATCAATTATAAAAATAATCATATCCAAATGTCATGTGACAGTCAAATATAATTTCAGTGACAAATATTTTTTTAAAGGCAAGGCTGAGTATGTCTCAGCCCATTGAAAGATGCGGTCCGTCAGGGTGAAGCGCAAAACGCAGCGCCCGGCTGACCAAAACAGGAAGAACTGAAATATGTCCTTCTCCTGAAAACTCGCAAAATTCTGCCCGTATGCCTTGTTCAGATAAAACGGCCAGCCGCTCATAAAGCTCCCTTGCATTATCATTCATCCGGCTTTTATGATGCTGCTCTAATTCTCCTGCGGCAAGCAGGATATTGATAGGCTGATTGTTTTTCTTGGTGAGAGAGACGAAATGGTCCGTTTTCTCGAGAATAAACGGTTTATTCCAATGAATGGACGGACTTCCCGCGATATACGTTTGAAACGCATCGGGCTTTGTTAGCAGCACCTGCAGCACGAAAAGCCCTCCGAGCGAATGGCCAAAGATTGTTTGTCTTTTTTTATCAATCTGGTAATCTCGTTCTATCTCCGGTTTTAAATCCTCTTCAATAAATCTGAAAAAGCCCTCCGCTCCGCCATGCTCCGGCCATTCTCTGCCGTCGGGCCTTTCCGGCAGCTTCGATTGGGCTGTTGGCATTGTAAAATCCCGGTGGCGCGCTGAGGAGAACGGCTCCGCTGTCTCATAGCCAATGCCGACGATCACTGCAGGGATCACCCCGGTTTTTTCGGGTCGGCGTCCCTGTATTCGAACGGCTTCCGTCATCGTTCCGAAGACAGAATTGGCATCCAGCAGATAAATCACAGGATAACCAGCGGGTGGCGGCGGCGTACTAGGTTTCGAGATAAAAATGTGATAGGTACGGTTTTCATTGCGTGAAGACATCATACGCACTTCCGTACCAGGAATCGTAAATGCGTTTGATGTCCCGCCATTTGTCCGGTCTGTTGTTTGCTCTTTCATGCAGTACGACATTCCTCTCCTTAAACTAAACCGCAATGTATGATAATGATTTTCACTATCAACTAGACACCTCAAATAATAGGTTTTCTTCCAAAGAAAGTCAACTTTTTCCCGAATAAAAAAGGCACCTTGATCAAATAAGGTACCTGCAGACTATCAATATGGAAGTAAAAACCTAATAAAGATGCGGATTGTCCTATTTGAAATAGAACCTTAATCCCATGTAAACCTTTGATTTTGCCAAGGATCGCCTCTCATGTGATAGCCATTCCGCTCCCAAAAGCCAGGGTGATTTTCTTTCGTAAATTGGATGCCGCGCAGCCACTTGGCGCTTTTCCAAAAATACAGATGCGGAAATACACCCCGCAGCGGAAATCCGTGTTCAGGGGTTAAAGGTTCGCCATTATGCGCATAAGCCAGAAGGGAAGTTTCCGCTAAGAAATCATCAAGCGGCAGATTGGTCGTCCAGCCCTCTTCAGCATGTAAAATGACGTAGCCCGCTTCTTCTTTTACACCCGCTTTTTCCGCTATATCACAAGCCCGCACGCCTTGCCACACATTATCAAGCCTTGACCATCCCGTGACACAATGAATGTCATTTTTCGATTCATACCGTGGAAAGGCTTTGACATCTTCAAAGCTTAGCAGCATCGGATGGTCAACCAAACCGTATACTTGAAGATTCCATTTCGTCATATCTTCGTAATATGGGACATCTCCGGTATGAAGCACAGGAAATGAAGTGGTGACGTTTTGATTTGGCGGCACTCTTCCAGATTGATCGGACTGTCTTGTTTTTCCGAAATACATATGGGCCTCCTTTTTGTTAACCTAATTTAAAATCATGTTGACAATCTTTTTGTTCTTTATTACTCTATGATTGTGTATGTCAACCTAAGGGGGAACAACGATGAAACAACGTAAACTTCGTGCGGGAGATATGGCGCTGATTGGCATGTTCGCCGCACTTATGGCTGTCGGGGCCAACATTACATCAGTAGCACCCTTTTTACAAGTAGCCGGCATTCCGCTTTCGATGCAGCCGTTTTTCTGTCTCTTGGCAGCATTGCTTCTTGGCAGCAAACGAGCAGCGATTGCCATGATTGTATATGCACTTGTGGGATTAGCCGGAGCGCCTGTGTTTGCTCAATTTTCAGCAGGCTTCGCACCGTTTGCAGGGAAAAGCGGCGGGTTTATTATCTCATACATCCCGGCAGCATTTGCAGCGGGATGGTTTTTAGAACGAAACATTCAGCCAAGTAAAATTCGATTTCTCATTGCTTCACTTATCGGAACGGCGATCATGTATCTCATCGGCACTACCTATATGTATCTTGCACTGAAGCTGTGGATTCATACGCCAGTGAGCTACGGCACGGCTTGGAGCTTTATGATTTGGTTTATGGTAAAAGATACAGCGCTGGCTGTGATACTGTCGTTTATCGCACCAGCAATCTACCGCTCTATTCATAAAGCAACCGGCTTTAACAGAAATCACATATCGTCCACGTAAAAAACCGTTCTAATGGACGGTTTTTTATCATAACGAGAAAAGGCTCCCCAGTAAAGGGGAGCCTTTTTCCTATAAAACAAGCGCTGCAATCCAGCCAAAGATGACAAGCGGAATATTATAAAATATAAATGTCGGCACACAAGTATCCCAAATGTGGTGATGCTGGCCGTCCGCACTCAAACCTGAAGTCGGCCCAAGCGTACTGTCACTGGCAGGTGAACCGGCATCGCCGAGGGCAGCAGCAGCTCCGATAATCGCAATCGTTGCCATCGGGCTGAATCCAAGCTGCATGCATAGAGGCACGAAAATGGTTGTGATAACAGGAATCGTCGCAAAAGAAGATCCGATCCCCATTGTAATTAATAAGCCGACAATGAGCATCAGCAATGCGCCCAAGGACTGACTGTGTCCGATAAAACCGGCTGACGTTTTGACCAGTGACTCGACATCTCCGGTTTTCGTCAATACGTTTGAAAACCCGGCTGCAACAAGCATGACAAAGCCGATAAAGGCCATTAAAACCATTCCATCAGTAATCAGTGAGTCCGCTTCATCACGCTTCATCACACCGCTGACAAACAGAACAATCAGACCAGCGAGCGCCCCCATAATCATTCCTTCTACTCCCAAAGTCTGAGATAAGTAAAGCTGGACGCCGAGTGACACAACAATGGCTAGAACCGCGATACCAATACTTTTTCTCGTATATGGCGATGCTTCTGCACCTGAAATGTCTTTTGTTTCATATTGTTTCGGTTTACGGTATACGATCACTGATAAAATAAGGCCGACAACCATACCTGCAACTGGAATAATCAGTGCGTACGGAATATCAGCAAGCGGAACGTTTAACCCGGCATCCGCCATATTGTCCTTCAGCATTCCCTGGAAGATTTGGCCGAAACCGACCGGAAGCAAAATATAAGGAGCCGTTAAGCCAAATGTAATTACACACGCGATCAGACGGCGGTCCATTTCAAGTTCATTAAAGATTTTCAAAAGCGGCGGAATCAGCACCGGGATAAACGCGATGTGAACCGGAACGACGTTTTGCGAAAAACAAGATACAATTAAAATAATCAGCACAATCAGCACCTTAGACAGTGCTTTTTTTCGAGAATCTTCTTTATTTCCGATTAATTTAACGGAGGCTTCCACCATTGCGTCCGGAAGACCCGTTTTCGTCAAAGCGGCGGCAAACGCGCCAAGCATGGCATAGCTGACTGCAACGGTGGCATTTCCGCCGAGACCGTCTGTGAAAGCTTTAACCGTTTCGCCAAGACCGAGCCCGCCAGTTAACCCGCCGGCTAAAGCGCCTATAATTAATGCGATAACAATATTGACACGCAGCAGGCTTAATACAAGCATAAGCAGGACTGCGATGACGACTGCATTCATGATGATACCCCTCCAAAAATCCTTTAGTTTGCTAATGTAGTAGATAAATAAAGTACGAACGTATCGTATCATAACCGATCCACTTTAGTCAACTAAAGATTCCAGAAGAAAAAAATCCCTGCCGCATCATAACAGCAGGGATTTTTCATTACTCGTTTTTATCTTCTTCCAATGTAAATCGCTCCGCAAGTGTAGCCAGTGTTCTTGCCATAACGCCGGTAGCCCCGGCCGGTCCGAAGCAGGTTGCTTTATTGGCAGTCGCTGTGCCTGCAATATCAAGGTGAACCCAAGGTGTTGACTCAGCGAATTCACCAAGAAACGTTCCTGCCATAATCGCATGTCCCTCGCGTCCCGGTGAATTGTTGAGATCCGCCATTTGGCTGCTTTTCACGCGTTTTTTATCCTTCTCTGTTATCGGCAGTTGCCAGATCGCCTCGCCGCACTCTTGTGCAGCATCAGCTACCTGCTGGTAAAAGCTTTGATCATTTGTCATTGCGCCGGTTGTTTCTGTTCCTAATGCCACAACGACGCCGCCGGTAAGCGTAGCTACATCGACAAGAACTGACGCGCCATGCTGTTTCGCGTATGTAATGCCATCTGCAAGCACTAGCCTGCCTTCAGCATCCGTATTAAGGATTTCTATTGTTTTTCCGCTTAAAGATACGATCACGTCATCCGGCTTCATGGCCCCGCCGGAGATCATATTATCGGTTGATGGAATAACGCACAGCACGTTTTGCTCAGGACGAAGCTCTCCGATCGTTTCCATAGCCCCGAGAACCGCAGCTGCTCCTCCCATATCTGATTTCATGCCGACAATTCCAGATTTCGTTTTAATGGAGTAGCCGCCTGTGTCAAAGGTAATTCCTTTCCCGACTAGTCCGACGACGTTTTCCCATTCCTTTTTGCCCTGGTATTTCAACACAATCATTTTCGGCGGTTCGGTGGAGCCTTGGTTTACCGCAAGTATTCCGCCCATACCGAGCTCTTCCATCTCTGATTTCTCCAATATTTCACACTCAAAATCATATTTCGCCGCAAGCTCTTCAGCATACGAAGCAAGGTCAGTCGCTGTCAGCATGTTTCCCGGCATATTCACAAGCGTTCTAGCCGAATTTGTCCCTTGTCCGTATGCCTGGCCGACGCGAAGCCCCGCCTGCACTTCCTGTGTATCTTCATCTGTTACAACATACACGGCTTCAATTTGTTTGTCAGGCTCATTTGATTTGTGCTTATAATCCTGCACCTCATAGGAAGCAAGCAGGCAGCTCTCAGCTAAAGCATGAGCGGCATCGGCTGGAGGCACGTCTTCCGAAATAAACGTATCAAGCAGAACAGCAGTTTCTTGTTTTCGATCTTTATGAATGGCTTGAAAAACATGAGCAAAACGTTCCTTCGCCTGTTCAAACGAATAATTTGCTTCTCTCCCCAGACCAACGAAATAAATCCGTTTCATACCCGCAGAAGATGGAGGGAATACTTTTGATACTTGATTCGGTTTCGCAGAGACATCACCCTCTTTTAAAAGCTGTGTCAGATGGCCTTCGAGCATTTCATCAATTTCCAACGCTTTTCCTGTCAGCTGGCTTTTTTGAAAAAGCCCGACCACAAGGGTTTCTGTATGCTCTGATTGTTGAACCGCATAAAACATGAGGCTTACACTCCTAACGTAATGGGTATTTGTAATGAACAATGGTATAATAGGAAAAACATTCTTTCCACTATACTTATTTTAACAAACAACAGTCTAAGACTTGCTTTTTTCTTTTGAAACACGAAGGATTTTTCAAATAGAAAGGATGTCGCCGATGGAACTTTTAACGAATTTTCCTTTATTATCAAGCCTGGCCGCAATTATTTTTGCTCAGGTCATCAAAGTGCCCATACAGTTTATCGTGTCCAGAAAACTGGACTGGTCGCTGGTCACAAGCACAGGCGGCATGCCGAGCTCTCACTCCGCAGCGGTCACTGCACTTTCAACAGGCGTAGCCTTGGAGCATGGATTAGACTCCTCACTCTTTGCGGTTTCCGCCATTTTCGCCGTCATAACCATGTTTGACGCAACTGGCGTCAGACGTCACGCCGGTGAGCAGGCAACAGTCATTAATAAGCTTGTCATTGATTTTAACCGTTTCGTAAATGAAGCGAAGGACTTCCCTAAGGCTGCAGAGAAAGAAAAGCAAAAAAAGCTGAAAGAGCTTCTCGGACATCAGCCGATCGAAGTCTTTTTCGGAGGACTAACAGGTATTTTACTGACATTGGCACTCGCTTACTTTTTCATGTAAAAAAACGCTCCTGCTTTCGCTGGAGCGTTTTATTCTTTCACAGTTTTATATTGATTTCTGAACACTTGCAAAGATTTTGTTTCATTGAGCTTCTCAAGCTCATCCTCGGTAATTTTTCCCGTTCCCTTTTTAATCAAATATACATCAAGGGTTTTTTTGCCCCATTCATTGTATACATCTTTGACGGTTTCAAAGTACAGATCAAGGCGGTTACCCTTAATAGCCGATCCTGTGTCGGCCACAACTCCGAGACCGTAGTTCGGAATGAATAAAATTGTTCCGATCGGGAAAACGGACGGGTCAGCAGCAACCGTGGAATATAAATCCCGTTTCACTTTCACACCTGAATATGTAAGCCCGTATAATGGATCACCGGGATTTTTGCCCGTCGACTCAGCTCCTGCTGTGTAGCCTGTTGCTGTTACTCTTTGGACTGGATATTCATCCCAATCAAATGCCTCTTCTAACGGTTTTGTTTTATCCTCAGCCGCGGACGTGGTTTGTGTTTGTTTCTGCTGCAATGCTTTTAATGTCAGTCCTGCATGCTTCAAGTGCTTTTCCTGATGTTCCTGCACCCATTTTGACAGGTCCTTCGCTTCAATTCCTGACACTGATAAAAATGTCGTGCCAAATGCAAGCAGAAATAAACAGGTCATCAGCAAACGTCTGATCATATTCACATCATTCACCTCTCCTCCGAATCATTGTTCCCAAGTGGAGAGAGCATTATTCAAAATGATGAATGAGCTGAACGCATAAAAAAAGCTTTCTTTAGAAGAAAGCGGCATTTAAAACATTTGATATCCTCTTTTTCTGAGCATGTTGATCGCTATACCGGACACGATGGCGCCGGCCAAACCGCTGACTAAAATCAGCACATCGGCAGCCGCTAATGATAAGACACGATGAAACAGGCTGGCAAAGGATTCTCCCGGCGACTGGACATAGCTGATCAGCTTTTCTTTGCTGATAATGAAAAGGCATACAATCGGATAAATCACAGCCATAATCCAAGACATTCTCAGCAGCATGTTTAATAAGAAACCGATTCCAAAAAACAAGACAAAAAACAAAACAATTGAGATGATTACGACTGGCAGACTAATCAACCTATTCCACCCCCCTGCGTTGTTTTTAGTGTAACGCGGGGGTGGAAATAAAGTCAACGGCTGGAAAAAGAATGACTGTCTTTTCCTGTCCCCTGGCAAGACGGACAAGTCTCTGAACCGCCGAGAATCAATTGAAAATATCCTTTTCCTGAACAAAATGGGCATGCATGTGAAGCGGTTGTCGTTGCAGTTTTCATCTAATCATCACCCTTTTTCTTAATTTTCTGATAATATACCATATCAAGCTGTCAACAATAAAGTCAGATCATGTGACAAATCTTTTGATGTAAGCGGAAACATACTTATTTTCCTCTCGTTCTCTTTTTATTTTGGCGTTTTTTAATAAAGAAAACCCGCTTCCGCGGGTTTTTAGAAAAACTTGAACTTGCCTTTTTTCAATGTCAGTCCGAGTCCGCCAATCATAAACAGTGAGCGGTTATCAATGACTTTTTTCATAAACGAAGCGGGCGTGCCTTTCAGCTTTCTGCCATAAACAACCCCAACCGCGTTATGCTCGCCAAGAGAAGCCACTGTTCCCTTAATGTCCGGCTTGAATTCCTCAAGCTCTCCGCCTTTAATAAGCCTGCCAAGGTTTTTAGCGACCGTTATGCCCTGCTGCATTGCAATTTGCGCAGTCGGCGGATACGGGCGCTCTGTATCTTCATTCATAAACAGCGAGCTGTCGCCGAGAATAAAGACATTGTCATGTCCCGGGGCGCGGAGATCAGGGTTGACTTTGACTCGGCCGCGCATATTCTCAAAACCGGCTTCCTCCACAATCGGATGACCGCGGACACCTGCCGCCCATACAACGGTTTGCGATTTGATCTGCTCTGGTTCCTCATCTTTTTTGCCGACTCTGACTCCTTCCGGTGTACATTCTTGTACAGCCGTGCCGATCTTGAACTCAACTCCGTTTTCCTCAAGATAATGTACGGCATAGTCAACAAGTTCCGGATCAAAGCCCGGCAAAACGGTCGGCGCTGCTTCCACACAAATGATGCGGACAAGGCTTCTGTCAACGTCATATTCCTTACAGAGCTCCGGCACGCGAGCAGCCAGTTCGCCAAGAAATTCAATTCCCGTAAATCCGGCACCGCCAACAACGATCGTTAACCTGTCCGGCCGTTTTTCCGCTTCCGTATTGTAAGTCGCAAACTGCAGCTCAATATGTTCCCGCAGCAGGCGCGACGTGTTGATGTTGGCAATCGGAAACGCATATTCTTTTAAGCCTTTAATGCCGAACGTTTCAGGCACGGCGCCGAGCCCGATGACTAAATAATCGTACTGCAGTTCTCCATTCGCAAGCACAACTTTTTTCTCATCAATTTTGATTGCCTTTACGGTATCCTGTACAAAATTCACCCGTGACTGGTTGATTACATCTTTTATCTGATAACGGCAGCGGTCATGATGGAGCGTACCCGCGCTCGCTTCATGCATCCATGTCGTTTCATAATGATAATTGTGTTTATTTACAAGCGTAATGTCAGCATCATTCGGCCCGACATACTTCGTCAGCCTTGTCACCGTCATCAATCCGCCATATCCTGCACCTAAAATCACGATTTTGGGCTTATTCAATGCCATCACATCCACCTTCTCTTTTTTTTGCTTTTGTTAGACCCATAATAAAATCATCATTTGTGTTAGCTTCAGCTTATTGGCGGGATTTTATGAAATATATTGAAAAGTTTTTTGTGAAGTCCTTACCCGTAGCACTATTATCATGTTTATCCGGCTGGCCCAAGAAACATTCAGAAAAAGATCATTTCATTTGGTTATTATCGTAGCGGCCTGCGGAAATATTTTCAAGAACGGATGGGCACGTTAGATCCTTACGATTTTTTCTGCTGACTCGTCAATTTGAACGGCAATATGGTATAATTAATAACAATTTTCATTTAGGAGGCAATTTTCGTATGCGAGAGGATACAAAGGTTTATGATATTACAATTATAGGCGGGGGACCGGTCGGCTTATTCACCGCTTTTTACGGCGGGATGAGACAGGCAAGCGTCAAAATTATCGAAAGCCTGCCTCAGCTCGGCGGACAGCTTAGCGCCCTATACCCTGAGAAGTATATATATGATGTAGCGGGATTCCCGAAAATCCGTGCGCAAGAGCTTATCAATAACCTAAAAGAGCAAATGGCAAAATTCGACCAAACCATTTGTCTGGAGCAAGCGGTTGAATCTGTTGAGAAACAAGCGGACGGCGTGTTTAAGCTTGTAACAAATGAAGAAACCCACTACTCTAAAACGGTCATCATCACTGCAGGAAACGGCGCATTCAAACCGAGAAAGCTGGAACTTGAAAATGCCGAGCAGTATGAAGGCAAAAACCTCCATTACTTCGTTGATGATCTGCAAAAATTTGCCGGCAGACGCGTTGCGATCCTTGGCGGTGGAGATTCCGCGGTTGACTGGGCGCTTATGCTTGAGCCGATCGCAAAAGAAGTATCGATCATTCACCGCCGTGACAAGTTCCGTGCGCACGAGCACAGTGTGGAAAACCTTCATGCGTCGAAGGTTAATGTCCTGACACCATTCGTCCCTGCGGAGCTGATCGGCGAAGACAAAATTGAACAGCTTGTGCTTGAAGAAGTGAAAGGCGACCGCAAAGAGATTTTAGAAATTGATGACTTAATCGTCAACTACGGTTTCGTTTCATCTCTTGGACCGATCAAAAACTGGGGTCTGGACATCGAGAAAAATTCCATTGTCGTGAAATCAACAATGGAAACAAATATCGAAGGCTTCTTTGCAGCAGGTGACATTTGTACATACGAAGGAAAAGTCAACCTGATTGCCAGCGGCTTCGGTGAGGCACCGACAGCAGTGAACAACGCCAAGGCTTACATGGACCCGAAAGCCCGTGTACAGCCTCTTCACTCAACAAGTCTTTTTGAAAATAAATAATAAAAAAAGGGAGCTTGTGTCTGCGACACAGCTCCTTTTTTATTTGAAGATATTGATATAATTCAATGCAGTTCCTACAACCAGCGCAATCACAAGGGCTGCGACTACCCAGATCATTGCCATAATAATGCGGTCCTGAATCTTTTGGGACTTCGGTGTTTTTTCTTCGTTTTGGGCCATCTTATTCGCTCCTTTCCCATGTCCATGCCATAAAGAAAGCCTGGTGCTGAACGACCAAGCTTTGCTGAACGTATATCATTCGCGTTTTGATCCGCTCTCTAAGACCATTCGTTAAAACTATGATACCTAAACTCACCCTGCATGACAAGCTTCGGCCCTTGCACCACACCTGCCAGCAAATCATAATGTTTGACATCCTAAATAAAACAGAGTACATTATAGAAGGCGAACATTTCATATAATATAATTTTAAATATTCGTTTTTAGGAGTGAAAACCATGGAAAATGTATTTGATTACGAAGATATTCAGCTAATTCCTGCAAAATGCATTGTAAATAGCCGTTCAGAATGTGATACATCCGTACGTTTAGGCGGACGTACATTTAAATTGCCCGTCGTCCCTGCCAATATGCAGACGATTATAGATGAGAAGCTAGCGATTCAATTAGCCGAAAATGGCTACTTTTATGTGATGCACCGATTTGAGCCTGAGACACGAATTGATTTTATTAAAGATATGAACGCACGCGGCTTATTCTCTTCTATCAGCGTGGGCGTCAAAGAGGAGGAGTATGAATTTGTCCGCCAGCTGGCAGAAGAAAATCTGACTCCTGAATACGTGACAATTGACATTGCTCACGGGCACTCAAATGCTGTCATTGAAATGATCCAGCACCTTAAAAAACATTTGCCGGACAGCTTTGTTATTGCTGGCAATGTCGGAACGCCGGAAGCGGTCAGAGAACTTGAAAATGCGGGAGCGGATGCCACTAAAGTCGGCATCGGACCGGGAAAAGTATGTATTACGAAAATCAAAACCGGCTTCGGCACAGGCGGCTGGCAATTAGCGGCGCTGCGCTGGTGTGCCAAAGCAGCCAGCAAACCGATTATCGCGGATGGCGGCATCCGCACCCATGGCGACATCGCAAAATCAATCCGATTCGGTGCAACGATGGTCATGATCGGTTCACTATTTGCCGGACACGAAGAATCGCCAGGCCAAACGATCGAAAAAGACGGAAAGCTTTACAAAGAGTACTTCGGCTCAGCCTCTGAATTCCAAAAAGGCGAAAAGAAAAATGTCGAAGGCAAAAAAATGCACGTGGCGCATAAAGGCTCAATCAAGGATACACTGATTGAAATGGAGCAGGATCTTCAATCTTCTATTTCTTATGCAGGCGGAACAAAGCTTGACGCCATCCGCAATGTGGATTATGTGATTGTGAAAAATTCCATTTTTAATGGGGATAAATATTAATCATAAAAAAACGCCAAGTCAGCGGTTCTCCGCTTGAGTTGGCGTTTTCTGCTACTTCTTCAGCAAAGTAAGCTTATATTTGCTTTTTGAATTTATCTTCCATCAGTTCTGCCATTTGTTTTGCATTTGGATTTTCTTCATTTTGCAACTGTTCAATGATGTTCATATAATCCGTTTCATTTCGGTTCTGGCTTAATTTATATGCTGCTTGAATGTCTTCCACCTTAATCTTAAATCCAACGATACCTTTCAATTCACGTTCTAAGAGTTTTGGAGAAAGCTTATCCCATAAAACAGGATTGTCACGATGTTTTTCGTATTTCTCCAGCATGATTGTTAATTCTTCTGCTAATTCATCTTTCTCTAACATACTTGCTTTTCCATACATGTGGACAGCCTGATAATTCCACGTCGGAACATTTTCACGCGAATACCAGGAAGAAGAAATATAAGCGTGCGGTCCCTGAAACATCACAAGTACATCTTCACAGGCTTCAAACGTTCTCCACTGAGGATTTCCATAAGCGAAATGCCCCGTAATATAGTAATGATCGTCTTTTTTATTGAATCCTAACGGCAAATGTGTGGCAATTGGTTTTCCTTGTTCTGTTGTGACAATCGTACCAAAGGAGTTTTCTTGTACAAAATTCCAAATGTCTTCAGCATTTGTGACTTTAAAATATTTTGGAATATACATCATCATCCACCCTTCGAAAAATATTATATGAGTGTTTTAGCCATGATTAAATCCGTTTGCTCTTCATCACCCATATAAAAAGAGTGGGCGCCGGTCTGAACAAACCCCATTTTCTTATAAAAGGCAATGGCATTTTCATTTTTTTCCCATACTCCTAGCCAAATGTTCTTTTTATTACGTTCCAGCGCAATTTCTATCGCTTTATTCAGCAGATGTTTGCCAAGCCCATGTTTTTGAAAGCTGTTCTTTATATAAATCCTCTCGATTTCAAGTGATTCAGCACCCATTTCTTCAGACTGAGCATCATCGATATTGACCTTTACATATCCAGCGATTTCATGATCAAAGTAAACAAAAAAGAATTGCGAAGACATATTGAGTAACTCTTTTTCCAGCTGCTCAGTGTTAAATGCGCTTTCTAAATAGGCTTTCATATTCTCAGGTGAGTTCTGTTCTTTAAAAGTGTCATTGAATGTTTCAATACTCAATTGTTGGAGTGTTTGTAAATCTTCCCGGCTGCATTTTTTCATTTTTACACTCATTGTTCGGATTCAGCCCCTTTATTAAAAATTCAATTGTCTTGTGTCCCTTTTTAATATATTTAAACAAGGAACAGATACTGACCTTGTTACCATTCCAAAAACCTTCTTCATCATCAACTCCCTAACGTTTTTTGTTGTAAATGCAATAAAATATACTTCGCATTAAATATAGCGTAATTTTGCTGTATTTACAACAAAAATCAAACAGCAATGCGGATTTTCTCTTGCCGAAGTTCCCGGAACTCTCTGCATCATTTCCCCATAATAAAAACGCCTCCCTTAACGATGATCTATCGCTAAGAAAAGCGTCAGTAATAGTTGCTATCCGTTTTTAGTGCTTAGCACTCTTCAGGCTTGCCTGCATTCGTTGCTGTTCTGAACGAAGAACCGCAGCCGCATGAAGCGATGGCGTTTGGATTGTCGATGGTGAAGCCGCCGCCGAGCATGGATTGTTTATAATCAATCACGGTGCCGTTCATGATGTCAAGGCTTTCTTTGTCAACTAGAACAGTGATGCCGTGCTGATCAAACACACTGTCTGATTCACTCTTTTCATGCTCAAAGCCCATGCCGTAAGAAAGTCCGCTGCAGCCGCCGCCTTTGACGCCTACACGCAGAAACGCGTTTTCTTCTTCATGCTCTTTCATCATATCTTTTATATGCAAAGCTGCTGCTTCTGTAATTGTTACCGGGTTGCTCATCATTGTGAACCTCCTTTTAAAAACCGGTTGCTGTCTTTTATTATAAACATGATCGTTCCAATTCTCAAACAAGGTGTTTTACAAGAAATAGACACCCTCACAAACGGTTTCAGCCGGCCCTGTCATCATTACATGGCCGTTATCTTTCCAGTTTATCACCAAATCCCCGCCTGCTAAATGCACCGTGATGTCTTGATTTCGCTTTGATACGCCGTTTAATACAGATGCGACTGCCGCTGCACATGCTCCTGTCCCGCATGCCTGAGTAATCCCTGATCCCCGTTCCCAGACGCGGAAATGCAATTCTTGTTCATTCACGGTTTCAACGAATTCCACATTGATGCCTTCCGGAAATCTCGGATCTTTCTCAATCACCGGCCCCAGTGTCGTTAAGGGTGCCTGTTCAATGTCTGCGATCGGAAAAACGATATGCGGATTTCCCATTGAAACGGCAGTGCCTGTTAGTTCTACTTCACCAAATGCCATCGTTTCATTGATTGTGTGCTCTTCCCCGCCGTCAAGCATCGGAAGCTCGGATTTTGTCAAGCGCGGTTCGCCCATATCGACAGTGACCACATTCACTTTTCCGTTTTCGACTTGAACCTCCGCTTTCACAAGCCCGGAGAGAGTTTCAATCAGAAAAGATGTTTCCTCAACCAGTTTATGCTCATATGCGTATTTTGCGACGCAGCGCAGGCCGTTGCCGCAGTTTTTCCCTTCAGACCCGTCATTATTAAAAATACGCATTTTAACAGGCGCTTGGTCTGATGGGCATATCAGGATCATTCCGTCGGATCCGATCCCTGTATAAACAGAAGAAACCTGAATTGCAATCTCTGACAGTTTTTCTTCTGGAAGCTGTTCTTCAAATTGATTCACATAAATATAACTGTTTCCCAGGCCGTGCATTTTGGTAAATCGAAATGAGTTCATAGGTGCCTCCAACTTTTTTTCTTTTTCTTAGTATAAAAGCTATTATAAGCGGACACAATACAATTATCCCCCGTTTTTCATACATAAAAGCTCCTTGCACTGACGCAAGGAGCTTTTATCGTTTATATAAACATGCCGGCAATGGCTGCGCTGAGCAGATTGGCTAATGTTCCTGCAAGAACAGCCTTCAGGCCGAGACGTGCGATATCTGAACGGCGGCTGGGTGCTAATCCGCCAAGCGTACCAAGCATAATCGCAATTGATGAAAAATTGGCGAATCCGCATAACGCGAAACTGATAATGGTAGCAGTTTTCTTAGAAAACTCGCCGATGTGCGGTCCGAAGTTAGAATAAGCGACAAACTCATTCAGCACCAATTTCTGGCCGATATAGCTTCCCGCCTGCAATGCTTCATGCCAAGGCACGCCAATCAAAAAGGCGATAGGAGAAAACACATAGCCGAGAATGGATTCTAATGTTACGCCTTTTAAACCGAACAAGCCGAAAGCCCCGCCGAGAATACCGTTTACTACAGCGATTAACGCAACAAACGCAAGCAGCATCGCCCCAACGTTTAACGCAATTTGCAGTCCTGTTGACGCTCCCTTTGCAGCTGCGTCAATGACATTGGCTGCGCCTTCGCCTTCATCCATTTTGAAATCGCTTTTTACGGTTTGCGTTTTTTCCGTTTCGGGTATAATCAATTTACCAAAGACTAGTCCAGCTGGAGCAGCCATAAAGCTGGCGGCCAGCAAGTATTCAATCGGAATGCCGAGAAGCGCGTACCCAAACAAGGTAGATCCCGCTACTGCCGATAGACCGCTCGTCATAATCGTAAACAACTCAGAGCGCGTCAGCCCGGCAATCAGGGGTTTGATCACTAACGGAGATTCTGATTGTCCTACAAAAATATTGGCAGCGGCCGCCAGAGATTCCGTTTTGCTTGTTCCAAGGAGCTTCGACAATCCGCCGCCAATGACACGGAAAACGAGCTGCATGATTTTTAAATGATATAAAACTGCAATCAGTGCTGAGAAGAAAATGATAACGGGCAGTACACTTAATGCAAATGCCGGACTGTCTCCGACCTTTAGAAGCGGTCCAAAAATAAAACTGATGCCTTCATTCGCATAGTCAATCAGAAGCTGTACACGGCTTGAAAACCATAAAAAAACAGTGCGTCCCGCTTCCCATTTCAACACGATGTATCCAAACGCCACCTGTGTGCATAAACCAACGATGACGGTTCTTATCTTAATATTGCTTTTCTTTTCTGAAAATAAAAACGCGATAGCTATGATCGCAACTGCGCCCAGCAGCCCCCACAGAACATTCATGAATACTCGTACACCTCTTAAATTTTATTTAAAAAAATATCTTTTATACGATAACAATAATATTTTTTGATGTCTACACATTTTTTTAGTTCTTTTGTACGACAAAATAAAAAAGGGCCCGTTCAGGCCCTTTTCTTTAAAACATTGGATTTTCTTCAATAAAGGTATATATATTCTCAACAAGCTCAGCAGGCGTTTCACCCATGACGACTTCTCCGTTTACCAGAGCGAAAAGCGATTCCATGCATGTCCCGCAGTAGCTTAAGCAGCCATATTCAAGGACATCAAGGTTGGGATCCTTCTCCAAAATCGCCCGGGCTTCCTGAGAGCCGTGAGCCAGATTGCTGACACAAAATTCAATCATTGGATTCATGCGGTTTCACCTCACATATGTCCATTATCGCGAATTTTTCACTATTCGTCAAAGACAAAGGATGATACAAAATTTATTATCGTAACATATTATTTCTCAAATAACGTTTTACTAATTTATGTTTTCAGGCTAAATTGTAGGTTATTTTGAAACTATTATTGTGATTTTAGATCAAATTCGATATAATTCTAGATGTTATTTTACATAGTTCGTATTTTCTTCAATGTGTCTATCATACTCTTCGGATTAAAGGGGAATTCAAATGAAAAAATTGGTCTTGATCGGCGGAGGTTACGGGAACATGCGTGTTCTTCATCGCTTATTGCCAAACCAGCTGCCTGATGATGTTTCAATCACGTTAATTGACAGAAATCCTTATCACTGCTTGAAAACAGAATATTATGCCCTTGCCGCAGGCACAATTTCTGACCATCATATCAGAGTGTCATTCCCAGAGCACCCTCGCCTGGATGTCCAATACGGTGATATCACATCAATTGATATTGTACAAAAACAAGTGCTGTTCCAAGATCGTGAACCGATTTCTTACGATGACGCCGTAATCGGGCTCGGCTGTGAGGATAAATATCACAACGTGCCGGGAGCGCCTGAATTCACCTACAGTATTCAAACCATCGATCAGTCCCGCGAAACCTACCAAAAGCTGAATAATCTGAGCGCTAATGCCACCGTTTCCATTGTCGGAGCGGGCTTAAGCGGCGTTGAGCTTGCAAGTGAATTGAGAGAAAGCCGTGATGACCTGAACATTATTTTGTTCGACCGCGGTAATCTCATTTTATCAAGCTTTCCCGAGCGTTTAAGCAAATATGTGCAAAAATGGTTCGAAGAGCACGGTGTCCGCATTATTAACAGGGCAAATATCACAAAAGTAGAAGAAGGCGTTGTGTATAACCACGATGATCCGATTTCTGCAGACGCCATTGTGTGGACAGCCGGCATCCAGCCAAACAAAGTCGTCAGAGACTTAGATGTGGAGAAGGACGCACAAGGGCGTATTGTATTAACGCCTCATCACAATCTTCCAGGTGATGAACATCTGTACGTTGTCGGCGATTGCGCCAGCCTTCCTCATGCACCGAGCGCCCAGCTGGCAGAGGCTCAAGCAGAGCAGATTGTCCAAATCTTGCAAAAACGCTGGAATGGAGAAGCCCTGCCTGAATCAATGCCGCAGTTTAAGCTGAAAGGTGTCCTCGGTTCACTCGGAAAAAAAGCCGGCTTCGGGCTTGTTGCTGACCGTCCTCTGATCGGCCGTGTTCCGCGTATGCTGAAATCCGGCTTGCTGTGGATGTATAAACACCATAACGGTTAATGATAGAGAAGAACCGCTGATCAAGTCAGCGGTTTTCTGTATACCCATGCTTCTCCATTTCCTCATAAACGTCTTTTAATTTTGGATTGCCTTCACCGACAATTTTGTCTTCTACGAGCACAAGCGGATAAAAATACTCGTCATTTCTGATTTTTTCCGCAAGCTCTTTCGCATGTTCATTGTCAGGCGGCTCATAAATATCGATGTACTGCATCTCAAAAGGCTGATTTGGATATTTTCTTTTCAGCGCAGCCTCAAGCCACTCGTATGTATCCTTGGCTGTCGGCATATTTACACAGCTCGCACACACGGTTTCTGCCCCGTACACGCTTAGCATGACTGGTTTCATCACTTGTAAACGCCCCCTTCTCCTATGTAAGTCCTTTCTTTTAAGTATACAGAGCCAAAGGACATTTTTATAGAAAAAAACCGTTTTTGTGTTGAAGTCTGAATGTGCTATAATAGGGAGAGCAACTTTGCAAACCAAACAATAGATTTTTATTGTTACACTGAATATAATGGTTTTATGACGACGAAAGGAGCGAATGTCATGACTGAAGTTGAAATGAAAGAACAGGTGCAGGAAGTACTGGACAAACTTCGTCCGTTTTTACTTCGTGACGGCGGTGACTGTGAGCTTGTAGACGTAGATGAAGGTATCGTTAAGCTTCGTCTTCTAGGCGCATGCGGCAGCTGCCCAAGTTCAACAATTACGCTGAAAGCCGGAATTGAGCGCGCTCTTCTAGAAGAAGTGCCGGGTGTCGTTGAAGTAGAACAAGTCTTTTAATAAAGCAGCCAGGCGGATATTTGATCAGCCTGGCTTTTTTTATTAGAGATATTGGTCAAACCATGAGCTGATATAATTCAGGCGCTTGATCCGCTGTCTTGGGTGTCCGGTGCGTGACAAATTGTGCGATGCATTCGGAAAACGGACAAGCTTGGTTTCCTTGCCCATTTTTTTCAGAGCGATAAACAGCTGCTCCGCCTGCTCGATCGGGCATCGGTCATCCCGCTCGCCATGCAGAATCAAAAGCGGTGTCTCCACGTTTGCTGCGTATTTTAAAGGAGACCGGTCCCAGAGCTTTTCTGTGTCCTCAAACATGTCATGCTCAAGCTGCCAGTCTGTAAAGAAATAGCCGATATCACTGACGCCGTGAAAGCTGATCCAGTTTGATATCGAGCGCTGGGTGACGGCAGCTTTAAAGCGGTTTGTCTGTCCGACGATCCAGTTGGTCATAAAACCTCCGTAGCTTCCGCCCGTGACACCAAGCCGCTTAGGATCAATATGCGGATCTCGCTTGATAGCCTCATCCACAGCTTGCATCACATCGTCATAATCCTTTCCTCCATAATCTCCTCTGACCGCATTCACAAATTCCTGCCCGTAGCCGTGGCTTCCTCTCGGATTGATATAAACGACCGCGTATCCTTTCGCCGCCAGCACCTGAAACTCATGAAAATATGTATGTCCGTACATCATATGCGGACCGCCGTGTATGTTGAGAATAAGTGGATATGTTGTCTCACCTTCCATTTGTGCAGGCTTCATCAGCCAGCCGTTCACCGTCACGCCGTCTTCTGTAGCATATTGAATCTCTTCAGATATTGATATCGTATGCTCACTGACAAACTTGTCATTCGCTTCAGTCAGCTGTTTCTCTTCCTGTCCAAGCGGGATACTGTAAAGCTCACTCGGTCTGTCCGGCTTTGTCACACTGGCAATAAAGTGCTGTTCATCAGGTGAAAGAGAAAAGCTATTGATGTACTCTTTTTCCAGACGAATCGGATACACAAGGCCTTCAATCGAAATATAATAGATGCCCGTACTGCCTTGATCTGTGCCGATGACATAAAACCCTTGGCTGTCCTTTGTCCAAACCGGGCGCTGTTCGGCACCACCGATCAATGAATCTCCAATCAGCGCGTCCGCTAAATGAACGTCCAGCATCTCAGTCAGACATGTGAGGCGGCCTTGTTCGATATCATAGAGCCACGCCTTTGAGAGCGTTGCATTCTGATATTCCTTTTCATTTCCAAGGAAAGCAAGATACCTTCCGTCTGGTGAAAATGAACTTGATCCGAATGAGCCGCGATGAGGTGTAACTTGCTTAAGATCTCCAGACTCCAATGACATTATGTAAACATCATGAGGCTTGCTGGCATCATCTGTTTCAGTTAAATTAGCTGAGAAAACAAGCCATTTGCCGTCAGGAGAAAAAGCAGGATCACCATGATCAGCTTTGTGACTTGTCAGCTCCTTCATCTCACCCGACTTTACGCTGACAAGCACAAGCTGGGCATACGCACCTCTCGTCAGCCCTTTGCCGTCCCGTTTGTAGGAGAGGCTTTGCACTTCAACAGGTTCATAGCTGTCCTGCTCTGTTTTTTCTCGGTCATCAATGCTTTCTCCCTCTCCCAAACTGACAGTGACCAGAATCGATTCGCCATCCGGGGACCATATTGGCTTTGACACGCCATACGGGATATCAGTCAGTTTTCTCGCTTCTCCGCCTTCAGCGCTCATCATATACAGCTGGGCCGCATCGCCTTCTCGATCAGAAATAAAGGCAAGCGTGCGCCCGTCCGGAGACCATCTTGGGTCGGTGCTTCGCTTTTCTCCATGTGTCCAAGGAACAGACCCGCCCGTTTTCGTTTCATAGATCCATATATTTGATGTATACGAATCTTTCTCTTGATTTACTTGTGATTTTACATATGCGGCACGGGTGCCGTCTGGGGCGTATTGAGGATCGGTCACAGAGACAATCGCTGTGATGTCGTCTGCGGTTATCAGCTTTTTCATATTCATCTCCTCCTTTTTACATGTATTTCTTTTTTCTAAATAAAAACTCCTTTATCTCCAGCAAAAAAAGCGCCCTCCGCTGACGCTGAGGAACGCTTGGCATGATCTATACACTTTTTACTTGATATAAAGGATTTCGCTCTATTATACTTCCCTCTTTCGGAACGGTCAAAGCGTCTACTTCACAATGAGGGAAATGAAGCGCGAGCTGTTCTTTTAGCTCTTCTCCCTTTCCTTTTTCGGTCATGACGAGAATCGTCGGGCCTGCTCCGCTGAGAGCCGTTCCATATGCGCCCTTCATCTCGGCGACGTGCTCTACTTTTGACAGCTCAGGCACAAGCATCGCCCGGTACGGCTGATGGAACATATCCTTCTTCATGATTTTCCCGACGAGCGGCCAGTCCTTGGACATGATCGCAGCAATGAGGATATTGCTGACAGCACTTGCTTTTACGGCATCGGCATATGGAAACTCCTTCGGAAGCACGTCTCTCGCGTCTCTTGTCAGCACTTCGTAAAAAGGAATGACAACGACTACGTCAATGTCAGCATTCGGGACGCGGATCATTTGGGTCTCGTCATCCTCATGCAGGCCGATCACAAGTCCGCCGACGAGAGAAGCGCCAGCATTGTCCGGGTGTCCTTCTTCTAGACTGGCTAAATGCAGCTTGTCCGCTTCAGACAGCTTTAAGCCGCATAATTCATCAGCCAGTTCAATGGCCGCTACAATCGCCGCGGCGCTGCTGCCAAGGCCGCGTGCAAGCGGGATGTCGCTCCACACCTTCACATGGACAGGAGGCATTTCTTTTCCGTACAAATCTGCGGTCCGTTTAGCCACTTGATAGATCAGGTTATCTGTACCCGCCGGAATTCCGGCGACTGTTTCTGTTTCAGCCTCAAAAGACCATTTGTCGCTTTCAAAGACGGTCAGCTTCAAATATCTGCTGAGCGCCATTCCGACTGAATCAAAGCCGGGGCCTAGGTTAGCTGTGCTTCCGGGAACAGTGACAGAGAACAGCATGTCGGCTTCGTTCATACACGGGCCGCTCCTTTTACATATTCAAGGATGCTGTCTTCATCAGTCGGCAATGTGACGGGCTTGATTTCTGAAATGTCGACCGCTGTGTTCGGATCTTTCAGTCCGTTTCCTGTTAACACAGCTACGACCTTGCTGCCTTTCGGAATTTCTCCGGATTTCACCTGTTTCAGCACTCCTGCGATAGACGCGCAAGAACCCGGTTCTGCAAACACGCCTTCTACACGGGCGATCAGCTGATATGCGTGAAGGATTTCATCATCAGTGACTTCGTCAATTTTCCCATTGGATTCCTCGGCTGCCTTTACAGCTTTGTCCCAGCTTGCCGGGTTTCCGATACGAATGGCTGTCGCTATTGTTTCAGGATTTTCAATCACTTCATTGCGCACGATTGCCGCCGCACCCTCAGCTTCAAAGCCGCGCATTTTCGGAAGGCCTGTGCCGTTTTTCTCATGATATTCCTTGAAGCCCTTCCAGTACGCAGTGATGTTTCCCGCGTTTCCGACCGGGATCGCTAAAACATCAGGCGCTTCCCCCAGCTGTTCGCACACTTCGAAGGCAGCAGTTTTTTGGCCTTCAATGCGGTAAGGGTTGACTGAGTTGACAAGGGCAATCGGTGATTTCTCACAGATGGAACGGACAATTTTAAGCGCATCGTCAAAGTTTCCGTCAATTGCGATAATCTCGGCTCCGTACATGACAGCTTGAGCGAGTTTTCCAAATGCAATTTTTCCGTTCGGGATGATGACAATGCATTTCATGTTAGCACGAGCTGCATATGCTGCCGCAGCAGCGGAAGTGTTACCTGTTGACGCGCACATAATCGTGTCATTGCCTTCTTCTTTTGCCTTTGCCACAGCCATAACCATTCCGCGATCTTTAAATGAACCCGTAGGATTGACGCCTTCCGTTTTGACATGAAGCTCAATTCCGAGCTGCTCAGACAGCTTCGGCAGGTGAATAAGAGGTGTGTTTCCTTCATGTAAAGTTAGCGCCGGTGTTTGATCTGTTACAGGTAAAAATTCTTTATATTGCTGGATAAGTCCTTTCCACATTAGCTCCAACCGTTCCCTTCTACACGATATGTGCTTTTGACTTCTTGAACGACTTCCAAATCATTTAGGTTTTGCAGAATATCACTGAAATCAGCTTCTGATGTATGGTGTGTGACAATTACGATTTCAGCTAACTCATCATGGCCTTTAATTGGCAGCTGAAGGATTTTTTCAAAGCTCACGCCCCGCTCTGAGAACACAGATGTAATTTTCGAGAATGAACCAACCTCATCTTTTACATGAATTCTTAAAAACTGCTGTGCATAAATGTCAGACGGCGATTTCATGTTTTTCTCATATTGCGGTCCGACAAAGCTGTTGCCGGTTACACCGAGGCGCATATTTTTCATGACAGCGACGAGGTCAGAAACAACAGATGTCGCTGTCGGCATGCTTCCGGCTCCCGGCCCGTAGAACATCGTCTCACCGACAGCCTCGCCGTATACATAAACAGCGTTAAACTCATTATGAACAGCAGAAAGCGGATGATGGTCAGGAAGCAGTGTCGGCTGTACGCTGACCTCGATTTTGCTGCCGTCACGCTGAGCAATCCCGATCAGCTTCATTGTATAGCCGAGGCGTTTGCTGAAGCTGATGTCCTCGTCTGTAATTTGGGAGATCCCCTTTACTTTGACGTCTTCCAGATCCACGTTCATCGAGAAGCCGAGGCGCGCCAATATCGCCATTTTCCGTGCGGCGTCAAGCCCTTCCACGTCAGAAGTCGGATCAGCTTCGGCAAAACCGAGATCCTGCGCTTCCTTGAGCACTTCCTCGTATGGGCTTTTCTCTTTGATCATTTTTGTTAAGATAAAGTTTGTTGTGCCGTTCACAATTCCCATCATTTTTGTAATTCGATCTGATGAGAGGCCTTCCTCTAACGTGCGCAGAATCGGAATCCCGCCGGCAACACTGGCTTCAAAGTAGATATCGCATCCATTTTCCTTCGCTTCGGCAAGCAGCTCGGAGCCGTACACAGCCATTAAGTCCTTGTTTGCTGTGACAACATGCTTTTTCGATCTCAGCGCGTCGACCAAATATTGTTTTGTCTGGTCAACGCCGCCGATCACCTCGATGACGACATCAACATCTGGATCATCAATGACATCATACACTTCTGTCGTGAGCACTTCCTTCGGCAAATCTACTTCTCTCTTTTTCTCTATATCTTTTACAAGCACTTTTTTTATCGTAACCGGACAGCCGACCTGATGCATAAGCTTATCCTGATGGTCTTGAATAATTTTAACGACACCGCTTCCGACGGTACCTAAACCTAAAAGCCCTACACGAATCGCTTTCAAAAAAACTCCACCTTTCTTTTGATTGTCCTCTTGAAAAAGACAATTGTTAACTCAACACAGACATATAAGTTACAAACATTATATAAGCCCGCTCCTGTTTTGACAAGACAGCACTAGGCTGAATTTTGTGAATGTAAACGCTTAATGCATTGATATGACAAGATTCTTTATTTTCTAATTATTTTTGTCAGATTTTCTCCTCACCCTGAGCTGCCTTTTCCGAGCCAGCTGACGCGTGGAACAAACAGCTTCTGCGCCCGCATATTCATGAATTCCTGCGCTGTATTGAGAAATTGTTCATAACGCCCACAGTCATTAAGAATGAAGTCAAGCTGTTCTTCAAAATAATGCTTTTCTGATTCTGATGACATGTAATAGCTTTCCACGATTTCAAAATAATGAAGCGGGAAAAGCAGGCGGCTGTATAAAAGGCGTTTCGAAAATGAAGACAGCGGTGTGACTTGCTCGTATTCCTGTAAAAAGAGAAAGCCCTGCTGATTAAAATCTTGTCTGTGATGCAAAAACGTATGCCTCATATATTCAGCCAAGTCACGGGAAGCGTGGTCAAACACCCAATCGGCCGGAATCCTGATCAATGATTCCGGTGACCATGTATGCCTTTCCATCCGCTGATGGCATATCGTTCCTGAATCAGCGGCTTGGGGCTTGTCATCCAGCTCAGTGTCCACTAAATATTGTATCGCGTTTTCTGACAGTCCTAAATAATATGGAAATGATTCGATCATTTTTTTATCGAATGGCTCATGCGGAGGGGTCTGAACCTTTCTCTGCCAAAATGCTTCCAGCTGATCAATTCGTTTTCCCCACAGATCCTTCCACTGGCCGATTCTTCCGGCTGCCTTCACCTCATATGGATATCCTCGGCCTTTTCGGTGAAATTCCGCAAGCTCCGCTCCAATGGAGAACGCCCTGTTTGAATAAGGGGGGGCCGCCTTCAGCAGAGCGTACGTTTTTCCATCATGTTCAAATGTCAGCTCACCTTCTTTTGTAAAGATAAAAACCGAAACGTATGGGTCACTTTGTTCTTGTAAATACTGACTCATGTAATAAAGCTCCGCCAGCTCTGTATCTGAGAATTGGGAAACGGGGACAATCAGAAAGTATGAATTAGGCGTCTGAAAGCATTGATATGTGTGCTGGTACATGGAAAGCTGCCTGATGTGAATGCCGTATTTTTCTTTTATTGTACCTTTCACCATGATCACCTGCCTGTTGAATTAGGGCTCATCACATCGTAGTCATACACAGCCGGAATTATGAATACATATTTTAATCCGAAGAAGGCGCAAGAAAAAGTCGTAAACTTCTCAAGCATTTTGTATAAACTAGTAAAAAAGATTGGGTGAAGCTGATGTCAGAAAACGAACAATTCAGTCAGATGGAAGCTAAAGCAAGAGCACGGATGAAGGAGCGCGGCGTTGAGGTATCAGACATTGCCGAGCTTGTCTTTTTTCTGCAGAAAAAATATCATCCGGATTTAACCATTGATGAATGCACGCTGAACGTCAATCGTGTTCTCGCAAAACGTGAGGTGCAAAACGCGATTTTAACGGGCATTGAATTGGATGTTCTTGCTGAGCAGAAAAAACTGTCTGAACCGCTGCAAACGATGCTGGAAATAGATGAAAGCCTATATGGAGTAGATGAGATTCTGGCATTTTCCATTGTGAACATTTACGGATCGATCGGGTTTACGAACTACGGTTACATCGACAAAGAAAAACCCGGAATCCTTAAACGATTGAATGATAAATCAACCGGTGAATGCCATACTTTTTTAGATGACATCGTCGGAGCGATTTCCGCCGCGGCTTCAAGCAGACTTGCTCACCGCGCGCGGCATACAGAATAAGGGCACCCTTTTAGGGCGCCCTTTTTTCAAATGTATGGAATCCATTCAGTCAGAGAGTCAATGGCGTGAGTCGGTTTTTCCATATCGTCTGTCATATGTTCTCTTTTCGTTACGCCTGTGTGAACGAGCAGCGTATCCATACCCGCGTTAATGCCGGCCATAATATCAGTGGCGTAGTTGTCGCCGACCATGAGTGTTTCAGACACATCTGTGCCGAGAACGCGCATCGCCTGCTCCATAATAATTGATTCCGGCTTGCCGATAAATACAGGCTGTACACCTGTAGATACGGTTAACACCGATGTCAGTGAGCCGTTTCCCGGCAGAAGCCCTCTTTCAGTCGGAATCGCAATATCTCCGTTAGTGGAAATAAAGCGGGCGCCATTTCTGATTGCCAGGCAGCCGACGGCAAATTTTTCGTATGTAATGGAACGGTCGATGCCAACAACGACAAAGTCCGCGTTTTCTCCGCCAAATGTCAGGCCGTTTTCTTCAATCGCCTGGCGGATTCCTTCCTCCCCAATCACATACACAGACGCGTCTTTTTTCTGCTGTGCAATGTGCTGGGCAGTTGCCATGCTGGTCGTGAAGACCTGCTCTTCTGTTGCCGGAATATCAAAAGACACGAGCTTGTCCGCTACCTGCTTCGGTGTGCGCGAAGAGTTGTTTGTCACGAAAAGATAAGGAACGCCGCGATCTTTCAGCGTTCTGACAAATTCACACGCTTCCTCGATTTTTTCCGTGCCATTGTACATCGTTCCGTCTAAATCAATTAAATACCCTTTATATGTTTTCATATCCAACACTCCTGTGGCTTTCCAGTTGTTATTTAAACGCGGAAACAGGTCCTAGCTCTGTTTCCAAATAGCTTCTGATCCGTTTCGGGAAGTCCTGAAGAGC
This sequence comes from Bacillus sp. 204(2023), assembly GCF_037027505.1. Lineage (NCBI taxonomy): Bacteria > Bacillati > Bacillota > Bacilli > Caryophanales > Bacillaceae > Bacillus > Bacillus sp. 204(2023). The sequence goes on along the minus strand of NZ_JAXCHE010000005.1, from coordinate 235,610 downwards.
TGTTTGATGCACCTTGATCAGCCTGTAAAGCTCGCCGCTGTCAGCGAGCAGATACTGTTGAACCAACGTTTTGCGGTAGGCGATCAATTTTTTGAGCTCATCACCCTCTTTTTCCGTGACAACTTTCTCATCAACAAGTATATCCATAATGTCGTCATAGCTTCCCGGGTCCCGCATAATAAAGCCGTCAATCATGTCATTGCCTGTATCCAAAATGCATTCGATTAACAGATGGCCTATACGCTGAAGTGCCAATTCCCCGATTTCAGACTGCCAATCTGTTTGTGAGTCAAATAGCGCCAGCTGGTGCTCGAAGAACCCTAGTGTTTTCTCGATTTTGCTTCTGTCAACAAAATACATGACAGCATCCCCTTTGTGTATATTTATTTTCTGATCCGTTTCAAGACAAAATACGCACAGCCGAAATTGCAGTATTCGTAAATATATTCATCTAATGTGCTGATTTTCGTTTCGAAGGTTGCCTTTTGATTCTGGTCGTCAAAGAAGCCCTTGAGCCTTAACTGACCGTATCCCCAGTCTCCCACAATATAATCGTATTTATTTAATATATCGGAGTAGCGGGCTTTAAAAGCCTCTTCGTTGAAGCCGTCTTTGAAATTGTGCACCAATTCAAATTCGGCATTTTGAATAAGAATCATGATTTCACCTCTTTTTCACTCATTCCTATCATAATTCATTGCCCCGTCCCCATCAATTGCTAAAGAATAAATCATGCGATTTGGCTACCCTACACATGAGGAGGGATTGATAAATGAAACGAACCGCTGTCAGCCTCTGCCTGCTGACCGGACTATTATCCGGGTGCGGAGGCGCAGGATTAGATAATGCACAAAATGTCCGGAATCAGACGCAGAATCAAACCAAACCCATTCATGTGTCGGACCGCAACGAGGCTTTTAACAGGCATAATGAGAACGAACAATTTGGCTATGTCCGCTATCAAAAAGAACAATTTGACGGAGACCAGCAGAAAACGCCGGTGATGAACCGGGAAGAAACCGCTCACATGATATCAAGTTTAACGGTTCAGCTCCCCCATATTCAAGATGCTGCGACATTGGTGACTGACCGAGAAGCGCTTGTCGTATACAAAACCGATTCTAAAAACCGGGAGCTGACCGCCGATCAGGTGAAAAAAACAGCGGCTTCCGTGATACCGCGATACTACCACGTGTATATTTCCGATAATCCAAACCATATGCAATCCGTCGAAAATTACAGCAATCTCGGCTCTGGTTTAAGGAATATCAGAGAGATCATGTCGGGGACGATTCAAGAAATGAAAACCTCCCCGCAAGGAAGCCCTGTCTCAGAGAATGAAAATGCCAATGGAGAAACGCGTCAGGACATGAAAATCGATAGGAATGACAAAAACGCCAGATGATCTGGCGTTTTGGCATTATGCTTGTGCTTGACGCTTTTTAGATGCTTCGTTTACTTGTTCATCCGCATGGTAAGAGGAACGGACAAGCGGACCGGCTTCACAATGGCTGAAGCCTTTTTGCATCGCGATTTCTTTTAATTCTGCAAATTCATCAGGATGGTAGTATTTTTGGACTTTCAAGTGTTTCTTCGTCGGCTGCAGATATTGGCCGATTGCCATAATATCCACGTTGTTCGCCAAGAGGTCGTCCATTACTTCAATAATCTCTTCTTTTGTTTCGCCGAGTCCGATCATGATACTTGATTTTGTCGGAATGCCAGGCTGCATTTCCTTCGCACGGCGCAAAAATTCCAATGAACGGTCGTACGTCGCACGCGCGCGGACTCTTGGCGTCAGGCGGCGAACCGTTTCGATATTGTGATTCAGGATGTCTGGGCGTGTATCCATTAAGGTTTTTAGGTTATCGTAGTTTCCGCCCATATCAGACGGCAGCACCTCAATTGTTGTGAACGGGCTTTTTCTGCGGATCGCACGGACAGTTTCCGCGAAAATGCCTGCCCCTCCATCTTTCTGATCGTCACGCGCAACAGCCGTAATAACCGCGTGCTTCAGATTCATAAGCGCGACTGAATCCGCTACGCGTTCCGGCTCTTGCAGGTCAAGCTCAGTTGGAAGGCCTGTTTTGACAGCACAGAAACGGCATGCTCTTGTACAAACAGAACCTAAAATCATAAATGTCGCTGTACGTCTGACAGCCCAGCATTCATGAATATTCGGACATTTTGCTTCTTCGCATACGGTATGAAGGTTGTTTTCCCGCATGAGTTTTTTGAGCCCTGTATAGTTTTCATTTGTATTTAATTTAATTTTAAGCCATTCGGGCTTTCTGAGGTGTTCGTCTTTCTTTGCCAATTCCCATCATCTCCAATATCCAATATACTCAATTTCTGACACGAAACATTCTGAAAACGAGAAAGGTGCAGGTTTTAGTTCTGCAACAAAAATAATGTTTTTCTAACTAAAGAAAGTCTTTTCTTTAGACACTTTAACATAGGAAAAATTTCTCGACAAGGGAAGATGATTACTGACATTTTTAAGCCGGGTTGCCGCAAACTATGTGTATTCAATATGAAAGGAGATTATTTTGTGAAAGTTTTGTTATCCGCTCTTCTTCTCCTTTTGTTTGCATTTGAGCCTTCTGCGTCTGGAAAAAAGCTTTCAGATCCAGTGCTGTCGAAACGGATGGAATTATATCATAAAATCGAAGCTGTGACACAGATCCCTTGGTATGCGCTCGCCGCTGTTGATCAATACGAAGAGAACGTGCGGAGCAACCGGAAAGATCTGCCTGACAAGGCGGGAATCATCAGCATCTATATACCCGATGAAATCTGGAGCGGGCCTGAAAACCCGAATCCGAAAGATGATGCGCCGTTAAGCATTAAAGTGTTTGACGGAATCGGAATGGATGGCGATGGAGACGGGAAAGCCGAGGTCAGCAACGATGAAGATATTTTGTATACGTTCAGCCAATACTTACTGTCGTATGGCACAGATGAAGACAACATCCGGATCGGGCTTTGGAATTATTACCGGCGTGATCAGACAGTGGGGATCATATCTGAATTCATGAAGCTGTTTAAAGCCTACGGCCATATTGATCTGGGCGAGCATGCATTCCCGCTTCCAATCAGAACCGATTACAGCTATCGAAGCACGTGGGGAGATGCCCGCGGCTTCGGTGGAAGGCGGATTCATGAAGGTACGGATATCTTTGCCCATTACGGCCTTCCTGTCAAATCCACATGTTACGGCGTAGTTGAAATGAAGGGCTGGAACCGCTTCGGAGGATGGAGAATCGGCATCAGGGACATTAACAATACGTATCATTATTTTGCCCATCTCAATGGGTTTGCCAAAGGGATTAAAACAGGACAAATCGTTGAGCCTGGCCAAGTGATCGGATCAGTCGGCAGCTCCGGATACGGCCCGCCGGGAACCGCCGGGAAGTTCCCGCCGCATCTGCACTATGGCATGTACAAAGATAACGGAAGAACCGAATGGTCATTTGATCCATACCCGCATTTGAGGGCGTGGGAGCGATATGAATACCAAAAAAAGAAGTAACAAAAAGCCGCCTCTTCGACAGGCGGCTTATTTGCTGCTTTTTTCTTTTTTTGAATCAGCACCGTCTTCTTCTTTGCTGCTCGGGAGCTGGACAGAAGGCGTGACACCCGAGCCGCCGCTTCCATTATAAAACTGCGGCACTTCGCCCTGCACTGCTTTAATCGATACAGGAACATTATTTGTGACGACAGCGGTTTTGCTGGCAAATGGAATGATGACCTTCACTTTAATTTCGACAAAGATGCTGATATCAATAAGTGCGTTATTTATGCCATACGGCTTGATTTTGGTTTTGACATCTGTAAAAGCGTCACCGATTAAATTGAACCGGACCGGGATTTTCGGCCCGAGGTTTCCAAGAAGGCTGTTGCCGGTTACCTGTCCCAGCGGAATGTTGATCATAATGTTTTCACTGGCGCCGCTGTGTCCGGTATGGGTTTCCATCTCTTTCAAATGAGCCTGAAGCTGCTTTGTCACTTTTGTTTTCACACTGTTTACAACCTGTGTATTAAAATCGATTGTCGTTAAGTTTCCGTTTTCATCAGAATTCATTTGAAACATATCTTTCATATTTTCACTGTCAGACATATAGTCCTCAATCGAATCCTGGATCACCTCTGTCGCTATACGCTTCGTTTCCATCTCGCCGATGTCCATTAAAACAGGTTTGATCGAGCCATTGATCATCCAAAGGCTGACCGTTGTTGACAGGATAAAAAAGACAACGGACAGGAGCATCACGTAACGGAAAGGCAAAGGTCCTCTCTTGCGAAAAGGGCCGCGATATCTTGGCAAGAAAATCCCCCCTTACATATCACAATGTATGCTTGTAAGAGGGGACATAGTAATAGCCGGGGCCAATTTATTTTATTTCACCATTTTTAAAAGCGCTTCTCTACCGCTCATACCGACTTTGATGCCAAGATCTTCCGCGGCGTACGTGACGGATTCTAAAGGTGCGTCTAACAGCTGGTCAATGGTGCGGACACCAACTGCGCGACCAGCCACAATGCCGCGCTCCTTTAATTTTTCATTCAGCAGCGCCACATCCAGCGCGCCGCACATAATGTATCCGTGATCATTGGTGACGGCCATAAAATTCGTTTTGGGAAGCTTTACTGTCACAGCTGTAAAAGGCTGTCCTTCTATCATGATCGGTGTCAGGTTTACCACGTCAACCACTCCCTTCATTCATCACTTTATGATGAAGGGCACAGCTTGTTGTGGGCTGACTGCCTTATTGTACAAGCTTCCAAGCAAGCAGATCCCGCAAAAATTCCGGCATAAAATATTCTTTTTCTGCAGCGTCGCGAATCAACGGAAACAGTTTGCCGAGCGTAAACATATCAAGCACCGCAACGGAGTATTGTTTATGTTTTCTAATATCTTCCCCGTTCAGTGTGATCCGGGTGACGTGGGTGATCCCGTCATCGAGCCGTTTCGTTTCTACCTCAACGCCGGCATACACCATTTTCCCCATCACTTCTCCGCGGAAGCCAAGTCCTTTGATCCGGAGCTGCTCCATTTGTTCGGAAGCGGCATGGACAATGGTTTCCTTCAGTTCTTCTCCCGTCAGGCGGACAGCCACTGGGTTGATTGGATGCGGACAGATGCGGTGCAGATCCAGCTTTGTCACAGGACCTGCTTTTAGCGGACCGAGAATGACACCTGAATTGACCATACTGATGTCCGTCTCGCACCATTCCTTTAAGGCGTATGCCAAAAGCAAAGGCAGCTCTGATTCTTCAAACCACTTCACCTCAGCATCTTGTGCAAGCTCTGCAACGGCATCGGACAGCTTCTCCTCGGCTTCACGTTCTTTTTCATTGAGAAACGCTTTTGTTTCTGCGGATTCTCCTGTCCATTCCGTCATGTTCTGCACAGAAGCCGTTTTGCTGATGATGCTTCGCTGTACGCTGTCAACCGTGATTTCTACACAGCCGACATAATGCCCGTATTTCTCGGCGCTGGCCAGCAGTACCCCATTCACCACTTGTCCATCTTCAAGCAAATGATGGGTATGTGATTCGAGGATTACATCAATCTCAGGCACCGCTTCAGCCACTGCCTGATCATCAAGAATGCCTAAATGTGACAGCAGAACGATAATATCAGCCTGCCCTTTCACATCCAGAATGGTTTCCTTTATGCTTTCAAGAGCATCCGTTACTGTCCATCCCAGCTTGTCATATACAGGATAATACGGCACAGTTACACCTAAGAAAGCAATGGACATACCGTTTTTCAATGATTTGATATGGTAAGGCACCGCCCAGGACGGACGGTTTCCATTTTTATCAAAAAGGTTAGAGACGATGACAGGAAATTCAGCATGATCATATAAGACAGCAAGCTCTTCATGCGGAAGCGTAATCCCTTCGTTATTTCCGATCGCCGCTCCATCAATGTGAAGGCGGTTTAAGAGATCGACATTCGCTTTTCCGAATGTCGCCTCTGTCACGAATTGAAAACGATCAAGATGATCGCCAATATCAAAAACGAGCGTCTCTTCGCCGTCTGACTGATGCTCTTTTCTTTTCTGCTCGATATAATCTACAATTTTCGGCCAGTTTTCAAAATGGCTGTGTAAATCATTTGTATGATATAAGCGGAGCTTCTCCTTCATAATATCTCTCCCTAATCGTTCAGCTGAAAATGCCTTCATAAATGAGCTGGCAGCCGATCAAAATCAATACGATCCGCATGATCATAACGATCGTTTTCGTCTGCATTTTTCTGTTGATGGCGGCGCCAAGCTTTCCGCCGAACCAAGCGCCGGGCACAAGCGCGAGGGCATACAGCCAATTGACGTGCCCGGAAATCATATGTGAAACAGACCCTGTCATAGAAGACAGGAAAATAATAAACATGGACGTTGCCACCGCAACCTTCGGCGGAAACAGAAATAACAGCATCATCGCCGGAACCATCAGTGATCCGCCGCCTATACCGAAAAGTCCGCCTAAAAAACCGACAACAAAGGCAATGGCAATACCGACAGAGGCCTGATATGAGTACGTATAAGGCTCACCGGCATCATCCTGAAATGTCCGGATAATTCCTTTGTGCGCTTTGTTGATTGGCCGGGCTTTCGCTTTCAGCATTAAGGATAATGAAATCAGAATCATAAAAATGCCAAACCAAACGGAAAACGAGTTTGAATTGAACAGCTTTGACACGTAAGCCCCGATCATGCTGCCGGGACCTGAACCGATAAAGAAAATGAGCCCGCTCTTATAATCAACTGTTTTATATTTAATATAAGCCAAAGTTGAAGAAAGGCCCGTAAAAATAATGACCAAAAGCGAAGTTCCAATCGCAACCTGCGGCGTCACATCCTGAAACAGCTGCGTCACTGTGCTTAAAAACATCAGAGACGGCACAATGACAATTCCGCCGCCAAGCCCGATCAGACTTCCTACCGTACCTGCGATTAATCCCAGTACGACCAAAATCACAAACGACATCAATAAAAACCTCTTTTCTAAAATAAATCGAGCTGTCTCGGAGCAAGTCCGCTGTACTCGATATCAAGCAGTTCAAGCATCTGCTTGCCATTATCCGCAGCGTCACCGCCGGAATTATTGTTGAACAGGACAAAAACATCCTTACATTGCTGCTGCAATTCATTCAGGTGCTTTTTCCAATCCTCCAGCTCCTGTTGGTTGTAGCGGTATAAGTACCTGACCTCCCGCCAGTTTTTCCCGCCATCAGGCTTCATCCAGCCCTGCTTGTTGCGTCCGTGAAACCTGACGAGCGTTTTGTTTTCATCGGTCGCGCGCAACACGGTCGGAACGCTGCCTTCTCCGATTTGCGGTTCATCACAGACACTGTGAATCCAGCCTTCCGCTTTCATAAATGAAAGCGTCTGCTCATAAAATGGCGGCGAGAACCAGGAACGGTTTCTGAATTCAAGCGCGCAAGGAATATCTCCCATTTGGTGCTTGCACCATCTCAAATAGGCGACATTCTCCTTCTTGCAGTCAAACCACGGCGGAAATTGAAACAGCACCATGGCGAGCTTATTGCTATGTAAATATGGCGTTAAAGACACCTTAAACGCATCAAACATCTCCTCTTTTGAGTCAAAGGGAATTTCGCCGCGCTGATGCCCTGTCATGCCCTGATATGCTTTCACGATAAATTGGAAGGTTTCGGGCGTTTCCTTCACCCACTTTTCATTATTGCGCGCCGGCTGAATCGCGTAAAAGCTCGCGTCTAATTCCACGATCGGAAAATGGGAGGAATAGGCCTGCAATTTTTTCTGGCTGGCCGTTTTCGGCGGATAGATGCTGTCATGATCCCCCCACCCCGTCAGTCCAATATAAATCACACTCATTCACCTCTCTTCCAGTTTATCACACGTGTTTTCAGGTTTCCTCGGAAATGCTGTTCATATGGCGGGAACATGCAGAACGAAGGTGCTGATATTGTTCCTCATTCGTATCTAAAAACGCCTCTTCTCTTGAGGAAGGAATATGCTGATATTCAATAGGCGCCTGAAACTGCTCACTCGTAAAATCGTACATCACACCCTTGATGCTGTTGTAAAAATGCCAGCTCTCACCGACTTTTGTTTTGAAAATCGTGCCGCCGAAATGGTCTTGAATCACCAATGCCGTCACGCCGCATTGGCCGCATGACGGGCATTCTTCCGTCCATTTAGAGCTCGAATGGCGCGACCAGGATTGCTTAAGTATGTATTTGACATGTTCCATTGCCTCCGCCTCCTTTAAAAAAAGATACCACGTTGATGAGATTTTAAAAACTAGAACGGAGGAAATCAAAAAACCCGGCGGTAAAATCCGCCGGGCTTACGAAGGAACGACCAGAGCTCCGTCAATTTCAGTGATTTTTTCCCCATCATTGTACACGCACCGGCCTTTGCTGTAAGTGGCCGAAATGCTGCAGGGAAATGTATGTCCTTCGTAAATGCTTTTTTTATGCTTTGCAAACATCGATTCTCTTGTAACAGTGTACGGCTCCATGCTGACGAGCACGAAATCTGCATCACACCCCGCCTCAAGCCGCCCTTTTTTCTGAAGGCCGAATCGTTTTGCAGGGGCCGCCGCTGTCCATTCTGCGATGGTTTCAAACGGAATCTGATGCTCAAGCGCCAGTTCCAGCATTCCTAATAAAGTGAACTGCCCGCCGCTGATTCCGCCCCATGATAAAAACATGTTATCCTCCCGCTTCAAGGATGGACGGCAGGGGGAATGGTCTGAGGAAACCATGTCAATGTCCCCGGCAATGAGCGTCTCGATCAGCGTCTCTTTTGATTGACGTAACCGGAGCGGAGGCGCGCATTTTGCGACAGAGCCCCTTTGCCGTAAATCGTCATGGCTGAACAAGACATAATGCGGGCATGTTTCAACCGAAACATCAAGACCTTCCTGTTTCGCCTCTCTGATCAGCCGGACCGCTTTCGCCGTGCTGATATGGACAAAATGAACCGGACAGCCTGTCACCTTCGCATACTGAATCGTGCGATACACCGCTTCAACTTCTGCTTCCTCCGGGCGTGAGGCGGCGTACGCATCCGCGTCCACCTTTCCTTTATTGGCCAAAACCATCTGCAAGTAGCTTGTGATCGCGTCGCTTTCTGCGTGAAGAGCGAGGATTTTTCCTGCAGCCGCGATTTCTGCCATACCTTTGAGCAATGTCCGTTCATCAACAGAGCGGAACTCATCAGTGCCTGACTTTGATAAAAACGCTTTAAACCCGATCGCTCCCGCTTCAGCCATTGGACGGATGTCCTCGATATGGCCTGGCACAAGGCCGCCCCATAGCGCAAAATCCACGGCAGATTTTTGTCTGCCTAGCTCAGCTTTTGCGAGAAGATGCTCTGCCGTCACGGTTGACGGAATACAGTTGAGCGGCATATCAAAATAGGTGGTGCAACCGCCTGCGGCCATCATTTGAGAACCTGTTTCAAACCCCTCCCAATCCTCCCTGCCCGGTTCATTAAAATGAACATGGCAGTCTATCACACCAGGAAACACGTATTTCCCGTCTGCCTGTATGATTTCCGTCCCGCTTGCTTCAATGTCAAAACCTATCTCGGCAATGACACCGTTTTGAACTGCAATCTCAGCTTCTATAACGCCATCTGGCGTAACTGCCTTCGCACCTTTTATCACCATATCGTAAGCCATATTGATCCCCCCATGTCAGGATGACGATTTTTCATGTCAGTTTATGTAACACAACCAGTTCTATTTTCAACAGTTTACTGCTACTATGATCGTATTACATCAGCAAAACCGCTAGAATTCCTATTGAAAATTATTCACCTTAACCAATGTTTTTATAGAAAAGGAGAATGCGCTATGAATATTTTTGATGTGATGAAAATACCGGCTTTTGAAAACGCCAATTTAATCGCTGGAAAAGCAGGAGGGGAAAGAGAGGTTCAGCATGTCAATATGATGGACGCTCCGGATATCGCAGACTTTTTGCACAAGAATGAATTGCTCGTCACCACCGCCTATCACCTGAAGGATCACCCGCATCAATTATCTGAACTGATTCGGCAAATGGCAAAACGCGGCTGCGCGGGCCTCGGCATTAAAACAAAGCGCTATCTGGAAGATATCCCGAAGGAAATCATCGAACTGGCCGATTCATATGCGTTTCCGATCATTGAGCTTCCGGAACACATCCGACTCGGCGATATTGTGAATGCCACACTCAGCCATATTCTCGATATGCGTTCTAACGAGCTGCAGCAAGCCATTTACGCGCACAAAAAATTCACAAACCACATTATGAGCGGCAAGGGGCTGCAATCCCTCCTCAAAAAGGTGTCAGACCTCCTTCAGCTTCCCGTGCTGCTGCTTGACCAGCATGCCAAAATGCTGTCTGCGTCTCATCAGATTTCAGTTGAGACCGAAAAGCTGAAAGGCACTCTGAATACCGTATCCGGGCCATTTTTCACTTGTTTCTCTACAATCTCAGATCAGAAAACATATTCTGTCCTGCCTATTTATAATCACGAAAAAAACTGCGGCTACCTGCTGATACCGGACATGGTGCAGGCCGGCGACAAAGGATTGATCCTCACGATTGAACAAGCGGCCAACGTCATTTCCTTTGAACTGCTGAAGGAAAATGCGCTGAAGCAGTTCAGCCGGCGGGCCCGCAATGAGTTTTTCAACAATTTTATTGAGCGGTCCTTTTCTTCAGATGACGAAATCAAAAACCGGGCGAAAGAATTCAAGCTGCGATGGGATCAAAAATACATGTGCATTGCCGGCAAACTCGATCGCAATGACGAATCAATCAGCTTTACAGAAAATCAGCTCGCTTCCGACAGCGTATTCGAATTTCTTGAAGGTGAATTATCAGCCTTCCCGTTTCCGCCTCACTTCTTTATGAAAGGAAATGTCGGCATTATTCTAATCGAAGCGACAGACAGCTGGAGTGAAATGCACGCCTCGGTGATCAGCTTTTTAGAACAGTTTCAAACACAGGTCAGCGCTCAATTTAAACGAACCGTGTCCTTTGGCATCAGCAATATCTGCCAAAAGCTCATTGATGTTCCCGACGCTTTCACAGAAGCTTCTGATGCTCTGCAATCGGGGCATTTGTCAAGAAGCACCGCATTTATCCAGGTGTATCACGCCAAAGATGTGCCTGAGCTTCTGCGCTTGCTCCCGGTTGAGGATTTGAAGAAATTTTACAACTCCACGCTTCAGAGCCTCGCTGAAAAACAGCAGGAGGATCAAAGCCTGCTTCATACGCTTTCCGTCTATTTAGAGACACACTGCCAAATTTCAGAGACGGCAAAGCGTCTGTACGTTCATCGCAATACGGTCATATACCGCCTTGAAAAATGCGAAGAGCTTCTGGGGAAAAGCTTAAAAGATCCTGAAACAACGATGCGTTTGCGGCTTGCATTACGTATGCAGCGGCTGATCAGCTAATGTTTGTTACATTTTATTACAAAACGAATCATTTTTCGTCACTTTCAGCAATCACACCTGTCTTTTTCAGCTACTGTATCCAATGACACCCCTCGATCGGCACGATATCATGTTACTAAAGTTCACATACAGGGAGGGACTATAGTGAAAAAAAGATCGTTTAAGGTGTTTACGCTTAGCCTGCAGCATGTGCTCGCCATGTATGCAGGTGCGATTTTGGTGCCCCTGCTTGTCGGCAGGGCGCTGAATGTAACAACTGAACAGCTGTCCTACCTATTGGCGATTGACCTGTTAACATGCGGCGTCGCGACGCTTTTGCAAACCTTGCGCGGAGCATACATCGGCATCGGGCTTCCCGTCATGCTTGGCAGTTCATTTGTGGCCGTCACCCCGATGATTGCAATCGGCAGCAATTACGGCATTCACGCGATTTACGGTTCCATCATCGCGGCCGGTGTGTTCATCTTTTTGTTTGCGCGTTTTTTCGGCAAGCTGACTGTGTTATTTCCTCCTGTCGTAACAGGTACCGTTGTGACCTTGATCGGCCTTTCACTTGTTCCGACAGGTGTGAAAAATATGGCTGGCGGCGAAAAAATAAACGGCAGCGCCAACCCCGAATACGGTTCGCTCGAAAACCTTCTTCTCTCTGTCGGTGTCCTTGTTCTGATCTTAGTCCTCAACCGCTTTCTCAAAGGATTTGCCCGAACACTGTCCGTTCTGATCGGCATCGCCGCCGGAACAGCGACAGCAGCGATCATGGGCAAAGTCAGCTTTTCTTCTGTTACAGAAGCACCGTTCTTCCAAATCCCGAAGCCTTTTTACTTCGGAGCCCCTGCGTTTGAAATCGGTCCGATCTTAACGATGCTGATCGTCGGAATCGTCATTATTGTGGAATCAACCGGCGTTTTTTACGCAATCGGAAAGATATGCGGCAGACCTTTAACTGACAAAGATCTCGTCAAAGGCTATCGAGCGGAAGGAATCGCCATTCTCATCGGCGGGCTGTTCAATGCCTTTCCTTATAATACCTTTGCACAAAACGCCGGCTTATTGCAGCTGACCAAAGTGAAAACAAGAAACATCGTCGTTACCGCAGGCTGTATCCTTGTCTGTCTCGGACTGATTCCGAAGATTGCCGCCCTTGCATCTGCCGTTCCTGCTGCTGTACTTGGCGGCGCGACCGTCGTCATGTTCGGCATGGTGATTGCCTCCGGCGTCAAAATGCTCAGCACAGCGGATCTCAAAAATCAATACCACCTCCTGACCATCGCATGCTCAATCGCACTCGGCATCGGCGCCAGCACGGCCCCCGGGATTTTTGCTGAATTCCCCGCTCCGATTAGAATTCTGGTCAGTGACGGCACCATCACTGGAAGCCTGACCGCCATCTTTTTGAATCTATTTTTCAGCTTGCGCGACAAAAAAGAATTAACAGCACAGCAAACAGAACTTCCGGTATTAGAACATACACTCGCATTAGAAAAAGAGGTGTAAAAAAGATGAAGGAACAGCACAATGCCTTACAGCTAATGATGCTGGGGCTTCAGCACATGCTTGCCATGTATGCGGGAGCCATTCTCGTTCCGTTGATCGTCGGAGCAGCGATCGGGCTGAATGCGGGGCAGCTGACGTATTTAATCGCGATTGATTTGTTTATGTGCGGGGCGGCAACTCTTTTGCAGCTCTGGAGAAACCGATATTTCGGCATCGGCCTTCCCGTTGTGCTCGGATGCACGTTTACCGCAGTCGGCCCGATGATTTCCATCGGAAGCACTTACGGTGTCCCAGCGATATATGGTGCCATTATCGCCGCAGGACTGATTGTCGTCTTAGCCGCGGGCTTCTTCGGGAAGCTTGTCCGTTTTTTTCCGCCTGTCGTAACCGGATCAGTCGTCATGATCATCGGCATCTGCCTGATTCCAACGGCAATGAATAACCTGGCCGGAGGTGAAGGAAGCAAAGAATTCGGCTCACTCGACAACGTGCTCCTCGGGTTTGGCGTCACAGCTTTTATCTTATTGCTGTTTTATTTCTTTAAAGGCTTTATCCGCTCCATAGCGATTTTACTCGGTCTTATCGCAGGAACAGCGGCTGCATATTTCATGGGAAAGGTCGATTTTTCTGAGGTTTTGGAGGCGTCTTGGCTTCATGTTCCGTCTCTGTTTTATTTCGGACCGCCAACCTTTGAGCTGCCGGCTGTTGTCACGATGCTTCTCGTTGCGATTGTCAGCCTCGTTGAATCGACAGGCGTTTATTTTGCCCTCGCTGATATCACAAACCGCAGGCTGTCGGAGAAGGATCTGGAAAAAGGCTACCGGGCAGAAGGCCTTGCGATTTTGCTGGGCGGCTTATTTAACGCGTTTCCCTATACAGCTTTCTCGCAGAATGTCGGCATCGTTCAGCTCTCAAAGATGAAAAGTGTCAACGTCATCGCCATCACAGGAATCATACTGGTCGCGATCGGGCTGGTTCCAAAAGCAGCGGCCCTGACAACAGTGATCCCCACCCCAGTTCTCGGCGGCGCAATGATCGTCATGTTCGGCATGGTCATTTCTTACGGGATCAAAATGCTATCCAGCGTTGACCTTGATTCGCAAGGCAACTTGCTGATTATCGCCTCTTCCGTCAGCTTGGGGCTTGGCGCTACAACAGTTCCCGCGTTGTTTTCATCTCTTTCGGGCGCGGCCTCTGTCTTGGCAGGAAGCGGAATTGTGATCGGCAGTTTGACGGCCATTGCACTGCACGCTTTTTTTCAAACCAAACAGCCGAATAGCGCAGACATAAAAACGTAAAGGAAGATGCCAATGTTCACAATGGATGACCTGAACCAAATGGACACACAAACACTGACAGACACACTTGGCTCTATTTTTGAACACTCTTCATGGATTGCGGAGAGATCCGCAGCACTACGGCCGTTTTCGTCCCTTTCTGATCTTCACCGCAAAATGACTGGCATTGTAAAAGCTGCGGATCGCGAGACACAGCTTGATTTAATCAAAAAGCATCCCCGGCTCGGAACAAAGAAAACAATGAGCGATGACTCGGTACGAGAGCAGCAGAACGCAGGGCTCGGCAAATTAGAACAGCAGGAATACGAGGAGTTTCTCATGCTGAATGAACACTATTATGATCGCTTCGGCTTTCCTTTTATTTTAGCGGTGAAGGGAAAGACGAAACAGGACATTCACCAAGCCCTGCTGGCAAGGCTTGAGAGCGAACGAGAAACGGAGTTCCAGCAGGCCCTTATAGAAATTTACCGAATCGCCCGCTTTCGTCTGGCTGACATCATCACTGAAAAAGGAGAGACGCAAATGAAAAGAACCATGTCTTATGGCAAAGGAAATGTATTTGCATACCGAACGTATTTAAAACCGCTCACTGGAGTGAAGCAAATCCCGGAATCATCTTTTGCCGGAAGAGATAATACCGTTGTCGGCGTTGATGTGACATGCGAAATTGGCGGAGAAGCCTTCCTGCCATCATTTACAGACGGAGACAACACTCTCGTCGTGGCAACGGATTCAATGAAAAACTTTATCCAGCGCCATCTCGCATCCTATGAAGGAACGACAACCGAGGGGTTCCTACACTATGTAGCTCACCGATTTTTAGATACTTATTCTCATATGGACACGATCACTCTGACTGGCGAAGACATTCCGTTTGAAGCAATGCCTGCATACGAGGAGAAAGAGCTCAGCACAAGCCGCCTCGTCTTCAGAAGATCGCGTAATGAACGAAGCCGCTCTGTGCTGAAAGCAGAACGAAGCGGGAATACCATAACGATTACCGAGCAATACAGCGAAATCATGGATCTTCAGCTCGTCAAGGTGAGCGGCAACTCCTTCGTCGGCTTCATCCGGGACGAATATACGACTCTCCCGGAAGACGGCAACCGCCCGCTGTTTGTCTATTTAAACATCAGCTGGCAATATGAAAATACCAATGACGCATACGCTTTTGATCCAGCCCGCTACGTTGCGGCTGAACAAGTCCGCGACTTAGCGAGCACCGTTTTTCACGAGCTCGAAACCCCTTCAATCCAAAACCTAATCTATCATATCGGCTGCAGAATATTAGCGAGGTTCCCGCAGCTCACTGATGTCAGCTTCCAATCTCAAAATCACACGTGGGATACGGTTGTCAAAGAAATCCCGGGCTCAAAAGGAAAAGTCTACACCGAACCGCGCCCGCCATACGGTTTCCAATATTTTACCGTGACAAGAGAAGACGCCGAGAAAGAAAAACAGAAAGCCGCTGAAAAATGTCGGAGCCTGAAAGCCTGATGGGAAAACTGACAACCCATATTTTAGATTTAACCAGCGGCAAACCAGCGGCGAACGTAAAAATTGAATTGAAGCGGCTGGGCGAAAGTATTTTGAAAGAGGTTTACACTAACAATGACGGCAGAGTCAATGTCCCTCTGCTGGCTGGTGAAGAGCTGGTGTCCGGAGAGTATGTGATGGAATTTCATGCAGGAGACTATTTTGCGAATAAAAACGTGAATACGGTCGACCAGCCGTTTTTAACCATAGTCACCGTCCGTTTTCAGCTAGCAGATCCAGATGCACATTATCATATCCCGCTCTTGCTGTCGCCTTTTGGTTATCAGGTGTATAGGGGGAGCTAAGGAGGAATCTCGCCGGTGAGGCGGGCTTCTATTTGCACTTCAATAAACTTTTGATCCTAGGACAGTACTTGCAGTAATCCCACGCTTAGTGAAACAACAGCTTGAATAAACATTCACCAATATTTTCCAGAATAATTCCCTACGAGAAAAACATCCTGTAGTCCTTTCATTTATAAATATTGAGGTTTCAAACTAATAAGTCAGCTCTTAGCAGCGAAGCTCCCTTTTCTAATCCTATAACGAAAAAATACTTTGAAGACAATTGCTGCGGTTTTAATCGTTTTGATAATGCGTTCTCTCTTACACCTTTAGACAAAATATTCATTTTTTCTTTTTTAGACTTAAATCTATGTCGAAAATGATCGTTTGGCATATCTTATACTATCTCCACTAAAGGAGGTGACCTTATGGGATTCTACAATTCTGGTGGATACAATGGAAACTCTGGTTACTCAAACGGTTTCGGGAGCTCCTTCGCTTTGATCGTGGTGCTATTCATTTTGTTGATCATTGTTGGAGCAGCTATCTTTAATTATTAAGTTTAACTTTCCTTGCCTCCGCCGTATCCAACACCTCCCTGTCCGACAGACGCCATAAGAAGTTTTTATGGCGTCTTTGCTATGGATTCACTAATCATTTTCTAATCCAGAAGCTGTCAAGTTCTACGAGATTTATCGTGTGTTTTCCCACAACGCTTCTGCGTCTTGATCGCGCTGTCTGACTGAGGCTAAAAAAGTCCGGCTCTTAAAAGCCGGACTCCAGACTACCCCCGTTCAACTCTCTTCTAATCCTGCAAGCTGACCGCATAATCCCGCCATACCCGGTACACCGGCACAAGTTCCCCGCCAGCCCTTCTTCTATATCTTTGTCAGAAGGTTGAGGGGTTTCCCGAAACAGTGCTTTAAGCGCAATTATCATTCCTGGGGTACAGTAGCCGCATTGGAAGCCTCCTTCTTCCAGAAAAGCGGTTTGGCAGATATCCAGTTCCTCTTGTTGTACGCCCTCGATTGTTGTAATGGAGTGGCCGTCCACTTGATAAGCCATGGTCATACACGCATTGGCCAGTTTTCCGTCGATTAAAATAGAGCAGGCTCCGCAGCGGCCGATTCCGCAGGACACCTTTGTCCCGGTCAGCTGAAATTCCTTTCTAAGCAAGTCACTCAGATGTGTCGTAGGAATGGCAGCAACCTCCCACTCCTGCCCATTCACAGTCATCCGGAACTGTTCCTTTTTTACAGGAAATGGCCCGGCCTCTTTTACGTCCATTGCTTCAGCCCCTTTCTGTCTATCGCTTCAAGCAGCTCTTCTCTTGAAATTGGCAGCTTGTTTATCCAGCATCCGACCGCATCATGTACTGCCTTTACAATCGCCGGAGTGATGGCGATCGTTCCAATTTCGCCAACACCGCGTGGTCCATATGCATCACCCTTCATTAGTTCTTCTATTGCGATCACCTTCATGTTAGGAACGTCTTTGACTCCAGGGATCAAATAGTGATCTAGATTTTCCGCAGCATAACGGCCGTCCGTCATTTTCGCTTCCTCCATCAGCGTATAGCCGAGTGCCATGGCAGCGCCGCCTTCAATTTGACCTCGATATCCCTGCGGACTGACAACCGGACCTGCCGCAATAGCGTGCTCACAATCTATCAATTTGACTTCGCCTGTTAACAGATCTACCTCCACCTCAACGGCAGCCGCTCCAAATGAGTAGAGGAAATGGCCGCCCACCACAGGGTCAGGCGTTGTTGGAAAGTCAAAGGCCGTTTCCTCTGCCAAAGGGCCTTTTTCAGCCAGCTCCTTATACGTAACTACGAGCGCCTTTGTGTTTTTGTCACGCAAGCCTGCAGCGCCGGGAATAAGGTTTTCCGCTGAACAGCCGCTCCATTCTGCCGCCCGTTTTTTCAACTGAGATAGAAACGGCTTCTTCAAACGCTGGATCGCGTGCCACACCATGCTTGTGCCGCGGGATGCTGTGGAGGAGCCTGACTTCGGCACTTTTGCGGTATCCCCAATAACAATGGAAATATCCTCTGCGGCACAACCTAACTCCTCCATGACAATCTGTTCAATCGCTGCTAGAATCCCCTGTCCGCATTCTTCAAATCCGAACGATGCTGTGATTTTGCCTTCACTCGAAAGAGACAAACGGCCTCCTGCCGCATCCATTCGGCCAAACCCCAGCCCGCCGCCGTGCATTGTAATTGCCGTTCCCGTGCCTCTTTGCAGATACCCGCAGTTCCGGCTGGTTCTTGTAAGAATGGGAGATTTAGATATGGCATTCAACACCTGTGCCGCTCCGTCAGTCGGTGCAATCCGATGCTCAAGAGGCCCCAAGTCATGCGGTTTTCTGATATTTTTTCTTCTCAGCTCGAGCGGGTCGATGCCGAGCATGCCGCTGAGACGATCGAGATGGGTTTCGAGAGCAAATGTGATTTGGTTGCCGCCAAAGCCCCGAAATTCCCCCGCCACCCCGTTGTTCGTAAATACTGATATTCCTTCAGTCCGGATATTCGGAATACGGTACGGCCCCGCGGCATGCTCGACAGAAAAATCAAGAACAGCCGGTCCGAGCGTAGCATATGCGCCTGTGTCCGCCACAATTTTCACGTCATGCGCCAATAGATTTCCCGAATGATCCGCACCCGTTTTTATCGTAATCTTCATCGGATGGCGCTTAATGCCAGAACGTACAGATTCCTTTCGTGTCTGATGGATTTTGACAGGGCGTCCGCTTTTCAGTGACAAAAGCGCGGCATACGGCTGAATATTCAGCTCATCCTTCCCTCCGAACGAGCCGCCCATCGGACTTGACACAATCCTGATTTTCTCTTCAGGAATGTCAAAAATACGGGCAAGCTGGAAACGGTCTTTATAGCCGTGCTGGGTTCCTGCATACATCGTAAAACCCCCGTCGTCTTCCGGAACGGCTACGCCTCCCTCCGTTTCCATATACGTATGCATCTGCCGCGGCAGCTCATAGGTTTCTTCAAGGACTGTGTCAGATGCTTGAAACCCTTCTTCCACATCGCCGTTTAAAAAAAATGCGCGGTGCAGGATATTCCCGTCCTCATGCAGTCTTTGCGCATTCGGCCGAAGCGCTTTTTCTGGTGAATCCATAACTTCCAGCTCTTTATACTCAACTCGAATCAGCTCCAGCGCCGCTTCCGCGATTTCTTCCGTTTCCGCAGCAACTGCGGCGATCGCATCCCCGACATACCGCACCCTGTCCTCACATAAAACCGGCTGATCAGGGATGATAATGCCAAATCGGTTTACGCCCGGAACGTCTTTATGTGTGACAACGGCCTGCACGCCTTCCATTTTCTCAGCTTTTATGGTGCAAATCGACACAATCTCTGCATGAGGATAAGCACTTCTCAGCACCTTGCCATACAGCATTCCTGGAAAGCTGAGATCGGTCATATATTTCAATTCCCCTGTGACCTTTCCCCTTCCATCCGGCCTGACTCTTGACGGTTTGTTGATGATCATTTATTCCCCTCCCTCAGCCATCAGCTCTGCCATGATGACGTTGGCAGCAACTTTTTTTCTGTATGCCGCTGACATAAAAGCATCTGAGGAAAACGGCAGCTCATGGATAAGTGTTTTGTACAGCTCATGCGGGTCCCACCCTGGTGCCATCCATTTCGCTTCGCTGTCCAATAATCTCCTAGGAGTGATATCGGCATGGCCAGCGGCGAGGCGAATGCCGCCGTCTTTCAAAAAACGTCCAGCTGCAACAGCAGCCGCTCCTGTAAAAGCCTGGCGCCTTCCAAGCTTGTGATAAAATACACGCTCTCCCTCCGCCCGCGGGATGATGACACGCGTGACGATAGCCGTTCTAAAGTCTTCCTCACTGAGCCAAGCGCCAAGCGGCAGCCTGATTAGCTCCTTTTGATATACGATAAGCTCAGCACCAAGCACAAGCAGAAGCGGAATGAAATCACCGATTTTACTCGCTATGTTGCCGCCAATCGTGGCACGGCTGCGAATCCCCGGTGCAGCGACAGCGGAAGCAGCGTCACTGAAACAGCCAAGCGCTCTCTTGATCAAAGGGTTCTTTCTGCATTCATTCAGTGATGTGAGTGCCCCGATCGACACGTGGGTGTCACTGGCGCTGATCCCTCGCATCTCGTCAATCCCTTCAAGGCTGACAAGGTGCTGTTTCGGCAAAATTCCTTTGTCCCACTGAAGCTGAAGCAGCGTGCTTCCCGATGCGGCACATACATCCGGAGCAAGCTGCTGCAAAAGCGAATAGGCCTCATCAAGCGCTGACGGCCTCCACAATTGAATATTCATCCTTGCTTTAGTCACTTGGCCGTTCAAGCCATCACCCTCCTTACCATGTCATATTCCTCTGGTGTATCAATATCGTCCAACTCGCCGCTTCCCTTTGCCTCCAAAACCGCACCTGCTCCAAGCTGTCCGCTTTTCAGGAGCCTGCGAGCCCCTTCATCTCCCTTTAGCCCCTTTACATAAGGAAAACAAGCCGATGAGAAGTAAATTGGCGGGATGAACGCCCCTAAAAACGATGACACGGCAAATGACTCAGGGGCCAGTGCCACAAGGGCATTGAGATGATCAACGGAAAGAAAAGGCTGGTCGGCTAACAAAATGACAACGCCGTCCGCCCCCATGCTTTCTGCTTTTCTCACCCCGCTGCCGACTGAATGCCCCTGACCCTTTTCTGCGTCTTGGCAAACGTGCAGGCTCCAGCGTTTTTGAAAAGGCGGAGCGCGATACGGCGCTCCTATCCACTCAAGGGAGGCATGTTCTGTCCGCTCGACGATCAGCACATGATCAAGGCGGGACGACAGAGCAGTTTTCAAGGAAAGTGAGCCGATGTTTTCTCCTTTTAGCGGCAAAGCTAGCTTGTTTTGGCCCATTCTTCTGCTTTTGCCGGCAGCGAGAAACACGCCGATCAGATAGGGGCTTCTCATACAACCGCTATCCGTTTTCTTGTTTGAATGATTTCTGCAACTACACTTACCGCAATTTCCTCTGGACCTTCCGCACCGATTTTCAGCCCGACCGGACTGTAAAAGTGAGACGGAGAATGTTTTCCGTTCAGCAGCCGTTTCGTGCGGTTTGCCGAACCCAACAGTCCAATATAATGGAGGTTTTGAGAAAATAAGAAGTTGATGATCGTTTGATCGTGCTGATAATGATGGGTTGCCACAACAGCTGCATCATGCGGAAAAAATTGAAATTTGCTAAGCATTTGTTCCGGAAAAGCGGTAATCAGCTGATCCGCTTTTGGAAAAAGAGAGGATGTACAATAAGCGGGCCGCCAATCCGTCACGATAACAGAAAACCCTGTGTCAGCCGCCAAATTGGCCAGCGGTACAGTATCCGGTCCCGCCCCAAACAGAATGAGGCGCGGCTTCGGTTCAATTCGCTGAATAAACATGTTAGTGGGTGGATCGAAATGCGGTAAATGAAGCGTTGAAACAGTACGTTGAATATCTTGCAGAGGCGCGTCCGGCCAGTTGCCAAAATGCCCGTTCTCCGTCAGAAATAAATAATGGGAGGATTCAATCTTTATAACAGAAGTGACAGCTTTGCCTGAATGAAGGCAGTCTCTCACTTTCTCATAGTGCCGCCTTTTTTCCTGAGTGATTCGCTCCGCATGAACATGGATAATGCCATTGCATCCGGCTCCCATGCCCCAAGAAAGATCGTCCTCCGCCCTCATGTCGTAGGGGATCAGCGTTGATGTGAGCTGTTCGCCCAGCGAACTGATTCTTTGGAATACATCTTCTTCCACACACCCGCCGCTCAGCAAGCCAATCCGCTTGCCATTTTTCCTAAAGAGCATAGAAGCACCTGCTTTTCGATATGCGGAGCCTTCAACCTGAACAATGGTCGCCAGCACAGCCCCCTCCTGGTCTTCCAGAAGCGCGTCTAACACCGTGTGAAAATTCCCCAATGCCGCATCCTCCTCTCGAAAATTGCCGTGAGAAACAACTAGTTCAGCGTGATTTTATAGGTAACTTGTATAAAGAATAGACGATGGAAGAAAAAATGACTCATGATTTGTCAGAAAATGAAACACATAGAAAGAGGATTTGTAAAAAGAGTCAAACGAAGAAAATCAGATTGGAGAAAACACGAAATCATATCTGAAAAGCTTGCGGAGTTCCGCAAGCTTTTCTTTACACCGCTGCCTGGCGGCCAGCGTTTTCATACACATCCAGCGCTGCTTGGAGCGCTTTTCCTGCTTCGATTCCTGCGTTATGTCTGAGAAGCACAGCCTCTAACCCGGCAAGCACGAATAGCACGTTTTCTTTTCTGCAGCTGTACCCCATCGTGCCGATTCTCCAGATCTTCCCTGCGAGCGGGCCGAATGAGCTGGCAATTTCAATCCCGAATTGTGCCAGCAGCATGTCACGGACAGACTCGCCGTCAATGCCGCCGGGAATTTCGACACAGGTGACAACAGGCATTTTGCAGCTGTCATCTCCAAACAATCTTAGCCCCATTGCCTTTATCCCTGCTGCTAATGCGGCTTCATGGTGCCGATGCCGCTCAAAACGCGCCTCAAGGCCTTCTTCAAGCACCAGTCTGACTCCCTCACGTAAGGCGTACAGCATCGTCGTCGCTTCTGTATGATGATTGAGCCGTCTTTCGCTCCAATAATCCTCAAGCTGGCTCAAATCAAAGTAGTTGCTTGTGATTGGCCGATTTCCCAAAAGTGCTTCCCTGTCAGCTTGTGTCGCAATCCCGCGCTCCACCTTTTTGCGGGCTGCAATCACGTCCGCCACCCGCTCATTATATGTAATCGGCGCCATTCCTGAAGGCACAGACAAACATTTTTGCGTTCCGCCGATGGCAGCGTCAATCTTCCATTCATCGACTTTAACCTCGCAGCCCCCAATCGTTGCGACTGCATCGACAATAAACAATGCATCCTCGGTGCGGCAGGCTTCGCCGATCGCTTTCAGCGGGTGAATCCGTCCTGTCGATGTTTCTCCATGCACCATTGCCACAATTTTCGGCTTCACTTTTTTTATCTCCCGTATGATGTCCTCCGGGTCAAAAACCGTTCCCCATTCGCACTCAAGCATATGAACATTTGCCCCATATCGCTCGGCGATTTCAGTCAGCAAATAACCGAAACGGCCGTAAATGGGAATGAGCACATCATCTTCCGGCTCTATCACACTAGCCAGCACTGCTTCAATTCCCGCCCGTGAAGTGCCGTCAATCGGGTATGCCCAGCGGTTTTTTGTTTGGAACAGCTCCCGAAGCATCTCCATCGTTTCATTCATAATACCTGTAAACGCCGGATCAAATTGGCCGACAACCGGGGTGCTCATTACTCTTAATACACGCGGATCAACCTCAACAGGCCCCGGCGTCATAATCGTTCTTAACGGGGTGCATAATTCTCTTCTGCCTGACACAGCCATTCCTCCTTTATCAGTAAGCCAGTTTGTATAATAAATCAGTCAGTGCGCGGACACCGATTTCAAGCTGTCTGGCTGACGTATATTCCTTCGGTGAGTGGCTGACGCCGCCTCGGCTTGGCACAAACAGCATACAAGCAGGATAGCGCCTTCCGATCATTTGCGCGTCATGCCCTGCTCCGCTCACCATTTCCTCACAGCTGAAGCCGTTTTCTAATGCTGTTTCAAAAGCCGCAGCCTTCAGCCTTTCGTCCATCGGCACAGGCTCTATCCGCATATATTCATCAATCACGGCGCGAATTCCTTTTTGAAGGCAAATGCCGTCGATTAAAGCAATCATGTCTTGATGAAACTGCTCCAGCACATGCTGATGCTGATGGCGAATATCGATTGAAAACTGGACGCGGCCCGGTATGACATTGGCTACATTGGGCTCTGCCGTTATTTTTCCGCATGTCAGACGGAGCTCCTCCGGCAGCTCCTCCGACCGTAGCAGCAGCTCATGAATGATACGGCTGCTGGCTGCGAGCGGGTCCTTGCGCCATTTCATGGAGGTGGTTCCCGCATGATTGCATTCCCCCTCCAGCGTGACGAGATATCGCCTCTGCCCCGCAATGCTTGTCACAATCCCGAGATCCCGTCCTGACATTTCCAATGTCTGTCCCTGTTCAATATGGAGCTCAACAAAAGCGCTGATATCTGTTCGATATGCTGCCTGAAACACACCTTTGCCAAAACTGTACTCATACATCGCATGTTGCAGCGAGACTCCTGATTGGTCTCTTGGCTCTGCTCCATCCTGTAATGAAAAAACACCCGTCATATTCCCTGATCCCCAATAGGTCATTGGAAAACGGCTGCCCTCCTCCTCACATAAGGATACCGCTTCGAGTGTTTTTTTCGGCGCTCCATATGTCTCTTTGAGCCGCTTTATCGCAAGCATTGCCGCCAGAATACCATAGGCGCCGTCGTATTTTCCCCCATTGATGACAGTATCGATATGTGAACCGGTTACAATGGCTTCATCCGGAGACTGGGTGCCCGAAAGCCTTCCAAACACATTGCCGACATCGTCGAATCTTGTGTCAAGCCCGAAAGAAGACATTTCCGTTTTCACAGCAAGCTGTGCGTCCATCCACTCTTTTGTGTATAAAAGCCTCGTTACGCCGCCATTCGCAGACGCACCGTATTGGGCGAGCCATTCAATATAATCTGTGATGCTGTTTTTTACTGAAAGCTTCTGCTTTTCCATGTACTCCCCCCTCTGGCCGCTATGGTGACTTCATTATAGAAGGAGGAACATGATAGTTCATTGACAGATTAACCAAAAAAACGTTGATTTTTTAGTCACAGTATCTATCCAGCAACCAGATTCACCCTACATGTCACAACTATTTTGATGTAAAGGTCAAAAGAAAACACGGTAAGGAAGAGAGCCAGCAAGAGCGAAAGAGAGGGTCAAAATGCCTTTCATATGAACAAGCTCAGCTTGCCGGAGAGGCGATGTTTGCGGTACGGATGAAAACGGAAATGCCGGCATCTCGCAAAAAACAGGACCTAAAGATATGGGAACAGGAGATTTCCGCCTCCTCCAAAGGGACTAATTTACAATTTTAATGAAAAATATACAAAATGACACTTCTATCCTTTATTTCAATTTTAGATAATAGACATGATCTGATAAAAGGAGGGCAAGTGATGACAAAAAAAGCATGGTTTCTGCCGCTCGTCTGTGTATTACTGATTTCCGGATGGCTTGCGCCGGCAGCTTCAGCAAGCGCGCAAACCGCATTAAGCCTCAATGACCGATTGGCGTCTTCCCCTTCAGAAACAGGAAGCCTTCTCTCATTAGCCGCCCCCGCTGCACCCTATGCTGACACAGATACCTATTATGAAGGGGCTGAAGGTAAAACAGGAGACTCGCTAAAAAGCACCCTGCACCGTATTATCAGCGGACACACGATGCTGTCCTACAGCGAAGTGTGGAACGCGCTGAAAGAAACGGATGAAGATCCGAGAAATCCGAATAACGTCATCCTGCTCTATACGAAAGAATCGCGGTCCAAAAACCTGAACGGCGGGAATGTCGGCGATTGGAACCGCGAGCACGTCTGGGCGAAATCCCATGGCGATTTTGGTACGAGCAAGGGACCTGGTACTGATATTCATCATTTGCGCCCGGCTGATGTTCAAGTGAACAGCGCCAGAGGAAATATGGATTTTGACAATGGCGGCACTGAATATGCGAAGGCACCCGGAAATTATTATGACGGCGATTCATGGGAGCCCCGCGATGATGTGAAAGGCGATGTTGCCCGCATGCTGTTTTACATGGCTGTCCGTTACGAGGGTGATGACGGCTATCCTGATCTTGAGCTTAATGATAAGACAGGCAACGGCTCAGCTCCTTATCATGGCAAACAATCTGTCCTGCTCGAATGGAATAAGCAGGATCCGGTTGACGACCGCGAGCGGAAAAGAAATGAAATCATTTATGAAAAATATCAGCACAACCGCAATCCATTTATCGACCACCCTGAATGGGCGGATGAAATTTGGCCGTAAGAAAAAGTGCTCCTTTTTAGGAGCACCTTTTTCTAATACACAGCCTCTTCCGTTTCCGTATCGAAAAAGACAACGTGGTCCATTTTCACTGAGAGCTGGATTGAATCGCCTGCATCGATTCGCGTGTTTCCGTCCAGGCGGACTTTGAGCCGCTCGTCCCCAGCCATGACATGCACTATGAGCTCCGAGCCCAGATTTTCATTCACCTCCACCTTCGCTTGAAACACTGAATCAAACAACTGGTCATTTCCTGTCATTTGTGTGATGTGCTCCGGCCGTACACCGGCAATCATCTGTTCTCCGGCATATCCCTTTTCCTTCAGCCGCTTTGCTTTTTCTTCAGGAATATGAAGCCGGATTGAAGAATTTGTGAAAAACAGCTCGCCATGCTGCTGTTCTATGATGCCTTTCAAAAAGTTCATCCCAGGAGAGCCAATGAAGCCTGCGACAAACAAATTGGCCGGGTAATGATAAATGTCATGAGGTTTCGCCACTTGCTGAATTTCCCCTTCATTCATGACGACAATCCGATCTCCCATTGTCATTGCTTCGGTCTGGTCATGCGTGACATAAATGATCGTTGCCTCTAATCGCTGGTGCAGCTTGCTGATTTCTGTCCGCATCGTCACTCTTAGTTTTGCATCCAGATTAGAAAGCGGCTCGTCCATTAAAAAGACCTTCGGCTCCCTCACAATCGACCTGCCAAGCGCCACCCTTTGCCGCTGCCCGCCGGAGAGCGCCTTCGGTTTTCTCTTCAGCAAATGTTCAATTTCTAAAATTCTGGCTGCCGCATGAACCCGCTCGGCAATTTCCTGTTTCGCCATCTTTCTGAGCTTTAATCCAAACGCCATATTATCAAAAACCGTCATATGCGGATAAAGCGCATAGTTCTGGAATACCATCGCAATATCACGTTCTTTCGGCGGAAGATCATTGACCCGCTCCCCATCAATAAGAAGATTTCCTTCAGAAATGCTTTCTAATCCAGCCACCATCCGCAGCGTTGTTGATTTTCCGCATCCTGACGGCCCCACCAGCACCAAAAGCTCCTTATCCTTTACATCTAAATCAAAGTCCTTCACGGTTAATTGTGAGTGATATGATTTTTTGACGTGTTCAAATGTTAATGAAGCCATCAGAAAAGTCCCCCTATCTTTTGACCCGTTATTTCGTCACTGGAAACAACTTGGTCTTTCTGTTATTTTTAGAGTAATCGATTCCCATTTTTGCTATATTTCTAAAATAAAAAATGTAAATTTGTATTATAACGTCATAATACATTATAATATAAATAATAGGTTAAAAGGAGGCTACCCTTTGTTAAACAACGGAAGTTCTACACCTTTATACATTCAGCTAAAACAAATCATCACTGATGACATCAAAAAGGGCGTGTATTCCCCAACCGCCAAGCTGCCTACCGAAAACGAGCTTTGCACAAAGTATAACGTCAGCCGCATCACCGTCAGGAAAGCCATTCTCGATTTAGTCGAAGAAGGCTATCTGATCAGGCAGCAGGGAAAGGGAACGTTCGTTAAAAGCCCTAAATTAAAACGAGAGCTGATCGCTGTAAACGGCTACTCGGAATTTATGGAATCAACCGGCAAAAAACCGAAGCATCATGTGCTGTCCCATGACATCATTCCAGCGTCAAAACCCATCGCAGAAAAGCTTCAAATCCATCCCGAGAGCCCTGTCGTTGAATTAAAACGGATTTTATATAATGATGATCAGCCTCTCACCTTTGAAGTGACGCATTATCCGCTTGATTTGTTTCCCGGCATTGATACCTTTATTGCTGACGGCGTCTCCATGCATGATATTTTGAAACAGCAATACAAAGTTGTACCCACGCACAATACGAAGCTATTAAACGTTGTATATGCCCAACAGGAGGAAAGCAAATACCTGGATTGTGATATCGGGGATGCGCTGTTTGAAATTGATAAAACGGCTTTTACATCAAACGACCAGCCAATCTATTGCTCATTGTTTTTGATGCACACAAACCGTGTCACTTTTACCATCAACAGCCCCTACACATAACAGGCATAAAAAACGAGACACTGCTTATAGTATTCTCGTTTTTTCACTGCTTCCCCCATCCTCCAAGCGATAAGGATAGCCATAGCCGAAAGCTCCGTACACACCGCATGTTTTCGCAGCCGTTTCAGCAGCCTGGCGCAAAGCGTACGTTATATCCTGCTTCACGCAAAAGGCAGTCAAAAAGCCTGCTATAAAAGAATCTCCCGCTCCAAGTGTATCTATTATATCAGTTTCCACAATCGGCTGATGATAGACTCGCTCACCCGCAGACAGGATTGCTCCTTGGCCCCCTCGGGTCATACAAACCATTTTGGCTCCGTACCCATGAGCTGTTTTGGCAAGCTCACCGCATTCCGACTCACTCAAATCGCTTCCTGAAAAAAACGCATACGTCACATAAGGACAGACCCTCCTCAAATAATCATCCTCCCGATTGGTTGAAAAATCAAATGAGACAGGGACAAGCCCGCACAGCTGCGGAAGATCGTTCTCAAGCCTGCTGTACACGCTCGTATGCAGCAGATCATGCCCGCTGATAAAAGATACATCTTTCTCCTGAAACGCGAGGCGAAGCCTGGACTGAATGCCGCCTTTATTTGATCTGACAAAAATGCGGTCCCCCTGTTCATCAAGGGTGACAATCGCCATCCCGTTTTCTCCGTGCGCCTGGCGAATATAATCTGCATTAACCTGCTCCAGCTTGAGAACGTTCAACAGATGCGCCGCGGCTTCGTCATTGCCGATGATTCCGATATAGGAAGACTCATGCCCGAGCCGCTTGGCAAGCACAGCAACGTTTAAGGCATTTCCTCCCGGGTAAAATGTTTCTTGATCCTGGTAGTAATCTACAACATTATCTCCAACCGCAATCAATTTCATAGCGCTTCCTCCTTTATCCTTTTACACTGCCGCTTGCAATCCCGCGGACAAAATATTTCTGCATCAATAAAAATAGAATAATAATCGGCGCGGCTGAAATCGTTAACCCCGCCAGCAGGACGCCCCAGTCTGTCTGCAGCGCGTCTCTGAACTGCATCAGCCCGGCTGGAATGGTCCGTAAATTCTCATCATCTATGAAAATAATCGCAAACATAAACTCATTCCATGTATGGTAAGCCGTCAAAATGCCGGATGTCACCAAAATCGGCACGCTCATTGGTAAGAAAATTCTGAAAAATACTCCAAAACTTGTACACCCATCCAAATAGGCCGCCTCCTCCAATTCTTTTGAAATAGAAAGAAAATAAGAGCGGATCAAAATGATGGTGAATGGGATCCGATAAGCCGCATACGGCAGGATTAACGCCCAATACGTATTGTACAGGCCAAGCGACTGAATAATAGAATAAAGCGGCACAAGACTGACCTGCGGCGTCAGCATCAATCCGCCAAGACATAGCACCAAAAAGAATCCTTTTCCTTTAAACTCAAACCGGGAAAGGCCATACGCTGCCCATGCACTGATAAAGACAGTGATCACACACGTCAGCGCCGTAACGATGACACTGTTCATAAAATAAGAAGAAATCCCCTGGTTCCAGGCGGAAACAAAATTTTCCGGATGCCACGAAGACGGCAGCGACCAGCTGTGCTCAAAAATATCGTCAGAGTTTTTAAAGGCGCTCATCACCATCCAGAGAAGCGGATAGGCAATCGCAATCAAATAAAGAAACAGAAAAACCCACACAGACGTTTCTCCGATATACCATTTTCGTCTAGGCTTTCTTTTCACCTCAATGTGCTGGTCAGGCACAGGCTCCAATCTGAACGAATCTGTCTTCTTCTGAGGCAGCATCAGTTACTCCTCCTTTCCGGTTTTAAAGAACTTCATTTGCATGAGCGATAATGCAAGCGTAATGATTAACACGACAGTAGCAATCGCTGAGGCGTAGCCCATCATATCCTTAGTAAAGGCGCTTTTATATAAAAACGTGCTCAAGACTTCTGACGCGTTTCCCGGCCCGCCGCCTGTCAAAATGTACGGCTCATTAAAGACCGTAAAGGCCCCGGTCAGCGTCATGACCACCGCAACAAAAGACATCTCTTTCGTCTGGGGAACAGTAATATGAAAAAACTGCTGAATTTTACCCGCGCCGTCAAGCCGGGCCGCTTCATACAGTTCATCCGGTATTTTTTGAATCGACACGATGTACAGCATCGCAATATAACCGACAGATTGCCACTGGGACACAAAAATGACAGAAAGCATAGCTGTGCTGTCATCCCCGAGCCAGGCCCTCGTCAGCTGATCAAGAC
This sequence comes from Bacillus sp. 204(2023), assembly GCF_037027505.1. NCBI lineage: Bacteria > Bacillati > Bacillota > Bacilli > Caryophanales > Bacillaceae > Bacillus > Bacillus sp. 204(2023). The sequence goes on along the minus strand of NZ_JAXCHE010000005.1, from coordinate 205,242 downwards.
CGATGGCCTGAAGCAGCTGATTCAAAAGCCCTGTCTCCGGATTGTAAATAAAATCAAACAAAAGCGCGATCACCGTCATTGAGATGACAACCGGCAAAAAGAAAACGGTACGAAAAAACGGCGACCATTTTCTGACCAGCTTATCCTCAAGCACCGCCGCCAAAATCAAACCGCCAAATACCTGGCATACAATTGAGATCACTGCATAAAGCACATTATTGGTAAGTGCCTGATAAAAGACAGGATCATGAAATAATTCAACATAGTTTTTTAAGCCGATAAACGTTTTTTCCGGAGAAAATGAGCTCCACTGAAACAGGCTGAGGAATACATTCTCAAAAATCGGGATATAAACGAAAAGTAAAAAAACGAGAGCGGGCACCAAAAACAAATAGGGGATTATTTTATTCTGATTGACCAAGGGTATCTCATCTCCTTTATAAAAAGAAAAGGTGCGAAGCTTCACCTTTTCTTTGATTTATTCAGCTGACGCCCTCACCTGCTTTGCTGCCTTTTGAACGGCTTTCATCACCTGCTGCGGTGTCATGTCGCCGCCAAGCATTTGCTGGACGCCCGTTAGGTACGCATCTGCGACTTCAACATCGACATCCATATCAAACCATGGAACCATTGATTTGGCATCAACAATATGCTGAACTGCTTCACGCTGAATGGCTGTTGCATTTTCTTCAGTAGCCGTACCTTGCACTGCACTGTATTTCCCGACATCTTTCACGAGCTTTTCGCCCATTTTTTTCGACGTCAAGAACTGCAAAAATTCCATTGCTTCCTTCGGATGTTTTGTTCTTGAGGAAATCATGAATCCTTCCGGCGCTCCCGTTAACGCTTCTGAGGATCCTTTCTGCCCACTGATTTCAGGGAATGGGAACATCCCGAGATTAACCGGTTCAACCAGCTTGATTTCCGCTGTTTCCGCATATATCATCGCCGACTTTCCGCTCTTAAATTGCTGTCTCACATATTCGTGGTCGACGGAGTTTACATGTTTATTAAAGTAAGGCATCAGCTCTTGAAGCTTTTCAAGTGCTTTTACGTAGCCTTCATCAGTAAATTCACCCGTTTTGGCGTTATAGTCCTTTTCCCGTGTTTTTTCATCGACCATCCGCTGATTAAGCGTGCCGATATAGTGCGAGATTGTCCAAGTCGCCTTTGTTCCGAAGCTGATCGGTGTGTAGCCATGTTCTTTCAGCTTTTTTGACACATCGATTAATTCATCCCACGTCTTCGGGGGATCAAGATGCAGCTTTTGGAAAATGTCTTTATTATAGAAGAATGATTTAGCGTCCATTTGCCACGGCACGCCATATTGCTTGTTTTCATAAGTAAATGGTGTAATTTGCGATTGAACGAGCTGTGATGACCAATCGATGTCATTTTTGTAGTAGGACGAGAGATCAAGTGCTTTATTGCCTCTGATAAATTTAAAAGCAAACTCATCGCTCCAAGAGAAGTAAATGTCAGGAGGGCTGGTGGTTCCCAGCATGACCTTAATTTTATCTTTATAGGAGTCATTTAAAACGGCTTCAATTTGAATATCGATATCTGGGTGTTCTTTTTCAAATTCCTTAACAACCTCTTCAAAATAACTTTTTTCCGGCTCCTTCGGCCATCTGTGGAAAAATTTCAATGTCACCTTTCCGTCCGCTGAACTGCTTTGGCTCGAACAGCCTGCGATGGTGAGCATACTGACAGCTGCAATGATCAAGAACAACAACATTTTCTTCAAAGGGTTGGCCTCCTCTGGACATTAGACTATAACGTTATATAACATTATAGTCTAATGCATAATGGTTCTTCATTTTCAGATCAATACTCAACTTTCCACATGTATCTTCTATGAGATAAAGGATGATTTCTCGCCTCTGCCAGCTCGTCTGCATAGCTTCTCAGCACACGATTGAGAACGAGCGGAGCAAGATAGCCTTTAACTGAATCGTCAATTGCAGTGAAGTCGTAAGATGCAGCATCAAGCACAGTGAGCTTTTTGCCATACTTTTTCGAGAAGGTAAGCGCCCGCTCTTCAAGAGGTCTTGTTTCATCTAAACCGAGCAGGATGATAAACGGCACGGATTCATCAATAATTTCAAACGGTCCGTGAAAATATTCTCCGGCATGAATGGCGTGGGAATGAATCCATTGCATTTCCATGAGAATGCAGATGCTGTAGGAGTAAGCGACACCGTAGTTTGCACCGCTTGCCATGGTATAAATAATGCTTTCTTTTTCATGGGCTTTTGCAAATTGCTTGGCGTTGTCAGCTTCCTGCTTAAGGGCTTTTTCATATACAGCCTGCAATTGATCTAAGCCTTCAATTGCTTGTTGGAATTTCGTATTGTTTTCTAATACTTGCAGGGTTCCAAAAACGATTTGATACAAAACGCCATAGTTTGTATTGATCGCAAGCGCCTCATCACCCCAATCGTACTGGGCAACATATTGCGCTTCCTGCGCTAAAGGAGACTCCGGTTTAAACGTCATCGCAATCGTAAGTGCGCCCTTGCCCCTTGCAAACGCAGCAGCTTTGACTGTCTCCGGGGTATTTCCCGAATGCGAGCACAAAATAACAAGAGACTTTTCACCAAGCTGAACAGGGTTGCGCTGAATAAATTCGTTGGCGCTGTAGAGGTCGGAGTTTATTGAGTTTGACTCTCTGTCAAACACATACTTACTCGGATACATAATGGCAGAAGACCCTCCGCATGCGACAAAGAATACATGATCAATGGTTTTCCCTTTCAAATCCTGCAAGAAAGCTTGAACCTCACGATTTACTTTTGCTGTGGCCTGACTCAAATCCTTCACTCCCCGTTTTTATTATATAACGTTATATAACATTATATATTGTTATATTAAAGTCCACGGGTAGGATTGTCAATATTATTTTCTGAAATTTCTCAATAATTTATTCGAATGACAGACAAAGGGTCTATATGCGAAAAAATGCCCAAATCAAAAGCCAGAACTTGACTTAAGCTCTGGCTTCGCTGTTCAATCCGCAGACTGACGTCTTATTTAAAAAATACCTTGTCTATATTGTACTTCGAGTGCTGTGTATTGATGATATATGTTTCGTAAATCTCTCTTTCCATTGGATCATCAACTACACATACCTCAATTTTATAAACTTCATCTCTGTGATGTTTGATCGGTGAAACAGTGTCTTCGAAATGCTTCTTAATTCTCTGTCTTAACTTTCTGGCTTTCCCGACAAACAGCAGCTCGTCATGAATGTTGTAAAACATAAAAATGCCGCCTTTGTCCCTTGGGATCTGGTGAAAGTCGATGAATCCGTGAATCGGTTTTATCTTCGGCTCGTTATCATTAGCTGACTGCTGTCGTTCAGTGATGGTGACATTCGGTGCGGGTATATCAATTTTTATCAAAATCAGTTCACGTCCTCTTTTTCATTAAAGATAAATGCTAACACATACAGAAAAGAAAAGCTAGAACAGCTTTATTATATTTGTTTGTTATGCTCTTACTTATTATGCAAGTGCTCCGGCTGGATGATAAGGACTAAGGTCTAATTCTGTCTGCTTTCCAAGAACTAGCTTTGCGAGCTCTGCACCCAAGAACGGCCCCATCGTCAGTCCAGAAGCACCCAAACCGTTTGCAGCGTACAGGCCTTGAACATTCGGCACGGCCCCTACGACCGGCAGAAATCCCGGTGTAAACGGTCTGAAGCCCACTCTTGTTTCAACTGCAGCGGCATCAGCAAGACCCGGTGCAACGGCTAACGCTTTGCTCAATACTTCGTGCTGGCCTCCGGCTGTCACACGAAGATCATCAAGACCGGCATCGTTTTCGTGTGTGGCGCCGGCTACAATTCTGCCGTTATCAAACGAAAGAATGTACTGATCACTCGGCGGCATTACAACCGGCCACGATCCTGTATCTGCATCTGTCATTTCAAAATGCATAATCTGCGCTTTTTGAAATGACACTTGAAAATGAATGCCAAGAGGCTCCAATATCTCATTAGCCCATGCTCCCGCCGTCACAATGACCGCGTCAGCCGCAAACTGCTTTGTATCTGTTTGCACGCCGGTGACTGTTCCGTTTTCAAAAAGCAAAGATGCATTTCCTTTGATGACCGTTGCGCCGCGTTTCTCTGCAGCGCTTAAAAGCGACCGGCACAGCGCTCTTCCGTTCACACGGGCGGCACCGCTGATGTGAACCGATTCATAGCCGTCAGCTAAAATCGGAAACAGCTTTTTCGTTTCACTTGCAGACAAGCGGGTAATGTCGCCGATCTCCGGCGCATCCTCCCGTCTCTTATATGCCCTTTCCTCCATTTTATCGAGTTTAGACGCGTCAGTATGAATGCTGATGGCACCGACACGTTTGTATCCTGTATCCGTTTCTCCGTCCTCTTCCAACTGATTGATTAAATCCGCATAGTATCGCGCCCCGCCCTTAGCAAGCTGATACCAATCCTGATTGCGGCGCTGAGAGAGCCAAGGACAGACGATCCCTGCCGCCGCATCAGTCGCTTGTCCCGGCTCTTTCCGATCAATGACAGTAACGCGAGCGCCTGATTTTGCGAGATGATAAGCCGTCGACGCGCCCAGAATCCCTGCGCCGACGATGATGTACGATTTCATATGCAAACACCTTTTCTATTATAATGTCTATTCATTTTACCAAATCAAATGCTTTCCTTCGACCTTTTGCCCTAATGTGGAAAAACCGCGAAGTTCGTCCAATCTCTTTACTCTCCTATCGAATATCCTGTCACTATCAATAGAGAAAGGATGATACCATGAGCGAAAATCGTCATGAAAATGAAGAAAACAGACGCGATGCGGCAGTCGCAAAAGTCCAAAACAGCGGTAATGCAAAAGTCGTGGTCAACGTGAATACAGATCAGGATCAGGCACAGGCGCAGTCACAAGACGGAGAAGACTAATGAACGAAAACATCATTCCTCTCAACAGACATACTCAAGAGATACCCACTACTGAATCTGTTATCAAAAACAGCGGCAACTCAGAGGTCCATATCGACATTCACATTGATACAATGCCAATTGCTTTTGCTATATTATGCTCTGCATTAGCCGCAAAGCAGATGACAAAAGAGGAATTCGATATGGCTTATACTCAATTGCGAGAGATGAACAGAGAAAATAACAGCAGATCATCTGTAAAGCAAATTATCAATCAAGAGACAGAAGAAGAGTAAAAAACCGCGGCCCCTCGGCCAGCGGTTTTTCTTCTCAATACAAAAAGGACGCGACTGAAACCAGTCACGTCCTTTTTATGAAAGAATTAACCGAATGAACCTTCATTTCGAACTTAAATCTCAATGAACTATACAAGATAAATTGAGCAAAGCTTGTTACACTATACTTTTGTAATTTCTAATCAAACTGAGTTTGGGACTTAAATCACTGAATTATTTGCTTTAAAGCATTGACCTTTCTCTCAAAAGACGAGTCTTTCTTAATCTTATCTAAGGGACCATTAAATGCTTCTATTGCATTAATTAACTCTAAGACTGCTTGTGAAGTGACTTTCACTCTTACAATCTCGAGTAATTCCTTGAATTTCTTTTGACATAACGTATGTTGCAACCTAGAAGAAATAATTTCATTGTCAAAAGACAGTATTGCTATTAAAGCCTGATTAGCATTAAATTGTCTTATTAGCTCTAAGTAAATAGTTTCAGCATCCCAAGCTACTCCATTACCATTAGTTAAGAAAACTTCCACTAATGTATTAACATAATGAGTATTAATTTGTTGTGGTACTTGACTTGAATCACCTACTAAACGTTTAAGCTCTCTTGCTAATGGAGGTTCACTATAAAAATTATTAATACCTCTATGAGCGGATAATAAATTCTCTAAAGCCGTTTCAATTTCTGTAGCTCTTAATCCATCTGGAATATAAGATTCAGCATTTACAACTTCTAAAAAAGAGCGGGCATTATTTTGCTCATCTTGGTCATTGTTTGCAACGAATTTTCCATATTTCACACCTAAAAGATTTCTTGTTTCTTCATCTACAAATCCCCATAAAAATGGTAATAATCTATGGATGTTTTCTCTAACTTGAACAGTAGTATCATGTCTAGTGTAGATACCAAATAAACCTTGGGCTAAATTATTAGCTTGCTCTTTTGAAAAATCTTGAAAGAACGTAGCAATTTGTTTGGCTTCTTCCTCACTAATTGTATTTACTTTAATATTTGTAAGTAACTTTTTTATCTCAATTGTAATATTTGATAGAGGTAGTGATATAACTTCATTTATACAAGTTTCCAGCCAACTTATCAACTGTAATCCTGTTAACTCATTTTGATTTGGATGAGCTGCACTTGCCCAATTTCTCATATATCTTATATAGTCTAAATGCTTAAATCCTAATTCAGAAATTAAACCAATCTCTCGAGAACCATATATTAGCTCACTATCATCTATTTTGTCTAAATCGCTCTCATCTTTTAAACGTTTTCTTTTTTCTTGACTTTTCACTGCATTATCAAAAAAGTAATTTATATCATAATGAATTACTCTATTTCTCAATTCGTTTATAGTTTCATCCCATAAATAATTTAAGGCGGAATCAAACAAACCGGCTGTAACAGCAGCAACAAATTTTGATATATATAAAGAATTACTTTTCCCCTCGTTACTTAGTCTCTCTAAAGAAGCTGGTAAGTTTCTAAATACATTTATCCTATGCTCAACGGGTACAAGTACAGATTGAGTTGGCAGCCCCATTTCTTGTAAATATGTCATTAGGCCTGACTCAATTTCTTTCAAATTTAGATTTTCTTTCTGATGTGGGTTTATTGAAGAGGTTGCTGGAATCATATCATGTTTCATTCCTTCATCTCCTAGTTTTTTATTATGTAATTCTAAAATAAACAAAATTAAATTTGATCTTATATTAGCGAGTTAATAATAAACTCGTATCATGTATAAACCTCTAATGCTTTAATTTCATAGTTCATTCTATTTAAGATTACAACTATTTTTAACTTGGCTATTTACGATTTATCCACATAAATACGAACCTTATGACCTATTACATAATAAATTCCGATTAGGTTCGTAATATAATCGTTAGTTTTAACATTTACATCTTAAACCACTCATGATGACATCTATTTTATTTAACAAAACATATTACTTTTTAAGTATACACTTAATTCAAAAAAGATGGTAGTATCCTCCAACTTATTCTTTATCCCCGAGTATATAGTCTATTTGCATCAAGTAGGTATCTCTACTGATAAAAAATATATTTTTCAAATTTTAAGTCATCATAACCGAAAAAAATCTTCAAAACGGACGACTCGTTTATTCACAATCCCATAGAGCAGTAAGAGTAAGAACAAAAACTCAAAGTAAAAATAAAAAAATAACCCCTGCCACAAGCATTAATGTGACAAGGGTTTTCTGTATTAACCGATAGAACCTTCCATTTCGAACTTAATCAAACGGTTCATTTCAACTGCGTATTCCATTGGAAGCTCTTTTGTGAATGGCTCGATGAAGCCCATTACGATCATTTCAGTTGCTTCTTCTTCAGAAATACCGCGGCTCATCAAGTAGAAGAGCTGCTCTTCAGATACTTTAGACACTTTCGCTTCGTGCTCCAATGAAATGTTATCATTTAAGATTTCATTGTAAGGAATTGTGTCTGAAGTTGATTTGTTATCCATAATGAGCGTATCGCACTCGATGTTAGAGCGGGCGCCTTCCGCTTTGCGTCCGAAGTGGACGATTCCGCGGTACGTTACTTTTCCGCCCTGTTTTGAAATCGATTTTGATACGATTGTAGATGATGTGTTTGGTGCAAGGTGAATCATTTTCGCACCTGCATCCTGATGCTGGCCTTTACCCGCAAGAGCGATAGAAAGCGTCATACCGCGCGCGCCTTCGCCTTTTAGGATACAAGCCGGATATTTCATTGTCAGCTTAGAACCGATGTTGCCGTCGATCCATTCCATTGTTGCGTTTTCTTCACAGACTGTACGCTTTGTTACAAGGTTGTAAACGTTGTTCGCCCAGTTTTGGATCGTTGTATAACGGCAGTAGCCGCCTTTTTTCACGATGATCTCAACGACCGCACTGTGAAGTGAGTTTGTTGTGTAAACAGGCGCAGTACAGCCTTCAACATAATGAACGCTTGCTTCTTCGTCAACAATGATCAGTGTACGTTCGAACTGACCCATGTTCTCAGAGTTGATACGGAAGTAAGCTTGTAGCGGTGTTTCAACCTTCACGCCTTTAGGCACGTAGATGAAAGAACCGCCGGACCAAACAGCTGAGTTAAGCGCCGCAAACTTGTTATCAGTCGGCGGGATTACTTTTGCCCAGTGCTCACGGAAAATATCTTCATTCTCCTTCAGCGCGCTGTCAGTGTCTTTAAAGACGATGCCTTGCGCTTCAAGATCTTCTTTCATGTTGTGGTATACAACCTCAGATTCGTACTGAGCAGAAACACCCGCAAGGTATTTTTGTTCAGCTTCAGGAATACCGAGCTTGTCGAATGTTTGTTTAATTTCTTCAGGAACTTCATCCCAAGAACGCTCTGAACGCTCAGACGGTTTTACGTAGTACGTAATTTCGTCAAAGTTCAGTGAGTTTAAATCTCCGCCCCATTGAGGCATCGGCATATTGTAGAAATGCTCAAGTGATTTCAAGCGGAAATCAAGCATCCATTGAGGCTCTTCTTTCATGCGAGAAATTTCTTCTACGATTTCTTTTGTCAATCCGCGCTCTGAACGGAAAATGGAAACGTCCTTGTCGTGAAAACCATACTTGTATTCACCAATATCAGGCATTTTTTTAGCCATCCATTTTCACTCCAATCCTTTTAATTGCCGCCTTCTTCTTTCGCGACTCCTTTTTCAAGTGCTTTCCATGACAGGGTTGCACATTTGATACGGGCCGGGAATTTTGAAACGCCTTGAAGGGCTTCAATATCCCCGAGATCTATAGAATCATCATACTCTTTCCCTTGCATCATATCCGAGAAAATCTTAGACATGGAAAGGGCAGTTTCAATATCTTTCCCTTTAATCGCCTGAGTCATCATCGAAGCGGATGCCATTGAAATGGAACAGCCTTCCCCTTCAAACTTCGCATCTTCCACGATGTCTCCGTCAAGCTTCATTGTCAGTCTGATGCGGTCGCCGCATGTCGGATTGTTCATATCCACGACAATGCTGTCATTCAAAACCCCTTTATTTCGCGGGTTTTTGTAATGATCCATAATCACCTGTCTGTACAATGTATCTAAGTTTGCATTAAAAGACATTTGTAAAATACTCCTTTGTCTTTTGAAGAGCTTCCACAAGCTTATCAATCTCTTCCTCTGTATTATACAGATAAAAGCTTGCTCTTGCAGTAGCAGTTACATCCAGCCATTTCATCAGCGGCTGCGCACAATGGTGGCCGGCTCTGACTGCGATTCCCTCCGCATCAAGCACAGTCGCCACATCGTGCGGATGAACATCATCAAGGTTAAATGTGACAAGCCCGGCACGCTCTTCCGGCCCGTAAACCGTTACGCCGTCAAGCTGGCGGAAGCGTTCAAGCGCATAAGCTGCAAGCTTGTGCTCATGGCGAGAAATCTCATCAAGACCGATTTCTTCGAGAAAATCAATGGCGGCACCGAGGCCGATTGCTCCTGCAATAATCGGCGTACCCGCTTCGAATTTCCACGGAAGCTCTTTCCAAGTTGATTCATAAAGCCCGACAAAGTCGATCATTTCACCACCGAATTCGGCAGGCTCCATGTTTTCCAGCAGGGCTTTCTTTCCGTACAGCACACCAACACCGGTAGGTCCGCACATTTTATGGGAAGAAAGCGCAAAGAAGTCGCAATCGAGATCCTGCACGTCAATTTTCATGTGAGGCGTGCTTTGTGCACCGTCCACCACAATGACAGCCCCATTGTCATGAGCGATTTTCGCCATTTCTTTAATCGGGTTGACCGTGCCGAGGACATTAGATACATGAGACACCGCAACAATTTTTGTGTTGCTTGTGACCGTTTCTCTGACGTCTTCTAAAGAAATCGTTCCGTCTTCCTGCAGCGGAATATATTTTAATGTGGCGCCAGTTGCTTTTACAGCCTGCTGCCACGGAATGATATTCGCATGATGCTCCATGTAGGTGATGACCACTTCATCACCAGGTTCCAGGTTGGCGCGTGCATAGCTTAACGCCACCATATTCAGTGATGTGGTCGTGCCTTTTGTGAAAATAATCTCAGCCATTGACTTCGCGTTAATAAACTTGCGGACTTTTTCACGCGCTCCTTCATAACCATCTGTCGCTCTGGTTCCAAGTGTATGGACGCCCCGGTGAACATTGGAATTGTATTGGTTATAATACTTATCCAGTGTTTCAATGACAGCACGCGGCTTCTGGGAAGTCGCCGCGCTGTCGAGATAAACGAGATCATGTCCGTTCACTTGCTGATGAAGGATCGGGAACTGTTCACGAATATCTGTGATATTCATTACTTCACTTTCCTTTCGATAACAGAAACTAATTGTTTCTTAACGCCTTCAATCGGAAGTTCATTTACTACCGGTGCAAGGAATCCGTAAATGACTAAGCGTTCTGCTTCTTCTTTTGGAATTCCGCGGCTCATCAGGTAGTAAAGCTGAATAGGGTCCACACGGCCGACAGATGCCGCATGTCCTGCAGTTACATCGTCTTCGTCAATTAAAAGAATAGGGTTTGCGTCTCCGCGTGCTTTTTCGCTAAGCATCAGCACGCGTGATTCTTGCTCCGCATTCGCTTTAGAAGCGCCATGTTCGATTTTGCCGATTCCGTTAAAGATAGAAGAAGCGGAATCCTTCATCACACCGTGCTTCAAGATATAGCCTTCAGAAGCTTTACCGAAATGGATGATTTGTGTTGTGAAGTTTTCTGTTTGCTCTCCTCTTCCGACAACAACCGTTTTCGTATCGCCGTATGTGCCGTCACCGTAAAGGTTTGTTGTATTTTCGGAAATCGTGTCGCCGTCGTTCATCAGGCCAAGAGCCCACTCGATTTTGCTGTCGCGTCCGCGCGCAGCACCGCGGCGGTTCACATAAGTTGTCACACCGCTTGACAGATTATCCACCGCACCGTATGTCACGCTGGCATTATCACCTGTGATGACCTCACTGATAATATTGAAGACAGCGTCTTTCGGGTTTACAGTGCTGATGTAGTTTTCTACATATGTTACAGAGCTGTGGTCTTCAGCCACAATCAGCACGTGGTTGAATAGAGCTGTATCATTGCTTTCGTGGACATAAACAGCCTGAACCGGCGTCTCCACCTGAACATTTTTCGGAACATAAAGGAATGCTCCTCCGTTAACAAGAGCCGCGTGAAGTGCAGTTAACTTATGTTCGTCAACTTTCACGCCGTCCTTCATAAAGTATTTCTCCACCAAGTCGCTGTGCTCACGTGCAGCAGTCAGAATATCAGTGAAGATGACGCCTTTGTCTTTCAATTCTTGAGAAAGAGAAAGATATGCCGGCGTCTGGTCACGCTGTACGTATAATGTTTTATCTTCGTTTTCAACGTCGATCAGCGCTTTTACTTCATCAGTCAAATCTTCTAATGAAGAAAGCGGTTCGTTATCCACTGTATGCTTCGCGAAATTCGTGAAGTTCCAGTTTGTGATTTTTGTTTTGTCAGGTTTCGGCATCGGCAGATCCTCAGCTTGTTCAAGAGCCTGTAAGCGCAGGTTCTTCAGCCAGGCAGGTTCTTGGTGCTTTTCGGAAAAGCTTTTGAGATACTCCTGATCTACGGATAGTTTTGTACCTAGTGTCATATTAATCCCCCTAACGCTTACGCTTCTTGGCCAACAGTTTCGTCTTCAATGCCAAGTTCTTGTTTGATCCAGTCATAACCTTCTGCTTCAAGACGCTGAGCAAGCTCTGCACCGCCGGATTTTACAACGCGGCCTTGCATCATAACGTGAACAACATCCGGAGTGATGTAGTTTAACAGGCGCTGATAGTGAGTGATCATCAGGCAGCCGAAGCTTTCGCTGCGCATTTTGTTGATCCCTTTTGATACAACTTTCAAAGCGTCAATATCAAGACCTGAGTCGATTTCATCAAGGATGGCGATTTTCGGTTCAATCATCATTAATTGAAGGATTTCGTTACGTTTTTTCTCTCCGCCTGAGAAGCCTTCGTTAAGATAGCGCTGAGCCATTTCAGGGTCCATTTCAAGGAACTCCATGTTTTCGTCCATTTTGCGGATGAATTTCATGAGAGAAATTTCATCGCCTTCTTCTCTGCGTGCGTTGATTGCTGAGCGAAGGAAGTCGGCATTTGTCACACCGCTGATTTCACTTGGGTACTGCATCGCAAGGAATAAGCCTGCCTGCGCACGCTCGTCCACTTCCATCTCCAGTACATCTTTGCCGTCAAGCGTGATGCTGCCTTTTGTTACTTCATATTTAGGATGCCCCATAATAGCAGCTGATAATGTGGATTTACCAGTTCCGTTCGGGCCCATTACTGCGTGGAATTCTCCACCTTTTATTTCAAGGTTTACACCCTTTAAGATCTCTTTCCCTTCGATTTCAACGTGAAGATCTTTGATCGTTAATGTTGAAGCAGCCATATCTATACCTCCAAAAATATATAATCATTATTCTCATTTTATTCTCATTCTAATTTTATAACAAATGAAAAGTAAATACAACTTTTTATCGTGCCTTGCACATTCCTCAAGTTTAACAAAGATCAGCACTTTATTAAAGCGATTGAAAAAGAAAAAGAGTGGATTCCCACCCTTTTTTAAAAGATTGATTTTCTCAATAAGCTCCCGCAGAAATCCGCTTGCTTTTTTCGTAATCAAGCTCTCTCTGCCGCTCTACTTTCATTCTTGTTTCCAGCCGGCGTCCATATTCCTCGTATCCAATTCCGTGTGACAGCTGCATCGCTTTTTCCATTTCTGACGTATAATCGAGGTTCAGTCTGTCCTGGCTGCTGCAAATAATGAATCAATCCCTTCATATATTTGCTTTTTATTGTACCAGTGCTGCGTTGGATGCCGCAAAAACGATTTGGCGTGAAATAGCGGCAGATGAGACGAAAGCATCCTTTCAGAACAAATGAGAATGGTTTTTCGGAATATTCCTTCTCTTAATGCGTGGTGTTTCCGAATTCCTCAATGCACTGTTGAACGACTGTCACGCCTTGGCTGAAAGCTGCGCCGCCTCCAAATGCCGCTGCCACACTGACGGCTTCGAGAATGTTTTCTTCTGTCGCTCCCTGATCGAGACAGCCTTTTGTATGATAGATCATGCAATATTCGTCCTGAGCATTGATGGCAATTCCGAGGGCGATCAGCTGTTTTTCTCTTTCAGTCAGAGAATTCCCGGCAAAGCACTGTTCAGTAAATTCGTTAAATTTTCTTCCCATCAGGGGCATCTTTTGTTCAAATGTGCCTAAACCATGTTTATATTGTTTTAACGCGTCCTGCATGCTTCCTCTGTCTTGATTCAAAGAAAATCCCTCCATCTGTTTAACATTCCTTTTTATTATGAACAGCTTTTAGGAAAATACGCGAAAAAAACCCCGGATTTCTCATCCGGGGTTTCAGTCTTATTCAGATACAGGAAGCACAGCTCCGTCGTATTTTTTCTCGATGAAGTCTTTGACCTTTTTAGAGTGAAGAACTTCCATCAGCGCTTTGATTTTTGCAGAATCTTCTTCACCTTTTCTTACTGCGATGATGTTAGCGTATGGATTGTTTTTCGTTGATTCTACTTCAATTGCATCTTTTTTAGGATTTAATTTATTTTGGATCGCATAGTTTACATTGATGAAGGCCGCGTCTCCTTCTTTGTTTTCATATGCTTTTGCCGTTAATTCAGGCGCTACTTTTTTGAATTCAAGGTTTTTCGGGTTTTTCTTAATGTCTTTCAATGTTGCATCAACTGTTTCTACCTTAGAATCAAGAGTGATTAATCCAGCGTTTTCAAGCATTGCAAGCATACGGCCTTGTTCAGCAACGTTGTTTGTCAGAATGATTGTCGCACCGTCTGGAAGGTCTTTCAGTGATTTGTATGTTTTAGAGTAAATACCGAATGGCTCTAAGTGAACAGCGCCGGCATTCACAAGTTTGTAATCTGTGTTTTCTTTCATTTCTTGCTCAAGGTAAGGAATGTGCTGGAAGTAGTTCGCGTCCACTTCTTTATCAGCTAAAGCTTTATTGTACATTTTGTAATCACTAAGCACTTTCACTTTCAGCGTATAGCCTTTTTCTTTCAGCAATGGTTCAGCTTCTTTTAAAATTTCCGCATGCGGTGTTTTTGTTGCCGCAACGACAATTTCTTTCTTGCCGGATTCAGCGCCGTTATTCGAACCGCAGGCAGCCATAACTCCTGCAAATACAAGCAGTAATGCACCCAAAAATAGCTTTTTCAATGTAAATCCTCCCTTATCGTTTGTCTATAATATTTGTTATTAGATCACCGATGATTTGAATAATAAACACGATGATTAAAATAAACACAGTAGCAACGAAGGTAACATCAGCGTTATTAGACTGATATCCTTCTACGTACGCAAGGTTTCCAAGGCCTCCTGAACCAATGGCTCCGGCAATTGCCGTTGAGCCGATCAAAGCGATGGCAGTAACCGTAATGCCAGAAATAAGAGCAGGCATTGATTCCGGAATCAGCACTTTGAAAATAATCGTAGACGTTTTCGCGCCCATTGATTTAGCGGCTTCAATCACACCTTTATCCACCTCACGCAGCGCGATTTCAACAAGGCGCGCGTAAAATGGTGCCGAGCCGATTACCAGCGCCGGCAATGCGGCGTTTGGCCCTAAGATCGTGCCGACTAAAAATTTCGTAAAACCTAATAGTAAAATAATTAAAATAAGGAACGGAATCGATCTGAATATGTTAACAACGGCCGCAATCACAGAGTTGACCGCTTTATTCTGCCAGAGGCTTCCTTTGCTCGTCAGAAAGAGCAGCAAGCCGAGGATGACCCCGATGACAAAAGCAAACAGTAAAGAAATCAGCGTCATATAAAGTGTTTCATATGTCGCGTTCCATAATTCAGTTAAATCAACGTTCGGGAAGTATTTTTCAAACATTCGTGATCACCTCTGCTTTCACCTGTTTGTCATTAATGAATCGGATCACGTTTTGCACTTCTTCCTCGTCTCCGTCAATGTGGATGAACAGTGAACCGTAAGCCCCATCCTTCGTCTGCGAAATTTTCCCTTGCAGAATATTGACGCTGACATTGAAGTTTCTGATCATCTCTGTAATCAGAGGCTGTTCAGCTGACTCACCGACAAATGTGAGCTGAACCATTTTTCCTGATGCTGTATCATCAAGAAGGTGCTGAAGCGTCTCTTTCGTTTCTTCCGGCTCTGTCACCTGCTGAACAAATCGTTTTGTCATTTGTTCCTTTGGATTTTTGAAGACATCGAGAACCTCGCCTTCTTCGACCACCTTGCCGTTTTCCATGACGGCGACTCTGTTGCAGATTTTGCGGATGACATGCATTTCGTGCGTAATCAGCACAATCGTCAAACCGAGTCTTTCATTAATATCGGACAATAGATCCAGAATTGAATCTGTCGTTTGCGGATCTAATGCTGATGTCGCTTCGTCACAAAGGAGAACCTTCGGATTGTTTGCAAGCGCTCTGGCAATTCCGACACGCTGCTTCTGCCCGCCGCTCAGCTGAGACGGATATGATTTTTCTTTTCCTTCTAAACCTACCAGTTTAATCAGTTCATTGGCGCGCTTGATCCGCTCGCTCTTTTTCACTCCGGCAATTTCCAAAGGAAACATGATATTATCTCTGACAGTCCGCGACCAAAGCAAATTGAAATGCTGGAAAATCATACTGATCTCATGGCGTGCTTTTCTTAAACCGCGTCCATTTACTTCATTAATCTTGGTTCCCGCCACTTCCACGGTTCCTGAGGTTGGTTTCTCAAGGCCGTTCAGCAGACGGATTAAGGAACTCTTACCAGCTCCGCTATATCCTATAATTCCAAAAATCTCACCTTTTTTAATGGAAAGCGAGACGTTTTGGACAGCATTGACATCTCCATGTTTCGACTTGTAAACTTTTGAAACATCCTGAAGATTGATCAAAGCAATCACCTGCCTTAACACTATTCTAAGAAATCTTCCGGTTTTTTCTGCAAAAGAAAAGCCTTTCTGCACACTTGAGCAGAAAGGCTTATATAAAATGCCTTTCTCTCATCTTTCAAAGCTGAACGCTTCGTGTGAATTGGCACCATTTCAACAGCGTTGATGGTTGCCGGGCTTCATAGGGCACTTCCCTCCACCTCTCTTGATAAGAGAAATATATAGTCTTTTTCGTCCGGAAATTCTTAATGTAGAATAGCACGGCGAATGATTAAATGTCAATAAAATAAATGATGTCAACTTTTACTATTATAATAATTTATTATTTTTTAATTTTTTAAAATCCTCTGAAAAAATCCATTTGTCAGCCAGAGAATGGCTTCCAGTTTTAACAGGGCCCTGAATGACCCCTTTACTTTGAGGCTTCCGCTCTGAATCAGGTGCTGAAGGGAGATGTCTCCGTGCAATAAATCAATAATTTCCGTTTGGTTTCCGTAAAAGGTCAGGTTGGACGTTTGGGGCGGAGAAACTTTTTTCATTTCTCCCTGTTCGTTTATTGAGACGGTTAAGGCTTCTGCTTCTCCTTGGAAGGTAATGAGCAATGTTGAGGCATTCAAAAGGGGTTTTAAAAACAGATGCTGATACTCATCCTCTAAAACTTCCGCTTTCTCCATATGTACAACCTCCTATTTGTTGGTCATACATACACATTTCTCTCTTTGTCGCAAGAACCCCTTTATAAAACGAACGACAATTTCATTGGATATGCTGAGAAATATGTCATAAATGGGATGCGGAAGATGATTTTTGTTTGATCAGCTCATATAAATAAGAAACGGAATGAAATGCATATCCTCTTTCGACCATCTTTCCGCCTTTAAACAGCAGAAAACAAGGGACGCTTTCAATTTGATACGCTTTTGCGAATGTCGGAGAGTAATTGACATTGTTTTGATAGAAGGCGACATCCGGCAGCATTTCTTTCACCACTGTCAGCATTTTGCTTGCAAGCTGGCAGGTGCCGCAAAACGGAGTATATAAATATAGAAGGTACACATCATCTTCAATGTGATCAAGTTCGTGTTCTTGGAGTTCTTTCATGCTATACACCTCGGGACTTTCTTTCAAGAAAAATAGTATGGACATTCAGATTCGCACGCAGCAATACAGAGGCGACATGGTGCCTGGGCGCAGCCGCTACTTCCTTATAGGCTCTGTCGATATGGAGATGGCAGGCTTCATTAAATTCACGCTTCAGCTGTTTTCTCAATTTCTCACCTGATTCATCAGCATCAACTAATATATAGACGTCTTTATCATAAAGCTCGTCAGACAATTCCTCGAGCCTCAGCTGGCTGATTGTTCCGTTTGTGCAGATAATGCGCACCGGCTCATTCAGGACGCTTTCGATTTTCTCTTTATCTGATTTCCCCTCGACAATCATAACCTTTTCCAGCTCATCCATCTTCATCTTGTTCACCTGCCGCGTCAAATTTGAAACGTTCAGATTGTAAAAGAAGGCAGTGAAATTCACCGCCAACATTAACACCAGCCGTTTTCGTAGTCACAATCTACATATTTTGCGTCGTCTCCAGAGACCACATCGGCTGTCTTATAAAATTTCTCATTTTCAAAGGAATAACCGGACTTAAGCTCATATTCATTCATGCTTGTCATTTGGCCGATCATCTCATTATCATGATATAACGAGAGCCGGCCATTTTGAAAGCGGCCTGTCACGTCATTGGTGACATCGAGCTTTTGTTTGTCGAAAGCCATATTGGACACCTCCCATAACGTTAGCGTGTCCAATTGCTTTTACGGCTATCCTGTTTTAGTCTTCTTGTGTCATCTCTTCGTATTGCTCTGCTGTCATCAGTTTTTCAATTTCAGAAGCGTCAGATGGCTCAACGACGATCATCCATGCTTTTTCGTACGGAGATTCGTTTACGAATTCCGGACTGTCATCAAGATCTTCGTTTACTTCCACAACCGTTCCGTTAATCGGTGCATAAAGCTCAGATACCGTTTTAACGGATTCAACACTGCCGAATGGCTCGTCCGCTTTGATTTCAGCGCCCACTTCAGGAAGTTCGACAAACACGATGTCGCCTAGTTCGGACTGGGCAAAATGCGTAATTCCGATTCTGGCTTTTTCTCCTTCAACTTTTACCCACTCGTGTTCTCCTGAGTAACGCAAATCTTTTGGTATGCTCAATTGAATCCCTCCATTTTTTACAGCACTACAATAAGAAGATACCACACTTTTCAAAAAAAATTTACATTAAGCCCAGTTTTCTTCAAATTGGTCTTCTTTAAATCCGACAGTCACTTTTTCGCCGTCTGTTGTAAGCGGGCGTTTGATCAGCATACCATCTGAAGCCAACAGCTCGAGCTGTTCGTCCTCTGACATGTGATACAGCTTTTCCTTGAGATTGAGCTCGCGGTATTTCATGCCGCTCGTGTTGAAAAATTTCTTGAGATCCAGCCCGCTTTTTTCATAAAGCGCTTTTAATTCTTCTTTGCTTGGCGGCTGCTCAGCAATATGTATTTCGTTTATTTCTTTTCCATGCTCTTCAAGCCACTTCTTTGCTTTGCGGCACGTTCCGCATTTAGGGTACCAGTAAAAAGTTAACGACATCTTCTTCCCCCTCAATAAAATAATCGAGGTTATTTTAACACAGTTTGTTTTAAAAACCTAAAACAGTGCTTCTTAAAAAAAGCTCCGCGCATGCGGAGCTCTTGGCCAATCAGACAGTATATTTCTCAGCCTCAAAAATGCCTGCCGCCGCCTCGCGTTTTTTCTGAATCACGTTTTTAGGCGTTACGCGTGTCAGCTTGCGCAGAGCGGAAAGCATCATGCGGAGTGAATCTCCTTCTTCCATTGCGATAAGGGATTCCTTCGCATGCGCTTCAATTTCGTTAAAGGCCTCTTGAACGAAAATTTCTGTGTACAACACTTTTTGCGCTGCTTTTTCAGCGCCTTGTGCTGCAATGGCCTTTTCCGTTCTGAGCACGGCTGATTCCATTGCGTATACATTGCTGACGATATCCGCTACGTTCACGAGAATTTCTTGCTCTCGATCGATCGCTTTTCCGTATTTTTGCGCGGCTAGGCCGGCAGCAAACAACGCAATTTTTTTGGCTTGCTTGACGATATATTTCTCCTGCTCTAAGACGCCGCTTCCAGGCTCTTCAGGCATAAGCATCATGAGTTCTTCCTGCAGCGACTGCGCTTTTTCGAATAAAGGCAGCTCGCCTTTAAGCGCTTTTTTCAGGAAGGTGCTTGGCACGATTAACCGGTTGATTTCGTTTGTGCCTTCAAAAATCCGATTGATCCTTGAATCCCTATAGGCCCTTTCTACTTCGTACTCCTGCATAAAGCCGTAGCCTCCATGAATCTGCACGCCTTCATCAACGATATAATCAAGCGTTTCAGAGCCGAATACCTTATTCAGAGAGCATTCGATGGCGTATTCCGCAATCGATTTGGCAATTTGCCGGCCGTCCTTGAGATCTTCGGCCGTGAACTGGCTCATATTGTCTTCAAACAGCCCGACGGTTCTGTATACAGAGCTTTCCATCGCATACAGCCTTGAGGCCATTGTTCCGATTTTTTCCTGTGTCAATGAAAAACCAGCAATCGGCGTTTTAAATTGGCGGCGCTGATTTGCGTATGCCGCAGACAGCTCGATGACGCGTTTAGATGCGCCGATTGTGCCAACCGCCAGTTTGTAACGGCCGATGTTTAAAATATTAAAGGCGATGACATGCCCTTTGCCGATTTCTCCGAGCAGGTTTTCCTTTGGCACTTCAGCTTGATCCAGAATGAGGGTTCTTGTCGATGATCCCTTGATTCCCATTTTCTTTTCTTCCGGTCCCGTGGAGACACCCGGGAACTCTTTTTCTACAATAAAGGCTGAAAACTTGTCGCCGTCCACCTTGGCGTAAACCACAAATACATCGGCAAAAGCAGAGTTGGTAATCCACTGTTTTTCCCCTGTTAATATATAATGGGTTCCTGCTTCATTCAGCACAGCTGTTGTTTTTGCTCCAAGTGCATCAGACCCAGAGCCAGGCTCAGTCAGAGCATAAGCGGCGATCTTTTCGCCGGAAGCGAGTCCAGGCAAATATTTTTTCTTTTGTTCTTCTGATCCGAAAAAGACGATCGGCAAGGAACCAATACCGACATGCGCGCCATAAGAAAGAGAAAAGCTTCCCGCACGAGAAAATTTCTCAGTGATGAGTGCCGAGCTGATTTTATCAAGGCCGAGCCCTCCGTATTCTTCCGGCACATCGGCGCCAAGCAGCCCTAGTTCGCCCGCTTTCTTCAACAGTCTGACAGAATGCTCGAATTGGTGGTTTTCGATATCATCTATATGAGGGAGAACATCTTGCTCGATGTAATCCTCCGTTGTTTTCGCAATCATTTTATGCTCGTCAGTGAAATCCTCCGGTGTATATATTTGATCGTATGTGACATCCTCGATTAAAAATCCGCCGCCTTTTTGTACTTCAGCCGTTTTTTTTGCCATTTGTTTTTCCCCCTTTAGCATAATTCAAATACACCGGCCGCTCCCATCCCGCCGCCGATACACATGGTCACGACTCCAAATTGCTCGTTTCTCCGTTTCATTTCATGGATGAGTGAGAGTGTAAGCTTTGTGCCCGTACAGCCAAGCGGGTGTCCAAGCGCGATTGCGCCCCCGTTGACATTCACTTTTTCTTCATCAATTCCCAATTCCCTGATTACTTGAATGGCTTGTGAGGCAAAAGCTTCATTCAGTTCAAACAATCCGATGTCCTGCAGCTGAAGTCCGGCAAGCTTCAAAGCGCGCGGAATCGCTTCCACCGGTCCGATTCCCATCACTTCCGGCGGCACGCCGCCTACCGCAAAGGAGCGGAATTTCACAAGCGGCGCCAGGCCAAGAGCATCGGCTTTTTCCCGGTCCATCAGCATGACAGCCGCCGCTCCGTCACTCGTCTGCGAGGAATTGCCCGCAGTCACCGTCCCGTCAACGGAAAAGGCCGGGCGCAATGTCGATAAGATGTCTGCAGTCGTTTGCGGGCGAACACCTTCATCCTGAGAAAACACAAACTGTTTTTCCATAGGCTTATGGTTTTCTCCAATTTCTGTCACCGTCACTTCGACAGGTACAATCTCATCTTTAAATTTCCCTTCTGCAAGGGCTTTAGCGGCGTTTTGGTGGCTGCGAACGGCAAACGCGTCTTGTTCCTCACGGGAGACGCCGTATTTTTTCGCGACTTGCTCGGCTGTGTGTCCCATGCTCATATAATATTCCGGTGCCTTTTCTGCCAAAGCAAGGTTCGGACGGGTAACATGCCCCATCATCGGAACTTGCGACATGGATTCTGCTCCGCCGGCGATCGCTGTATCGTAGGCGCCAAGCATAATTTTTTCTGCTGCATATGCAATAGACTGAAGGCCTGAAGAGCAATAACGGTTAACTGTAATCGCTGGAACCGTGTACGGCAGGCCCGCGAGCGCACCGATATTTCTCGCCATATTAAGCCCCTGCTCCGCTTCAGGCGTTGCACAGCCAATAATCAAATCGTCAATATTGCCTTCGTAGCCGCCTGCCCGTTTCAGTGTCTCTTTTACACAAATCGCTCCCAAATCATCCGGGCGAACGGTGGCCAACGATCCTTTTTTTGCTTTTCCAACCGGTGTTCTTGCACCTGACACAATGACTGCCTCTTTCATAAGCTCCCTCCTAATTCCGTAAAGGTTTACCTTTCACAAGCATATGCTGCATTCGCGCTTGAGATTTTGCCTCTCCTGCCAAACTCAAAAACGCTTCTCTTTCGATCTCCAATAAATACTCTTCATCAACCTCTGTACCGAACGGCACTTTTCCGCCCGCAATGACATAAGCGAGTTTTTTCGCGATCTTGAAATCATGCTCAGATATATAGCCGGACAGCTTCATCTGCTCAGCGCCAAGCAAGAGTGCCGCATAACCGGTTTCTCCCGGCACCTTGACCTTTTCTTTTACAGGCGGCCGCCAGCCGGTATCATATAAAGATGCGGCCAGCTGCTTCGCATCGTATAACAGGTGGTCTTGATTCACGCTGATCTGATCCGTTTCTTTTAAGATGTTCATCTCACGAGCCTCTTGAGCGGAAGCGGACACTTTCGCCATTGCAATCGTTTCAAATGTTTTCATTGCCGCATTCATCGGATCAAGGCCGCAGCGAAGATGATTGATGTACAGCTCTTTGTTTCCCCCTCCGCCAGGGATGAGGCCGACACCTGATTCAACAAGGCCCATATAGGCTTCGCTTGCCGCTTGAGTACGCGCCGCAGGCAGGCATACTTCCGTTCCTCCGCCGAGCGTCATGCCAAATGGCGCGGCGACGACCGGTTTCGCACTGTATTTGATCTTCATCATCGTCTCCTGAAAACGGCGGATCACAAAATCAACTTCCAAAAAGTTGTCATCTTGGACTTCCATTAAGATCATGGCGAGATTCGCGCCGACGCAGAAATTTTTCCCTTGATTGCCGATGACAAGCCCCTTGTAATTCCGTTCTGTTTCCTCTAATCCTTTGTGGATCATTTGAATGATATCGAGGCCGATCGCATTGCTTTTCGAATGAAATTCAAGAAGGGCCACATCATCTCCAAGGTCAATTAAGCTTGCTCCGCTGTTTTTCGCAATCACGCCTTTTGTTTCTTTAAGTGCTTGTAAATGAATTCGTTTTTTATTTTCTTTGACGGCTCTGTATTCGCCGCGGTCATAATAAAATACCGTTCCGTTCTCTTTGGTGTAGAAGGTTTCATTTCCTTTGTCCAGCATCTCTTTTATCCAGCCAGGCATATCTGCTCCAAGCTGCTCAAGCTTTTCCGCTGACTGCCTGAGGCCGATGGCGTCCCACATTTCAAACGGGCCCAGCTCCCAGCCGAATCCCCACTTCATGGCTTGGTCAATCGCATGAATATCATCGGCAATCTCGCCAAGCAGCTCGGCTGAGTAAAGCAGGGTTTGAGATGTGATATTCCACAGCAAACTGCCGGCTCTGTCATCCGAATAAATAAGCGCTTTCATTTTGGCTTTTGTCCCTTTTGCCTGTTTTGCCGCTTCAAGTGCCGGTGTTTTCATTTTTGTCCGCTCGCCGTAAGTAAGCGTCACTGGGTCAAGCTCATAAATCGTTTTTCCTTCTTTTTTATAAAAGCCTTGGCCGGCCTTACTTCCGATCCACCCTTTTTCCAGCATATCGTTCATGAAGCTTGGAAGGCGAAACACTTCTTTTTCATCGCCATCCGCTTTGTCATACACATTTCGGGCAACGTGGGCGAATGTATCGAGGCCGACCACATCAAGCGTTCTAAAGGTGGCGCTTTTCGGCCTGCCGATCAGCGGTCCTGTGATCGAATCAACCTCCCCGACCTGATAACCGCCTTTCAGCATTTCTTGGACTGTCACGAGAAGCCCGTACGTCCCGATGCGGTTTGCGATAAAGTTCGGTGTGTCCTTTGCTGTAACAACGCCTTTCCCGAGGACATTTTCTCCGAAAGCTGTCATAAACTTTAAAATATCAGGATCGGTTTCCTTAATCGGGATGATCTCCAGCAGCTTTAAATAGCGTGCGGGATTAAAAAAATGCGTTCCGAGAAAATGGGCTTTAAAATCATCCGACCGGCCTTCAGCCATTTCCTGTACTGATATGCCGGATGTGTTGCTTGAGACGATGCTTCCAGTCTTTCGATGTTCATCCACAAGAGCGAAAATTTTCTTTTTGACTTCAAGGTTTTCGACAACGACCTCAATAATCCAATCTGCTTCTTTCAGTTTTTCTGCATCATCCTCCAGATTGCCCGGTGTAATATAGGAGGTATTTTTCGCTGATGTGAGGGGAGCGGGCTTTTGTTTCAGCAGTTTTTTCACCGACTGTCGGCTCAGCCTGCTGCGCACCTCTGGACTGTCCTTCGTCAGCCCCTTTTTTTCCTCTTCCTTTGTCAAATCGTTCGGCACAATATCTAGCAGCAGGACAGGAATTCCGATGTTAGCCAAATGCGCCGCTATCCCGGAACCCATTACCCCCGATCCTAAAACGGCTGCCTTCCGAATGTGTTTGTGCATGAGATATCCCCCTTGAACATTGAATGAATAGTCATTCATTTTTTGACCAAAAAAAATGAAACCCGTTTCTTCTTTCATCTTAAAAGATTTCCGGTTCGACTTCAATAGCTAATTTGTTATTTTTTTGTATGAAGCCTATAAAAGTCGGGCAACTTAAGTCCGGAGGTGAAGGGAATGGTACGAGAGAAAAAAAATCCGTCTTCAGCGGCAGTCAGCGCGGCGAGCGTAAAAGGAGATGCCGGTCCGACTCAGCATTACGGCGGCGGAAAACGGACAAGTCAAAATCAGCAGTATAAAAAACATAACATGGAACAATCATAATGCAGCTGCTTCCCGCGGCTGCTTTCACTTTTTCAAAATTCCTTTTAACACAAACGCTGCATTGGCAGGCCGTTCGGCAATTCTTCTCATAAAGTAGCTGAACCAGTCCGTTCCATATGGGACATACACACGCATTCTGTAGCCTTCCTTGGCGAGTTCCTTCTGACGCTCCGGCCTGATGCCGTATAGCATTTGAAACTCAAATTGCGACGCGGGGATTTGATGTTCGGCGACGAGCTGTTTCGTAAATGCAATGATGTCATCGTCATGTGTGGCGACAGCCGTGTAGTTCCCGCTTAACAACTGCAGCTTTATTAAGCTCTGAAAATGAAGGTCCGTGCCTCTTTTGTCGGGAAACGCTACAGCCGCAGATTCTTTATAAGCGCCTTTTACAAGTCTGAGATTCGGCTTTAAGTGCCGCATCTTTCTGATATCTTCTGCCGCCCGGTACAGATACGCCTGAATGACCGTGCCGAGCTTCTCAAATTCCTGTTTGCATTGCCTGTAAATAGAAAGTGTCTGTTCATAATGAGAATAGTCTTCCATATCAATGGTCACAGCAACATCATATTGCTTCGCAACGGAAAGAATGGCGCGCAAATGAGTAAGAGCAAGTTCTTCTGAAAGATCGAGCCCGATTGAGGTCAGCTTAAGTGAAAGCTCTGAGTCCAATTGATGTTCGGCAATGGCTTGAATGGCTTTCTTGCATTCCTCTGCGACTTGGTTCGCTTCTTTTTCCGAAGCTGCATACTCGCCTAAATAATCAATTGTTGCACACAAACCGGATCTGTTTAGCCTTTTGACGGTCTTAACCGCCGATTCAATCGTATCCCCTGCGACAAACCTTCGTGCTCCAAGCCGCGTTCCGTATGCTTTTGCGAACTTGGTAAGTGTTTTATTTTGAGAAAAGAATAAAAACACATGTCTCAACATTCGACTCCCTCCCCCGTCATCTTCAAAACACCTGTATATAACTCCCAGTCTGAAGGAAACTATAAAATGAACAGAAACCAAAGGAGGATCACAATGGATAATCAGCAGCAATCTCAAATGCCGCCTTCCGTTATTTCGACAAAGGATCATTTGTATCTTAATGACATGCTGAACTGGAATTTGCTCGCGATGAAAAAAGCGCATTTCATGGCGCAGCAGTGCCAGGATCAAACGTTAAAGCAAGAACTCGACCGCGTCGGACACATGCATCATGATCACTATCAAAGAATATTAAAGCACCTGCAGCCAGGCCAGCAGCAGTCCGGCTACATCCAATAAGGAGGCGCCAGAATGAATCAGCAAAATCAAAAAATCAGCAACCCGCAGACACCTGTACCGACAACATCGGAAATGAATGACAGAGATTTCGTCAACGAATTGCTGACAACCGAAAAATACATGACAACAGCTTATTGCACTGCCTTGCACGAATTCAGCCACGAGTCTCTTTATCAGGATATTCAATCCATTTTTGATGAGTCACAAAAAGCGCAAAGAAAACTATATGACCTTATGTTCCAATATGGATGGTATTCTGTTGAAGCGGAGGATGCACAAAAGCTGCAGCAGTCCTATCAAAAATTCCAGCAGACCATTCAGCAGCAGTCTCCTTATCAGCAATAACAACATTAGTAAAAGGGATACGATGTTCTTTCGGGCATCTATCCTTTTTTTGTGTAAAATCAGTTGACTTTTCATTTACGCTTATTTATATTTAATAAGCATTAACTATTTTGTTATCAAAATATATATACAGTGTATGTAACAGAGGGGAAATGAATATGAAGAGTGCGGATCAGTTAATGTCCGATATTCAATTATCGCTACAGGCGCTCTTTCAAAAGATACAGCCTGAAATGCTGGAAAGCATGGAGAAACAAGGTGTCACCCCAGCGCAGCTGTTTGTGCTGGCCAGCCTAAAGAAACACGGCAGCCTCAAAATTTCTGAAATTGCCGAGCGTATGGAGGTGAAGCCAAGCGCGGTAACGCTGATGGCAGATCGCCTTGAACAAAAAAATCTTATCGCCAGAACACACAACACAAAAGACAGGCGAGTGATTGATCTCAGTCTTACTGACGAAGGAGACAGAAAGTTCGAGGAGATTTTGGCAGGCAGAAAGGCCATTATGGCGCGCTATCTTTCCTTTTTGACGGAGGAGGAGATGCTGCAGGCGGCGCATATTACAGCAAAGCTCGCACAAGCAGCAGCAGAAACGGATGAAAGCAAAACATGAAAAGAGGAAACGGATGAAAATGAGTAAAGAAGGCAAACAATCAAAACGAACGTTATTAATAACAGGCTTAATTATTGCCATGTTTTTTTCAGCCCTTGACGGTACCATTGTCGGAACGGCCATGCCGAAAATTGTCGGTGATCTGGGCGGTTTGAGCATGATGACCTGGCTGACAACTGCATATTTGTTAACATCAACAACCGTTGTTCCAATTGCCGGTAAACTGGCTGATTTATTGGGACGCCGCATTGTCTATGTATCAGGTTTAATTATTTTTATGGCCGCTTCTGCTTTGTGCGGAATGGCCAACAACATGACAGAATTGATTATCTTCCGTGGACTGCAGGGAATCGGCGGAGGCATCATGATGCCGATGGCGATGATTGTCATCGGTGACTTGTTCACAGGAAAACAGCGTGCTAAATTCCAAGGTGTCTTTGGCGCAATTTACGGGCTGGCTTCAGTGATTGGGCCGCAAATCGGCGGCTGGATTGTAGACTCGTTAAACTGGAAATGGGTTTTCTATATTAACCTGCCAGTCGGAATTATTGCAGTTATTTTTATTGCCAGAGGATTACAGGGACGCCAGCAGACTGGTCCGATCAACTTCGATATCGCTGGTATTTTCACAATGATTGTGGGTGTGGTCAGCCTCCTGCTCGCCTTAAGCTTTGGCGGAAAAGATTATGCATGGGATTCATGGCAGATTCTTGGGTTGTTCGCTCTCGCACTGATCGGCATTGTCAGCTTTATCATCGTAGAATCAAAAGCAAAAGAGCCAATCCTGCCAATGTATTTATTTAAAAACAGAACATTTACATTTCTAAACTTGATCGGCTTCTTTATGAGTATCGGTATGTTTGGCGCCATTACGTTTGTTCCTTTCTTTATGCAGGGAATTGTCGGTGTAAGTGCGTCTGAATCGGGTACAATTATGACACCGATGATGATTTCTATGATTATCACAAGTATCATCGGCGGACAGCTTGTTTATAAAATTGGGATTAAACCGCAAATCATTACAGGCATGCTGGTTATGGCCGGCGGATTCCTGCTGTTAACGACATTGGATCTCGACACGAGCAAGCTTGTCGCTACATCTTTTATGGCGATTATTGGTCTGGGAATGGGTCTTGTTATGCCGATTCTGACATTGGCTTTACAGGAAAGCTTTTCGAAGGAGGAGCTTGGAGTTGTCACTTCATCCAGCCAATTCTTCCGTTCTATCGGCGGAACATTCGGCATTACCATGCTGGGAGCCGTAATGAATGCGAGATCAGGAAATCTATTAACAGATAAATTGGTGCCATATTTAGACTCTCTTCCGGCACAGGCAAGCTCGTTTGCCGCCCAGCTAAAGGGTATGATTGATACAAATCCGCAAGGGCTGCTGCAATCACTGTTCAGTCCGGACGCAGTCAAACAAATCCCTGCGGCTTTCTCATCCCATATTGTGCCGATTTTAAAAACATCGTTGATGGATTCGCTCCACAGCGTGTTTTATACGGGCCTGATCTTTATCGCAGTCGGAGCCGTATTCACCTTGTTCTTAAAACCTATCAAGCTATCAAATAAGAAAACGGAAGACCAACAAGAAAAAGAGAAAGCGGCAAAAGCCGTTGAATCACCTTCCCATTAATAGAGCACCCCGCGGGTATCAATCCGCGGGGTTTTTTATTCAATCATCTGGGCTCTTCCATTTCCGAAAGACCAATCCTCAGCCTGATTTCCGGCCAGCATGATAAACACATCTTCTTTTCTGACACCAAGCTCGGAATGAATCCGGCTCGCGATTGAGCGGTAAAGTGCTTTTTTCTGTTCAGTTGTTCTTGACTGTTTCAGTGTAAAATGAATGTATATTAGTTCATCAGTACGCTCGACTTGGAGATAAAATGGATCATAAAAAAATTCGCTTTTTTCATATTGTCTGATGACTTGAAAATAGTCATCTTCCGGCACATTGATTTCTTCAATCATCGATTGGTGGACAGTCCTGCTCAGTTTTTGAAGCCACGCTTCGCTTCTTCCCGACCGTAAATGAATCTGTACAAATGGCATCTCCCTGCACCCCTTTCTTTACAGCGTCTGTCCGCTGTCAATTGTGATAATTTGGCCTGTGAGTGATTCCTGTTCAATTAGTGAACAAATCAATTTGGCAACATCATCTGGTTCAGCAATACACTGCAGCGGCAAAGAGCCGATCATGCTTTTCATTTTTTCTTCCCGTCCAGCCCACCATCTCGTTGCCACAGCTCCTGGTGCTACACCGCTCACTCTGATTTCAGGCGCTAAGGCGTGGGCCAATGATTTCGTTAAACCGTGCACCGCCGATTTTGATACTGCATAAGGCATAGATGAGCCGGCACCAGTTATCCCTGCGATGCTGCCGACGTTTACGATCGCCCCGGCCTTGCTTTTCTTCATGAACGGAACCACTGCCCGCGCGCAGAAAAACATCCCTTTCACATTGACGGCATACAGCTCATCCCATATGTCTTCTGTCGCAGCCTCAAGATTATCCATTGGAATATGCCGTGTAATGCTGGCATTGTTGACTAAAATATCAACCGTTCCGTGTGTGTTCACGATTGCTTGAATCATATCCTGCACGTCGCTGTTTTTGGATACATCTGCTTGGATGGCGAAGGCTTGCCCGCCAGCTTTTTGAATCTTTTCCACTGTTTCCTCCGCTTCTGATTGCGAGCGTGAATAATTCACCGCCACAATCGCCCCGCGCTTTGCCAATTCCATACTGGCTGCTTTTCCGATTCCTGTGCCGCCCCCCGTTACGAGAGCTATTTTGTTCAAGACATTCATTGCCGCCACTCCTTGCTGTTGACTAAAGTATATTTCTGATTCCATTGTAATCCAGCTTTGATGTTACGTATAATGATTGTTAAAGATACTAGATATCATTCAGATTGATAGCAAACGAACGGAGGAGTTCAAAATGGAAAGCGGAGATTTACGTGTGTTTCAAATGGTAGCTCGTGAAGGGACCATTACGAAAGCAGCCCTGCAGCTTGGCTATGTACAATCGAATGTCACGGCCAGAATTCAACAATTGGAAGCTGAGCTGGGTACCACACTGTTTTTGCGCCATAATCGGGGCATGACACTTTCTGCAAGCGGAAAATTGCTGCTGGACTACGCAAATAAAATTATCGGCCTGCTTGATGAAGCGTCTAAAGCGCTCTCATCCTCCGCAGAACCAAGCGGGCCGCTTATGATCGGCTCCACTCAGACAACCGCCGCGGTAAGGCTTCCAAAGCTCCTGGCATCTTATTATGAAGAACATCCAAACGTCCAGTTGTCTTTAACAACAGGGCATACGCAATTTCTCCTTGATAAAGTTCTTCGTTATGAATTGGATGGCGCGTTTATCGGATGCGAATGCCATCATCCTGAGCTCGAATCCTATCCTGCGTTTGAGGAAGAACCAGTAGTTGTTTCGGCTGCCTCCGTGCCCGATGTTGAGGAAGCCATCACAAAGCCGATTCTCGTTTACAGCACAGGCTGTTCGTATCGAGAAACACTTGAAAAATGGCTGCGTTCCGTCGGTGTCACACAGCCGGTCATTATGGAATTTGGGACGCTTGAAGCAATTATCGGCGGGGTTACAGCAGGTCTTGGCATCTCGTTGCTGCCAAGAACGGTTGTGCAGAAACATGAAGCAGAAGGATCAATTCGATTGTACCCGCTGCCTGAAGCGCTCAGCCAGATGAAAACAGAGTTTATTGTTCGAAAAGATTCGTTTATCAGCAGCGCGCTGAGAACCTTTATGGATTCCTTTACGCCAGATAAAACGGCTGAATCACAAAAAAGCAGTCTGCTATAATGTACAGACTGCTTTTTGGCTATTGTTTGTTTCGATGCGCTTCATTTAATTCCTTAATATGCTGAATGATCTCTTTAATGCCCTGCTTTGCGTCGGGGTATGTCGCATTCCAATGCTTAGCGAGCGGAGGCATGCTTTTGGCTATATGGGTGTACAAAATCCATTGCTTCACTTCTTCTTTTAGCTCATCGTTTGTTTCACCAAGCAGAAGCTCAGTATACTTCTCCAGCAATCCATCCAGCTGCTCCTGAAGTTTTTGTTCCATTTTCCATCTTCCTTTCGAAAAAACAGCAAGGAGCTTTCTCAATTGAAAGCTCCTTCGCTGCGTTATTTATCCATGTGATGTGAAAGCCGCTTCCTGGACAATGCATCTGCCCCTGCCATGAGGAATGCAAAGAGGCGTTCCGAAGAGCGGGTCCTGTGTAACCTGACAGTTCATAGAAAACACATTTTGCACAAGATCACAAGTGATGACCTCTTCCGGACGGCCTTCTGCATAAATCCGTTTATCTTTTATGGCCACAAGATGATGCGCATAGCGGCACGCCAAGTTTAAGTCATGGAGAACCATAACAATCGTCCGGTCTTCCTTTTCATTCAGCTCAAACAGCAAATCAAGAATTTCAATTTGATGCGTCATGTCTAAATACGTCGTCGGCTCGTCAAGAAGGATGATATCCGTTTCCTGGGCAAGCGTCATCGCGATCCAAGCCCGCTGGCGCTGTCCGCCTGACAAAGAATCAACGGCACGGTCAGCCATGTCCTCAAGCTTTGTTGCTTTAAGCGCTCTTTCAACTGCTTCCTCATCCTCTTTTGACCACTGCTTCAGCCAGTTTTGGTAAGGATATCTTCCTTGCTTCACCAGCTGATGCACCGTCAGCCCCTCTGGAGCCGAAGGACCTTGGGGCAGGATTGCGAGCTCTTTTGCGACTTCCTTCGTCGGAAGCTTGGCAATCGCTCTTCCTTCCAGCAGAACTGAACCGCCTCTCGGCTTCATCAGGCGCGCTAATGAACGTAAAAGTGTCGATTTTCCGCAGCCATTGCTGCCAATAAATACGGTAATTTCACCTTTGGGAATTGTTAAATTCAACTCATCAATAATAACGGCATCCCCGTATCCTAAGCTCAGCGTTTCTGTAGAAATTGCACTCATACCCATAACCGCTCCTTTTTGCTGGCTTTTTAGCAGCACTATGTATTGCACGTTTTCTATATACATGCTTTTAAGTCAATTGTCATCAATGCAAGTGATTCCGATATTCAGCCATTTGATATGGTCATATATCCCTCATTGTAGCAGAAAACACTGACTTTGAAAATCATTTTCAATTAGTTTTATGGACATAATTTACGGTTATGGGTTTTTTATCACAAGATTACTTCTTGATTTCTCTGATGGAGCCGTCCTTCAGCTTCAATTTTAAATCGATATGATCATAATGACTGTCCAGATTAAATGCTGCCAGCACACTGTGTATCACTTCTGTTTCAGCCATTTGGTCTGTCACGGAAAGCTCGCTCAGAATCATTTTCATCTCATCCAATGCTTCTTCTCCCTCCTGATTGACACCGGAGAGCTTATCCTGTATTTCCGCTTTTTCCTGAGTCCCGTTCTTTGTATAGATTCCTTCATAACGGTTATGCTCACCATCCCCGTAGCTCACACGAAGCGAAAAATTGCTGTAGGGAACGGACTTCAGCTGGGTGACGGCTGTATTTTCTCCTTCTGCCTGCTGCTGGTCTTCATTGAGACGGCAGCCCGCAATCAGAACCACTGCGAGACATACAGCCCCGGCTGCTCTGATCAAATGCATATGTTTCCCCCCTGTAGGATTCCATTTATTTTAGGTATATCCAGAGAATGAAATCCTCATTCAGAGAAGAATTGAAAAAGCCGGGGCATTTAACGCCACGGCTTTTCTTTAAGATTCGGTCATTTGCAAAAAGGTTTCGGCGTCACGCACAGCCAGCTTGATGGCATTCTCCCAGAAATCGCGCTTCGTGATGTCAGCGCCCAAATGCTTCATCGCCAAATCCTCCACTGTCATAGAAGCCGTATCTCGCAATAGCGCCATATACTTCTCTTCGAATGCGTTTTTTTCTTCAAGCGCCAGCGCGTAAATGCCAAGAGAAAACAGGTAGCCGAATGTATAAGGGAAATTGTAAAACGGCACCCTCGTGATGTGAAAATGAAGCTTTGATGCCCAAAAAAGCGGATGATATTCTTCTAACGCATTGCAGTATGCCTCTCTTTGCGCCTCTTCCATCAGCTCATTCAAGCGGCTGGCCGGTACCACTCCCCGCTTTCGTTCCTCGTAGAATCTCGTTTCAAATAGAAATCTTGCGTGAATGTTCATGAAGAACGCAACGCTTCTTTGCACTTTATCCTCCAGAAGAACAAGCTTTTCTTCCCTCGTCTCGGCCTGCTGGACAGTCGCGTCCGCCACTATCATCTCTGCAAACGTTGAAGCTGTTTCTGCAACGTTCATGGCGTAGGAACGGTTTAACGGCCTGACGTCGAGCATTGCTTCCTGATGGAACGCGTGCCCGAGTTCATGCGCAAGAGTAGAGACATTTGAGGCGCTGCCCGAAAATGTCATGAAAATCCGGGATTCCCCGCTGTCAGGAAAACTGGTGCAAAAGCCGCCGACTCTTTTTCCACTCCTGTCTTCCGCCTCAATCCAGCCGTCCCGAAACGCTTTTTCAGTGAATGAGGACAGTTTTTTGCCAAACGTTGAAAACTGGCTGGTAATGATATTTGCGGCTTCATCATACGAATAGGCCTTTCCGTCAGAACCGATCGGTGCCTCGACATCGTACCAGCTGAGTTTTTCAAGGCCGAGCATGGATGCTTTCCGGTTCAAAAACTGAACGAACGGCTTCTTGTTTTCAGTGATGACCTGCCACATCGTATCAAGTGTTTCTTTTTTCATCCTGTTAATTTGCAGCGGTTCCTTCAGGACATTCTCCCAACCGCGCGTTTTATAGGTTTCAAGCCGGAATCCCGCCAAATGATTCAGCGTGCTGCTGAAAAGATCCTGCTTGCTTTCCCATGCTTGGCGGAAACGTTCATATACTGTTTTTCTGACAGTACGGTCTTGATGGTCCATCATATTCTCCGCCTGACCGACAGACAATTGCTTGTTTTCACCGTTTTCCTCATACGGGATCGTCATTTTCCCGACAACCATATTGTATAAGTCACTCCAAGCGTGATATCCGTCCACGGCAAGGTTCCCGATCAGTTTTTCTTTACCGGGGCTAAGCTTTTCGGCAACCCTCTGTCTTCTTTCATTTAATATGTAAGAAACATCGCGCAATCCCGGTTTTGTTAACAACCTATTCCACACTTCTTGATCAATGTCCACAAGTTTATGATCTAATGTAACGAGCGACGATTGAAAATCTGCGGAAAGCCGGTTCATGAGCGCCTGATGCTCTATAGCCTTTTGATCATTGATATTCTGGGCCTGAAGGCAGGCAACAAACGCGCCGGCCTGCTGAAGCTTGACGGATGTCTGTTCGAATAAATCAAGCAACGCGGTCAGCCCTTCAGCCTCTTCAGGCGATTCAGGCACCTGAAACGCATCAGTCATGTCTTGAAATGCACGCAGACTTTGTGACAGCTTCTCAATATATCCTTTGAATTCTTCTGATTGGCTCCCGCCCTTAAAAAATGAATCAAGATCCCATCTTTGGCCTACCCCTTGCAGCGCCATATCACAAAACCCCTTTCCTTCTTTCGTTCTATTATAGAACAATTCTGAATTGTTGTATAAAAATTTCTTTTACAGGCGTCATTTCGTGTTCAGGATAGTACAATAGCTGTAGCAGTTTAATAGGAGGGTTAGGATGAATAAAAAAATAGCAATCGTAACAGGAGCGTCCAGCGGCTTCGGTCTGCTGGCAGCTGTAAAGCTTGCCCGATCATTTTTCGTGATAGCCACATCAAGACAGCCTGAAAAAGCGGAACAGCTTCGAGAATTGGCTGCAGCACACAATGTGTCTGATTCCATCCACATTACAGCTCTCGATGTCACCGATGAACAATCTATAATCTCATTCGGAAAAGCCATTAGTGCTTACGACCCAATCGACTTACTCGTTAACAACGCCGGAACGGCTTATGGAGGATTTATCGAGGATGTGCCGATGGAACATTTCAGACAACAATTTGAAACGAATGTCTTCGGTGTGATCCATGTGACAAAAACCGTTCTGCCTTACATAAGAAAGCATGGCGGCGCAAAGATTATAAACGTGAGCAGCATCAGCGGACTGACCGGATTCCCAGCGCTGTCGCCATATGTTTCTTCCAAGCATGCATTGGAGGGTTTTTCTGAAAGCCTGCGTATCGAGCTGCTTCCGTTCGGTATCGAAACCGCTTTGATCGAGCCGGGCTCATACAAGACATCGATCTGGTCAACGTCATTATCAAATTTTATGTCGGTGCCTGCTGACGATTCAGCCTATCATCAATACTATAAAAAGATCCTTTCCTATGTTCAAAAAAATGGAGAAGAAAGCGGAGATCCCCAAGAGGTTGCCGACCTCATTTATCAATTGGCAACAAAACAGCACATAAAGAAATTGCGATACCCGATCGGAAAGGGCATCAAGCTCACCCTGCTATTCCGATCGCTTTTTCCTTGGTCTGCGTGGGAGTCTATCCTGAAGAAAAAGCTATTCAAATAACCTAAATTATAATTATTATAATTTAGTATTGATTTTTATTTAGTATATGGTATAATTAAATCAACAGATCACAAGGAGGACGTTATCTTATGAAAACTGAAAATGCAAAAACAAATCAAACATTAGTTGAGAATTCAATGAACACACAATTATCAAACTGGTTTCTTTTATACTCTAAGCTCCACCGTTTCCATTGGTATGTGAAAGGGCCTCATTTCTTTACATTGCACGAGAAATTTGAAGAACTTTATGACCATGCGGCTGAAACAGTCGATACAATCGCTGAGCGCCTGCTGGCGATTGGCGGACAGCCTGTTGCCACAGTGAAAGAATACACTGAGCATGCATCTATCACAGACGGCGGAAACGAAACATCAGCTTCAGAAATGGTACAAGCATTGGTAAACGACTACAAACAAATCAGCAGCGAATCTAAATTCGTGATCGGCCTGGCTGAAGAAAATCAAGACAATGCGACAGCGGACTTGTTTGTCGGATTAATTGAAGAAGTTGAAAAACAAGTGTGGATGCTTTCCTCTTACTTAGGATAAAAAAAGCTGAACCCTATTTGGGTTCAGCTTTTTGTTTTTTTCTTAGCTTGAACTGCTTTCTGTCTGCTTGGTCAGTGTCGCGTTCAACGTTTTCGTTTTTCCCTTTCGCAGCACTTGGATTGTTGTTTTATCTCCGACTTTTAAGTCTTTGTAAAGGATCTGACGGATATCCGCACTGCTTTCCACGTCTTTACCGTTTAGTTTGACAATGACATCCTCAGATTTAATACCTGCTTTTTCTGCCGGTGAATTTGCTTGAACTTCTTTTACATAAACACCTTTGCCCAATTGATCTCCAAACAGGCCGAGCGTATTTTCCTGATAAGTTTCAGGAACTTGTGACATGTCAATCATCTGCACGCCTAAAAACGGACGGTCCACCTTCCCGTTTTGCAGCAGCTGGTCAACAATCGGCTCGACATCATTGCTTGGGATCGCAAATCCAAGTGATTCCACGCCGCTTTCGCTCACCTTCAAGCTGTTGATGCCGATGACCTGGCCGCTTGCATTGATTAATGGGCCTCCGCTGTTCCCCGGGTTGATCGCTGCATCGGTTTGCAGCACGTTCATTTCCACCGTCCCTTGTGTTGTATCCACATCAATTGTCCGGTTCAGTCCGCTAATGATGCCTTGTGTCACCGTACCGGAAAACTGCTGTCCGAGCGGGTTACCGATAGCGATTACCTTTTCGCCAGTGCGCAGCTGTGAAGAATCACCAAAGCTCGCCACTTTTTTGACGTTCTTGCTGCTGATTTCCAAAACTGCCAAATCAGTAATGGTATCGCTGCCGACAAGCTTGGCAGTTTCCGTTTCTCCGTTGTATAGTGTAACAGTCAGCTTGTTCGCGCCTTCAACGACATGGTTGTTTGTAATGATATACGCTTTATCACTGTCTTTTTTGAAAATAACACCTGACCCGGTTCCGCTTTCACTTTCTGAGCTGGAGCCTCCTCCCGTGCCGAATGTGTTATTTTGAGAGGTTTGGATATTTGAGATTCCGACAATCGTAGGCTCTAAATCCTCTACCATATCAGCGATGTTTGATGCGTTCGTTATCGGCGCCGTTGTAAAATTATCAGACTGCACCTGTTTATTTGCGGAAGCGGTCTCGGTCGCCTGATTTTGGTCTGACGGCAGATAAGGCGCGATGCCAAGCATGAGGCCCCCGCCGATAATACCGCCTAAAATCGGGCTCAGCCATGCGGCTCTCCGTTTCTTTTCTTTTTTCACAGCCGTTTCTTGCTTTTCCATTTCTAAAGCAGAAGCCGTTTCCTGCCGTCCCGCTTCATACGATACAGGCGCGTCAAGCAATTCTTGTTCAGAATGTCCAATCAGCTTCTGGTTTTCTGTATTCTGCTGTTCTGTATGTGAAGATTCAGTTTGATGTTGATCGTTTTGGCCATCACGTCGATAATCCATGTTCTTACACTCCTTTAACGGTTATTCATTTATCGTTACATATTCATCGCATGTACAAGTTCAATTGTCCCAATAATGAGGAGAAAAGCAAAGCACCAAAATAGAATATGTTTAATCATCCTACATCTTCCTCGCTCTTTTTCTCTTCCTTTCTTCCCTTAACCATATCATAAACAAACATTGTGGGATAAAAATGAAAAGAATATGTGAAATTATGAAAATTGCCTGCCGTATGTTAAAACTAGTTTATAATGACGTTGAAAGGATGTGAAGTGCCTTGTCATACACCATTTATCTAGTTGAAGATGAGGATAACCTGAATGAACTGCTGACGAAGTATTTAGAGAATGAGGGCTGGAACATTACATCTTTTACGAAAGGTGAAGACGCCAGAAAGAAAATGACACCGTCTCCCCACCTATGGATTCTCGATATCATGCTGCCGGATACCGACGGCTATACATTAATAAAAGAAATCAAGGCGAAAGATCCTGACGTGCCGGTCATTTTTATTTCCGCCCGAGATGCGGATATTGACAGAGTGCTTGGCTTAGAGCTTGGCAGCAATGACTACATTTCAAAGCCGTTTCTGCCGCGGGAGCTGATTATCCGTGTGCAAAAGCTGCTGCAGCTCGTATATAAGGAAGCTCCTCCTGTACAAAAAAATGAAATTGCCGTCTCCTCGTATCGGGTCGCTGAAGACGCCCGCGAGGTCTATGACGAAAACGGGAATATCATCAATTTGACGTCAAAGGAATTTGATCTGCTGCTATTATTTATCCATCATAAAGGGCATCCGTACTCTCGTGAGGATATCCTCCTAAAAGTGTGGGGGCATGACTACTTCGGAACAGACCGGGTCGTTGATGATCTCGTCCGGAGACTGCGCAGAAAGATGCCTGAATTGAAGGTGGAGACGATTTACGGTTTCGGCTACAGGATGATGTCATCATGAAAAACAAGCCGCTCGCGTTTCAGATATGGGTTGTCATATCCGGCATCCTGTTAGCGATATCGATTTTACTGCTTGTGTTATTTTCAAACACGCTGCGAGATTTTTTCACTAATGAAACGTATACGACGATTGAAAATGAGCAGCATGTTCTGACAGAATACCGCCTGCCAGGTTCGATTGAAAGGCGCTATTACAGCGAAGAAGCGACGGCGCCGACAACTGTCCGCTCCGTACAGCACGTGCTCCTTCCTGAAAATGAAGAGGCTTCTTCAGACAAGGATTTAAGCATTCTGTCATCTTCATTTATCCACAAGGTGTACAAGCTGGCTGATAAGCAGGAAGCTAAAAAGAAACGTTACAGCGCCGACGTCAATGGAGAGAAAGTGTTTTTTGTCATTAAAAAGGGACTTTCAGTCAATGGACAATCAGCGATGATGCTCTCTTACGCGCTTGATTCTTATCGGGACGATTTGGCCTATACCTTGTTCAAACAGCTTCTGTTTATTATAGCTGTCGTCATTTTATTAAGCTGGATTCCGGCTATTTGGCTTGCAAAGTATTTATCAAGGCCTCTTGTATCATTTGAAAAACACGTCAAACGGATTTCTGAACAGGATTGGGATGACCCAGTAAAAGTGGACCGGAAAGATGAAATCGGCAAATTGGGCCATACCATCGAAGAGATGCGCCAAAAGCTTGTGCAAAAGGATGAAACAGAAAGAACCCTATTGCAAAATATCTCCCATGATTTAAAAACGCCGGTCATGGTCATCAGAGGCTATACACAATCAATTAAAGACGGGATTTTTCCTAAAGGAGACCTTGAAAACACTGTAGATGTTATTGAATGCGAAGCCCTTAAGCTGGAGAAAAAAATAAAGGATTTATTATATTTAACGAAGCTGGATTATTTAGCGAAGCAAAAAGTGCAGCACGACATGTTCAGTATTGTGGAAGTGACAGAAGAAGTCATCGAACGATTGAAGTGGGCGCGGAAAGAACTATCGTGGGAAATTGATGTAGAAGAGGATATTTTGATGCCGGGCGATCCGGAGCAATGGAACAAACTCCTTGAAAACATTTTGGAAAATCAAATCCGCTATGCTGAGACAAAAATAGAAATCAGCATGAAACAAGATGATCGAAATATCGTGATCACCATTAAAAATGACGGTCCGCATATTGAAGATGAGATGCTCTCCAGCCTCTATGAGCCTTTTAATAAAGGGAAGAAAGGCGAATTCGGCATTGGTCTAAGCATCGTAAAACGAATTTTAACTCTTCATAAGGCATCTATCTCAATTGAAAATGACAAAACGGGTGTAACATACCGCATAGCAGTGCCAAAATAGACTGTAGATGTTTTGCAGTCTATTTTTTTATGTGAAAGAATAGCCGTTAAAATCTCTGTAATTTGTTTTGAGCGGCTGTTTGCATTGATGAACCCATTTTTTCTCTGACAAGGTCTGCTTCGGATATTTGACTTTCTCCACTTTGATTCCTCTGTTTCGCAAGCGGCTGATCATTTCGTCCAATTCTCTCATTCTAGATTCACCCTTTCGCTTGAGCTTTGACCATTCGGTCATCTCAATTTATAATATAAATAATACATGATAAAAAAACAAGTTACAATAAGGTTAATTTTATAACAGACGGTGTGACTATATGGTCATATCCTAGCAGGCCTCCGGGCTCCGAAAGGGTGGAACCATTGAAGGAAAAAGAAAAACTGATTATTGAAACAGCCTTAAAACTATTTGCCCAAAAAGGATACAACTCAACATCAGTCCAGGAAATCGCAAAAGAATGCAAAATATCTAAAGGCGCTTTTTATATTTATTTTCCTTCGAAAGAAGCGCTTCTTCTCTCTATGCTGAACTACTATTATGATAAAACGTTTACCCGAATTTTAAATATTAAAACGAAGGGCGACAGCCCCAGAACGGCTTACCGTAAACAGCTGACCGTCCTCTATGAAAACATTCTTGAACACAAAGATTTTATCAGCATGCAGTTGAAGGAGGGTTCTCTGCCTTACACAGAAGAAGTAGAGCAATGCGCAAAAAAAATCCGCCAGTCCTCACTTCAATTTCATATCGACAGCCTGCTGAACATCTATGGAAAAAAAGCGGAACCGTACACTGCTGAGCTTTGTTTTTTAATAGAGGGTATCAGCCAGATTTACCTGGAATGCATGATTTTGCTCGGGTACACTGTGAAGCCGTCTCAATTAGCTGATATCATTATGAATCGAATTGATGATATGGTAAAAGGCATGTCTGAACGAAATGATAAGCCTTTCATCACATTGGAAGAGGCGAGCTCTTTATTCGGGCCTCTTACGCACGGACGGCCTGACCCGCTGACTGAATCGATTGTGAAAAGCCTACGTGACAAAATTAACAGCTTACACACAAACTCCTCTCTTGAATTATCGGAGAGCTTGGACATACTTGAAGCAGAAATGAAGAAAAAAACACCGAAGCTGGCGATCATAAAAGGAATGATTCATAATCTGACGGAGTCTGAAGCTCTCGCCAAAGATGCGGAGCAGCTTAAATATTTATTAAAACAGCAACATATTTAGAAGAACGGCTGCTTAAAAAGCAGCCGTTCTTTCTTTCTATTACGCCTTTGGTTTTACCATGTCTTCCGGCTTAACCATTTCGTTAAATTGCTCCTCTGTCAGCAATTCAAGCTTCAAAGCTGCTTCTTTGAGCGTCAATCCCTCTTTATGGGCAAGCTTGGCGATTTTCGCCGCGTTTTCATAACCGATATGCGGGTTCAGCGCCGTAACAAGCATTAATGAATTTGACAGGTTTTCCTGAATGGTTTCTTTATTAGGCTCAATACCGACAGCACATTTATCATGGAATGAATTCATGCCGTCACTGAGCAGCTGCACAGATTGCAGGAAGTTGTAAATAATAACAGGCTTAAACACGTTCAGTTCAAAGTTCCCCTGACTCGCCGCAAAGCCGATTGTCGCATCGTTCCCCATGATTTGCGCTGCGATCATTGTTAACGCTTCGCTTTGTGTCGGGTTGACTTTACCAGGCATAATGGAGCTTCCCGGTTCATTTTCAGGAATGACGATCTCCCCGATGCCGCAGCGAGGTCCGCTGGCGAGCCATCTGACATCGTTCGCGATTTTCATCAAGTCAGCCGCAAGCGCTTTTAATGCGCCATGCGCATAAGTGATTTCGTCATGGCTTGTCAGGGCGTGGAATTTATTCGGTGAGCTGCTGAACGTTTGGCCGGTCAGCTTAGTGATCTCTTCTGAGACAAGCTCTCCAAACTCTGGGTGGGCGTTGATACCCGTTCCGACAGCCGTTCCACCAATTGCAAGCGCACGCATTTTATCTGTCGCTTCCAAAATCATTTCCTTCGAACGGTCCAGCATGTGAACCCATCCGCTGATTTCCTGTCCGAGGGTCAGTGGCGTAGCATCCTGAAGATGCGTGCGTCCGATTTTGACAATATCATTGTATGCTTTTGCTTTTTCATCCAGTGTATTGCGAAGCTGATCAAGCGCCGGCACAAGCTGCTCGTAAACAGCCAAAACAGCGGCAACATGCATCGCAGTCGGGAATGTGTCGTTTGAGCTTTGGCTTCGGTTCACGTCATCATTTGGATGAATCGTTTGATCAGAGTTCTTCTCTTTTAATAAAGCAGTCGCACGGTTGGCTACCACTTCGTTCATGTTCATATTGCTTTGTGTGCCGCTTCCGGTCTGCCATACGACAAGCGGGAAGTTGTCATCGTACTTGCCTTTGAGCACATCATCACAAACCGCTGCAATCGCTTCTGCTTTTTCAGCATCCAGATTGCCGAGGCGTTTATTAGCTAGAGCTGTGCTTCGTTTTAATATTGCAAACGCCTTCACAACACGCATCGGCATTTTTTCAGAACCGATCTTAAAGTTCTCCTTGCTTCGCTGTGTTTGGGCGCCCCAAAATTTATCAGCAGGAACTTTTACTTCTCCCATGGTGTCTCGTTCAATTCTGTATTCCATTTATGTATCCCTCCATAACGGTTGCTTCAATAGATCATAATTCGCCAATGACACAAAAAATCCTTTTTATTTTTCGATCTTGGCAGATTTTAATTTTAATTCAAGATATACGCGGGAATCCTTTGAATATTTGTATTTTGGATTCGTCCTTCCGTACTCCTTTGATGTGTAAGAGACATCATAATGCTTTTCAAATGATCTAATGAGCTGTTCAATTTCTTCTTGTTTTCCAGCTAGCCTTACCTGTGCCACTTCGTATCCTCCGCTTTCATAAAAAAACTTACTCCATGAAATACTCTAACACAGTATATCATTTTTTTAACAGGAAAAGATAACCTCTACTAAGGTTTTGGATAAGAGGTGACCTCATTGGAACAAACAGAGTTTAAGGAATATATACACGATAATTTAGCATTGGTGCTCCCAAAATTAAAAGAAAACGATGATCTGGTGAAAAACAAAAAAATGCTTGCGAACGGACTGGTTTTTTACTATCTCTAT
Organism: Bacillus sp. 204(2023); assembly: GCF_037027505.1. Lineage (NCBI taxonomy): Bacteria > Bacillati > Bacillota > Bacilli > Caryophanales > Bacillaceae > Bacillus > Bacillus sp. 204(2023). The sequence goes on along the minus strand of NZ_JAXCHE010000005.1, from coordinate 162,484 downwards.
TTCAGTGAAATGACTGATGAGAATAAGGTGTCAGAAGCCATTAAAACTTTGATTAAAGATGAGGAGACCTTAACGCTTGACCAGGTCAAAAAACGCCTTGACCAGCTTGACGCAAGACCTATTGAAACCGCAAAAAAAACGATTGAATCGATTCTCAACGGCAATTGTGCTGTGTTTATCAACGGATTGGATAAAGCCTATATTCTGACCACAGGAAAGAAAAAAACAAGAAGCCTGACAGAGCCGACAACTGAAAAAGTGGTACGCGGCCCAAAAGTTGCGTTTGTAGAGGATATTGATACAAATCTCGCTCTGATCAGACAAAGAACCTCTCATCCGAAATTGATCACCAAAAAAATCATGATCGGCGAAAACAAGCTGAAGCCGGCAGCCATTATGTACATTGAAGGCAAAGCAAAAAAGTCCGTCATAAAAGAAGTGAAGGCGCGGCTTAAAAATATCCAGCTGGAGGATATCCAGGACAGCGGAACGCTCGAGGAGCTCATTGAAGATAATAAATATTCACCATTTCCGCAGATTCAAAATACGGAAAGACCTGACAAAGTATCTTCAGCCCTGTTTAACGGCCGTGTGGCAATTTTGGTCGACAGTTCACCATTTGTGCTGCTGGTGCCGGTTTCTCTCGGCATCCTGATGCAATCCCCGGATGACTACTATGAACGCTGGATTTCAGCATCTCTTATCCGGTCGCTGCGCTTTGCTTCTATCTTCATCACCTTGTTTTTGTCATCGATTTATATTGCACTCGTTTCCTTCCATCAAGGGCTGCTGCCGACCGCACTCGCCGTCACGATTTCGGCGAACAGGGAAAACGTGCCGTTCCCTCCGATATTTGAAGCCCTGCTGATGGAAGTCACCATCGAGCTGCTAAGAGAAGCCGGGCTGCGTCTCCCCAATCCGCTCGGACAGACGATCGGCCTCGTCGGGGGCGTAGTCATCGGACAGGCGGCTGTAGAAGCGAATCTCGTCAGTTCGATTATGGTTATTGTCGTCAGTGTCATTGCCCTGGCATCCTTTACCGTTCCTCAATACGGAATGGGTCTGTCTTTCCGGGTGCTGCGTTTTATTTCGATGTTTTCCGCCGCTATTTTAGGGCTGTACGGCATTATTTTATTTATGCTTGTCGTTTATACGCACTTAACGAGACAAACGAGCTTTGGGTCTCCGTATTTTTCGCCGAATGGATTCTTCAGCCTGAAAAATACGGATGACTCCATTATCCGTCTCCCAATTAAAAACAAACCAAAAGAGGCGAATAATCCAAATGAGCCAAAAACAGACTCCACTGAAACTTAATACCTTTCAAGGTATTTCTATTGTTGCAAATACAATGCTTGGGGCCGGACTTTTAACATTGCCGCGAGCGCTGACCACTAAGGCTAATACGCCTGACGGCTGGATCACGCTGATATTAGAAGGTTTCATTTTTATTTTCTTCATTTATTTAAACACGCTCATTCAGAAAAAACATCAATACCCTTCACTCTTTGAATATTTGAAGGAAGGGCTTGGGAAATGGATCGGCAGCATCATCGGCCTTTTGATCTGCGGCTATTTCCTCGGCGTAGCCAGCTTCGAGACACGGGCAATGGCTGAAATGGTGAAGTTTTTCCTGCTGGAGAGAACCCCAATTCAAGTCATTATTTTAACGTTTATTTGCTGCGGCATTTATTTAATTGTTGGGGGCTTAAGTGATGTGTCGCGGCTGTTTCCCTTTTATTTAACGGTAACCATTATTATTTTGCTGGTTGTGTTTGGGATCAGTTTTAAAATTTTTGATATTAATAATTTGCGTCCTGTTTTAGGCCAAGGCCTTGGCCCCATTGCAAACTCCCTTACTGTTGTTTCCATCTCTTTTTTAGGAATGGAAGTAATGCTGTTTCTCCCTGAAAATATGAAGAAAAAGAAATACACGTTCAGGTATGCATCTATAGGATTTTTGATTCCGATTATTTTATATATCTTGACGTATATTCTCGTTGTCGGAGCTTTGACCGCTCCCGAGGTGAAAACGCTGATTTGGCCGACCATTTCTCTCTTTCAGTCCTTTGAGCTTAAAGGCATATTCATTGAACGGTTTGAATCCTTTTTACTGGTCGTCTGGATTATCCAGTTTTTCACGACTTTTGTCATTTACGGATATTTTGCCGCTAACGGGCTAAAGAAGACATTCGGATTATCGACTAAAACAAGCATGGTGATTATCGGCATAACGGTCTTTTATTTTTCTCTCTGGCCGGATGACGCCAATCAAGTCATGGTGTATAGCGATTATCTTGGCTATATTTTTGTCTCCCTGTTTCTGCTTCCCTTCATTCTCTTTTTCATTGTAGCTCTCAAGAGGAGGATTACAGCAAAATGAAAATCCGGATTTTATGTATGTTTATATGCACCCTATTGCTGTCCGGATGCTGGGACAGTGAGAATATCGAGGAATTAAGCTTAGTGATCGGAGTAGGGCTAGACAAGCCTGACGATGAAAATTTAGAGCTGACACAGCAAATTCTCGTGCCGAAAAAAATCAGCGCCAAGGAGGGCTCTTCATCTGATCCGACACAGCTTTCTATCACAAAGGGTGAAACTGTCCATCAAATGATGAGAACCTCTGCATTAAAGCATAATCCTACGTTTTCACAGCATTTGCGTCTCATTCTGCTTTCCAAAAGCGTGATTGCGGATCAAATTGGAATGGACGCGATCATTAACCAGTTTGTCAGAGACAACGGAACAAGGAGGAGTTCCTACGTCTTTATCACCAACGGCCGAACTAAGGATATATTTAACATGAATGATGAAGGCGAGCCCGCATCCAACGTGATATATGATCTGACAGAGAATAATAAGGTGACGATCAGAATGATGGAGCCAGTTACATTGGGGGAGATCTCAGAACACTTAACCTCTGACGATTCATTCCTCATCCCACATGTCGGTAAGGAAAACGGCAAGCTCGCGATAAACGGAGCCTCAATCATAAAAAATAAATTATGGCACCGGGATCTCACCCCGATTGAGGTTCAAAATATCAACTTATTTTCAGGCACTGTCGAGGGAGGCGTCATTGACTTGAAGCGCGATGGCCATCTCTTTTCTTATGAAGTATATTCGAGCAATCGGAAGATCAAGACGGCCTACAAGGACGGGAAGTTCAAATTCACTGTCACCCGAAATATTGAAGGTCGTCTATCTGAGGATTGGAATCCCAATGAAGATTCGTTTAAGGATTCATATATCAAAAGTATTGAAAAGACAGTTGAAAAACGGGTACACGATACAGTAACAGCATTTATTACAGGGAAACTGCAGAAAGAGATCAAAGCGGACGTCACCGGGCTGGGAAACGAGGTCAGAATTCATTATCCTCAAAAGTGGAAAAAGATTTCAAGAAAATGGGATGAGGATTATTTCAGCAATGCGGAAATAGACTACCGGGTCAACGTGGTTGTCAGAGACTTCGGAACGAAAGGCGCGAACAAATAGCGGCCCCTATTTTACGAGGTGATTTCGGTGTGCGTACACCGCCGCCTGCGTCCGGTCACTGACATCCAGCTTTGATAAAATATTGGTAATATGTGTTTTGACTGTTTTAATCGTAATAAACAGTTCCTCGCCTATTTCTTTGTTTGTCTTTCCTTCTGCGATCAGGCAGAGTATTTCGAGCTCCCGTTTCGTAAGCGATTCATGCGGGAGCGCGTTTTCACCTGAGTGGCGCAGCCTAGATAATACTTTTCCCGCCACTTTTGACTCCAGCTTCGGCTCTCCCTTGCTTGCGGCGCGGATGGCATCGGCGATTTCTGCCGCTTTTGAGGTTTTCAACAGATAGCTGAGCGCGCCAGCTTCAATAACCGGGTACACTTTGTCATCATCAATGAAGCTAGTGAGCACAATAATTTTCGGGTCAGAAAGCTCGCGGCAGATTTGCTTTGTAGCTTCAATGCCATCCATGCCCTCCATGACAAGGTCCATTAAAATGACATCAGGCGACAGTTCCACAGCAAGCCGAACACCTTCGCTGCCGTCCGATGCTTCGCCGATGACTTCAATATCGGGCTGCGCCTCCAAAAAAGCCGCGAGCCCCATTCTGACCATTTCATGATCATCAATCAATAATACTCGAATCACGTTCGTTCTCTCCTTTTTCTTCCGGGAAAATCGGGACCTTCACTTCGATTTGGGTGCCTTTTCCTTCTACTGAAATCACTTCGGCGACCCCGCCGATTTCACTTGCACGTTCTTTCATAGAATTCAGGCCGTATGAGGATGCTTTCACCTGGTCCATTTTAAAGCCTTTTCCATTATCAATCACCTTCAGACGGAGCTGGCTGTTCTTTATGCCCAGAATCACGGTTACTTTTGACGCTTTTGAATGTCTAAATACGTTTGAAAGGGCCTCCTGCACGATTCTGAACAAGTGGTCTTCAACACCCTTGGATATCGCTGTGTCCTGTATATCCCACTCAATATCAATCGGCTGCTTTTTTCGGAACTCGTCCAAAAGCTCCGTAAGGCCCTCCTTCAGCCCTTTTCCTTCAAGGGTAACAGGCCGTAAATGGAGCAGCAGCGCCCTCATCTCATTTTGGGCTTCGCCTGCCATATGCTCGACCATCTTGATCCGCTTGACTGTTTTATCATCAGCATCCTTGACATGTTCCAGCACGGCTGATGTCATCATCGATATGGCAAAGAGCTGCTGGCTGACCGCATCATGAAGATCTCTGGCCAACCGCTGGCGTTCTTCTGAGATAACCGACTTCTTCATTTGAGCCTGCCATTCCGCACGTTCATTGGAAAGTTTCTGCAGGGATGCGACTTGAAGCTCCACGCGCTTCGCCATTTCGTTCAGCTGATCGGCGGCCAGGCCGATTTCATCATCACCGAGCGGCGGTATCCGATAAGCGAAATTGCCGTTTTCAAAGGTTAAAATGGATTCAATTAATGTATCAATCCTTGTCTTCAACCGGTTGCCGTACATATACCCTGAGGCGAAACCGACGGTCACGCTGATCAGAAGCAAAATCAGGATAAACGGAATTCCGAACCAGCTTGATGACAGCAAAACAAGCGGATCGAGCCGATAGTAAAACATCATAAAGGAAATCAGGCAAACAAAAAGGAGCAGGCTGATTCCCGTTGTCATGCGGATGGCGCGCCATTGGAGGCTGGCAAGCATTTTTTTTCTCATACGTACTTCACATCCACATCACCGATAAATAAGGAAACGGACACTTTGACACGGCGCTTTGACTCGCTGAAATCGGTTGACGCGGCATATACCTTCGTGCTTAATCCGCTTTTCTTCGAGCCGATCAGATTGATGTCACCTATAAAAACAGCTGAGCTGACAGCCACTTCAAGGTCCGATGGTACATAAATATCAACGTTTCCAATGACTCCGCTAATGACGATTGTACTTTCTCCCTCAGGAATCATCGCTTTAGATAAATCGATTTTGATATCACCGATAAAACCAGAGACATTTAAATCATTCAGGTCAAACGGCTTCTTCATCATTTGCAGCTCACCGATAAAAAAGCTGCGCATGTCGGGATGTTTTACATCTTTTGGCGGATCATGATGTTCTTTTTTATTGAGGTTGACCTGTTTCTCATTCGGTTCGAATATCGGCTTCCCTTTGACAAGCCTGTAGCCGGCGTAAATCAGAAATGCGGCAAACACATAGCCGAATAAATTAAAGGTGATGCTGAAGAGGTTTTTCAAAAATAGAAACGCGGCAAAGATATACATGACGGAGCCAAGCCAATCACGGGAATATTTTTTAAGGAAATAGCCGGCAATCAGAAAAAAGAGCGGCCAAAACAGCAGATCGCCTATTCCGATAATTTGCAAAAACATACTGATGCCGAATAAAGCAATGATCAATCCGAGAAGCTGTTTTTTTGTCATTCCTGGTGTCCGCCTCCTTTCTTCTGCCTGGTGCTACCGTATCGCTAGATCCCCGCTGTCCGTTTTGATGTCGATTGGATGCTGGCCGCTTCCTTGCGTGCCTGTGATGTGATGCTGTTCTTTATGTGCTTTGTCAGCAAAAGAATACGGCGAACTGACGTCACCGCTCGCTGATTTCGCTTTGACTGTAAAGCTGCCGTTTTTGGGAAGGCTTAGATTGGCATCACCGCTTGTCAGCGTGACAGATACGGGACCGGTTACCTTTTTCAATACAGCATTAAAATCTCCTGAAGTCATTTTCACATCAAGAGAGCCTGATACATGAACCAGATTTGCGTCCCCTGAAGCTAAATCAATGCCGGCTGTTTTGGAGACGGTATTTGAAATGGAAACATCCCCAGATGATGCCTTCACTTTCAGGTCTTGAAGGCGGACGTCCGTCACGCTCGTATTTCCGCTCGCAGATACTGCGTTCAGCCCGGAAAGCGCAAGATGGTCATTTCCGACCACAGACACGTCCCCGCTTGAGGTTCGCACTGTCAGATCACCTTTGTAGTCATACGGAAGCCGGACGATAAGAGTCGAACGGTTAAACCCATTCAAAAATTGAAATTCTTTTTCCTTTACGGTCAGCTCCAGTTTTCTTTTGTTTTCAGTAACAAATAACTTTCCTGAGTCTCCTGAAATGCGTGCCGAAATGTCACTTCGTTCTTCCGCTATAATCTGGACATCCTTGCTATCCGATTCAATGACCATGCTGTCAATGTCCCGCGGCGATGCGCTGGCTGAATCGGCTTCTGTGCCATTTATGAAACCCAGGCCTGCAGCAAACACATCTTTTACGACGACGGCGAAAAAAACCAGAATACCGGCAGTGATCAACAGTTTGCCAAGCATTTTTTTCATTCGGTTTCATCCTTCTCATTCATTCTATTATAAAGGAAAAGCTTGCGAATTGATACGTGCGGAAGGGAAGGACTTGACCGCAAATCCTTCCCCGTTCCGCTTATTCATTTGCCGCTTGTGTCTGGTCTGATTTTTGCAGTGAAAGTGTCCGCATTTTTTCAATCTCCGCTTCCACATCGTCTGCGAATTCTTTACCTGTAAGTTCTGTGCCGGCTTCCGCTGACTTTGAATAATTCGCGCGGATTTCCATTTCTTCAATACGATTTTCAATACGTAAAAATTCACGATACGCGCTTTCACTGTCAATTTTGTCAAATGTCGTATTCATATGCTCTTTAGCTTTCGCCGCATTTGCCCGCGCAATCAGCGCCTGTTTTTTATCCTTTACGTCCTGAAGCTTTGTTTCAAGTGCAGCCAGCTGCTCTTTCAGATCAGCCAGCTGACTGTTTGCCTGTTCATAGGAAGCTTTATGCTCAGCCGCCTTCCCTTCTAAATACTTCATTTCAGTCAGCGCCTTTTTCGCCAGTTCTTCTTCACCCGCGTCAAATGCGAGCTGTGCCTGATTTTTCCGTTTGCCAGCCACTTCAGCGGCTTCTTCATATTTTTTCTTAAATTGATAGGCAATCGTGTGCTGTTTCACAATTGTTTGCTTTGCTTTTGCGATGTCGCTTTCCATATCGCGTACATATTGATTCAGCATCACCTTTGGATTCTCCATTTTATCAAGTCCTTCATGAACTGACGCAACAAACATGTCTCTGATTCTTTTTAATACCATACCTAATTCCTCCTAATATATTGATATTATTTTTTCTTCAAAAATTCTTCCCATTCGTCATCAAAGTGAGATTGGTAGGCAGCAGAAGCCGGTTCAGGATCAAAAGATGATACACCGTTATCAGCTGATCCGTTTTTCATTAGCTTCCAGCCGTAATACACCATAGCGGCTGCCAATGCGATTCCGACGACAAACGGAAGTGAGCAGATGAGCATAATGGCTCCGATACCGCCCACGATGATTCCCGTGATGGTTTTTCCCGCGGCAAACCTTTTGACTCCTGCGTATGTCATTAAGCTCCCGATGGCGAGCGGGATGATAAAGCCGAAGCTTCCTCCTCCAAAAAAGACGGAGATCCCAAATACAATTAATAAGAATCCGCCTATTGTTTTCTTGTTTATCTTCATGCAGATCCTCCTTTCGTTTTCCTTGTCTTCATCTTATACAAGTTGGAAGATATGCAAAACGAATCAGAGATTGATTTTTATATAAGACCGGAGTCGTATCTCGCACCGGACCCATTGGCACAAAAAAACGCCATGCACGAGGCATGGCGTTTCAAAACCCTTTACAGATGAACACTTGCTTCCCTTTCTTTAATCAGGTCGGACCTTTCTGCTTTGGCCAGTTTTGTAAACAGCAAGATTCCGATACCCGCAATAATTTCGACAATCCCGCCGGCAGCAATCACTGTTCCTGAGCCGAAAGCATTAGCGGCATACCCGCAAATGACAGCTCCGGCAGGGATCGAAATATTGGAGATCATATGTATAACGGCGTAAACCTGCGGCTGATCCTCACTATCCACAGACGTCTGGATAATCGTGTACTCAGGAACATTAACAGCACTGACTGCGGCACCAAAGGTAAAAGCAGCGAAAAAGACGAGCGGCAAAAAGGTGTTCATCCCGGTAATAAAGAAAGCAAATCCTTCAATAATGCCGGCAGTGACGAATAACAAGCCGTATCTGTTTACTTTGACTTTCGCCAGCACAAACCCTAATAAAAACGCGCCCGCGGCGGTGGTGGCCTTTAAAAGCGAGTATACGATCGGCTGGCCATTTAAATCTTCTGCAACGTATACGGCAGAGAGCGCTTCCCATGGGGCAGCCGCGAAATTCATAAAGATACAGTAAATGGCGAGCGGATATAAAATCTGGTGTTTTCTGACGAGCCTAAAGCCGCGTTTCAGTCTTCCGATATATGTGCCTCTCTGTGTAACAACCGCAGACTCTGATTGAGATTCAACTGCAGTGTACTTAATAAAAAGAACGAGAAAACCTGACACCAGATAGAGCACAAGTGCGATAAGCATGGTATAAGAAGGGCTGATAAATGTAAGAAAAGCGCCGCATAATGTGACAGCCCCGAGCCTGACAATTTGAGCGGAGGACTGCAGCACAGCATTTGCTTTTTGAATGCCCTGTTCATTGACGATTTGAGGAATTAAAGCGATAGAGGCGGGATTGTAGGCAGCTCCAGTAGCTGAATGCACAATCATAAGCGTCATGACAAACCACAGCGGAGAGAAGCCCGCAAAATGACATAGAGGGATAATCAAAACAATCGCCGCCCTTGTCAGATCTGAAAAGTACATCCAAAATTTCAGCGTGGTCTGTTTCATAAAAGGCCCCGTCACAGGCGCCAGAACGGCTTCCGGCAAAAAAGTGACAGCAATCAATAAAGCAGTGCCGATCGCACCTTTGCCGTCATAAATTAAAAACCATAATATTGAATTAAATGCGAACATATCGCCGGATATCTTGACTATTCTTGAGAAAAACAGATAATTGAAATTTCTCTTCCAGATGCTATCACTTTCAATTAAATTCACCATCCATCAGAGCCCCCCCACTGCCTATTTTTTACATCTATTTATTACAATATCTCATTTTTCCATTTTTCAGTCAATAATTCATAAGGTTCATTTTTTGTCGTAAAATGGGAAATTGACAGAGTGAAAAACAAAAAAGCCAGCATGTATTTGAACACGCCGGCTTTCGTTTTCACTTTTTATGATTCACTGCTGTTTCGGTCCCGAAACACAATGGCACTTCTTTCATATTCTACATCGCCAATACCACTTCTTGCATTCACAACACGGGCGGCGGCAAAGAAATAATCGGACAGACGATTGAGATAACGCAGCACTGTTTCATGAATCTCCTCCGATTTCATCAGCGCCACCACTCTTCGTTCTGCCCTCCTTGTAATGGTGCGGGCGATATGGAGAAGTGAAGCACCCCTTGATCCGCCTGGTAGAATAAATTTCTTCAGTTCCGGTGCTTCTGCTGTATAGGCATCAATGCGCGTTTCTAAAAAAGAAACAGATTCTTCCGTTAGTTTATAGTCTTTTCTTTCTGTGACGATTGCCAGATCGCCTCCGCAGTCAAACAGCTCATGCTGGATGGTCAGCAGCTCGGCTGTCAGATCTTCAAAGCCGGGCTGCCCGGAAAGCTCTGCCAAAGCAAGCCCGATAAAGCTGTTAAGCTCGTCAATCGTGCCGTAGCTTTCGACGCGTAGGCTGTCCTTGTCCGTTCTGCCCCCGACTAAGCCCGTTTGTCCCTTATCGCCTGTTTTTGTATATAGTTTCATACCCTGAATCTCCTTTACAGACTTATTCAAACAACTCAGCAGCCTCTTTTACACATTCAGCTGTCCCTTTCTTTATCAATTGATTCAGCCGCTGTTCTATGTTTTCGGATTGCTGAGTTTGAGTCGAGGCGATGAGAATATCACCTGTGCCTCCTCCGTCTCCCAGCACTTTCGTCCGTTCTGCTTCGGCAGCCATAAGAGCTTTGATGAAGAATTGATCTGCCGCATAGCCGTTTATCAAAATCCAAATCGAAAAGCCGGTCTGAACGCATACGAAAACGGATAACTCTCTGTCTTCATACGTTCGATACACGAAACGGTCAAGTCTTTCTGAAGAAGCCATCGCACACGTCTCCTGCAGTTGAAAACCGCTTTCTGAAAGACAGGCCGTAAGTCCTTCTATCGGATCTGGCTGATCTGGCAGCCGTTTATGGATCAGCGTCCTGCTCCACGAAAACCCAGCACCGATAGGCGTCGAGGACAATGTTCGAAGCGGGATTTCCGTTTGCAGAAGAATGTCATCACGCCCCGCTTGGAGCAATGCTTCAAATGGAATAGACTGCCGCTTCACGCTATCCTTTTCAGGCTGAATCACAATCATCGGTTTAGGTGAGCTTTGATGTACCAAGGCGGTGACATCTGTATCGTACACCGCCTTTATGCTTTGTTCTGTGACAGCATATTCCGGTTTTTTCTTAGGACCAGCGGTACCGTTTTTCATAAACATGAGCCCATCACAGTACAGGCTTGCGGTGTTCAGATCATGAAAAACGCTGACAGCTGCCAATCCGCTTTCTCTCGTCAGGCGTTTGATCAGATCAAGCAGGTCTTTTTGATAAGCCAGATCGAGAAAATTAGTCGGCTCGTCCAAAAATAAAATACGCGGCTGCTGCGCCAAAGCTTGTGCCAAATACACCCGCTGCTGTTCCCCTCCGCTTAGTTCGCGAATCGGCGTTTGCGCAAAATCGGCCACTCCTGTTTGCTCCATTGCATCCTGTACAATGGCTTCATCCTTTTCAGTCTGCTGTCTGAACAGCCCCGTTTGGAATGGATATCTGCCAAAGGCTACAGTTTCTTCGACGGTAAAGGTGAAGGCTTGATCCGTTTTTTGCGGCAGGACGGCCATGATTTGCGCCAGTTCCTTCGGTTTATAGTCCGCCAGCAGTTTTCCGGCCAGATAAACGCTGCCTTCCTTGGCCGGCAGCGTACCTGTCAGCAAGTGCAAAAGCGTGGTTTTTCCGCTTCCATTAGGGCCAAGAATTCCGAGAAATTCTCCCTTCTCCACTGTTAAGCTGATATTGTTAATTAGGCGGCTGTCGCCGTATCCTCCCGACAGCCCTTCTGCCTTCATCATAAGCTTCTCCCCCCGCGGTGCTGCCGAATTAAAATAAGAGCGAACACAGGCGCTCCCGCCAAGGACGTAATGATCCCGATCGGCAGTTCAATCGGCTCAATGATGGTTCTGGAAAGCAGGTCGGCTAAAACGAGAAATCCTGCCCCGAGCAAGGCGGACAGCGGCAGTAAATGCCGATGGTCCGTTCCCCACAAAAGCCTTGTGATATGCGGAATCACAAGGCCGACAAAGCCAATCGTACCCGATACTGCCACAGCGCTTCCCGTCAAAAGAGATCCGGCTATTAGAATCATCATCTTCCTCTGCTGAACGCTGACTCCAAGAAGCTTTGCTTTATCTTCTCCATATGTCATCACGTTCAATTCCCTTCCGTTTATAATCAATAAAATGGTTCCCAAAAGAAAAAACGGGAGAAACAAAATAACATAGCTCCAGCCCCTCATTGAGACGCTGCCAAGCAGCCAATGCACAATCGGAAGCAGGTTGTCTCCTGTCAAGGCGATGATAAGAGAAATAAATGCGCCCAAAAAAGAGTTGGTGATGACACCGGTCAAAATGAGGGTGGAAACAGACATCGAAGCATGAACGAGGCGGCTGAAGAAAAGGACCGCCGCCATCGTGGCAAGTGCCGCGGCTACACTCACAACCGGGAGTGTAAACCCTCCGATGACAGGAAGGTGCAGACCTAAGAACAGAGTCACAACAGCTCCGACTGAAGCACCGGATGACACACCTAGCGTATAGGGATCAGCAAGTGGATTTTTCAACAATCCTTGAAAAGCGGCCCCTGCAATAGAAAGAGCCGCCCCCACAAGGGCGGCCAGCACAACTCTCGGCAGTCTGATATTCATCATAATATTAGTGTACATCGGATCATCAGAACCAATAGAGCCGCCGAAACCTTGATGCCAAAAGACACGAAAAACAGCGGGAATAGGAATATGCAGGCTGCCGCAAGAAATTCCTAAGATGATGCTCACGGCTAAAAATGAGAAACCAATGATATATGCGGCATAACGATTATTCCTTAAACGTATCCGGGTAAATGCTTTCCGCAAGTTCTTCGACCCCTTCGATCAGACGGGGACCGGAACGTATCACAAGATCAGGGTCCACATCATATACACGATGATGTTTCACAGCATTGATTTCGCTCCAGCCATCGCGTTTTTCCACAGCTTTCGCTTTCACACCGTCCGTTGTAACAATTGCATCAGGATTGAGTTTTACGATCGCCTCGTCTGTCATTTGCACCCATCCTGTCTGATCCGCAGCTGCGTTTTTAGCATGGATGACATTCAGCATTTCATTCATAAACGTATCTTTTCCGGTTGTATAAATGTCAGGATCAGGAGAAACCTCGATAAATACGCTTTTCTCCTCGTCTTTTGAAATGGTTTTCGCTTTTTCTTGAATATCCTTTAGATCTGATTTCATGCTTTTCACGAGCTGATCAGCTTTTTTCTCCGCCCCGCCAGCTTCTCCGATCATTTCAATTGATTTGTACACCTCGGAGAATGATTGTGCATCATTGACAGTCAGCACTGTAATGCCCGCGTCCTTCAGCTGTTTGATGGCATCCGCTGATGCTGACATGGAAGACTCATGGGCCAGAACGAGATCTGGTTTTAGAGAAATGACTTTTTCAACATTTACATTCATATCTCCGACTTTCTCAACCTTTTTGACTTCCTTTGGATAGGTATCGTTTGTGGTGACACCGACCACTTTGTCACCAAGGCCGAGTGCGTATGTAATTTCTGTGTTGCTCGGCATTAATGAAACAATCTTTTTTGGCTCTTTTTTGATGGTTACATCTTGGTTTGACGCATCATCAATGGTGACAGGAAACGCTTCTGTTTTTTGTTTTGCCTTTGAATCCTTCTGATCCGCAGGATTGCCGCAGCCTGCCAGCATAACAGCAGCCAACAGGAGCGCAGTCCATATCCCGGCTCGTTTTTTCATAATCTTTTCCTCCTAAACGAACTAAAAAAGCATCTCTACGACGGTAAAGATGCTGTAAACAACACAAAAAAGCCTATTGTTTACACATCATCTGTCCTCGCAGAATTCGTGCTGACCAAACAGGCAGGTATCCTGGCTCTTGGCGCTTGGCCAATTACAGTGGCGGGACCGCACCGGCTTTTACCGGTTTCCCTTTTAAGCCGGCTGTTGTTCACGGACCGGCACCTATTTGACATTCGTATCCTTTTTTCGGAGTAATTATACTATATGACTGACAGGCTTGTATATGCGTCCTGAATGACTTTTCCCCGTATTATGCATGGGAGCAAAATCCTCGTAAATACTAAATTTGATCTTGTATACTTAATACCATCATCTATCAAAAGGAATGATTCTTATGGATTTACAGCTAAAAGACAAACTCGTCTTAATCACCGGCTCGACGTCCGGTATCGGGAAAGCCGCCGCAAAAAGCTTTCTGCAAGAGGGTGCGGCAGTCATTGTCAACGGACGCAAACAGGAGACTGTTGATCGCACGATTGAAGAGCTTTCTGGATATGGAACGGTGCACGGTGCTGCTGCCGATTTGTCAAAAACAGATGAAGCAGCGGCTTTTATTGAAAAAGTAAATGAAATCGGTGATATTGATATCCTTGTCAACAACCTTGGTTTCTTCGAGGTAAAAGACTTTGCCGATGTGACAGATGAAGAGTGGAATCAATATTTCGAAGTGAACGTGATGAGCGCCGTTCGGACAAGCCGTCACTTCCTTCCAAAAATGCTTGCCAAAAACAGCGGCCGCATTTTAAATATTGCAAGTGAAGCAGGCGTCAAACCGCTGCCAACGATGATTCCATACTCAATGACAAAAACGGCACTGATCAGCCTTTCAAGAGGAATGGCTGAAATGACAAAAGGCACAAATGTGACGGTCAACTCAGTGCTCCCGGGACCTACTTGGACAGAGGGCGTGGCATCCTATATGGAAGGTGCCGCACAAGCAGCCGGCCAGGATACAGACACATTTATCAAAGACTATTTCAAGGTCAATGAGCCAACCTCACTTATTCAGCGATACGCGACAGCAGAAGAAGTCGCTAACACAATCGTATTCCTCGCGTCTGACGCCGCATCCGCCATTAACGGCACTGCACAGCGTGTGGAAGGCGGCATTATCCGTTCTCTGTAGTATAAAAAAACGCATCCGTGTTTCGGATGCGTGTTTTTTATACGTCTCCAGCAAATGGTACCGGCTGATATCCGCCTGTTTCCAGTTGTGCTGAAAACAACCCTCCAGCGTGAGGCTGCTCGTATCTCTCTTTTTCTGTCATTTGTTCTGTTGCCGTTGTAATGTAAAGGGTTTTTAAGTCTCTGCCGCCGAACGCGCAGCACGTGACATATTTAGCCGGCACGCTGATTGAATTGATTTCTTTTTTCTGAAACGGGTCAATGTGAACAACGCGGCTGCCGCCAAACAGCGCCACCCACAGCATGCCATTTTGGTCAATTGTCATGCCGTCCGGTAATCCGTCTGACTGATCAAAACGATAGACAGGTTCTGGATTCGAAACATCTCCGCTTTGAGGATCATAGCTGTAACGCACAATCTCCTGCGTCGGCGTGTCGATGTAATACATCAAATTCCGCTCGCGGTCCCAATCCAAACCGTTTGAGGTGGAGACTTGATCCTTGATTTTGACAAGACTGCCGTCTAGATTCAAACGGTACAGCGACGCCTGTTTTTGCTCGCCTTCCATGCTCGTCGTCCCCGCCCAAAGCCTTCCGTACGGGTCACATTTAGCATCATTAAATCTCAGGCTCTCATGCATGTCCTTCGGCTGTTTAATTTTTTCCAAGCTGTCATCCCGAAGATGATACAGGTAAAACCCGTCCTTCATCGTCATAATCAGTTCATCCTTTGAATATTTCGCAAGCGCCGTCACAAAGGATTTGAATTTGATCGATCGGTTGATTTTTTCTTCAGGGTTAAAGATGTGAAGCTCGCTTCCCAGGATATCAACCCAATATAAGCGGCCGTTTTCTTCATCCCATAACGGGCCTTCTCCAATCACTGCCCGAGTGTCTGCTTCCAATACTGCATCCATGTGTTACACCTCTTTAGCTTCAGTCTATATATTGTTATTCCCGGCAAAGAGGTGTCCAAACCACTTGATGTTTAATGTTTTTTAAAAAGGATGGTAATGACCGTTCCAATGTTCATTCTGCTGTTCACATGTATCGTTCCGTTATGCAGATGGACAAGCTCCTTGGCAATCGCGAGCCCGAGACCCGTTCCGGCAGTTGAATCTTTTGTGTTCGTCCCTCTGTAGTAACGGTTAAACAAATGGGTAATCGTTTCTTCATCCATTCCTTTCCCATTGTCCTTCACCTTTAAAGATATATGATTTTTTGTTTGCTCCAGAATGACTTGAATCTCTGTTCCTTTGTCGTTGTGCTTCACGGCATTCCCAAGGAGGTTTTCTAATATGCGCCTGAACCACGCTTCATCAAGGGCAAATTCAATATGCTCTTCTTTGGATACAAACGAGATATCATAGCCTTCAGAAAACGGATTTTTCTTAAAATCCTCAATGACATTTTTAAAAAACGGGATAAGGCTAGTGAGATTTCTCTCAATAGGAAGAGCATCATTTTTCAGCCGATACGTTAAATTTAAGTCTTCAATCAGCTTGGACATGTATTCAGATTTTTCTCTGACAACCTGCCCCATTTCTTTCACTTCTTCCGGCGACCAGTCATACTGCTTCGACTCGAGCATCATGCTGTAGCCGTAAATGCTGCTGAGCGGTGTTTTTAAGTCATGTGACAAACCGGCAATCCATTCTTCCCTTGTCGCCTGGATTTTTTCTCTGTTTCTTTTATCCCTTCTCAGCGTTTCAGTCAGCTGATCCATTGATTCAAATATCTCACCGAAGAAGCGGTACGGCTGTTTGATTTTTCCCTTTTTATTTTTGCTGACAGGACGGCCTTCCCGATTTCTAGGTTCCTCAAGCTTCCCTTTTGACAGATTGACCAGCCATCTAATCGTGTGAAAAATCGGCAGCCCGAATCGGAACATATACCAAACGGTCATCCAAATGATATACATGAACAAAACGGCCATCACGAGAAACATCGCTTTTAATACAACCTTCAGGAATGATTTGTTAAACTCCTGATCGGTTACATAGACTGGGTTCGGCACCGTAGCGACCATCCATCTGTCTTTATTGAGGATCTTAACGGAAATTTCCCGCTTATAGTTCCAAGGCTTAGAGCTGTATTTAAGCAGCTCCAGCTGGTTCATCGTTTTTCTTTCGCTTTTTGTGCTGTTGATGCTGTCGAGAATCTTTCCATTGCTGTCTAACAGGTAAATGGCGCCTTTTTTCCGTTTAATATAGTCGATGGTACTGGACTTATAGTGCGCTAGTGAGTCTATCTTTTGTTCGCGCTTTTCAACGGAAGTCAAGAGCTGTTCACTTTTTGATTTCCAGCCGGACAATAGAAGATACGACTTATCTTCAATATTGATGGCCCAATAATTCAGTTTATAGTTATGAAGCTTTTTGGTTTTATAAATAGACAAAAGCTCTTTCTTGGTATAGGTGCCCGGCACGTCTTTTGGCACGCCGTAGGAATAATCAGTGTTTCCTTCCGAATCAATGATTTGCATCCAGCCGTGCTGTTTATCAACAGATTTCTTAAGGAAATTATCCACTTCCCATGTCCCGTCTTCGTTTACATCGAGATATGCCTCAAGTGTGTCGGTCGTTGCCTTCGTCAGCCCTGAATTGGATTCCGCATCGCTAAAACGGGCGTCTAAATAGAAAAACGACGCAACAAGCATAACCGTAAGCAGCAGGATCACAATCAGCATCTGGCCGAAAAAGTGAAACAAAAACTTCCATCTTAACCTCATGACCGCTTGCCTTCAGGATTTGGGATAAAACGATAGCCGAGACCTCGAACGGTTACAATATACTCCGGATTGCTCGGATCGCGCTCAATCTTCTCCCTAAGCTTGCGAATATGAACCATGACGGTGTTGTTGTCACCGTAGGAAGGATAGCCCCATACTTTTTCATATATTTGATCTTTGGAAAGCACCACGTTAGGGTGTTCACAAAAATACTGCAAAAGCTGCAGAAGCTGGGCTGAACAGGCAACGGCTTCCCCGCCTACGATCAACTCGGCATTTTGCGGAGAAAAAGTAAAGTAATCATATGTGTAGGTTTGATTTGAACTCGTTTCTTTCGATTGATATGTACGCTTGAGATGTGCTCTGATCCGCGCCGCTAATTCCAGCGGATTAAATGGTTTTGTGATATAGTCATCAGCTCCAACCGCAAAGCCCGATAATTTGTCCGCGTCGGATGATCTTGCCGTCAGGAAAAAAATCGGAGCGTCTGAATACTCTCTGATCAATGTGCAGGCTTCAAAACCGGACATTCCGCCCATCATGACATCCAGCACAATCAAGTCAACTTTATTGGCCTTCACAACGGGAATTGCTTCTTCTGCGCTTGCCGCATCCAGTATATTTCGATAACCTTCTTTTTCGAGAACGCGTTTGATCATGTCCACAATCGCTTTCTCATCGTCTACGATTAAAATTGACGCATTTTCCACTTTTATGTTCCTTTCTGTCACTGTTTTTTTCATCTTATCATTATATCGTTTATTTATGGTACATTTTTGAATACATTGGAGCTTGGCAAATCAAAACAGCAAAAAAGGAGCAAACAAGCGCTCCCTTTTGATGTTTTTTCATATGAAAGTATTATGAGTTCTCATCTACCATGTACAAAATAAACTCCCAAAATCCCGGGACATCCTGACACAAAAGCATATCAGCCTTTTCAAACATTTTGATCTTCAGCTCTTGCTCTAAATCTTCTCTTTCTTGATAGGACGTATTGCTGAGTTTTTTTCTGATCATCGGTGAAAAGCATGCAATCAGGTGCTCAATGTCATAAGTCTCGTCTTTTTGTCTCTTTTTTTGTTCAAACTGGCCGTTCACAGCTTACTTTTCCCCCTTTTTTTGCGCCGCTAGCTGCTTTCTGATATTCTCCAGCCCCTTTTTATGAATGTTGGAGATGTTTTGTCGGGACTCCCCTAATGAATCTGCAATCTCCTGCATCGTGGCACCGTGAAGATACACTTTTGTCAGCACACTTTTTTGTTTGTCAGTCAGCTTCTGAATCGCTTGGTAGAGCTGATAATCCTGAACATGCTGGCTCAAATCATCCTGCCTGTCTAAAAATTCTTCAAATGCATCGCTTCCTGTTTCGGAAGGAAGCCGATCTCCTGCCTCCGGATGATCAACCGTCAGCGGATACCGTTTTTGATTTTTGCGAACCCGCTTATCAAAATCAATAGAAAAGATACGAATCATTGAATTCATATACTTGACGATGCGGATTTCTTTATAAAACTGCTTAAATAGCTCGTCCAATGATTTTGCATCTTTTTCGTTAGGGCTTTCCATTACGTTTTTGAACAAACGGTAATGCTGAGGATTGCTCAAAAAATGCTTCACGATGGGATGCTTCATTATCTCCTTACATTTTGACCGTAAAAGACTTTGATAGTCCATCAAACCGCCTCCCTACTAAATTAAATGAAGGAAAGCAAAAAAAAGTAAACTACTACTTTCCGACTAGTGTCTTCCAAAATACTTTGCAGCAGTTTACGTTTTATCGGATTTCCTTCACTTACATACATGACTGCAGAAAAAGAAGGGAGGTATTTTCCTATGGATCAGGTTTTTATAGAGGAAGTCGTAAAACAGATCGGCAATTTGGGGTTTCCCGCTCTGATTGCAATGTATCTGCTGACCCGATTCGAAAAGAAGTTTGATCAACTAATAGAACTAATGACAGAACTGAAAGATCATGCAAAAAAATAATTTTTCAATCGAAGTTGACTTTTCACTGGTTTTTTTCACTTAACAAAACAGAAGGGAAAACGAAAGGCCTTTCACCTTCTCTTTCTGCTATCACATTTACATTTAAGGAGGAAACATTTCATGAAAAAACTAAATGACATTCCGCAGCCTATTAGAGGAGACAAAGGAGCAACGGTAAAAATCCCGCGCAATATTGAAAGAGACCGGCAAAACCCTGATATGCTCGTTCCGCCTGAAACCGATCATGGCACCGTCAGCAATATGAAGTTTTCGTTCTCTGATACTCATAACCGATTAGAAAAAGGCGGATATGCCCGTGAAGTGACAGTACGTGAATTGCCGATTTCAGAAAACCTTGCATCCGTAAATATGCGGCTGAAGCCAGGCGCGATTCGCGAGCTTCACTGGCATAAAGAAGCTGAATGGGCTTATATGATTTACGGAAGTGCAAGGGTCACAATTGTAGATGAAAAAGGGCGCAGCTTTATTGACGATGTAGGTGAAGGAGACCTTTGGTACTTCCCCTCAGGCCTTCCGCACTCCATCCAAGCGCTGGATGAGGGAGCTGAGTTCCTGCTCGTGTTTGACGATGGATCATTCTCTGAAAACAGCACGTTCCAGCTGACAGATTGGCTTGCCCACACTCCAAAAGAAGTCATTGCTGCGAACTTCGGCGTGACAAAAGAAGAGATTGCCAATTTACCTGGCAAAGAAAAATATATATTTGAAAACCAACTTCCTGGCAGCTTAAAAGATGATATTGTGGAAGGGCCGAATGGCGAAGTGCCTTATCCATTTACTTACCGCCTTCTTGAACAAGAGCCGATCGAATCTGAGGGAGGAAAAGTATACATTGCAGATTCGACAAACTTCAAAGTGTCTAAAACCATCGCATCAGCGCTCGTAACAGTAGAACCCGGCGCCATGAGAGAACTGCACTGGCATCCGAATACCCACGAATGGCAATACTACATCTCCGGTAAAGCTAGAATGACCGTTTTTGCATCTGACGGCCATGCCAGAACATTTAATTACCAAGCCGGGGATGTAGGGTATGTACCATTTGCAATGGGTCATTACGTTGAAAATATCGGGGATGAACCGCTTGTCTTTTTAGAAATCTTCAAAGACGACCATTATGCTGATGTATCTTTAAACCAATGGCTTGCCATGCTTCCTGAAACATTTGTTCAAGCGCACCTTGACTTGGGCAAAGATTTTACTGATGTGCTTTCAAAAGAAAAGCACCCAGTAGTGAAAAAGAAATGCAGTAAATAAAATGCGGCTTGCAGAGAGCACTCGTTCTCTGCAAGCCTTCATAAGGAGCTGAACCAGTGAAACATCAAAACCCTTCAAAACGCTTATTGCGGCTCTCCATAAAGTATTTGCTAGCCGCAGCAGCAGTGGTGTTGACCTATTTTGCTGTCATCTATATATTGTTTTCTTTAGCGGGAACGAGCTACCGCTCAGCAGCTCATGTCCTGCTTTTTGCCGTGGTATTCCTTGTTCTAGGATTATTCTTTGAACCATTTGAAAGGCTGATGATACATAGCTTTACATTTTTCAAGACAGGAAAACGTCTATTCATTCTCCTTGCCGGCATCGTACAGCTGCTGTTTTTGTGGATGACTGCTCATACAACAGACCAATTGATCAGCGACATCTGGCTGTCCACCACAGAAGAAATGATCGTCGCAGCCGTTTTTTTGATTTTAGACAAATGCAACTCGGCTCTTCCCAGCTAAAAAAAAGAACGCATTCCAATTGGATGCGTTCTTTTTATTCATAGCGAAGCGCGTCTACAGGCTGAAGCTTCGAAGCCTTGATAGACGGAAGCAAGCCGAAGATAATGCCGACTGCCATTGAAAAGATGAGTGCTCCGACAACAGCTGGAATGGAGACGATAAAAGGCATTGGAAAAATGACCGTCAGCAGCTTGGCGATGCCGAAGCCCGCCAGCACACCGAGTATTCCGCCAATGCTTGTCAGCACAACAGCCTCGGTTAAAAATTGAAATAAAATCACACGCCGCTTAGCACCGAGCGCTTTCTTAATTCCGATTTCCCTCGTGCGCTCCGTTACGGAAACGAGCATAATGTTCATGACGCCGATACCGCCCACCAAAAGTGAAATACTGGCGATTCCGCCAAGCAGCAATGCAAATGACTGATTAAAGGACTCCACTTCCTGCGCGATCTCCTGAAGATCCATTACACTGTACTCTGCTTTTTCCAGCTCAGCTTCTGACAGTCCCTGATTTAAAAGATCTGCAGCCATTACACCCGCTTCTTGGATATGCTCAGAAGAATCAGCCTGCACGGCAATCTGCGTTGGCGCGTCAAACCCTTCAATAAGCGGCCACACTTTTTTCGGCACGTACAAAACCGGGTTTGCGTAGTCGCCTTCAAACATGCTTTCCTGTTGATTTTTTTCTTTAAAAACACCGACGACCTTAAACGGCACACCATTCATCTCAATGTTTTTATGCAGAGCTTCTCCGTCCGGAAACAGTTCATCTCTGACAGCTTCATTGATCATCACCACTTGGTGTGTGCTGTTTAAATCATTTTCCGTCAGCTTTCTCCCTTCGGTTATTCGGATTGGAAACATGTCGAAGTAATCATCGTCCACTCCATACACTTGGGGATACGAAACGTTTGTTAAATGAAAAACGCTCGCGCCTTCTGACAAGTAATATAAGGATAACCCTTTGACCATCGGATCTGATTTGATCGCCTTTACTGTTTCTTCCGTTACAGGCGGCGCGGACGCATACGACACCTGAGGGCCGCCGCTCTCCTCTTCTCCGCCAGACGGCTGGTAGACAACATTGATGGCGTTGTTTCCCATGCCGATCATACTTTGCTTTAATTGCTCACTTTGGCCCTTCAGCATTGAAACAATCGCGATGATTGCCGCTATGCCGATAATCACGCCGAGCATTGTCAGAATGGATCTTAATTTATGAGAGAAAATGGATTGAAAGGAGATTCGAATATGTTCAAGCATGGCTGATATCCCCTCTCTCATCTAATACCAGCTCTCCGTCTCTGATAAAAACGGTTCTGTCAGCTTTTTTGGCGACGTCCGGGTCGTGGGTTATCATAATAATGGTCTTGCCTTCCCGATGCAGTTCAGAAAACAGTGACAAAATTTGTTCACTTGATTTGGTATCAAGCGCCCCGGTCGGTTCATCAGCTAAAATAAACCTCGGCTGATTGACAAGGGCCCTCGCTATCGCCACCCGCTGCTTTTGGCCGCCGGACAGCTTAGGCGGTTTGTAGGAGACCCTGTCTTTTAATCCGACCTTTTCCAGCGCTTCATATGCCCGTTGCCTTCTCTCTTTTTTCTTCACTTTATTGTAGATCATCGGCAGCTCGACATTTTGCAGCGCGGTGAGACGCGGCAGCAAATGAAAAGTTTGAAACACAAACCCGATTGATTCATTGCGAATTTCGGCTAAAGCCCCGTCTTTCCCTTTCAATATATCGATCTGGTCAAGCATATAGGTTCCTGAGGTTGGCCTGTCCAAACAGCCGATAATATTCATTAACGTTGACTTTCCAGAACCTGAAGGCCCCATAATAGCTAAAAACTCCCCCGCCTGAACAGTCAGATTGATATGTTTCAAGATTGGAACTTCTTCTTTTCCCAGCTTGTACGACTTCGAAATATTATTCAGTGTCAGCATTGACTGTAACCTGCTTTCCTTCCTTGACCGCGGGATCAGGATAGATCACATAATCTTCCGGCGTCAGGCCGCTCTTAATTTCCACCATGTCATTTTCATCAGTCTCTCCGATTTCAACAGGCTGCTTAACCGCTTTCTGATTCTCATCAGCTTTCCATACGTACGGTTCGCCGTCATCCTGAATGACCATGTCGGACGGCAGCTTGATCGTATCCGCATCAGCATTATCACTCATCACTTCGATGTTGACATGATAGCCGACTTCAAGACCTTTATGGCTGTCTAATAAAATGGTGAAAGGATAGTTAGAGGACTGGGGATTCATTTCTTCATCAGCAAAGCTTTCTGATTCTTCACCCTCGCCTGCTCCCGCTGGAAGCTTGCCGATCGAGGTGACCTTTCCTTTCCACTCGCCCTCACCGCCTGTTTTCAGCGTGACCCTGACTTTGCTGCCTTTTTTGATCGTGTCCATTAACAGCTCATTGATTTGGCTTTTGACCAGATATTTGCCCGTCGAAACAATCTGGATATACGGGCCTGCTGCCTGGTCACCTGTTGCACCGTCAGCGATATCCTGATTGACGCTTTGAACGATTCCGTCATGCTTGCTTGTAATGACATTGGAACCTTTGTTTTTCGTCAGGCCAGCCAGTTCTTTTTGATGCTGCTTCAGTTCAAGCTGGCTTGTTTTCAAATCGAAATTGGCTTGGTCAAGTTCATCTTGAAGCTGGGTTTTCTCTTCTTTTCCTGCAACTTTCAGCTTCTTTTCCGTTTCCGTTATTGATTTTTGCAAACGGTTGATTTGCAGATTTGTCATTTCAATTTGCAAATTGGCTTGCTCCACTTCATCAGAATGATCCTCGCCCTCATACTCAAAAAGCTTATCGCCCTTTTTAACCTGATCGCCTTCTTTGACGTATGTTTTTTTAATGCTGCCTTTTTCTGAATCTATGTATACTTTCTGCTGTTTCTCAGGTTCAACCTTTCCAGAAAACGTTTGGCCTGATTCTGAATCTCCTCCCATGTATACCGCGACCGATTCAGCATAGGGCTCCGATGATACGGCAACTTGGTTCATGTGGGTAAAAAAGTAAAAACCGCCAGCGCCGATCCCAGCCAATACAAGCACACCGGCACATATCGCACCGCCAATAAGCCATTTTTTCTTCTTGGACACAACGATCTCCTCTTTCTGTAAACTATGTAATATTTTCGAAACATTCTAACCAATATTATCTATTAATTCAAAAAGACTTGCAATCCTTTTATTGAAATGACGGAATCAAATAGAAAAATTGTATTTTCAAAGCCGAATAAAAAAAATCCCGGCTTCGAACCGGGATTTTTTCATACAGTAACTAGCTCTTTTTCATTTTTAATCAAGTCATATGTCAAGCATACAGGTTTATTTGTACGGGGATCAGTCACGATTTCGGCATCAATCTGAAATACCTGCTTCAAAATGTCTGGTGTCATGACCTCCAGTGCAGTTCCTTCCTTGATGACCGTGCCTTTTTTGAGCGCGATCATATAATGAGAAAAACGAGCTGCATGGTTAAGATCATGAATGACCATTAAAATCGTCCGCCCTTGCTCTTTGTTGAGTCTGTCAAGCAGCTGCAGAATTTCAAGCTGATGTGCAAGATCAAGATACGTTGTAGGTTCATCCAGCAGAAGCAGTTCCGTCCCTTGCGCAAGCGCCATGGCAATCCACACGCGTTGACGCTGTCCGCCTGACAATGCCTCAATCGGCCGTTCAGCATATTCAGCCATGCCTGTTTCTTCAAGCGCCCATTTGATAATCCGGCGGTCTTCGTCATTTAATCTGCCGAATCCTGATTGATGCGGAAACCTGCCGTACGACACCAATTCGTGCACTGTTAGGCCGCTCGGCGCTTCAGGTGTCTGTGGAAGAATCGCCATATCTTTTGCAATGTCCTTTGTAGACATTTTATGAATCGCTTTGCCGTTTAAATAGACGGCACCTGCATGTGAACGCATAATTCTGGACATTGTTTTTAAAATCGTTGATTTCCCGCAGCCGTTCGGGCCAATTAAGGTGGTAATTTTCCCTTTAGGAATCGATATATTTAAATCCTCAACAATCACCCTGTCGCCATAACCGATTCCAAGCTGTTCCGTTGATAATGAATTCATATTCGGCCCCCTCCTAATTCGCTTTCATCAATAAATAAATAAAGTAAGGCGCACCTAGCACGGAAATGACAAGTCCGACCGGAATTTCTGATGGTGCCAATACATTTCTCGCCAGCGTATCAGCAAGCAAAAACAGGAATGAGCCGATGAAGGCGGAGATCGGTATCAGCGTCTGGTGACGTGGACCGGTCAGCCTTCTAGCCACATGCGGCGCGATCAATCCGAGAAACGCAATGCCCCCCGCAGCTGCCACGCATGAAGCGGCAAGAGTGACCGCTGCCAGAAGAAGAATCCGTCTTTCCCTTTCAACAGCGGTGCCCAGCCCGGTCGCCAATTGGTCTCCGAGCTGCATAATGTTCAAATAGCGTGCCTTATATAAAGTAAACAGAAGCAAGATCACAATCCAAGGGAGAATCGCCCAGATCATATTCCAGTTCGCCCCCCATATTGAGCCGGATATCCAAACCGCGGCTTGCATAAAATCATGAGGGTCCATCTTAAGCTGAAAAATCAGCAACAGGGCATTGAATCCGGCATTCACCCCTATGCCGACTAAAATCAGCCGAATCGGTGTCACGCCTTTTTTCCATGCCAGAATATAAATGAGAAACGCAGCGAGGATTGCTCCTGCCAAAGCACTGAACGGCAGCATAAATGTTCCGAAAAAGCTAAGATCTGAAGCTGACCCTTGAAAAAAGTATATAAAAAGCACTACAGCAAGTGAACCGCCGGCGTTAATTCCGAGAATACCAGGCTCGGCAAGTTCATTTTGAGACACGCTTTGCAAAATGGCTCCAGCTACGGAGATCCCTGCTCCAACAAGCAAAGAAAGGATGATCCTGGGCAGCCTGAACTCAAATAAGACAAGTTCATCACGCGCCGTTCCTTGGCCGAAAAAGATCTGAAGCGTTTTAAGCGGTGCAATTTTGATAACGCCCAAATTGAGACTGATAAAAAAGACCACCACGATAAGCAAAAAGGTCACAGCCATTACAATAAGCGGTTTGTTTGTTTTTGTTTTCATTACAGCCCTCTCCTTTCACGACGTGCCAAATAAAAGAAAAAGGGAACGCCGATCAGAGAAGTCAGCGCGCCGACAGGCGTTTCAAAGGGCGCATTTACGAGTCTGGCCGCTATGTCAGCAAAAACAAGCAAAACAGCACCGAGCACCGCCGAGCAAGGAATGATCCACCGATAATCCACACCGACCAAAAAACGGGTAATATGCGGAATGATCAGCCCGATAAATGCAATAGTGCCGGCAATGGAAACCGCAGCTCCGGTCAGAATTACTACGATAAGCATGCCAACCAGTTTCACTGCTGATGTATATTGTCCAAGCCCTTTTGCCAGATCGTCACCGAGACTTAACACTGTCACAGACCGGGCGATGAAAAACGCGAGCGTTAAACCGACAGCCCCTGCAATAAGCAAAAGCTGGACCCCTGACCATTTCACACCCGCTACCCCGCCTGCGTACCAAAAGCTGATATCCTGAGCGACATCAAAGCGGATTGCAATGGCAGTTGAAATGCCGGTAAAGAAATAAGTAACTGCCGTACCCGCCAGAGCAAGCTTTACAGGCGTAAGTCCGCCCCTTGAAAACATGCCGATGCCCATTACCGTCGATGCCCCCAGCCCCGCTCCCGCAAAGGACCATAGCACAAGCCCCATTGCAGAAAGCCCGGGAAAAAAGGCAAACGCAATTGAAACCGCAAACGCAGAGCCTGATGTCACACCCATAATCGAAGGCTCTGCCAAAGGGTTTCTCGTCATCCCCTGCATGATTGCTCCCGACACTGCCAACAATGCGCCTACAAGCGCGGCAGCAGCCGTTCTCGGCAGCCGAAGATCATGTATAATTTGGTGAGATGTCTTTGTCGGCTGATAATGAAAAATGGCGTCCCATACAGTGCGCAAATGAATATCCGCTGCACCGAGGGATATGGATAAAAATGCGCCAAGGCAAAGCAGGCATAGACCTGCAATAAGGACAATGACCGCGCCATATGTCCTTGACGTCCATTGGATTTCTTCTGATGCAGTCTGTATATTTTTATGTTGACTCAACTGCCGTACTTCCTTTCTGTTACTGATAATGATTATCAATTGCTGTTTCAGTATATCACTTTTTTCAGCTGATTTAATAGCGTGTTTTGAACAAAAATGAAAATGCATTTGCAAAAATATCGTGTCAACCGGCACTTGCAGTGGTATAATCACAGATGATAATGATTCTCTTTTTCATCTATTTTTTAGAAAGAAGGTATGAGATATGACCCATATATACAAGAAACTCGGAGCCGCGTTTTTTGCCCTGTTATTGATTGCAGCGCTGGCAGCCTGCGGGAATAACTCAGAAAGCAAAGGTTCTGCCTCTGATTCAAAAGGCGCAGAAACCTTTACATACAAGGCTGAAAACGGAAATGTAAAAATCCCGAAGCATCCTAAACGGGTGGTTGTCATGGCAGACGGCTATTACGGCTACTTCAAAACACTCGGCATCAACGTTGTCGGTGCGCCTGAGAATGTATTTAAAAACCCTTACTACAAAGGAAAAACCGACGGCGTTGAAAACATCGGAGACGGCACTTCGGTTGAAAAGGTCATTGATTTGAACCCTGACCTGATTATCGTCTGGACAACACAGGGCGCTGATATTAAAAAGCTTGAAAAAATTGCGCCGACTGTCGCAGTAAAATACGATAAGCTCGACAACATCGAACAGCTGAAAGAATTTGCAAAAATGACGGGAACTGAAGATAAAGCTGACAAATGGCTGGCCGAGTGGGATAAAAAAGTTGCTGCCGCTAAAACAAAAATCAAAAAAGCGGTCGGTGACAAAACCATTTCCATTATGCAAACGAACGGAAAAGACATTTACGTATTCGGTAAAGACTTTGGAAGAGGCGGAAGCATCATTTACAAAGACCTCGGCCTGCAGGCTACAAAGCTGACAAAAGAAAAAGCCATTGACCAGGGGCCAGGTTATACAAGTATTTCATTAGAGAAGCTCCCTGACTTCGCCGGGGATTACATTTTCGCGGGCCCATGGCAATCAGGCGGTGATGATGGCGGCGTATTTGACAGCTCCATTTGGAAGAACCTGAATGCCGTTAAAAATGGCCATGTATACAAGATTGATCCGATTGGCTTCTATTTCACAGACCCGATTTCATTAGAAGGACAACTGGAGTATATTACGGAAAGCTTGACTAAATAAACAAAAGAGCCGCCTGCCCGCGGCTCTTTTGCTTATTTATAAGGAACGGCTCAATTTGAATCATATCGGATATTTTCTTTGAGCCATTCATATTAAGCTGCATCCTCATCACGATCAGTTTTTTTATGCTGGAGAGACTGAAAAACGTTTTTTGCATATTTAACGAACGGATTCCTAACAGGAGAAATTGTGATTTATAAAAAAGACACCTGAGCAAATCAGGTGTCTTTTCATTATGCTTGTTTTTCTTTCTGGAACTTCTTACTCACAAATGGATAAACGATCAAGCCGACAAAGAATAAACCGATGCCGAGGATAAATGTCGTTAAATCTGCTGTGCCTGTTACGATAACAAACACGGAGTATGCACACGCCAGTATTGCGATCAATCCGTCTCTTACACGGGAGCCTTTCAGCTGGTCATACGTTTCACCTTTGATGACTACCTTCAAGCTGTAGATTGCAGATACCAGATACGGAATTAAATATGCGAGTGTAGCCGCTGTCGTTAAAAATGTAAATGCGTCACTTATTGTCCGGGAAATAACCGAGAAAATGAAGACCTGTGACATGACGTTTGTAATAATGAGTGCAATGACCGGACTTCCCTTTTTATTCGTTTTTGCAAAAAATGCCGGGAAATCTCCTGCTTTAGCGGCTTGGTATGGCACCTCAGAGCCAAGCAAAATCCAGCCGAGCATCGTTCCGAATAAACAAAGGATAGCCAAAAGCGCCATAATCACGCTTCCCGCGTTTCCAACAATCGCATAGAGTACATCAACAAATGGTTTTTCAGAGCCGACAAGCTTATCATGCGGCAGAACACCCATCGTAATTAAAGTCACAATAATATATATGCTCAAGGCAATCAGCAAGCCGGTAATTGTCGCACGTTTCACATCACGCTGAGAGCGCGCACGGCCGGACAGGATCACCGCGGATTCAATTCCGACAAACGCCCACAGTGTAGAAATCGCGGCGTTATGAACCTGGCCGCCAATTCCAATGCTTGTGCCGTTTTCTCCTTGAACCGGGAAATAAAAATGACCGAATAATGCCGTTTGAAACACAAATAAACCGGCAACGATAAAGAAGACAAAACCTAATACTTTAGAAAGCGTTGTGACAAAGTTTAATTTACTTGCGCCGTTAATGCTGGCAACAAGAATCGCGTGCGTTCCCCATAACAAGATCGTACATACGGCAAACGTCAGTAATTGGCCGAGTGTCACCTCTTGCCCGCCGATCGAAAACATCTCACGTTTATCAACCAAGATCGGGAAGAACGAAGTCAAGTAACCGGCGAGACTTGTGATGATCGCCACGTTACTGATCCAGCTCGCCACCCAGTAGCCCCACACCATTGTGAAACCGGCAGCGTTGCCTTTTTTCGGGTCAGAAAACAGCGCTCTTGCATAACTTTGCGGTCCCGCTGTCAGTTCAGGCTTGCGAATGGACAAGTGTCCGAACACAAGTGCAATCATCAGCACGCCGGCACCTGTCAAAAGCCAGGCGGACGTAGCTCCAAACGGACTCGCAATTGAAGCAAGCGAGCTCGGCAAGGAGAAAATTCCTGATCCAACCATATTTCCAACGACAAACGCCGTTAATAACCAAAAACCCCATTTTTTTGTCTGTTCCATTCCAGTACCTCCATGATTCTTTGTACGGACCAGACCCCGAGATCATATAAACGCAAAAAAAGCCTGAACAAAAGTCCATGCTTAAAGAAACACACACCCTTGATCTCCGGATAGCCCTCCGCGAAAAAGCACGCGGCAGTCCTGCACTTATTCAGATACAGTCCCAGCATAGAGAAGGATCGGCTTTCTCCACACTTCGGCGCTGATGCCTTTTACACATGTTTAACAGCTCCTGTCAGCCTGGCATGTGTGACTTATCATCCGCGCAACCTCTACCTCACTGAGAAAGAGTGAGGATTTAATTATTCAGTTACTCCCAGAAGGTTATCAAAGAAAGGATGATCTGTCAAAGGGAACAGATGGAAAATACGGATAGAGCCAAGCTCTATCCGCATGTGGTTATCGATTATTTTTCTTTTTTTGCACAGCTTCTTGAAGCGGATCATCTTTTAGAGCTGAACCAGCATCTTCAAGAGCTCCTTGGATTACGTTTTTTTCTTTTTCGGAACGTTTTCCTTTATCTTTATTAAAGAAACCCATTCGTATCACCTCTTTTAAAAAATAGGTACATGTTTAAGATGCCTCTTTCATGAAAAATTATGCGGGATATTTTTTATCGTCCAAAGTCCTGTTGATCAAACATACATTCTCTTGATATATTTGTAATTCAGAGATTTTTTGCAAAAGATAAAAGGAGAAGCGGCAAATGACAGGAAAAACACACATCATGGGAGGCATCGCTTCTTGTACGGCAGCGGCTTATTATTATGGATTTGATCCAGTGCTTATGGCTGCGTCAGGCGCGGTTGGAGCATTAATACCCGATATCTGCCACACACAAAGCAAAATCGGGAGAAGATTTCCTATTTTATCGAAAGTGGTCAGCTCCGTTTTTGGCCATCGCACCTTTACACACAGCTTGCTGTTTATGCTCATCATGTTTTTTATCACTTCTACATACATTCCAGATAAAAACATATCAGCCGGCCTGATGATCGGAATGGCGAGCCACTTGATTCTTGACGCTTGGACGGTGAACGGAATCAAATTATTATTCCCTTCAACGATCCGCGTTCGGCTTCCATTATATATGAAGACAGGCAGTTTTTCTGAGCAGCTCGTGCTAGCCGGCCTGACCCTTGCTTCATGTTACTACTTTTATATGCTGTTTCATGGGCGCATGTTTTAAACATGAGTGCTGAGACTTGTCTGAACCGGCTGTTTTTAGTAGGTTTTACTTAAGAAGCATTTCATGCAGATGATCAAGAAAACGTGAGGAGTCATATTGATGAAAGGAACCTTTTTTCACAATCAGCGGTTTTTATGTTTTTCGATCTTATTTATGTGGATCAAAACGTATGTGATATATAAACTCGGCTTTGATTTGCAAATCGATACTCTGTTGGAGGAGCTAATGCTGCTGGTCAACCCGCTCAGCTTTATTCTTCCTTTATTCGGGATCGGCCTGCTTCTGAAAGGAAACAAGCAGCGGGCTTTTTTGCTGATTGCCAATTTGGTTCTGACTGTTATCTTGATCTCTAATACGATTTTTTACGGCTTTTATATCGATTTTATTACCATTCCGGTTTTATTTCAGGCCAGCAACATGAGCGATATGGGCAGCAGTGTAAAAGAATTGTTCCATCCTCTGTTTATCGCCCTGTTTGTGGATTTGGTTTTTCTGCTGCTGTTCGCCAGAAAAACCAAACACCCACAGACAAAAGCCGCTCCCCGCACGATCAAACGGTACTATGCAGCTTCCTGCGGCATGCTTTTATGCACACTGGCACTTGCAGAAGTACAGCAGCCGAAGCTTTTGGCACATTCTTTTGACCGGGAAATGCTAGTCAAAAGCATCGGCCTGTTTCAGTTCCATATTTACGATACAATTTCTCAGACTGTTAATATCAGCGCGAAAGCTTTTGCCGATGAAGACAGTATAACTGCCATTAAAAACTACACAGAGGCTGATTACAGCAAGCCTGATCAAAGCAAATTCGGTCTTGCAAAGGGGCGCAATGTCATCTTTGTAACACTTGAATCGACCCAAAGCTTTGTTCTGAATGAAAAAGTAAATGGAAAAGAAATTACCCCATTTATGAATGATCTCATTAAAAAAAGCTATTCCTTTGATCTTTTCTATCAGCAAACAGAACAAGGCAAAACATCAGATTCAGAATTTATCGTCGCTAACTCACTGTATCCTTCCCTTAGCGGCGCCGTCTTTTTCACGAAAAGCGACCATCAATTTCATACGATGTATAAATCGCTGAAGCAGCACGATTATTATTCAGCCGTCTTTCATGCTAACCATAAAACATTTTGGAACAGAGATGTCATGTACGATACATTTGGCATTGACCGCTTTTTTGATGTTGATGATTTTCATGTCACTCCCGGGACATCGACAAGCTGGGGCTTAAAAGACAAAGAATTTTTAGAGCAGTCCGCCGAAAAGCTGAAAAGCCTGCCGCAGCCGTTCTACAGCAGTTTTATCACGTTAACGAATCATTTTCCGTTTGAGATTGATGAAAAGGATCAGCTGATAGATGAATTCGATTCAAGCAGTGATCTGTTAAACCGCTATGTGACCACGGTTCGCTATGAGGATGAGGCATTGAAGCATTTTATCAAAAAACTGAAGGACGAAGGCTTATACGAAAATTCGATGATCGTATTTATGGGAGATCATTACGGCATTTCTGAAGCCCATAACGAGGCAATGGCTGAGTTTTTAGGGAAAGACGAAATCACACCGTATGACAACGTTCAGCTCCAGCGGGTGCCGTTTATCATACATATCCCGGGAATCACCGATCAAAAGCCGGAAACCATCCCTGATGCCGGGGGACAGGTCGACGTCAGGCCGACGCTGATGCATTTGCTCGGCGTTGAGACAAAAGGCGATATCCAATTCGGCAATGATTTGCTGTCGGGCGACCGCACCCCATTCGCCGTTCTGCGAAACGGCAGCTTTATTACGAACGATTATATATACACAAAGAACACGTGCTATAGCCAAAAAACAGGTGAAGTGCTGGAAGATCAGGATGCGTGCCTCCCTTACAAGGAGAAAGCAAACGAAGAACTTTCTCTCTCTGATAAAATTTTAAATGGTGACCTGCTCAGGTTTTCCGAATGAAAAAAATCCCTCTATCAAGAGGGATTTTTTACGTTTCCAACATCACCTTGCCAGTCAGCTTCGTTTCATAGCCGTTTAAATGAGACAAATTCGCCTTGTAGTCCTCAGAATTCAAAATCTCCTTCACGACTTTGAGCAGCTGCTCATTTTTTTTCAAAACAACGATATCATATTGTTCGTCGATGAGCGGGATAAAATCAACACTGCCCATATGTGCCGCGTGCTGTGCCCCGATTCCCGCGTCAGCCTGTCCGCTTGAAACTTGTGAAGCGGCAGCGTAATGATCGGTCACGATATCGCCGTATCCCTTTACATCAGCCGGATTCACACCAAGCAAGCCAAGCTGTTCATCAAGGAGCACCCTTGCGCCAGAACCCTTTTCCCTGTTGATGATCCGGATATCGGCTCTTTTCAAGTCTTTCCAGCCTTGAATGTTTTTCGGATTCCCTTTTTGCACATACAGTCCTGCTTTGCGGAGAACGACATTGATGAGACAAAATGGTTCACCTGTCAAAATCCGCTTCACATAAGGCGCGTTATACTGGCCCGTTTCAGCATCGTACAAATGGAGGCTGACAATGTCACACTTGCCTTGATACATATCAATCAGGCTGTTTAAGCTTCCTTTGTATTTACGGAGCGGCGTCTCCTGAATGGCACTCTCCAAATGCTTGCTGAGGAGATCCATCGAAATGTCCTGTCCGCTGATCATGACATTCGGTCTGCCGTCCGGCTCAGCCTCCTGCACCTGTTTCGGCGCTTCTGTTGCAGCGATGGGCTGAGACATTCTCATATTCGTTTTATATTGCTTTAAATCTTCTTCATCCACACGCATCTGCCTTCCGACACGGTAAGCAGGCAGCACGCCTTTTTTAATCAAATCATAAACGGTCAGCTTTGATACCTTCAGCAGACCTGCAACTTCTTCTATCGTATAGGAAGAGGTTTCATTCATCATCATCACTCTCCTATTTTATTATACCTTTTCGCCGAATGTAAAAAAACCCACATAAACCAAACATAATCAGTTATAATTAGTTATATCTAATGATAAGGGGTGCAATCATGTTTAAGAAGTATTCTATTTTCATCGCAGCCTTAACTGCTTTTCTCCTTGCAGCAGGCTGTTCTTCAAACCAGTCTTCAACGGACAGCGAGAAAAAAGTAACGTTAACCATCTCAGCTGCCGCCAGCGCTCAGGATGCACTTGAGGAAATCCAAAAAAATTATGAAAAAGATCATCAAAATATTACCATCCAAGATAACTATGGCTCATCCGGCGCCTTGCAAAAACAGATTTCTCAAGGAGCAGGAGCAGATCTGTTCTTCTCAGCTGCTGAGGATAAATTTAAAAAGCTGGTGGATGATGGAGATATCGCAAAAAAAGACAGCACTGAATTAGTCGGTAATGAAATTGTGCTGGTCGTACCGAAAAACGGAGATTCACCTGTCACAAGCTTCAGCAATCTGGCTGAATCAGAAAAAATCGCTCTTGGCACTCCGGAATCCGTACCGGCAGGAGCTTATGGGAAAGAATCACTGACAAAGCTGTCTTTATGGGACAAAGTGAAGGATAAAATTGTGTATGGAAAAGACGTTCGCCAAGTTCTTTCTTATGTTGAAACCGGCAATGTAGACGCAGGTATTGTTTATAAAACAGATGCCCTGGTCTCGAAAAAGGTCAACATTATTGACGAGGCAAAAGCAGATACACACAGCCCAATTGTCTATCCGTTAGGAATCGTAAAAGATACAAAACACCGTAAGGAAGCGAAGGAATTTTACGAATACCTGCAATCTGATGAAGCAATGAAAGTATTTGAGAAATATGGCTTTACTGCCGAGTAGCATAAGCGTTTCAGAATTTTTCACACCCGTTGTGCTTTCCTTTCAGGTGGCGGCAGTTGCCGGAATTGTTGTCATTATTCTCGGAACACTTGCTGGAGCATGGATGTCACGGGCATCATTTTTCGGAAAAACGGCACTCGAAACATGTTTTATGCTTCCGCTCGTTCTTCCGCCTACTGTTGTCGGTTTTATTTTGATCGTCATTTTCGGAAAGCACAGCTTCATCGGACAAGCCATCGAGTGGATTTTCCAGCAGCCTGTCATTTTCACCTGGTGGGCCGCTGTGATCGCCTCGGCTGTTGTAGCCTTTCCGCTTATGTATCAATCAGCCAAAACCGGATTTGCTGACATTGATCCCGATATACAAGGTGCGGCAATGGTAGACGGCGCTAGCAGATGGAAAGTGTTTATCCATATCTCCGTCCCGCTTGCCTATCCTTCGTTACTGACCGGGTGCATCCTCAGCCTTGCGCGGGCGCTCGGAGAATTTGGCGCAACACTCATGTTTGCAGGAAACATCCCCGGTGTTACGCAAACACTGCCGACGGCGATATATGTCGCATTGGATTCCGGCAACAATACCCTTGCTTGGGCGTGGGTCGTCTGTATTGTTGTCATTTCCTTTTTGATGCTGTTTTTCATTCAACAGAAAAAAACGCACTAAAAAAACTCCCCATAACGGGGAGTTTTTTGATTAAAACAGAAGCTCATCAGGATTTGGGCCGACACGCTCATCTTTATTTAATGCGTCAATTTTGTCCATGTCTTCTTGAGACAATTCGAAATCAAAAATATCAGCGTTTTCGATGATACGGTGTTCTTTAATGGATTTTGGAATGGTTACAACTTCATGCTGCAGATCCCAGCGCAAAATCACTTGAGCCACAGATTTATTGTGTTTTTCAGCAATCTGTGTCAGCACTTCGTTATCCAAAAGCTGTCCCTGCATGAGCGGAGACCACGCTTCCAGCTGAATGCCTTGCGCTTTGCAGTAATCTCTTAATTCTTTTTGCGTCAAACGAGGGTGAAATTCAACTTGGTTCACCATCGGTTTGATTTCAGCATCTTTCAACAGCTCTTCTAAATGATGAACTTGGAAGTTGCTGACGCCGATCGCGCGAATTTTGCCATCTTTGTACAGCTTTTCAAGCGCGCGCCATGTATCTTTATATTTATCTTTGCCAGGCCAATGGATCAAATATAAATCTAAGTAATCAAGCTGTAATCTTTCCAGGCTTTTTTCAAAGGCAGCAAGCGTTGTTTCGTAGCCTTGATCTTCATTCCACACTTTTGATGTGATGAAGAGCTCTTCTCTTGCCACACCGGATTCTTTAATCCCGATGCCAACGCCTTCTTCATTTTTGTAGATCGCTGCTGTATCAATACTGCGATAACCATTTTTAATTGCCGCTTTCACTGATTCAGTCGCTTCATTACCATTTTCTACTTTAAAAACACCCAGACCGAACCAAGGCATTTCAACTCCGTTATGTAACTTTACAGTATCTTTTAAACTTGTTGGCACTTGAACATCCACCCTTTCACTGAAATGTAAGCGTCTATATTATCTCACATTCCTCTCAGCCGATACCAATAATACGCTTAAGACCCTCTTTTTGCTTCTTTTTTCACAGCACAGGCAAATTCAAACACTATTTTTTTCCTATTTTAACAATATTGAGATTACAAATACATTGAGCAGGGTATGCGTGTAGTGTAACCAAATGAAAACAAAGGAGGAAACAACTTGAAACGTATTCGTATCCCAATGACACTTGCTCTTGGTGCCGCTTTGACAATTGCCCCTTTGTCCTTTGCTTCCGCTGAAGAAAATCCTGCTCCGAAGATGTCGCAGACAACTACTGCTGGAACAACTGCCGCTGATGTAGGTTTAAACGTCAACCTGGATGTACTTGGAATTGCCAACCAGATCGCTGATGCCATCAAATCCGCACAGAATAGGGATGGCTTTGTGAAAAACCTCATGGAGTCTTCCTTCTACGCGTCCGGCCAAAAATATAACGTCATGGTCTTTAATTTAAGCCAGGAATATGAAGATCATTTGAACGGTGTGCAATTTTACGGCTCAGCCGTTTACGACGGCATTACGTATGGCATTTGGGTATTTGAAGACGGAACCTTTACAAACAAAGGCGATGGCGGCTGGATCAACTGGGCCTTCAGAGGCTGGTTCGACCGGGATGGCAGCACTGTCGCATTTCATCGCCCTTAATATAAAAAAAGCTGGCGCTCTAACGCACCAGCTTTTTTGCTGCATTTATTCGCCGCCTTCAAGCATGGCGGCTTCGACATCATTAATGTATTGGCGAAGCTCATGGGAAATGTCCCGGGAAATTTCCCTCTCCTCAAAGAGCGTTTGAATTTCATTTCTGATCGCCTGCACAGCCTTCAGCTTCACTTCCAGCTTCTGATTTTCAAAATGGGCGCTTGATTTCAGCTCATGATGGCTGTGCTCCAGCCTGAAAATTAACTGTTTATAGAATGTAATGACAGATAAAAACACTTCTTTATGCTCTTCCGTCTTATGTTTTTCCAGATATTCTATCGCTGCTTTTGCTGTTTTCACTCTTGTTGCCCGTATCAATCCCGCTTCATTTAAAATCGACATCTCCGGCTTTTTATGTTCACCGAAGAAAATCCAATACATCAGCCTCTTGAGCCTTGTTTTTGATAATCCGACTTTAAACGGGTTCGCATACAAAATTTCCAACTCGTTAAATCGTTCTTGCAGCACATTTGCTGTTTCTTCCGGGATGTCTCCCCGCTCCAGCATTTTCATCAGCGCCTCTTGCTCTGCCTTAACCCCTTGGGCACGGACTTTACGCTCGTGCTTTTTGATGCGATTAGACGATGTATATTGCTGAAAACGAAGATTTTTCATTTTCTCATTGTATTCAGCTATCACCGCAAGAGAGGCCGTTTTGTTTGTCTCATTCATGTCCTCTTTAATCGTTTGAAGGGCTGTTTTGATCAATTTGCGTCTCGCCGTCAGCAGCTTCTTGTTTCGTTCCTCGTCCTCTTCTTCTTTTTCAGTCAGAATCGGCAGCACAACGGTAGCAATGACAAGCGTGCATAAAATGACGCCGGCTGCTAAAAAGAGAATCAGATTTCTTTCCGGAAACGGCGTACCGTCCTCCAGGAAATACGGAATAGAAAAAGAACCTGCAAGCGTTACTGCTCCACGCACACCGGAAATCGAAATTAACAGCGTCGAACGAAGACCCGGTTTATAGATGTTCTGATCTTTATTAAAGAACCATTTGCCGTTCCAGAAGAACAGCACCCACAGGAATCTCAGGAGCATTAACGTAAATGTGATGACTAGGATATAGCCAATCACCTTCATGTTGCTGATGGCAGTGTCGTTAAAGATAACAGAAATAACATCAGGGATTTGCGTGCCGAGAATAACGAAGACCAGGCCGTTCAAAATAAATAAAATAATGTTCCACGTACTTGAGGAGACAATTTGCAGCTTGATCATCGTTGATTCCAGACGATCCTGTTCAACCGCATGGGTAATACCGCCAGCCACAACAGCTAAAATGCCGGAAACGCCGATTTCTTCAGCTGCCAAATAAATCACAAACGGCGTCAGAATTTGAATCAGCATATGCATCGTGACATCCTGCATGCCAAGGCGGCGCAGAAATAGGCGAAAACGAATAATCAAAAATGAAATGACAACCCCGCACAGCAAGCCTCCGAGAGAAATAAAGACAAAGCTGACAGCCGCTTGTGCTAATGAAAATGCACCAGTCACTGCCGCTGCAATCGCAAACTTAAAGGCCACCAGACCTGATGCGTCATTCATCAGCCCCTCACCTTCCAGCAGGCGAAGAATCCCTTTTGGCATTTTCACTCTTCCTGATAATGCGCTGACAGCGACGACATCAGTCGGTGAAAGAATGGCCGCAAGTCCAAAGGCCGCTGCCAGCGGAATAGCAGGAATCATCCAGTGAATCGTGTAGCCGCCTACAATCACAGTCGCAAATACAAGGCCGAGTGCAAGCAATAAAATCGGAGCCCTTAAATTCCAAAGCTCTGCCCGCGGTGTCCTCTTTCCATCATTAAATAGCAGAGGCGCGATAAACAGAACAAAAAACAATTCGGTATTTAATTCAAAATGAAGACCCTGTGGAAATGAGGCGGCAAGAATCCCAAGAGCCACTTGAATCAGCGGCACCGGAATAAACGGAATAAACCGGTTCACGATATTAGAAATCGCAATAATCGTTAATAATACGAGCACAACTAAAAATATGTCCAAATGCATGACCTCCTTCGTCTGTTGTGTGTCGGCATGATGAGCCAAAAAATCTGTTTGTCTAAAAGCCCTTGAGCTAGGGTGGCCTTGCATACGCTATGTGGTTTCGCAGGAGTTCTCTCCACACTTGTCTTCTTTTATAGTACCCTTTTTAGGGTATTTTTTCTCATGATATGCTCATAGTGAACTTTTTTGCAGCAGAGCAAATTACAGAAAAAAGAGACAGGAAGCTATTCCCTGTCTCTCTTCTTAGTTTTCTCAATCATGAAAATTCGTACCGTCAGTTGTTGCTTTAATAATGCCCGCACGGATGACAAAGTCACCGAAATGCTCGCCTTCCTCACGTTCTTTCGCATAGCGGGAAAGAAGGATGCGCAGCTCGCTTAAAATGTCTGCTTCACCGATGTTTTCACGGTACATTTTGCTTAAACGGCTTCCGTCAAACGCAGCGCCAAGATACATATTATATTTGCCCGGCGCCTTTCCGATAAATCCGATCTCACCGAGTGCATGACGTGCACAGCCGTTCGGACACCCTGTCATGCGAATGGTGATTTCCTGATCACGAAGGCCGTTTTCGTCAATAATCTCTTCAATCTTATCTAACAGGGTCGGCAAATAACGTTCTGCTTCAGCCATTGCCAATCCGCAGGTCGGAAGAGCGACGCATGCCATCGAGCTGCGGCGGAGCGCTGAATGGTGCTTGCCGTCAGTTAGTCCGTATTGTTCAATTAAAGCACTGATTTCTTCTTTTTTATCGCTTGAAACGTTCGCAATCATTAAGTTCTGATTGGCTGTCAGCCGGAACTCGCCTGTATGAACTTTGGCGATTTCCCGCAAGCCCGTCATCAGCTTATAATCATCGTAATCCGTTATACGGCCGCCTTCGACAAACAGCGTGAAATGCCATTTATCCTCGATGCCTTCCACCCAGCCGTAGCGGTCGCCGTTATGATCGAAATGATACGGCTTCGCTGCTTCCAGACTCCAGCCGAGACGGTTTTCCAATTCTTCTTTTACGTTTTCTAAACCGAGGCGGTCAACTGTGTATTTGAACCGCGCATTTTTACGGACAGAACGGTTGCCGTAATCACGCTGAATCGTAATCGTTTTTTCAGCAACGTCATACATTTGCTCAGGCCGGCAGAATCCGATCACCTTGGCTAATTGCGGATATGTCGCAGTATCGCCATGCGTCATTCCCATACCGCCACCGATTGCCACGTTAAAACCGATCAGCTTGCCATCCTCGACAATCGCAATGAATCCGAGATCTTGTGAAAAGACGTCAATATCATTAGACGGCGGAACGGCAATACCGATTTTAAACTTCCGCGGCAGATAGAGCGGTCCGTACATTGGCTCGACTTCTTCCTCCGGCGTGCCGGCAACTCTTTCCTCATCAAGCCAAATTTCATGATATGCTCTCGTCCGCGGCAGCAGATCATCACTTAATTTTTTAGACCACTCGTATACCTCTGAGTGGATTTCAGATTGATAAGGGTTTGATGCACACATGACGTTACGGTTTACGTCTCCGCAGGCTGCGATCGTATCCAAAAGTGCTGAGTGGATCGTCTGAATGGTTTTCTTCATGTTCCATTTCAGAATCCCGTGCATTTGGAACGTTTCACGTGTCGTCAATTTTAATGTGCCGTTCCCGTATTTCTGGGACAGGTCATCCATGACAAGCCATTGTTCAGGCGTCGAGACGCCCCCTGGCATACGCACGCGCAGCATGAACTGATATGCGGGCTCAAGCTTCTGCTTTTGGCGTTCATTTCGGAGGTCGCGGTCATCCTGCAAATAACTGCCGTGGTGTTTCATCAGGCGGTTGTCATCATCCGGAATTCCGGCACTGATTCGATCGAGCATCACTTC
The DNA here is from genome assembly GCF_037027505.1 of Bacillus sp. 204(2023). Taxonomy (NCBI): domain Bacteria; kingdom Bacillati; phylum Bacillota; class Bacilli; order Caryophanales; family Bacillaceae; genus Bacillus; species Bacillus sp. 204(2023). The sequence continues at coordinate 121,180 of NZ_JAXCHE010000005.1, read as the reverse complement.
TTTCAGCGTGCCGCGCAAATAATCACTTTCTTTTTTAATGCGTTCAACATCACTTGGAGAGCCGTCCGGTGCTTTTAGAATTTTGGTCACCATGTTGAAAAACTCCTTTCAAGTCAAATCAATATACATCACGCTGATAGCGTTTTTGCTGCTGCATATCGGCAAGATAAGCCTCCGCTTCTTCGCGGCTCATATTGCCTTCTTTTTCGATAATTTCAAGCAATGTGTGATGGACGTCATGCGCCATATGCTTTTCATCTCCGCAAATATAAACAGCCGCTCCTTCTTGAAGCCATTCAAACAATTCTGCGCTATGTTCAAGCATGCGGTGTTGCACATATACTTTTTCTTCCGTATCACGTGAGAACGCCACATCCATTTTTGTCAGCACACCGTCTTTGAGCCAATTCTGCCACTCTGTCTGGTAAAGGAAATCCGTGACAAAGTGCTGATCGCCAAAGAACATCCATGCCTTTCCTTCCGCTCCCGTCTCCTCACGCTCCTGCATAAAGGAACGGAAAGGTGCGACGCCTGTCCCAGGGCCCACCATGATAATCGGTGTTTCAGGGTCTTTCGGAAGCTTAAAGTTTTGATTGTGCTGTACATAAACCGGCAGTGTGTCTCCCGGCTGCAGACGTTCCGCGCACAAAATCGAGCAGACGCCTTTTCGTTCACGGCCGTGCGCATCGTAGCGGACTGCGCCGATTGTTACATGCACTTCATCCGGATTTGCGGATAAACTGCTTGCAATCGAATAAAGGCGGGCAGGCATTTTTCGCAAAATCGAGACAAACTCCTGCGCAGATACACTAAATGGGCCATAGTCACGGACGAGATCAAGCAAATCGCGCCCTTCAATATAGGCTTTTACATTCTCCTCATTTCCCGGGGCTAAAAGCTCTCTAAGCTCGTCGTTCCCTGTCAGCTGGGCTGCCTGTTCAAGAAGCGGTTTTGTGAGAACGGTAATCTCATAGTGAGAAATCAGCGCTTCTTTCAGCGGACGGACATCACCTTGCTTATTAAGCGTCACAATTTCTTCCGGGTCCCAATTCATTTCCTTAAGGAGCAGCTCGACAAGTTCCGGATCGTTTTCCGGATAGACGCCGAGGCTGTCACCAGGCTCGTAAGTCAGGCCAGATCCTTCAAGAGACAGCTCCACATGACGTGTTTCTTTATTTGATCCTCTGCCGTTTAAATTTAAATTTTCTAACACTTCAGCCCGAAACGGGTTTGTTCTGGAATACGAAGACTCACCGGTTTGTGACGCAGCCGCCGACGCAGGCGCGGCGCTTCCGCCCCCAGCTTCATTTAATCCTTTCAATACACCCTCAAGCCATTCGGCTGCCGGTTCATCATAGTCAAGATCGCAATCAACGCGCGGAGAAATCCGTTTTCCGCCGAGTTCTTCTAAGCGCTGATCAAATTCTTTCCCTGTCTGGCAGAAAAATTCGTACGAACTGTCACCAAGCGCCAAAACGGAAAAGCGCAGGTCTTCAAGCTTAGGCGCCCGTCTTCCGTGCAGAAATTCGTGAAACGACAGCGCGTTATCAGGCGGCTCGCCTTCTCCATGCGTACTGACGACGATTAAAAGATTGTTTACTTTCTTCAGCTGATTCGGCTTAAAATCGCTCATGGATGAGACGGTCACTTGAAAACCGCTCTGTTCAAGCTGCTTGCCGGCATTTTCTGCAAGCCCCTGTGCGTTTCCCGTCTGTGAACCATAAAGAACGGTCACTTCTTTTGAAACGGCCGGTGCCGGTGCTTCCGCTGACACAGCTGCCGCCGGCGTACCCGCAGCTTCTTGGGCGGAAACAGATTGAGCGGATAAATATCCGCTCAGCCAGATTTTCTGGGATTCGGTCAAGGTCGGCAGAAGGCGGTTAAGGAGCTCTGCCTGCTCCTGATTAAACGGACTGTTCATTACCTGAAGTTGCAACGTATCCACCTCACAAAGTTATAAACTGATCGAAAATTGCATCTAATTGAACTTTACCGGAATACTAGGCTTAAGTAAAATATATTTACATGATGATAACTATTAAGAATCCTAATGATAAAACGGCTATGCTTCATGTAAATAGAAAAAAGAGAAGGACTCCCTTCTCTTCATTCAGCAATCTGATATAAGTGAGGCGGCACAGCGGTTACAAACGGACTGGCTTCACCTGTATAAAATACCGCCAGCATGTGCATCGCACGCGTGCACGCAGTATATAAAAGCCTGCGGTCGTGCTCTGTATGATAGTGTTCTTCAGATGCATCATAGACAAGCACTGCGTCAAATTCAATTCCCTTCGCTAAATACACCGGAATCACGCAAACACCCTTTTGGAATGGTTGATTTTCTTTATGAATCAGGCGAACATCTGTATATTCACTCATGTGGGCGTGTGCCTGTATGCATTGCTGCGCTGTCTTGCAGATGACGGCTATTGTTTCGTGCCCTTTTTTCTTGAGCCGGCCAATTTCTTGCGCGAGCTTTTGGCAAAGGCTCTCATGTCCTTCAGTTTTGACAACGAGCGGCATTTCCCCGCTTCTATTAAACGGCTCAATATCCGCTCCATCTTGAAGCATCGCTTTGGTAAACTCGACAATCTGCCTTGTTGATCTGTATGTTCTCTTTAAACGAACATACTCAGCAGGCTCATCCTCAAAGCACGCATCCATACGCTGATCCCCGTTTATGGTATGCGCGTAGATGGACTGATTGATATCACCGAGCACTGTCATGCTGGCAGCCGGAAAAATGCTTCTCATGTAAGCCATCTGAAACGGTGAATAGTCCTGGGCTTCGTCAATAAATAGATGTTTCATCTTCGTATTTTTCTTTCTGCCCTCAATCAGATCCTGCATATAAAGAAACGGTGCCGCGTCCTCATAAAGCAATTTATTATCCGTAAATGCCGAACGGGTCAGCTCACCTATCGCGTCCATCTTCTCATGCTGAAATTTTCCTCCCCAGCCAGAAAACAATTGCAAATACAGCTGTGAAACATCAAGAAATGCAAGGAGCCTGACTGCCTGCTTGAGCGGTTTGAAAGCTTTTTTCACAATGATGGCGGCAAGCAGCTGCTGCTCTCTTTGATAATCGTTAAACGTACTCTCGCTGAACCGTTTCCTTTCCTGCAGTTTTTTGTACACGTCCAAGTAGTCCTCTTTGTCAAGCAGCTCAGCTTCATGAACGACCCAATCCTTTCGCCGTTCCTTTTTCTCAAGCTTGTTAAGCTCACTCAGCAGCCACTTCGCGGTTTGCTCCATCCGATTCGGAATGGAGTGATTTTGATCCAATGAGTAAAAATAGGATTGAATTTGCTCCTTTGTGATCAGCTTTTGTCCGCGGAATATAATATTTTTAAAAATCATCCCTTCAGAGGAAAGCCGTGTGACGTATTCATCAATGAATTGCTGAAAGGATAAACCCGCCTTCCATGTGATTCCCGCAAGCCTTGTTGGAAAATCGCCTTCCTTAGTTTCGGTCAGGCAATATTCGAGCTGATCAAAGGGGCTTTCACATTTGAACTTGCGGCCAAGGCGATGCTCGATATATTCCTGAAACGTCGCCTGCTCCATATTCTCTTCTCCTAACTCAGGCAAAACAGAGGATACATAGCTGTTAAATAAGAAGTTGGGAGAAAACAAAACGATTTGTCCGGCATCAATGACGCCGCGGTGCCTGTATAACAAATAAGCGACACGCTGAAGCGCAGCCGATGTTTTCCCGCTGCCAGCCGCTCCCTGCACGATCAGGATCTTGCTTTTTTCATTACGGATAATCTGATTTTGTTCTTTCTGAATCGTAGACACGATGTTTTTCATTTGGGTATCGGAGTGATGGGTTAATACCTCTTGCAGCATTTCATCACCAATCGTCATATCGGTATTAAACATCGCCTTGAGAGCGCCGTTTTTGATCATAAACTGGCGTTTCAGCACCATTTCCCCTTCTATCGTTTCACCGGGCACCTCGTACTCCGCTTTTCCTGGGGAATAATTGTAGTACAAACTTGATATCGGCGCCCTCCAGTCATAAATCAGAAAGTGTTCCTCCTTCTCATCCAAACAGGAAGCTAAACCGATATAAATTCGCTCTGCCTGCTCCTCGCCGTTTTCAATAAAATCAATCCGGCCGAAATAAGGCGATTTTTTTAATTGATGAATTCGTTTGAGCTGCTGATCCATGCGCCGATGATTGTGTTCCCGATCAGACAGGAGCTCTGCCTGCTGCTTAATGCTTGCCATCGTTTCAATCGCTTCATGGGCATCATCAAAATTAACCTTAACATCCTCCCAAAAGCTTTTTCTTAATCCGATGATATCATGCTTCAACCCGCCCGCAGACGTTTCCAGAAACCGCTCTTTTTTTTCGAGCTCCTTCAGCACCTCATCTATTCTCGACTGCTCTTCCTTCCATTCCTTATCCTGCTGATTCATGAACGGCACCTCCAGAAAATAGTTGACAAACATAGATGAAATACTGTAAAATATAATTGGATACATATATAGAATGTATGACGAAACTGGCAAATACAATTTATCTTAGCACATTCACCCAATACCAATCAAGGTTTGGGTTATTTATATGCAGAAAAAACCGATTTCAACTCGAAATCGGTTTTTTCTCTTATGATTTCACATTGATCACTGTTGGACGTGCTTTTCTTAGGTTGCGAATCTTCTCTTTCATCAGTATCGATTCCTTATTCCTTTCAATCTTCGATATAATATATCTTTTTCATTTTAAAAACACCGCAGAGCTTTACCGTATTTGTCTGTTCATCTAACGTGAAGAATGACTAAACTGGCTGTTATTGTCATCTTCCATAAAGCAACTACATCTCTGCTATCGTATCTATAGTCGCAGTAAAATAGTCATTTTTCACCCATTTTCGACACATTTCAACAAATTAAAGTTTTTCATTTGGGAGAATAGGACGATGTTACATTATTTCTCTCGGTTTATGATATGAACATGAAGAAAGAACCAGAATTAGTTAGGAGGAAATACTCAGTGAAGAAAAAGCTATCTATGTTGTTGCTGGCATTCGTCGTAGCCGTAACAAGTTTTACGTCAATTGACCTAGTAAACAACAAAGCGGAAGCTAAAGATTGGGTTAAAAAAGGTCAAATATGGAGTACTCATTACCATTCGGGCTCATTTAAAAACTATACTTACTCGCCAACTTTTCATATTTATTATCCAGGACGAGGAACTTGGGCCAACATGACATCAAATGGATCAGGCAGCGGGAAAATTACAGCAACTCTGCAACAAAAGACAAATAAAGGCTGGAAAAATGTTAAAACTTTTTACGCAACGAAAAAAGGCTCTACAAATTTAAGTTACAAACAAGCTTCTAAAAGCTACAAAACAAAATACAGATTCAAATTCACTAACACAGGAACTAAAAAAACCATCAGCTATACCTTTTGGGCTACCTATTAATTTCAAATAGCTTTGCTCTGCGCGGTCAGCATTCGAAAAGGACTTTTTATTTGATCCCGGCAGGCTACCATAAAAGAAACCTCTCCGTCATGGAGAGGTTTCTTTTATTTTACTGACTATCTAAGCGAAAAGAACGGTTTGGCAGCTTCCAATTAAACATATAGGAACAAACCCGGCAAACAACGAGCACGAAAAACAGAACGTATAAGCCGAACGAGTTCCCCAGCCAGCCCAAGCCGACGATTAAACCGCCGAGAGCCGCCCAGACTGCATAAATTTCTGCCTTCAGCACAAGCGGTTTGCGCCCGGCAAGAAGGTCACGGATGATTCCGCCCCCGCTTCCCGTCAGCACAGCAGCCACGATCACGGCACTAAGCGGATGGCCCATTTTGACGGCATACAGTGCGCCTTGGATAGCAAAAGCAGCGAGGCCGATCGCATCTGATAAATTGCCCCACTTATTCCAATGCTTCAGCAGCAGCTTCGGAAACAGAAACACAATTGTAATAGATAAAAGCGCGATTTGAAAGTACGCTCCCTGCTCCCATAGCGCTGACACCGGAACACCGATCAGCAAATTGCGGATCGCTCCTCCTCCAAAAGCTGTGACAATCCCTAATATATAAACTCCTAAAATATCATATTCCTCTTCCATCGCAACAATTGCGCCGCTGACTGCAAACGCAATGATGCCAATCACACTGAGCAGCTCCCAAGCCATTCTGATGACTCCCTTTTATGTTTGTTAAATTTTCTGACGACCTCTAGATTTTATAATCGCTCAAGCGTAAAATCAATAACATTTTTATGAGAAAAAAAGATAAATTTAGAGGGAATACCGCTATTGCTGATGGACATGAGTTTGCGAAATTAAAAAAGCGTCCGGCATACGCGGGCGCTTTTTTTGTTATTCAGATTTTTCGCCTTTCAGCAGGCACATAAAAATGATAATCAGGATAAAAGCAATCAGGGCCAAGAATGGAATCGTAATAAAACCAAACCAGTTAATATATTGGCCCGAGCACGGCACGCCGCTGACACATGGCTTAATGCCGCTAAAGCCGGGCACTTTTTGCTCTAAGTAATGCATGATCGAAATGAATGCCCCTATAATCGCCATCGGGAGCACATATTTTTTCACTCGTGTGTCCCCTTGAAAGGTGGCGATGCCTAAAATCAGGACGAGCGGATACATGAGGATACGCTGGTACCAGCACAGTTCACATGGAATAAACTTTCTGATTTCACTGAAATACAGGCTGCCCAGCATAGCAATAAGAGCCACAACCCAGGAAGCATATAAAAATACGATTCTATTTTTCATATCGTTACTTCCCTTTCAGCTCTTTTTCTATTGTCTCTTTGATTTCATCATAATCCGCAAAATTTTTGATCACTTTATCATTGACGTAAATCGTCGGTGTTGCCTGTATGTTCATTTTTTGATTAAGGTCAGAATCCTTTTCCACTTGAGAAGCGAATGTTTCCTTATCAAGATTTTCCTTGAGCGTCTCAGGTTTTATCTTTGTGGTGCTTTTTGCAAGATCACCAAGGAGGCCTGGGGTTACCCATTCCTGTTCCGTATCCGGCTGTTTTTCGAACAGCTTTTCATGGAAATCCCAAAAAGAGTCAGGGTCTTCCTTCCATACTTCTTCAGATGCAAGAGCCGCTAACCTTGAACCTTTTCCATGGAACATGACGTTCACGAAAGAAAATTTCACATCGCCCTTATCAATAAAGTCTTTTTGTATTTTTGGAAAGATGTCACTGTTAAACACCTTGCAAGACGGACATTTGTAATCTCCGAATTCTACTACAGTTACCGGTGCATCGTCCTTGCCAAGCACAGGCTGCCCTTTGATAGACGGCTGCCCGGACACCGCATCATTACCTTGTTCCGTTTTGTTATTAATGATGACAATGGCTGCTAGCAATACAACAACCACAACCGTAAGGATGACCGCGAATTTCGCAGAAGACTGCTGTTTCTTTTTCACTCCGACACCTCATCGTTTTAAAATTAAAAAAGAAGCGGATCGCAATTGACCCACTTCTTTATTTTAACAAGACAAGCGCTGATAAGAAAACCCCGAAAAAATGAATTCTCTCCGACAATTTATTTGTTTTTGAGACGCATGACGCGCATGGCGTTCGCCACAGCAAGCAGTGTAACGCCGACATCTGAGAAAACCGCTTCCCACATGGTCGCAATTCCAAATGCACCAAGAATGAGAAAGATCGCTTTCACACCTAAAGCAAAGCCGATGTTTTGCCACACGATTCGCCGTGTCCGTTTCGCAATCCGAATCGCTTCTGCTATTTTTGACGGCTGATCTGTCATCAGCACGATGTCTGCGGCTTCTACCGCGGCGTCTGAGCCAAGGCTTCCCATCGCAACCCCTATATCTGCGCGTGCAAGCACCGGTGTATCATTGATGCCGTCACCGACAAAAATGAGTTTTTCACTAGGCAAAAGCTTAGATTCTAATGCTTCGACCTGCGCGACTTTATCTTGCGGCAGCAGCTCTGCATATACCTCACCAATCCCAAGCTGTTTTCCGACGGCTTCTCCCGTTTGTTTCGAATCACCCGTCAGCATAGCTGTCTGTTTGATCCCAAGCGACTTCAGATCAGCAACCGCCTGTGCTGCGTCTTCCTTTACTTCATCCGCTATGATGATTGCTCCGGCATAGCGTTGATCAACAGCAACGTGTACGATTGTTCCAGCATTTTCATCCGGGACATCCTCAATTTGTTCTCTTTCCATGAGCTTTTTATTCCCGGCAAGGATCTCAGTTCCATTTACCTTTGCAAAAATGCCGTGGCCGGGGATTTCTTCGTATGACTCTATCTCATCGGAGGAAAGCATTTTCCCGTAAGCTTTACGCACAGATTCAGCAATCGGATGCTGTGAATGAAGCTCAGCGTATGCCGCCGCTTCAAGTAATCTATCCTTTGTAAAACCTTCCGCGGGTTTGATTTCTGTCACTTCAAAGCTGCCTTTTGTTAGTGTTCCCGTTTTATCAAACACCGCGTATTTGACTTGATTCAAGGCTTCTAAATAATTGCTTCCCTTTACAAGCACTCCGGCCTTTGAGGCCGCTCCGATTCCGCCGAAGAAACCGAGCGGAATAGAGACAACAAGCGCACAAGGACAAGAAATCACTAAAAAGATAAGCGCGCGGTACACCCAATCGGAAAGCGCGGCGCCAGAAAGAACAAGCGGCGGAACAAAGGCCAGCAATACCGCAATGATCACCACAGCAGGTGTATAATACTTGGCAAACTTCGTGATAAAGTTTTCTGTCCAGGCTTTACGACTGCTCGCATTCTGAACCAAGTCTAATATTTTTGATACTGCTGATTCCTGATAGCCCTTTGTGACTTCAATATGCAGAACGCCGTTTTGATTGATAAAGCCTGACATTACATCTTGTCCTTCCGCAGCTTTTCTCGGAACGGACTCACCTGTTAAAGCAGATGTATCAACCATCGCTGACCCTTGCACGACCTTACCGTCCAAGGGTATGCTTTCTCCCGGATTAACCACAATGATGTCTCCTGTCTGAACGTCCTCCGGGGAAACCTGTTCGATGCCGTTCTTTGTTTTGAGATTGGCGTAATCAGGCCGTATGTCCATTAACGCACTAATTGATTTTCTGGAACGACTGACCGCGGCTCCTTGAAAAAGCTCACCGATTTGATAAAACAGCATAACGGCGACTCCCTCAGGAAATTGCTGAATCAGAAAAGCACCAATTGTGGCAAGGGCCATTAAGAAATGTTCGTCAAACACCTGGCCGCGAATGATGTTTTTGACTGCGCGGATGACAATGTCACCGCCAATGATCAAATAAGCAGCGAGAAATAGGAAAAATTCAATGGTTCCAGAATGAACCAAATATGCCGCTGCGCCGAGAATGACAGCCGCCGCCATTCTGATCAGCATATTGACCATTCGATTACGATAGCCATCATCAGCTGATTTCTTTTTATGCTTTTGGCGAACCGTTACATGCGGATCAATTGATTTCACTTTTTTCTCTACTTTATTCGTGACCCATTGCTCTTCTTTCCCATCGGCTGAGACAGTTAAGGTGCTTGCCGCAAAATTTACCGCGCATCCGTCAATGCCTTTTATGCCTTTGACTCCATTTTCGATTTTTCGGGCACAATTGCTGCAATCCAAACCGTCCAGAACGTATTCCTGTTTCACTAGTCTCACCTTACCTTCCGATTTAGGGTTCCCTTTTCAAAGCGTATCAATGAGTATTGTATTTATTATATATATGAGCATATAATCATATATAAGTTACACCTATTATATGTTGTTTTCCAAGAAAGTGTCAATGAAAAACAAAAACCGGCATATAGCCGGTTTTTCATTTTACTTTTTGCAGACGAAGAGCATTCAGAACAACGGAAACGGAGCTGAATGCCATTGCTGCTCCTGCTATCCACGGTGCTAAAAATCCAAGTGCTGCGATTGGGATGCCGAGGCTGTTATAGCCAAGCGCCCAGAATAAGTTTTGTTTAATGTTTTTCATTGTCAATCTGCTCATGCGGATTGCGTCTGCAATGCTGTTTAGATCGCCGCGAATCAGTGTAATGTCTGCTGTTTCCATGGCAATGTCCGTGCCAGTTCCAATCGCCATGCCGATGTCAGCTGTGGCAAGCGCCGGCGCATCGTTAATTCCGTCGCCTACCATTGCTGTCTGGCGGCCTTCTTTTTGCAAGCGGGCGATTTCCGCCGCCTTTTGTTCAGGAAGAACTTCCGCAATGATATTCGCAATTCCCGCTTCCTTCGCGATGGCTTCTGCGGTTCTGCGATTGTCTCCTGTCATCATGATGACATCAAGGCCCAACTCTTTCAGACGGGCAACAGCCTTCCGTGACGTGTCCTTAATCGTATCTGCAACCGCTACTAGCCCAGCTGCTTCTCCATCAATGGATACAAGCATAACTGTTTTTCCTTCTGCCTCTAGCTCTTCCATTTTGGCGAGAAGAGCCCCATGCTCAACCTGTTCGCTCTCCATTAATTTTCTTGTGCCGACGAGAATGCTTTTTCCTCCGGCTTCAGCCAAAATGCCTGCGCCGACTTTTGCTTCAAAACGGGTTAGCTTCGGTATCTCAAGCCCTTTATCTTTCACGCCAACAATAATGGCTTCGCCAAGCGGATGCTCTGATCCCGTTTCGGCTGCCGCTGCAAATTGAAGCAAATCTTTTTCTTTAAAACGGCCGAATGGAATGGCATCCGTCAGACGCGGCTTCCCGTTTGTCACGGTTCCGGTTTTATCAAGAACAATTGTATCGAGACGATGTGTTTTTTCTAAATGCTCGCCGCCTTTAAATAAAATCCCGAATTCAGCAGCGCGTCCAGATCCAGCCATTATGCTCGTCGGAGTGGCAAGACCGAGGGCGCAAGGACAGGCAATGACAAGAACCGCAATGAACTTGCTGATCGCTTCGGCAAAATCGCCAGGAGCCGCCCAAAGATACCAAATGAGAAAAGTGAGAACGGCAATCCCCAATACAATGGGCACAAAAATACCTGAAATCTGGTCAGCGAGACGCTGGATCGGCGCTTTTGACCCTTGTGCTTCCTCAACAATTTTGATGATATGAGAAAGCGCAGTATCCTTTCCGACGTTGACAGCTTTAATTTTCAGAAAGCCGTTTGCGTTAACGGTTGAACCTGTCACGCTGTCACCAGGATTTTTGTCAACAGGAAGACTTTCTCCTGTAATCATCGATTCGTCAACCGCTGAGCGGCCTTCAATCACTTCTCCGTCGACAGGAATTCGTTCGCCAGGTTTGACGTAAACAATGTCATTAACAAGCACTTCATCGATCGGGATGATTTGCTCCTGTCCGTCTCTTACAACAGTCGCTGTTTTCGCTTGAAGCTTCATCAGCTTTTTAATCGCATCCGAGGAACGGCCTTTTGCTTTTGTTTCAAACAACTTGCCTAATAAAATCAGCGTCAGCAAAATCGCGCTTGTTTCATAGTAAAGGCCGTCTGTATGCCCGTGAGAGCCAAGGCTTTGAAAAGTAAGATAAAGACTATAAGCGTAAGCAGCCGTCGTACCGAGGGCGACCAATACATCCATATTGGCGCTTTTATTTCTGAGCGCCTTATACGCACCCACATAAAACGGCCAGCCGATCAGAAACTGGACTGGTGTCGCCAGCGCAAATTGCATCCACGGATTGAGAAATATATCCGGTACCCAAATGAATGATGTAAATGTAAAATGGCTCACCATCGCCCAAAGCAATGGAAACGACAGGACAGCTGAAAAAATCAGTCTCGCTGTTTGCTTCCGTTCTTCTTTCTTTTTAGTAGCAGCAGCCTCACTGTCCTGTTCACCCTTCAACTTTAGCTTATATCCAAGCTTATCTACCGCTTCTTTCAAATCGCTGACAGACGCTTCTTTTGGATTGTATTCGACCGTAACTGTTTCTAAAGCGAAGTTTACTGGAGCATTTGCGACGCCTTTTATTTTGTTAAGCCGTTTTTCAATCCGATTGGCGCAAGCCGCACAGGTCATGCCCTCAATATCGAATTCAGCTTTTTCTGTAACGACGTGATAGCCCAGCTTCTCTATTTTTTCCTGAATCGCTGCAGTCCCTGTTTCAGCAGGATCGTAGATTACATTTGATGTTTCCGTTGCCAGATTAACATTTGCATCCGTGACACCGGGCATCCGCTTCAGGCCTTTTTCAATTCTGGCAGCACATGCCGCACAGGTCATACCAGAGACCTGCATCGCGATTTCCTTTTGTTCACTCAACATACTCACTCCTTTATATACACCTGGGGGGTATATAAAAATAAAAGAAATATCGCGCCTCCGTAAAGGCGCGATACCTTGAATCACTTGGCTACGTCATAGCCCTGATCTTCTATCGCATCCGCAATATCTTTGACTGATACTTTGTCAGCATCAAACGAAACATCGACTTTACCCGCTTCCAGATTGACATGAACGGCACTGACGCCGTCCAGTTCTCCTACGCTTGTTTCTACTGCTTTGACGCAGTGCTGACAAGACATTCCTTCAACTTGCAATGTTTTTTGTTCCATATCAATTCCTCCTGTTTATTCTTTGTATTTTTATCCTACCATACCCCCGTAGGGTATTACAATAAAAAAACGCTTTATGATTTTGTGAACTTTTTAAATACGTCCAAAAGCTCAGAAATGGCCTGTTCCCCGTCTCCGCTTTTGATGGCATCTGCTACACAATGATGGGCATGATCCTCAAGCAAATGAAGCGCCACATTTTTCATTGCCGCCTGAACAGCTGAAATTTGCACAAGAATATCTACACAATATCTGTCGTTTTCCACCATGTTTTGAATGCCTCTGACCTGGCCCTCAATCCGCTTAAGCCGGTTTGTAATCTGATCTTTTTCTTTCGAGCTTTTATGGTTTAATGTTTTATGTTCGTTATGCTTTTCCATGCGTACACCTCTGTTTAATGATATTAATTCCCATTATACTGATTGTCCAAACGGTTGTCTAAGCATGCCGACGCAAAAAATGAATCAGTTAGGTTTTACCATTTGATCAGGAGGGTATATACTTCTGTTGATAACGCTTTTAAAGGGGAGAAGAAAAGTGGATACGATCAAGGTTGGAATATTAGGATACGGATTGTCCGGTTCTGTTTTTCACGGGCCGCTGCTGGATGTTCTGGATGAATATCACATCAGCAAAATCATGACATCTCGGACAGAAGAAGTGAAACGGGACTTTCCAGATGCTGAGGTTGTACATGAGCTTGAGGAAATCACAAATGACCCTGCCATTGAGCTTGTCATTGTCACCACCCCGAGCGGCCTTCATTACGAGCATGCTATGGCATGCATACAGGCCGGAAAACATGTTGTGATGGAAAAACCAATGACAGCAACAGCCGAAGAGGGGGAAACATTAAAAAGGGCTGCCGATGAAAAAGGCGTATTATTAAGCGTATATCATAACCGACGCTGGGATAACGACTTTTTAACGATTAAAAAGCTGATCTCTGAGGGATCTCTTGAAGATATCAATACATATCAAGTTTCCTATGACCGCTACAGACCTGAAGTTCAAGCGCGGTGGCGGGAAAAAGAAGGCATTGCCACTGGTACGCTGTATGATCTCGGCTCCCACATCATAGACCAAACCCTGCATTTGTTTGGGATGCCTAAAGCCGTGACTGCAAACGTGATGGCCCAGCGGGAAAATGCCGAAACGGTTGACTATTTTCATTTAACCCTGGATTATGGCAAGCTTCAAGCCATTCTATACGGAGGATCAATCGTTCCGGCAAACGGACCTCGTTATCAAATCCATGGAAAAGATTCCAGTTTTATCAAATACGGAATTGACGGACAGGAAGACGCACTCAGAGCGGGAAGAAAACCAGAGGATGACAGCTGGGGTGCAGATGATCCGGAGTTTTACGGACAGCTTACAACCATTCGTGGCTCCGACAAAAAAACAGAAACGATCCCATCAGTAAATGGCTCCTACCTTACTTATTACCGCAAAATAGCGGAAAGCATACGGGAAGGTGCTGCGCTGCCAGTCACTGCTGAGGAAGGTATTAATGTCATCCGCATCATTGAAGCCGCGATGAAAAGCAGTAAAGAGAAACGAACCATTATGCTGGAGCACTAAAACAAAAGCCTCCCCAAATAAGGGGAGGCTTTTTCATTAGAATGTTTTTCCTGCTTCTTTCGCACGCGCAATCGCGTCTTCTTTGATTTGCTGTGCTTTATCAGGCTCCGCATTATGTCCCTCTACGAAAATGCCATCGAATGATGGTACGCCAAAGAAGTTCATCATGATGCCGATGTAGCGGTGCCCCATTTCCATCTCAGCCGCAGGGCCTTCTGAATAGTAGCCGCCGCGCGCTTGGATATGAATTGCTTTTTTATCAGTCAACAAGCCAATAGGGCCTTGTTCTGTGTATTTGAATGATTTTCCTGCAACAGCAACAGAATCGAGATACGCTTTCATCACTGGCGGGAATGAGAAGTTCCATAAAGGAGTAACAAATACATACTTATCAGCTGATGCAAATTGATCGCTAAGCTCTCCCAAACGGCCTACTTTCGCTTTTTCGCTTTCAGAAAGCTCTTCAAAGCCTGTACCTGACTGAAGCTTTCCCCATCCGCTAAATACATCTGCGTCAATGTGCGGGATGTTTTCTTTGTACAAATCGATATGTACAACTTCATCATTTGGATTCGCTTCTTTGTAAGATTCGATAAATGCTTTACCTGTTGCCATACTGTACGAAGTTGCTTCGTCATGCGGATGAGCAGTGATATATAATACTTTTGCCATTTTTACCAGCCCTTTCGTTTTTAAAAATCACACATCAATTATTATCATACAGATGCATAATGATTATTCTGTCTCTCTTAGACTTTATTATAGAGACAAAGAAATTTACTTTCAAGTAAAACATCTCGAATTAAAGATTATTTAACTTTCCAAACAGCTTACTTTTTAAAAGCGGTTCTCAAGCCTGAATACAGCCCGGACAATTCTTTACTGATTCGAGGATAATGAGGAACATGCGGCACTTGAATATCCGCAGGCATCCTTTTCATGATAAAGGATTGCTCAGCCTGTTCAAAAAACGCCCGCAGCTGGTTGATCTCTTCATCAGAAAACGGAGCAGGCGGACGGCGGTGAGCTTGCGCCGAGAGCAAATAGTACCCTAAGTGCTGAGCACCGGAAATGGCAGGCCAGAGCGCATCCGCATTCGCGTGAGGAAACTCTCCAATCGCCTTGTCATACGCATCCCGAAGCCTGACAAGACTCACCCTTAACTTGTGTTCGTCGGCATTCTGCCCGGTTAACAGTTTCTCCATAAACTGCCCTTCCAACCGGATGACATTCCGCACAAGTTCTGGCAGCCGCTTGGTTGAAAACCGCCGCCACAAAAGCATTGTTCCCAACAGCCCGATCACGCTGCCAAAAGCTACATCAGTCAGTCTCGCTATTATAAAATAACCGGCGCCCGCGCCGCCATGCATACTTTCTGTGATAACAAGCGCATTTGCGGTTAAAAAGGGAACAGCCAGCGCATAATTGCGGACGATCAGAATCTCAAGAAGACATTGCAGCGCTGCAATACAAAACGCAATATAAATACCGCCCGGCTTAAAAAACAGGATTGCGCCTGCCAGTATAACACCGATCACCGTTCCGGCCGAACGCTGAATAGCCCTGTGAAGCGTAAAAACAACAGTAGTGCCAAGCATGACCGCTGCTGCCGAAAGCGGAATCCAATAGGAACGTGCAAAGCCGAATGCGAGGGCAAACATATCGGCGGCAAACAGAACAATTCCGTACTTTAACGCTCTAATTAAAACTGGAGACTTCCAGTCAAAAGCATTTCTCAAAAAGTAAAAAGAGGATGGCAGGCGGCTCAGTTCCCCGTCAAGCTGCTGATCAAAACGTCCTGAAGCGATATGCAAAACCTCATTGTTTTCTTCAAACAGCTTCCGCCTAGACTCAGATTCATTTTCATTAATCTGAAACGTATTGAAAACCCGTGCATTCGCAAGCATATCTCCGGTTTGGCGAAGTGCCTCTTCAATCTGCGCGGTCTCTCTGTCCGGCGTTTCAGCTGAAAAATGAATAATGGCAATGAATATATCGTCAGCTTTTTCAAGGAGGCGGAAAAATCGTTCATCATGCTGCGATTTTTTTCATTTATTCCCTTTCCCAAGAACCGTTTGGCGGGCTGTTCTAAGCATGAGCACCGTCTGATGCTGTGCGTTATGAAAGCCTGGCGTTCCGACGGCTGAAAGACATGCAGCCAGCTGATGATATGTTTTTTGCAGCACCGCTCCCTCCGGTCCATGCTTGTTCCATAACCAGCCGATTAAAGCGATGCCCATGGCGAAAATGCCGCCGAGAAACGTCAGTCCCGCTCTGAACAGCGCTTGTGAAGGATCGGCCGGCAGCCCGGAACTGACTAAAAAGGCAAGGACAAAAAACATTGGCGCAGGGCCTTGAATGCCGAGCGCGCTAAAAATAAACATCGCCGCTGCACCGATCAGCCCCAAAACAGCCGACATCATCCAAAGCGTCCCAGACAAAAGCGTCCCTAAACCAAATGAGAGGGCGATCCCAATAGAAACCAAGAGCAGCTTCAAGGCGCGCTTTTTGTACGATTCACCGCCCGCATATAAATAAACAAAGCCTCCGATACTTGCAATTAATCCGTAATCCGTGTGACCTGCCAATGCACCGACCAGCACAGGAAACCCTGAAGCGAAACCTGATCCGATAGCCTTTTTCCAAGGAAATGGATTTGCATGAATGCGAAAGGCATCCTTCACGATAGGCATGATTCTTTGATTGTTCGCAGCAGTTTTGTTCATTTGACAAAATCCTTTTCAATGAATGTGTAGAACTTTTCCCGTTTCTTCGCTTTAGTATGCCCAAAAACGCGGTTAGCTTCTCAATTGGTGCGCCCGATAAAAAACCAGAGACTTATACCGTCTCTGCTTCATTACATCAGTTTATTATCATAAAAGCGGCACCTGTCAGGACTGTTTTGTCCTTCTGCCTTCCTTCAAGAGCAGGTGAATAAAAAATAAAGGATAAATCAATAGATACCCATTAAACAGCCACCATACAAGATCAAAGTCCCTGCTGAATGTCCAGAATGATATCGCCTGCAGACCTGAACAACAGGTCAGCACAAGAGAAATCAGCGCCATCATTTTCCAGTCAGTACGATTCACCCGCTGTAGGTACAAGCTGTACAACCCTGTGACAGAAATCAGGATATCCAGCGGAAAAAAAGACCAGTTCCAAGCGATCATAAACGGATGGTCATGATGTTTAAAAGCCCAGCTTTCCGGTATGAGCGAAAACCCGGCTGACAGCCAGTACAAGATAAAACCGATATCAGTCACGAGAAAAAACAGCTTCATATATTTCATTTGTACTGCCCGCTTTTATGTACCGGCTCAGACACCCTAGCATGATCGATCAGGTTTAAAGACACAACACCGGCAATAATCAATCCAATTGAAATGACTTTCATGACACTCACATGTTCTTGAAAAAACAAAAAACCAACGACTGTAATCAAGACAATTCCCATCCCTGACCATACAGCATAAGCAACTGATACATCAATGGATTTAAGCGTAAGCGTCAGAAAGAAAAGACTCCCTCCATAAAAGAAAATCAACAGCAAACTGGGAATAAGCTTTGTAAAACCGGACGATAGCTTCATGCTGACCGTTCCCGCAACCTCAAACAAAATCGCCGAGCATAGAAACACCCAATTCATGTCGCATCAGCCTCCTCATCAGCTGTTATACCGTTAAACAAAACATCTACAATTGATTCAAGCACCTCTCCTGTCGTGAACTGATGTTTCAGCGGATATTCAGGGTCATACACTTGATTGATGCTCCCTATATACATGTGAACAAACAGGTCCGGATTGATGTTTCTGATTCTCTTTTGCTGTTTGCACTCGTTTAATAATGCTAGGACAATCGCCCATTCTTCCTTAATAAACGCGTCTAATGTAAGCCACGCATCGTAATGGTATTTCTTTAGTTCATTTAATAATCCCATGTTCAGCAGTTCCATCCCCTGCGGAAGGCTGATCAGCATTTGTTTCACCTTTTCGAGCACATTTAAACTTTCATTTTCATAGATGTCTCTTTCTATTTGCTTCATTTCAGCTATAAATTGTTCGACAACCGCCTCAACAAGCTGATCTTTAGATGAATAATATGCATAGAGCGTCCGCTTGCTCGTTCCCAGCGCTGCCGCCAAATCATTCATCGTAAATGAAAATCCTTTCTGCTTGATCAGCCGGATGGTTTCCGCCATAATTCTTTTTTCCACATTAATCCCCCGCTTTCGGTACCAAGAAAACTATTTCGGTACCGATATTATACGTCAGAAATTTATGGAAATCAACAATATATAAAAAACCTCTCCTGTTGGGAGAGGTTTAAAAGACACTGCGGACCAAACCGCCGTCCGCCCGAAGTGCCGCGCCATTGATCGCAGAGGAAAGCGGGCTGCTTAAAAATGTAACGAAGTGGGCGATTTCTTCCGGACGGATCAGTCTTTGAATAATAGATGTCGGCCGGTTTTCTTTCATAAAACGTGCCTCAGCTTCTTGAACAGTCAGGTTTTCACCAGGATACAGCGAGTTCAGCATGGTTTCCACACCCTCTGTTAAGGTAGAGCCCGGCATGACGGTGTTGACTGTGACATTCGTGCCGGTTGCCAGCTCCGCCAAACTGCGGGAAATGGACAGCTGCATCGTTTTTGTCGCACTGTAATGGGCCATTTCCTGTGACGGCATAATCGCCGCTTCACTGGCAATGAAAATCACACGCCCTTCTTTTTTCTCTATCATGTTATGCAAATACCTGCGTGTCAGCCTTACACCGCTCATAATATTCACTTCAAAAAAACGAAACCATTCATCGTCGGGAATATCAAAGTACTCCGCCGGTTCAAAAATCCCTAAATTGTTGACCAAAATATCAACCTCTGGATATGCCTGAAACAGCTCATTGCAGCCTTCTTCAGTTCCCAAATCAAATGCGGCCGGATAAAGAACCGCTTCAGCATGTTGTGTTTTCAGTTCATCTATCGTCTGATTCACTTTCTCTTCCCGGCGTCCGTTAATGATCACTGCCGCACCTTCTTCAGCTAATGAAGAGGCAATAGCTTTTCCGATCCCTGATGTCGAACCGGTCACCAATGCGGTTTTTCCTTGTAAATTCAGCTTCATTATTCATCCCTCCGTTTTTGATTCCTCTTATTTATTGACAGAAATCTGATTGGTGAAACATCTGCTCTGCAATCAGTATGAAACAGCTGGGTTTGAAATGGAAGTACGCACTTTTTGGTGCCTGTGGTTTGGAGAAAAAATAAAGCAGAACCTCTTAAGAGGTTCTGCTTTATTGTCAGTATGTATGGAGACGGTGGGAGTCGAACCCACGTCCAGAAACATCGATTACTTAAGCGTCTACGAGCGTAGCCTGCATATTTATGGTTTCACTCATCTTCTTGCCTGCGGGCGGGCCTTCCGAGAGCTAGTCTGTTCATCTCTTCTTACGTTCTCAGACAGGAACGCAAGCGTAGCCTACTTGGATGTGCTCTTCACAGACACATAGGCAATGTCAGGAAGAGCTCGCTGCGCTTATTAGGCAGCTAATGCTACGTTTTGGTTAAAACTGTTAGTTTTGCCAGTTATATTTAAGTGCGTGTTTACGAGATCGCCTCTCGGCTCGCAGCTCAAGCTCGATCCATCCCTGTCGAATCCGTAACGTCCCCTTGGTATAAGGGAAATACGGGAGAAAATATCAAGCTCTCACTCAAACTGGCTATAGTCTTATTATAACATGATCACGGCTCTTTTCAATTGTCAAATCCTTCAAATGAATGGCGTCGTGATCTGATCGTGAACACAGTATAGCACAGGCCTGATTTTCGAATCAAGCACTATGCCTTTAGAAGCCTTTTTGACTGTCTCTGAACGCTCTTTCGATTTCCCGCTTCGCGTCCTTGCGCTTCAGATCTTCCCGTTTGTCATAGTTCTTCTTCCCTTTTCCAAGGCCGAGAAGCACTTTGGCAAAGCCGTTTTTTAAATACAGCTTCAGCGGAACGAGAGAATAGCCTTTTTCCTTTGTTAACCCGATCAGCTTATTAATCTCCTTGCGGTGCATTAACAGCTTTCTTGTCCGAAGCGGATCGTGGTTATAGCGGTTTCCCTGCTCATATGGGCTGACGTGCATATTGTGGAGAAACACTTCTCCCCGTTCGATTTTGGCGAAGGAATCCTTAAGGTTTACGCGGCCGGCGCGAATCGATTTGATTTCGGTTCCTTGCAGAACGATGCCTGTTTCATAGGTTTCTTCTATAAAATAATCGTGGTTGGCTTTCTTATTTTGAGATAATACTTTTCCTGACCCTTTTGGCATGCCAGAACCTCCTCTCTCTAAGGAAAAACTGTCCACCTTTTGCGATACGCTCTATTTTACCAAATGTCACGTACCGCTACAATGAAAAGCTGTTTCCGAAAGAAAGCAAATAGAGCGCTGCGGCCCTATTTGCTGGTTGAGCTGCTATTTCTTCTTTTTCCGTTTCTGTTTCGGCGCATTCTGGAAGCCGCGTTTTTTCTTTTTCTTCTTCGGCTTAGTGAACCATTCCCCTTTTTCCTCAGACGGAGCTGGAGAAACAGGTGTATTGGTGCTTTGAACACGTTTTCTGGCAGGCTTTCCGCGTTTTCTGCTCCGGCTGCTGTCCAATTCTCTCGGACGCCGCGGAGTGCCCTTCATGCCGACAATTTCAAAGTCGATATTGCGCTCATCTTTATTGACATCGACAACCTTGACTGTGATTTCATCCCCGATGCGGAAGACGTTGCCTGTCCGCTCGCCAATCATTGCGAAATGCTGTTCGTCAAAGCGGTAGTAGTCATCTGTCATAAAGCTGACATGGACGAGTCCTTCAATTGTATTCGGCAGCTCGACGAACATTCCGAAGTTTGTCACAGAGCTGATCATGCCGTCAAACTCTTCACCGATTTTATCAAGCATGTATTCCGCTTTTTTCAGATCATCCGTCTCACGCTCGGCGTCAACTGCACGGCGCTCCATTGATGATGTATGTTCGGCGATATCCGGCAGGCGTTCAGCCCACTTTTCCTGAGTCGCTTCATCGACTTTGCCGTTGATCAAATACGTTCGGATCAGGCGGTGAACGATTAAGTCCGGATAACGGCGGATCGGCGATGTGAAATGCGTATAGAATTCCGTTGACAGACCGAAGTGCCCCAAGCTTTGCGGGTCGTATTTCGCCTGTTTCATCGAACGGAGCATAACAGTAGATATAACCGTTTCCTCTGGTCTGTCACGCACAGCGTCCAGAATGCTTTGCAACGCGCGCGGATGAATATTCCCCGCCGTTCCTTTCACCACATAGCCAAATGTCGTCACAAATTCTAAAAACTTTTGCAGCTTTTCAGCATTCGGCTCTTCGTGAATCCGGTATATAAACGGGACGTTCATCCAATGGAAATGCTCTGCCACTGTTTCGTTTGCTACAAGCATAAATTCTTCAATCAGCTTCTCGGCGACAGAGCGTTCTCTGATCACAACGTCTTTAACCGCTCCTTCGTCATCAACAAGCACCTTTGCTTCTTTGAAATCAAAGTCAACGGCGCCGCGGTCCATCCGCTTATCGCGAAGAATTTGAGCCAGGCGCTCCATGTCTTTGAACATCGGAACAAGAGGCTCGTATTTTTGCTTCAGCTCTTCATCATCGTCAACAAGAATTTTATTCACATCTGAATATGTCATTCTTTCCGTTGTTTTGATGACACTTTGGAAGATCTCGTGCTCTGTCACCTGTCCCTGACTGTTAATTGTCATTTCACAAGAAAGCGTCAGGCGGTCAACCTTTGGATTTAAGGAGCAGATGCCGTTTGACAATCTGTGCGGAATCATCGGGATGACACGGTCAACCAGATACACACTTGTCCCTCTTTCAAGCGCTTCTTTGTCAATCGGCGAGTTTTCGGTTACGTAATGGCTGACATCAGCTATGTGAACGCCAAGCTTGTAGCTTCCATCATCAAGTTTCGTCACGGTAACTGCATCATCCAAATCCTTCGCATCCGCACCATCAATGGTGACAATCACCTGGTCACGGAGATCACGGCGGTCTTTCAGATCTTTTTCATCAATCGTGTCAGGCGTACTTGATGCCTGTTCCATCGCGTCAGCTGGAAATTCTCCCGGCAGGCCGTGCTTATGAATGACCGATAAAATATCAATGCCCGGGTCGTTTTTGTGGCCGAGAATGGTTTCAACCTCACCCTCTGCGTTCATGCGGCCTTCAGGATAGCTCGTCAGCTTGACAACAACCTTATGCCCTTCCGCAGCTCCATTTTTCCCATTTTTCGGAATGAAGATGTCACTCGTGATTTTTTTGTCGTCCGGAATGACAAAGCCGAAGTTTCTCGTTTCTGTATACGTGCCGACAACCCGCTGAATCGCTCTTTCTAAAATCCGTATGACGGTTCCTTCCTGCCTGGAGCCGCTTGACTGTGAATTCAGACGCACCATGACGATATCGCCGTTCATTGCCGTATTTAGCTCATTAGGCGGAATAAACACATCACTTAACGACGAATCCTCAGGCAGCAAAAAGGCGAATCCTTTCGCATGGGCTGAAATCTTTCCTTTTATTAAATTCATCTTCTCCGGAATGCCGTAGCGGTCGCTTCTCGTCCGTACGATAAGCCCTTTTTCTTCCAAGGCGACTAACGCTTTGACTAGCTCTTTAAACTCCTCGGCTTCCGTAATATTTAACATCTCCTCAAGTTCCTGAACGGTCAGAGGTTTGTACGCCTCTTCCTTCATAAACGAGAGAAGCTTTTCCATAAATGCTTCTTTTTCCATTATCCGACCTCCTGTTGATTACCAATCGAGCTTCTCTAAAAATTCATACACATCCTGATGGACGAGGTCACGTTCTTTGTCGAGTGTAATGACATGCCCTGATTCCTCGTACCATTTCAGCTGTTTATCATCAGTTTCCACTTCGTTGTAAATAATATTGGCGCTTTCGGTATTAATCATGTGGTCATGACGGGCCTGCACCACAAATGTCGGTGAATAAATCATATCGACATTATTCCGCACATCAGCAATTAAGTCTTGCAGCGCCTTGAGGGTATTCATCGGCGTTTTTTCGAATTCCTTCATTTCCTCTTCAATTTGCTCCGGGCTTTTCCCCTCAAACTTTTTGTAATTGCGAGCGTATGAAAGAACGCCTTGATACATGACCTCTTCACTCTTAATATGCATCGGTGCGCACATTGGGACAATTCCCTTTATGGGTACAGTGTAACCCAATTTCAGCGAAAAAACCCCGCCAAGCGACAGTCCGCAGGCAGCAATGCTCTCATAGCCTTCAGATTTTAAGTATTCATAGCCATCCATTACGTTTTTCCACCAGTCTTCGGGCCCCGTATGTACAAGTTCTTCAGGCGGGACGCCATGTCCTTCATATTGAGGCGCGTGGCACGTATAGCCGCGTTCATTCAAATATCGTCCCAGCATCCTTACATCCGCTGTATTGCCTGTAAAGCCGTGCAGCAAAAGCACCGCTTTGTCTCCGCCTTTAAATGTAAATGGTTTTGGTGTCACAACTTTCATGCTCATGTCTCCCTTTCTATCTGCACGATCATTATAGTTTTCCACAGTTTAATCAGAAAAAAACGTTTTGAATATCAGCCAGAAACGTGAAAAAGGCCTGACTTCACATCAGACCTTATACAAACATTGCCCTATAGGATATAAGCAAGCGCAATCGTTAACACGAAAAACAAGACTGCCAGCACTACCGTAATGCGGTGCAAAATTAAATCAAGACCTCTTGCTTTTTGTTTCCCGAAGAGCTGCTCCGCTCCGCCTGAAATCGCACCAGATAATCCGGCGCTTTTACTGGATTGAAGCAAAACGACAATAATAAGTGCAATGCTGACGATAACCAACAAGGTAATCAAAACTGCGTGCATCCCATACACCTCCAGACTCACTGGCTACATTACTTCTATTTTACATGAAAAGGGTTGGCATGTCACGCTGTATCAGACGCCAAAAGGCCGGATAAGACGTTTTATCTTGGTTACCCTATTCATATGAAAAGGTCAAAGGAGAAAAGCGATGCCGCTTATCAGCATAGACAGCAGGAAACATCTTTTTTATGAAGAATATGGACAGGGAATCCCTATCATTTTTATCCACCCGCCGGGCATGGGACGCAAGGTTTTTTATTATCAGCGCCTTCTATCCAAGCATTTCAGGGTGATTTTTCCCGATTTAAGCGGCCACGGTGATAGTGATCACATCGATCAGCCAGCGTCTATTTCCTATTACGCAAACGAGATCGCGCAATTCATGGACGCTTTGCACATTGATAAAGCTGTGTTATTCGGGTATTCTGCCGGAGGCTTAATCGCGCAGCATATCGGCTTCACCCGCCCGGACAAAGTGTCACACCTTATTCTGTCCGGCGCCTACCCCGCTGTTCATAACGTAATCGGCCAGAAGCTGCACAAACTGGGAATGTATCTGCTTGAAAAAAACCCCGGTTTGCTCATGAAAATCCTCGCTGGCAGCCACACAAAAGACAGACAGCTTCGCAGCATATTAACAGACCATATGAAAAAAGCAGACCAGGCCCATTGGCATCAGTATTATCTGGATTCGCTTGGCTACAACTGCATTGAACAGCTGCCCCGCCTAAACATGCCAATGCTGTTTATGTATGGCGGCCTGCGGGACTGGACCTTTACAAACGCAGGCTATTACCGAAGAGCGTGCAGACATGCCGAATTTTTCAGATTGGAATATCAGGGACATCAATTGCCGACAAAACAATGGAAAACGTGCAATGAGCTGGTGACAGGGTTTGTGTGCTGACACATCATTCAAGATAGAAAAAGCTTGGATCTCCTTGCGTTTTCTCTATCTCATTGACTTTTGTCAACAAAATCATAGTAAAAAAGATCCTCAAATTTCAAATTAAAATAGTGAAGCATTTTACCAATCACAAGCTGCCCCGGCCTTCTTTCTCCATTCAGCACGCGGCTCAGTGTGGCGGGTGAGACTCCGATTTCCAGCGCAAGCTGATTAAGGGAATAATCGTTATTAACCATATACTGCAAGACATAATCACGTCTAATCTGTATCTTTTCTACTGGCACTTTCCTCACCTTCCATTCCTGAAAAACTTTTTTCTATACTTTTACATTACGGCTTATGTTAACTTTTGTCAATACATTTCCAGTCTGCCTATTCCCTTTAGTCAATAAACATACTAAAATATGAGTAACAGTGAGGGACGGGGTGAGATATATGGAAAGCTTTGGCGAACAATTACGGGCATTGCGTGAAGAGAGAAAGTTAACAGTCAACCAGCTGGCGACTTATTCAGGCGTAAGCGCGGCCGGCATCTCCAGAATCGAAAACGGAAAACGGGGCGTTCCCAAACCTGCCACCATCAAAAAACTGGCGGAAGCCTTAAAAATCCCTTATGAAGGGCTTATGTATAAGGCTGGTTACATCGAAGAAGTGCATGAAGCCAGGGCCCCTTATGAAACGAAGTGCAAGCTGCTTGAAAAAGCGGAGGCCTATGACCTGAAAAACCTTGCGCTTCTTGAGAACGAAAAGTGGCAATATCTCAATAAAGAAGATTTGCTCATGCTGGATCATTATTTTTCGTTTATTTCAGACGAAGCCAAAAAACGGTCTGCTGATGACTGACTCTTGATAGAAATGTGAGGCGATAGACCATGTCACCGTTCGGACAGCAATTACGGGAGCTGCGCTGCGCCCGCAAACTGACAGTGAATCAACTTGCGGTGTACTCAGGCATCAGCTCTGCCACCATTTCAAAAATTGAAAACGGCAAGCGCGGCACGCCAAAACCTGCCACGATTAAAAAACTGGCAGCCGTCCTGAAAGTGCCGTACGAAAACCTAATGGCCGCCGCAGGCCATATTCAGGCCTTTCCTGAAGAAATCCGCGAAGCATCTGAAAGCTATCAATCCGTTTATGACATTTACCAGACGGCTGTCACTCGCGGAGCGGAGCACCTCCCGATTTTCAATAGTCAAAAATGGGAACATCTCTCAAAGCAGGATATTGAAAATCTCAGCAAATACTTCGATTTTTTGTCTTCAGAAGCAAAAAAACGCGCCTCTTCCTCATAATCTCCTGGTTCTCTTTCTATATTTTATCAATCACGCTCGCATACCTTCCCTCGTTATTTGCGTTATAATAGTGACAGACGAGGTGAAAAGTATGAACCAATCAGAAATGTGTCCTAGATTTGAAAAAGCAGTCGACATCTTAAGTAAACGCTGGGTCGCTTTAATCGTATTTCAGCTCTTGAACGGGTCGCAGCGATTTAGCGAAATTGAAGCAGCACTTCCAAATCTAAGCGGCAGAGTTCTGTCAGAACGGCTGAAAGAACTTGAGCTTGAAGGAGTAGTAAAGCGGGATGTCATCCCTGAAACTCCGGTTCGCATCGAATATTCATTGACCGATAAAGGAAAGGCGTTAGCCCCCATTTTAGGTGAGATATCTAAATGGGCGACTGAATGGATTGACCCTTCCTTTCTTGACTAATTGCTAAAACGGTTCTGATCTCAAAGACGAGAAAAGAGCCGTTTTTTATTTTTTTCCAGGTGAAAAAACGATTTCTCAGCCGATATATAGTACATCCACACATTACGTTTTTAAAGGAGACCACTATATGCGACTGACGATTTCCCGCAAATTCAGCCTGGTATTTTTGACACTGATCCTGATCAATTTACTTGTAGGCGGAATAGGCGTTCTTAATATGCAGCATATCATTCAAAAAACAGATGAAATCAACACAAAATGGATTGACGGCATCAAAGAAATCACATCGATTAATTATGTAACCGAGCACCTGTCTTCTAAAGAAAAGGACTTTCTGATTTATACAGACAAAAGCAAAATGGATACACTTGATCAAGAAATGAATCAAATCATGGAAGACATTAACCAAAAGCTCGATAACTACGAAATAACAATCTCCACTGATAAAGAGCAGAAACTGTTCGAGCAGCTTCAAACTGAAGTGAATACCTATATGGATATTCATGCGCAAATTATCGAAAGCGGCCGCACGAATGACATGGACAAAGCAAGAGGTTTATTGGTTCAGACTGAGGCCAGCTTTGAGGATATGAAAAAAACAATCACTCAGCTTGTTGACTTAAATCAAGAAGGCAGCAACACAGCGGTAAAAGAAACGAAGGCCGTCTATCATAAAGGGCTCATTTACACTGCTTTGCTTGTGGCAGCATCGATCCTCATCAGCATTTTCATCTGGCTTTATATCACGCGAAACATTGTAAAGCCTATCATTCGCATGAAGGAATCTGCCAATCATATTGCCGAAGGCGATCTGTCGAACGATATGGAGCCGCTCAACTCAAAAGACGAGCTGGGTGATCTGAATGAAGCGCTGCAAAAAATGGTAGGGAATCTGAGAGATATTGTCGGATATTCTAAAGACATATCAAGCCGGGTTCTTTCTTCTTCACAGGTGCTTGCAACCGCAACGAATGAAACAAGATCCGGCAGCAAACATATTACCGAGACGATGAACGAAATGGCTGAGGGCTCTGAACAGCAGGCCCAAGACGCGGTGACGATTGCCGAATCGATGAATGAGTTCACCGAAAGCATTGATAAAGCCTATAATCACGGCATCACCATCAGCGATACGTCTCAAAACGTTCTCGAACTCGCGGTAAGCGGAAACGAAAATATGGCTACGTCATTACAGCAAATGAAAACCATCCATCATATTGTTGAAGAAGCCGTGTATAAAGTGAGATCACTGGAACAGCATTCTCAGGATATCAACAAGCTCGTTCAAGTCATCAACGGAATTGCCGAGCAAACGAATTTGCTGTCCCTTAACGCCGCGATTGAAGCTGCCCGCGCAGGAGAAAGCGGCAAAGGCTTCGCCGTTGTGGCAGAGGAGGTCAGAAAGCTGGCTGACGGCGTTTCTGATTCCGTGCAGGATATTACCCGGATTGTAGGCGGGACACAGCAGGAGATCCACACTGTCATTACGTACTTGGAAAGCAGCTTTACAGAAGTCGAAAAAGGAACGGAAAACCTGACAGACACCGGGCAGGCTATGCGGCATATCAAGCAATCCGTCACTCATGTTGCAGACAGCATTAAGGAAGTAACGGATGGCCTGAAACAGTTAACAAACCAATCGATTACCATCAATCAATCGATTGAAAATATCGCTTCTGTATCCGAAGAGTCGGCTGCCGGCATTGAAGAAACATTTTCAATAACCGAGCAATCCGCCCATTCAATGGATCAAGTGCTTCAAAATGCTGAAGAGCTTGAGCAGCTGGCGAAGGAGCTTAATGAGAAGATGGGTCAGTTTACGATTTAAATAGAAAAAAGAGGCTGGAGTCCAGCCTCTTTTTCTATTCTATGCAGCTGATTGAACGTGTTTCGCCCCGGTTCTTTTTTTCTTCACCGGACTTAATGCCCGCTCCAGCCAGGCCATGAGCAAATCCGCCCCTACCGCCATTACCGCAGTTGGTATCGCTCCGGCTAGAATAATCGCAGTTCCGTTTGTTGCGTTTGAGCCGCGGACAATCATGTCCCCAAGGCCTCCGGCACCGACAAATGTGCCAATCGCTGTAATTCCGATGGCAATGACGAGAGCCGTGCGAAGGCCCGCCATAATGACAGAAAGTGCGAGCGGGAGCTCAACCATTCTGAGCACTTGGAATTTCGTCATGCCCATTGCTTTTCCCGATTCTAAGTAGGCATGCTCAATACTGATAATGCCTGTGTACGTGTTTCGAATAATCGGCAGCAGGGAATACAGAAACAATGATAGAATCACGGTATTTGTGCCGAGCCCCATAACAAGCATTAAGACGGCCAGCATAGCGAGCGCCGGGATTGTTTGAATAACGTTTGTTACGGCAAACACCCAGGCTGACAAACGGCGAAAATGCGCGATGAGGATTCCGGCCGGAACCCCGACGACAGCGGCAAACAATACGCCGTAAGCCGACATGAGAAAGTGGCGGCCGAATTCATCCATGACGTAACTGCCATTCTGCGCGTAATACGTCATTAACTGTTCAAGCACGTTCATTGACCTCTTCCCCCTTTCACGATTCGAAGTAGTGATGTTTTTCTAAATATTCCTTGGCAACGACAGACGGTTCTTTGAGATTGCCGTCGACTTCATAGTTAAGCTCCTGCATCGTGGCTGTGTCGATTTTTCCGAGCATTTTCTTGATGATGCCTTCAAGCTCAGGATGTTCTTTGAGCACCTTTTCCGGAACAACCGGAGAACAGTCGTACGGCGGGAAAAATTGTTTATCATCCTTTAGCATTTTGAGACCATAGGACTTGATTCTTCCATCGGTTGAATACGCAAGCACAATGTCCATTTTTCCGCTTTTCACCGCGTCGTACACAAGGCCGATCTGCATCGGATACGTGCCGCCGAATGTCATGCCGTAGGTTTTCGTAAAATCCTGATAGCCGTTTCCTTTGAGCTTCATCCAATAGTTATCAACGCCCAGCTTTAATTGCGGCGCCCATTTTTTAACGTCTGATACGGTCTCTAAATGGTATTGGTCGGCCAGCTCCTTGCCGACTGTAAAGGCATATGTATTATCAAACCCGTAGGAGTCATACCACTTTAAATCATATCTTTTTTTAAACTCCCGCTGAGTAAGCGCCAGCGCTTTGTCCGGATCTTTTTCAGGTTCCATTCTCAACGTGCCTGTCAGCGCGTCTCCCGTATATCTTGTGGCCGCAATGTCGATTTCATCATTCATTAAAGCCTGCTGCTGCACCGCGTTGGAGCCAAGATTTTTAATCGTTGTTGTTTTGAGATCAGTATGGTGTTCGATCAACTGGCCAAGCATGCTGGCGATGATTTCTGATTCGCTCATGCTTTGCGCGCCGATTTTAATGGTCTGGTCTGCAGCAGCGCTGAGACCAGGAAGCGAACAGCCGCTCAGCGTCAGCGTTGCCGCAAGTGCTAAACCTATCATTAATTTGAGATATTTTCTTTTCATGAGCCGCCTCCTTATGACAATTCCTTCAATCTCTGCATGCCGGCAGGTGTCAGTTTTCGTTCAGCAACTGCCAGCACATAATCAATCACAATTGCCAATATCGTGACAGGTACCGCGCCCCCTATGATATATTCCGGCTGATATAAATTCAGTCCGATAAAAATGTAATCACCCAATCCGCCGCCTCCGATAAAGGAAGCAAGCGTGGCCCAGCCGATTAAGTAAATCGTCGATGTTCTGATTCCCGCCATGATCACTGGCGCGGCAAGCGGCAGCTCCACCAAGCGGACTTGTTCAGCCGGCGTCATTCCGATGCCTTTACCAGATTCGAGCAGATTTTTGTTGACGCCGCGAATGCCGGTATACGTGTTGCGAAGAATCGGCAATACGGAATAGAAAAACAAAGCCACAATGGCCGGAACCTTCCCTACACCAAGGAGCGGGATAAAAAAAGCGAGGATGGCCAGACTCGGCAGCGTCTGAATGATATTGACAATGCCGATAATGGTGCCGGCTCCTTTTTTCATTCTAGTAAGCACAACCCCGAGGGGGACGGCAACCAGCACACCTAAGATCACAGCAATGAGCGATATCGTAATATGCTCGTATGTTTTATAAAGAAGCTCGCCCCCATTGGTTTGCAAAAATTGAACAATATGATGCATGACTTATCGCCCCTCCCTATGACAATGCTGCGAGCTGCTTTTCTTCTCCCCAGAGGGAGTCATACACGATGTCGACCAGACTTGCCCTCGTCACAATTCCGATCAGGCGTCGGTCTTCATCCACAACGGGAACATATTTGACACCCCGTTTTAAAATTTTGCGGACCGTGTCGCGTAGCAGTGTGCCGCCCAGTACTGTGTATATATCTTCATGTAAAACTTCACTGACGAGATTGGCCTTTTTCCGGCAATGATCAATGATTTCAACATCGACATAGCCTTGCAGAATGTGCTCGTCATCAACGACCAGCAATGAATCGACCCGTTCCTGCCTCATCAGCTGAATGGCCTCAGAAAGCGTTTTATCCGCGGTGATCGTTACAGGCTGTGTGTTCATAATCTGGTCAACCCGTTCAACATCCGGGCTGGATGACTGAATCAGCCGCTCCTTGCCGATAAATTCCTCAACAAATTCGTCTGCCGGATTTCTTAAAATGTCATCGGGCGTTCCAACTTGAACGATTTCTCCCGCTTTTAAAATCACAATCCGGTCTGCCAGCTTAATCGCTTCATCCATATCGTGGGTAACAAATACGATGGTTTTATGTAAGGTTTTTTGCAGTTTTTTAAATTCTTCCTGGAGGGAATCCCTCGTAATCGGGTCGAGTGCCCCAAACGGTTCATCCATTAAGATAAGCGGCGGCTCCGCGGCAAGTGCCCGTAATACACCAATTCGCTGCTGCTGCCCCCCGCTTAATTCATGAGGGTAACGGTCTACATATTCTGGCCCCATATCGACCAATTTTAAAAGCTCACGCGCCCGTTCTTTCCGCTGCTGCTCCGGCCATTTCAGCAGTTTTGGGACGAGTGAGATATTCTGCTGAATGGTCATATGGGGAAACAGGCCGATCTGCTGAATCACATAGCCAATTTTGCGCCTGAGCTCTACAGGATCCTGGTCCATGATGTTTTCGCCGTCAATGAAAATCTTTCCGGCGGAAGGCTCAATTAATCGGTTAATCATTTTCATTGTTGTCGTTTTTCCGCAGCCGCTCGGCCCGATAAAGCAGATAAATTCGCCTTTTGCAATCTTAAGATTTACGTTGTTCACGGCTTTTTTGCCGCCCTTGTATGTTTTCGAGACATTTTCTAATGTCAGCAAACATCGCACCTCCAAAATTAAGTTTATTCAATTTGTTCAGTTTAAATTTAATTTTTCAGACAATTGAATGCTTTCCATTATAGAATAAAGTTTATAAAATAAAAAGTTTACAATTTGTTCATATTATTTATAAAGTATGTGTAAACGCTGATTTACCCGCATTGACGTGTGTTGATCTCCTTATTGCTCCAATTTCCTGCCAAATTCTCTTTTGACAGCATTTTCGCCGTATCAAAAATGTGGTATATTGACATCGGAATTGTTAGCTGAAAGGATGAAACCGTTGGAGAAAGATCCGTTAACGATCATTGAACAAGCCGAGGACCATTTTATAGAAAGAATCGCGGAAAACATGCATGCATTTGGAATGCCCTCTACCGTCGGACGAGTGCTGGGCATTATTTATATGAATCGAAAACCGATGACGCTTACGGAATTATCTGAGGCTACCGGCATGAGCAAAACACGCATGAGCCAGGTAGTGCGGGAAATGCTTGATGCCAACATTGCCGAGAAGGTGTTCGAAAAAGGCGTCCGAAAAGATTTATATGAGGTTGAGCAGGACTACTATCAAACATTTATCACGCTGTTTTCAGCCACCTGGAGCAAAGTCGTCAGCAAAAACAAAATGATGCATAAAAAACTCAATCGGGAGCTGCTTAGCGTGTTGGATGAAGAGCTTACTCCTGAAGCGGAAGAAAAAGTGAATGAACTGCTAAAAGAATTAAAGGAATGGCTTGATTATTATAATTGGCTCAGCCGTTTGATTGAGTTTTTTGAGAGCGAAGAAATTTTTAAATATGTGCCGAAGACGTAAAAAGTTCCCAAATTCAATTCTGGGAACTTTTTTAAGTCCAAATGGTTGAATATCAAACTGCAAGGAAATAAACAAAATAATGCATAATTTACATTAATTTATTTATTATCCATTTTTTGTTGATTATTCTGACTAGCTATTATATAATCTTTTTGAAATGATTATATTAGCTTAGAGGAGGTAATCTAAATCAAAAAAAAGGGAATTATAACTGTAATGACTATATGTTTCCTATTATTTTCTTCTTATTACTTTAGTAATATTTCACCTCAGAATCCACTGTTCAAAAGAAATTTTTTGCAACAATTGTCTCCCCAAGGCTTTGGCTTTTATAGTAAAAGCCCTACAGAAGAAAACATTTCATTTCACACAAAAGAAAATTTAAAGTTACCTAATGCACTTCCCAATAATTTTTTTGGGATAAAAAGAGAAGGAAGAGTTCAGGCAATAGAATTAGGCAAAATTGTAGAGAATATCGATCCAAAGAATTGGAAAACTTGTGAAAACAACAACTCCTGCACAAATTTAGAGAAACAAATAAAGCCTATTAAGGTTAAGAAAAATGAAGATTATATACATCTTAGCAAAGGAGAATACCTAATATATCGCCAAAAACCACTCTCATGGTATTGGATAGACTTTAAACAAACTACCTCTTTTGAAAGAAAGGTGCTAAAAATAAAAATAGTATGAAGATATTAAATAGTTTAGAAGGTTATATTGACACCTATAATCCATGGAAAAATACATATGCACTTTTTAGAAGTTTACTTGGTTTCTCAACATTACTAGTACTATTATTTAATAGTACTGATATTTTATTTAGTTATAGTGCAAATAATGTCACATGTGAAAATGTCTATATCCCTACCGCCTTTTGTTTTGCTAAAGAATATAGTATCAATTTTGAGATTATAAGATACTTAATGATTTTTATATTAACCTTAGTGGTTATAGGGTGGAGACCTAGATTTACCGGTTTATTTCACTGGTATATTTGCTATAGTATTCAAACTTCAGCTTTAACTATCGATGGTGGAGAGCAAATTGCAACTGTTCTTTCTTTTCTTATATTACCTGTTACATTATTAGATTCAAGGCGAAATCATTGGAATATAAAGAAAAACAATAATGAATCTTTCACAAAGAAGACAGTATTGTTTTATATAATGACAATAATTAAAATTCAAGTTTTTATCATTTATTTAAACGCAGCTTTAGAGCGATTGAAAAATAAAGAGTGGGCAGAAGGAACAGCAATTTACTATTTCTTTTCTGATCCGGTGTTTGGATTACCTGAATATCAACTTAACTTATTGAATCCACTACTTGAAAGCAATTTTATTGTTGTCATCACTTGGTTAGTAACTATTTTTGAGTTGTTCTTAGCAGCAAGTATCATTTCAAATATCAGAATAAAGAGAATTGCTCTTGTTTTAGGAATATTATTTCATGTCGGGATCATATTCAGCATTGGTATTGTAAGTTTCGGCTTGATCATGATATCAGCATTAATTATATATCTGCATCCTGTACAACAAAATATCACTATGAATTGGTGTTCTCCTTTATTTAAATATATATATGTAAAAGGAAAGAGAAATTTCAAAAGAATAGGAGGTGAATCAGTCAAGTTTCTTACAAAATTGTTTCATAGCTAACATTTAGATAATGGAGAAATAACTTAATGGAGGTATAATAATTTGAAAAGTAAATTACTTAGGCTATTGATTGTTTCCATGGTGACGATATTGGTTTTTTCATTAGTAGGACTCTCTAAGGAATCAAGTACATCTGCTAAAGAAAACCATACATTTTCTGGAGAAGATTACTTTAGAGGACTTTTATTTGGACAAGGGGAAGTTGGTAAATTAATTTCAAACGATTTGGACCCTAAACTCGTAAAAGAGGCAAATAGTACAGAAGGTAAAAAGTTAGTAAATGATGTAGTCAAATTTATAAAAAAAGATCAACCACAATATATGGATGAATTGAAACAATCGATTGACAGCAAAGACCCTAAAAAACTCATTGAAAATATGACCAAAGCAGACCAACTTATCCAAAAATATGCCAAGAAAAATGAAAACGTAAAATACTCTTCTAATAAAGTAACTCCATCTTGTGGGCTTTATGCCGTCTGTGTAGCAGCTGGATATTTATATGTTGTGGGCGTTAACGCAGTTGCATTACAAACGGCTGCCGCGGTAACAACTGCAGTGTGGAAATACGTTGCCAAATATTCCTCTTCAGCTTCTAATAATTCTGATTTAGAAGCGGCTGCTGCAAAAACCCTAAAATTGATTCATCAATAATCCATTATAATTGAGTGTCTTGCGGATTACTCCGCAAGACACTTTTTCAACGTGAACCGTTTAATTTTTTGTAGTAAAGATATGAAGCTAGTGTTGAAATAACTAATGCTAAAAGAACTAGCACAATCATAATAAGAATTATATATTCTCCTGTAAAAAATGAAAGAACAGCTATTATAAAACCACACACTACAAGTACTTTAGAGGCGAAGCGATTTCCCAGTTTCCAAACAGTCTCATCTTTTAATGTCCAAGGTGTCCTTAATCCAATAAGATGGTTTTGTTCTGCTAGCTGCATTGAATTTCCACCAATAATTAAAAAGATACCAACACCAAGCCCAATTATTAAATCAATATCCAATTCGTATCCTAAACTTATCAATAGAGTTGAGAGTTGTAAAATATATAAAAGGATTAACATATTATTAGAAGCTAGGAAAAGCAATGCTTTATTTTTTTGCGTAGACTTAATCGTTAACATATAAAAAGTAAGATAATAAATAAGCATAACAACAGGTATAATAAAAAGTGTTAGAGGTTTAGATATAAAGGCAGCCGGCTTATTTCCTGACCATTGTATCGGTATTTCTTCCGGAAGGTACTGATAAAATATAATTGAAGTCAAGAAACTCAAACAAACAATAATTATGGAAAATATATTTTTCTTCATAAATCGTTATCCCCTTTATTTATAAAGTTAAGCATCCAATTTATTGAGTCTTGAAGTACTGTTGTATTTAGAGAGTAATAAATAAATTGTCCTCTGCGGTGGTCACTTATGAGTTCCGCTTGCTTTAAAATATTCAAGTGGTGCGAAATACTCGGTTTGCTGATATTAAAATGCTCAGCAATATCTCCCGCAGTCATATCCCCTCCTTTTAACAAATCCAAAATTTTTCTCCTTGTTGGATCTGATATAGCTTTGAAAACATTATTCATAGCGTTTTCTCCTTTTCAAAAAACATTTAGACATTTAGATGTTTGTATAAATGTATTATTATTATAACTTGAATCTTTTCTCAAAACAACCTTAAAATTGGTAATTCCCTTCTGATATTTGAAGATTTTTTTAAAAATGCTTGTTAACTTCAACGCTGGAAAGTATCGTTTAACGGGACTAACACAGGTTTTTCATAAAAAAAACACCCCTGTTTGATTTAAATAGAGGTGGTTTTTCTTTCAGCTATAATATAGTTTCTTTTCTTCTTTTTAATCGGGCTTAATGCTCGTTCAAGCCAGCCCATGACCAAATCGGCAATCACCGCCATCAGAGCTGTGGGGATCGCTCCCGCTAATATAATCGCGGTTCCGTTTGTGGCGTTTGATCCTCTGACGATGATGTCCCCGAGACCGCCAGCACCGACAAATGTCCCGATGGCCGTAATGCCGATGGCAATGACAAGCGCGGTGCGCAGGCCGGCCATTATAACAGAAAGCGCAAGCGGAAGCTCGACCATCCGCAGCACTTGAAATTTTGTCATCCCCATTGCTTTTCCGGATTCAAGATAGGCGTGCTCAATACTGATAATCCCAGTATACGTATTTCTGATAATCGGCAGAAGAGAATACAGAAATAATGACAATATCACCGTATTAGCGCCCAGCCCCATGACAAGCATCAGCACGGCGAGCATGGCGAGAGCCGGGATGGTCTGAATGACGTTCGTGACCGCAAAAACCCATCCGCTTAATCTTCTGTATCTGGCTATCAGGATGCCGAGTGGAATTCCAACAATGGCGGCAAATAAAACGCCGTACACCGACATCAGAAAATGACGGTAAAATTCCTGCATCACGTAACCGCCGTTTTGCGAATAGTATGTGCCAAGCTGCTGTAGTACTTCCATATGATCCACCTCTTTTCTTAGTCAAAATAATGATGTTTCTCTAAAAATTCCTTTGCTACGACAGACGGCTCCTTCAGCTTGCCATCCACCTCATAATTAAGTTCCTGCATCGTTTCCGTGTCGATTTGCCCAATCAGCTTATTGATCACACCCTCAAGTTCCGGATGCTCCTTAAGCACCTTTTCCGGAATCACCGGTGAACAGTCATACGGCGGGAAGAAACGCTTATCGTCTTTTAAGATTTTCAGATCATATGCTTTAATCCGTCCATCCGTTGAATAAGCCAAAACGGCGTCCATTTTCCCGTTTTTGACTGCGTCATAGACAAGCCCGATCTGCATCGGATAAGTTGTGCCGAATTCAAAGCCATATGTGCTGACAAAGCCTTTATACCCGTCGCCTTTTCGTTTCAGCCAAGCATTGTCGACGCCTAATTTATATTGGGAGGCATTTTTCTTCAGGTCAGACACGGTGTTAATATGCTCCTTTTCCGCAAACTTTTTTGTTACGGTGAAGGCATACGTGTTATCAAAGCCGTAGGAATCAAACCATTTATAAGAAAAGCGCTTTTGAAACTCGTTCTGCACAATGTTCAGCGCTTTTTTCGGATCTTTCTCCGCTTCCTTGCCGAGGGTGCTTGTTAAATCTGTTCCGGAATAGCGCGTGGCTGAAATATCAATGTCACCGCCCAGCATCGCTTGGTGCTGAACATAGTTTGAGCCGAGGTTTTTCACTAAAGCAGTATTCAAATCTGTATCATGTTCAATAAGCTGCGCGATCATATTTGCTACAATTTCTGATTCTGTCATGCTTTGCGCCCCGATATTGATTGTGTCGTCAGAAGCGCCGCCGAGACCCGGCAGAGAGCAGCCGCCTAGCAGCATGACAAAGACGAGAGCAAACGCGCCAAGCCATTTGATTTTTGTCGTTTTCAACAGAGCCAACTCCTTACGAAACTTCCTTCATCCCTTGCAAGCCTTTCGGCGTCACCTTTCGTTCTGTCACAGCCAGCACATAATCAATAATAATTGCCAGAATTGTGACAGGCACGGCACCGCCAATGATATATTCAGGCTGGTATAGGTTCAGGCCGATAAAAATATAGTCCCCAAGGCCGCCTCCCCCGATAAACGACGCAAGTGTCGCCCAGCCAATTAGGTAGATCGTTGATGTGCGGATCCCCGCCATGATGATGGGAATCGCCAGCGGGATTTCAACGAGCCGAATCTGCTCCCAGCCGGTCATGCCAATCCCTTTCCCCGATTCCAGGAGGTTTTTATTTACACCTTTAATGCCGGTATACGTATTGCGCAGGATCGGCAGCACCGAATAGAAAAATAAAGCGACAATCGCAGGCACTTTTCCTACGCCGAGAAGCGGAATAAAAAAGGCTAAAATCGCCAGACTCGGCAGGGTTTGCACAATGTTTACGAAACCGATAACCGCACCTGCGCCTTTTTTTATTCTGGTAAGAGCAACGCCGAGCGGCACTGCAACGATAATGCCCAATACAACGGCTATGAGTGAAATATATAAATGCTCTCCTGTTTTATACAACAGCTCTCCGCCGTTCGTTTGCAAAAAAGTCATCATTTGATTCATCTTAAAAGAGCTCCTCCCCTGGTCAGATCGTCATGAGCTGGTTTTCCTCGTCGCCCCAAATGGAATCGTATACGATATCAACGAGGCTCGCTCTTGTCACAATCCCTGCTAAATGGTTCTGTTCATCGACCACCGGAACATACTTGATCCCCTGCTTCAAAATTTTTCGGACTGTATCGCGAAGAAGCGCCCCTTTTTGAACGGTATATATATCTGAACGGTATACGTCGCCAACGATGCTCGCTTTTTTGCGGTTTTGATCAATCATTTCCACATCAACATAGCCCTTCAGCACGTTTTGCCGGTCCACAACGAGCAGCGAGTCAACACGTTTTTCTCTCATCAGCTGAATCGCCTGAGAAAGCGTTTTGTCCGCAGATACCGTCACCGGCGTTCTGTTCATCATTTGCTCTACCCGCTCGATATCCGGTCTTGACTGAATCAGGCGCTCTTTCCCGATAAATTCTTCAACAAACTCATTTGCCGGATTTCGAAGAATCTCATCAGGTGTGCCGACTTGAACGATTTCTCCCGCTTTTAATATCACAATCCTGTCAGCAAGCTTAATCGCTTCATCCATATCGTGGGTTACAAACACAATCGTTTTGTTTAAGGTTCTCTGCAGTTTTTTGAATTCTTCCTGAAGGGAATCACGCGTAATCGGATCAAGCGCTCCGAACGGTTCATCCATTAAAATGAGAGGGGGTTCCGCTGCCAGGGCGCGCAGCACGCCGATTCTCTGCTGCTGTCCGCCGCTGAGCTCATGCGGATAACGGTCTAAATACTCCGGGCCCATATCCACAAGCTTTAACAGCTCGCGCGCCCGTTCTTTCCGTTTTTCCTCAGGCCATTTCAGCAGCTTTGGTACGAGTGAGATGTTCTGCTGGATGGTCATATGGGGGAACAAACCAATCTGCTGAATCACATAGCCGATTTTTCTTCTCAGCTCAACCGGGTCCTGTTCCATAATATTTTCTCCGTCGATAAAAATCCTTCCAGACGATGGTTCTATCAGTCTGTTGATCATCTTCATCGTCGTCGTTTTTCCGCAGCCGCTCGGGCCGATAAAACAGATAAATTCACCTTTGGCAATATCTAAATCAATGCTGTTCACAGCTTTTTTGCCGCCTTTATATACTTTTGACACTTGTTCCAATTTCAGCAATCCGTGCACCTCCGCAGGTTTCCTTTAAATTTTCTGAAAAGTATAATCCTTATTATAGTTTGAACTTTGTAAAATAAAAAGTTTACAATGTGTTGAAATTATATGTTATTTATAGATTATTTATTGTTATGACCGAGACGGAAAGGGTGTTCTTACAATTACGCCGGATACCTCCCACTTCCTCTGCATTCAGCTATTTTCAACACCAGGAAGAAATATGATATATTGACACCATCAATTGCCATTTGAAGGGATGATCAGCTGTGAAAAAAACCGCTCTCGACATCATTGAACATGCTGAAGAGCATCTCATTGAGAGGATTGCCGAAAATATGCATACGTTTGGAATGCCTTCAACTGTCGGACGTGTGCTCGGAATTATTTATATGAATCGAAAACCAATGACCTTAAGCGAGCTCTCTGAGGCAACGGGCATGAGCAAAACAAGGATGAGCCAGGTTGTCCGTGAAATGATCGATGCCAATATCGCCGAAAAGGTGTTTGAAAAAGGCGTACGAAAAGACCTTTATGACGTCGAGCAGGATTATTATCAAACCTTCATTTCTTTATTCGCGGCGAATTGGACAAAGGTCGTGAGCAAAAACAAAGTGCTGTATAAAAAATTAAACCGGGAGCTGAGTGATCTTTTACAAAGGGACGGGCTTACCCCGGAAGCGGAAGAGAAAGTCAATCAGCTGCTGAATGAATTAAAAGAATGGCTTCATTACTATGATTGGTTGAGCAGGTTGATTGAATTTTTTGAGAGTGAGGAAGTCTTTCGGTATGTGCCGAAAACAAAAGAAAGCAGCTCTCTAAAATAAGAGAGCTGCTTTTTGCATCATGAGGTTAAGACCGGAAACATGCCTTTCAGCCCGGCACCAATCATCCCGACCGCAACCACAGCTAAGATTAATCCCATCAGTCTGGTAATCACATTCATCTCGGTTTTTCCGAGTTTGCTGCTGATAAAAGCAGAATAGTGGAAAAAGAGAAAGGTCAGGGCAATAACGGCGGCTATGCCGATCGTGACAGCCGCATAATGACCAATGCCGCTATGACCGGCGGAAAGGCTCATTACTGTTGCAATCGTTCCGGGCCCAGCAATAATCGGAATGGATAAAGGTGTGACTGATATATCCGCTTTTTCCTTGCTTTCCTTATGTTCATCATGGTGAAGAGATTGCACGTGTGATTCTTTCGCATTCAATAGATTATAGGCAATGCCGAAAATGAATATGCCGCCCGCCACTCGGAGCGCGTGAATGTTGATATCAAACAGTTTAAAGATAAGATGGCCGAAAACCAAAAAAGCCGCGAGAATAAAAAAGGATAAAATAGCTGCCTTCCGGGCAATCGCTTTTCTTTCCGCTGCAGTATAGCCCTCTGTCAGCGTCAGAAATATCGGTACGTTTCCGATCGGATTCGATACTGCGAATAAAGAAATGAAGACGTGAACGATGAATGAGAACATCATATACCTCCTTGTTGATAGTCTCTGCACAGGAAATAGAATTATTCTCCACCCTTTTACCCGGAGGCGATTTCCCGGTAAACCTTTATAGCCTGTCAGAAACGCGCCATGCTACAATGAAGTGACAAATTGAATAGGAAGGACGTATACAGATGTTCAAAAAAATTGCGGCAGATGCCTTGGGCTTATCTGATATCGGAAAAATTATCGAACCTCAGGACTATGACAAAACAGACGCAGATGATTATGTCATGCATGAAGACAATGAGAAAATTTATTTCTTGATTAAAACAAAAGCAGACGAGTATTGCTTTACGAACCTGGCCCTGATCCATGTAGACGGCGAACGCGCCACTTCCTCGAAACGAACGTTGAAACGCTATCCTTATTCGCAATATAAAATCTCTGACGTTTTTCTTGAAACTGCCGGAAAAGTGGATTTGGATGTTGAAATT
Source organism: Bacillus sp. 204(2023) (assembly GCF_037027505.1). Classification (NCBI taxonomy): domain Bacteria; kingdom Bacillati; phylum Bacillota; class Bacilli; order Caryophanales; family Bacillaceae; genus Bacillus; species Bacillus sp. 204(2023). The sequence continues at coordinate 79,546 of NZ_JAXCHE010000005.1, read as the reverse complement.
AAGTTCAAGCTGGGCGGTGAACAATTCGACATTGATGTCCACAAAGACCAGATTGAAAAGTTAAAAGACCTTTATAAAGCACTGCTTCGCATCGCTGAAACAACCTATGAAAATGACATTTTAATCAATCAAGCGGAGCAAAGCTTAGATAAAGCAGTGACGATTCTTCACCATACCCGCCCTGAGCACGTTAATATTGAAACGCAATACAAAGAGCTGACCGAATTCGGATTCACTTGGCTGACATCCGTTCGCTCGCAGTATCATATTAAGGATTTTGGGGATGTATTTGAGAAATATATGAATAACTAGATAAAAAAAGACACAGCTGCTATCGGGCTCGTGTCTTTTTTGTATGAATATTGATTACTTTACAACTTTTTTCTTTTATAATAAAACTATTAGTCTATTTTCCCTATAATACAGGTAAAGGAGTTATTTTATGTATTGTCCTCAATGCGGCCATCAAACAGATGGCGGAAATTTTTGTGAGAAATGCGGATCACCGCTCCCCGGTCAATCAGGCCACCAGCATCCAGCTCAAACCGGAGCCGCTGCAAAGCAAGCAGCAAAACAGTTCGGTTCATTTGTCTTATCCGTCCTGAAACGCCCTTATCAGGAATGTAAAACAACAGGCGGAGAGCAGCTGATCAGCGCAATCATTACGATGGTTCTTTTTAGTTTGCTGACCCCTTTGATGTTTTATATTCTTTTTTCAGACGGTCCCGGAAGCGTAAGCTTTACAGCAATCTTCTTAGAGCCAACCATTTATTTTATTTTATTTCTATTTGGCCTGCATGCATGCATCTTTTTTGCCCTGAAAATCGCGGGAAACCAAGTATCTTTCAAGGATTCATTCTCAAGATTCGGAGCGTTTCTCATACCGTTCACGGCTATTTTGATTCTTGCCCTTTTCTTCTTTTTATTACATACAGACATTTGCTTTACCATATTAGCCGTTGGTTTAATCGGTGCATTCTTCGCCATTCCTCCTGCGATGCTGGGCAGTTACCAGCATTCATATAAAGGGAAGGTTGATGTCATTTACTCAACGATTGTAATTTATCTGATCATCTGCGTTACATTTCAGCTTATTATCGAACACTATGTCAAAGAAATTTTCCGTTATATGCTCTTTTAAAAACAACCCCATCACCTGCTGGTGATGGGGTTGTTTTATTGAATAGACGTTAAGTAAATTCTTCCGTTCTTCACTACGCCGGTATAAGTCCAGTTATATGTTCTGAGCTTTGGACTGCCGCCTGATTTTGTGATATAGAATTCTTCATACGTCTTAATCGTGACAGCCGACCCATTTTGGCTCCAGCTTTTCACTTCATAGTTATTAAAGTCTTCTGTTGTCCCCTCTTTATTTAATTTCGACACGAGATGCTGCTGGTCGGAATAAAGGGAACTGCCTTTTTCAAGGCTGTCTTCCATCAGTGAGAAATTATTTTGATTCACGGCATCTGCCTGACTTTGCAGATAACTGCCCATAAATAATGTCACTTGTTCATCTGTAACATCGCCGCTTGCAGAGCTTTCACTGCCTTTGTTTTTCGAGCCAGCCCAGGCGGAAGTGTATGTCTCTGGTTTATCATTTTTGATTTTCTTTATATTTGTGCCTGCAGATTGGAATGTTGATTCTGCATCTTCGAAAATCCACTTTTTCTGTTTTTTATCATATAAAAGAAGATATTCATAACTCGGACTTTCGTCAGTCATTTCAGATTTTGTATAGTCGTTATACGAAGAAGACTGGTGAAGTTCTTTTCCTGTTACCGATACCTGCCACGTTCCGTCGTTTTTCTGAGAGAGGGCAAATGTGTCCAGGTCAAAATCAGTTTCCAAGTATCTATCTTTTAAGTATGAATCCGCGCTTTTCATAGAATCAACGGTGTCCTTCGTCTCCGCCTTCCAATTGGCACTTGCCTCTGTCATCTGGGCTGTATTCCCATCAGATAGAGCTTTGGAGTATTGTTTTGTTGTTTTGACAATTGTGTTCATAATCTGTTCCTGTGTATCTTGATCAGGAATTAACGTTAACTCCATTTCTTTATCATCGATCGGAACGCCGGCAGTTTTTGTTTTTCCCCACGGAAATTCTGCCTCGACTGAAGCTGTCATTGATCCATCTGTCAGCAGCGGACCGTATGTTACGGATTTGAATGGGTCTTTATGAATCGGCTTGCCGTTAATCAGCAAATCTCCCTTCCCGCTCTTGATGTCATCCGCTAAGCTGAATGTCACATCGTCTGCTTCCAATGAGAGATCAACACGAAAGCTGCTATCGCCAACCGCCTGAATGTCTTCCTTTTTCACAAGATCGACGACATCGTTTTTCAGTTTGGCTGAGACTGTATATTCACCGGGAATGTACGGACCGAGGGTTTGTGCTTGATCTGCTTTCTTTACAGGTCCGGCTTCCTCTTTATTGACATATAAATCGGTATTTTTATAATTGCTGGTCACTTCAAAATAAACAGGTGCTACCTTTAAGTCGTAATGGTCAAATACCAGCAGGCTTTTTCCGTCTTTTTCCGCATATACGATATCCTTCTGGGCTGTTTCCTCACGGAGCGATGCAAAAAGTTCATCTTTTTTGTCTGGATGATCCTTCAAATATGTAAGAAACGGTTTTACATTATTTTTAGTGAGTTTAAGATTGTCATTTACCGGTGTAAGCAGAGTCGCGATTTGGTCCTGATCCTCATCATTTACGGCCTGTTCAAACTTGTCTACTAACCTATCCTTTGAAGTAAAATACGCTCCGGTTTTATATGCGGCGAATAATATAACGCACGCCGCGGCAATGCTGCTCCATAAAATGATGGTTTTCTTTGGGATCGGTTTTCGCGGAGCCTGCCTTGTTTCTGCAGTGCTAGCTGTTTCTTGATTTGCCTGTTTGCTGCCCCCTCCGATCGGGGTGCCGCATTGTTTACAAAACTTGGCTCCTTCATTATTCTGGGAGCCGCAATTCTTACAAAAAAACATGACTTTCCTCCTATTCTACTAATTTGATAACATTTACTGCTTTTCATATTTTATAATAAAACAGAATGAAATTGGGAACGAATGAAAAAATTAAATGTCTATCAGACTAAAAAAGGTGGTACGAATATGCAAAAGCTCAGGATTGAATTAGGAAAAGAAACAAATGACGAATTATATGATCTATTGCTGCTCGCCGATCCATCGAAAGACATTGTAGATGAATATCTTGAGAGGGGAGAATGTTACACAGCTTGGGCCGGTGATGAGCTTGCAGGTGTTTATGTATTGCTAAAAACAAGGCCGCAAACAGTTGAAATTGTAAATATTGCGGTAAAAGAATCTCTTCAGAAGAAGGGCTTTGGCAAACAGCTTGTACTTGACGCCATCGAAAAAGCGAAGGAGCTGGGGGCGGACACGATTGAAATCGGCACGGGGAATTCCAGCATTCATCAGCTTTCTCTCTATCAAAAATGCGGATTCCGCCTTCAGGCGGTCGACCACGATTTCTTTGTCAGACATTATGATGAGGACATTTTTGAAAACGGGATTCAATGCCGCGATATGGTAAGGCTTTATTTGGATCTTTAATAAAAGAGCTGCCGCATGATCATCGGCAGCTCTTTTATATAGAAATTAAAAAAACTGGTTCGCTTTTTTTCCGGTATCCCGCTGCATTCCTTTCCTCACTGACAGTATAAAAAAAGTCAGGACGAGAGCCAGACCGACAGCCAGAAAAATATAATCAGCGTCCATAAACACAAGAAGCACTGTGTAAACAGCTGCTGAAAGAGGTTCTCCCATCTTTACGATAGAAAAAATAAGCGCGAATATTCTTCCGAAGTATTCAGTCGGAACCGTCTTTTGAAAATACAGAACCGTTTGTACATCAATATAGGAAATGATGACGCCCAGCACCAAAAAAATGGCACATTCCAGCCCGCTAAGCGGAAAAAACAAAAACATAATGAGCAGCCCTACCGCTGTTAAAGTTCTGGGATAAAGCCGTTCTAGCCGCTTCGTATTCCACTTGAAAAATACAGCAAGATTCCCTAAGAGCATACCGCCCTGAAACATTGAATACATGATAGCGAACCATACGGAATAGTTCTCATGAAAACGTTCCACTGCAAGAATCGGCCCCATTACAGAAATAAACCCGGCAATGACAAGATTTACGATAAAAAAATAACCGACAGCAGTCATCCAAGATGAGTTGCCCTTCAGCATTCTGTAGCCTGTCTTAAGGGCTTCTGCCCCTTTGCTTTTTAGGCCAACAGATTCTGAAATGTGAATAAGGGCAATCAATGCAGCGGATACGAAAAATGCCGTCCCATTTATGAGAAACAGTAGCCCAAACGGAATCGCCGCAATCAAAACGCCGCTAATCAGCTTTCCGACGATCAGACCAATAAGTTCGCTAGTGTTAATTAATGAAGTCGCCTGATCGAGATGTTTCTGAGGGACAAGCAGCGGAATAAGCGCCACTTTCGCCGGGGAAAAGAGCATCGATTGCAGCGATAAACAAAATGCGCATATACCAATGATCCATACAGTTAACAAACCGTTCGCACTAAGGACTGCCAAGAGAATCATAATGACTGCTCTTCCGGTATTACACACATACAATATGGATTTTTTTCGTAATGAATCAATTAAAGGTCCGGTAAACATTCCGAATGTCAATGGAACGAGCTCGATAAAAGAAATCACACCGACCAATATTTTGCTTCCGGTCAAATCGAGCACTAGAAGCGGAAGCGCGATGAGCCAGACGCCATCCGCCGCGGAAGAAAATACTTGTGCAGACCAAAGCTTTGCATAATTTGGTGTTCGATATGCCGAATTACGTCCGCTTTTTTTCTTCATCAGAAGCACCGCCGAACCATTCTAATGTTCTCCATGATTCTTTTCTTTGTGTATAGTCCTCTTCCATCACTTCAAATACGATACCCGTGCCATCCCCGCGGTGTATCTCCTTTAACATCTCCGCCGCTTGTCTGAGCAACGGTTCATTAATCGTTCCTTCAGCGGGATGACGCCCTTCAAAACAACGGACATCACCATGCGGGAAGGCTAGCTGGCGAAACGAACTGAAATGATAATGTTTAATGCTGTCCTTTAAGGAAAGAAACTGAAAAAAATCAGGGTATCTCAGCTTTTCATCCCTGAACATAAGTGATGATGACAGATGTGTCTGATAGGTAATGGCCCAATGACACAAATCCCATGTAATGCCGACATGTTTTAAACCGAGCTGAACCAGCTCCTCAAAATCCTCAGGATAAATAAAAATCGGGTCAAAGTCTTCGCCCAGATTCCCGATAATCGGCAGATTTTCGACTCCAATCCATATATCTGTTCCTTTCAGCTCATCATCAAACGCCGCAAAAAATTCAATGACTTTTCTGCGGTTTCCTTCTAAATCATAGCTTTGAAATTCTTCAACGGACATAAATTGATTGGCATGAACAGTTATGCCCTTAGCGCCGTACCTATCCGCAAGCTCTGCAAAATGCAGCAGACGGTCCTTTATATGCGCTTCGTGAACATAATCCGCATTGTCGGTGGGAAAATGAAGTGTCAATAATGACGGCTCAAGCTGTTTTGTGTAATCAAGTGTCCGCTTGAAGGTTTGCACATAATCGGTTTCTTCAAACGACTTTCCGTCGAAGATGTTGGCTTCAAGACCGTATCCTGCTTCGACCCACTTTTTATCGATTTGCTTCGGGTCTAACCCGAAAAACGGTATTTGCGCAATCATCCCGTCACCACGTTCCTCTCACAAGCATAAATGCTTCTGCTGCAGAAAAACCCGATTTAGCTCCCCATACGTATGCGTTATTTTCTATCGCTTGCAAGGATCGCGGATGCGGGAAATCCCTCAGCTCCGAATCATAGCACGCCATGGCCTTCAGCTTCAATTCAAGCTCTTCTTCTATATTAATGAAGAAATTCGCATGGAATTGATCCTTCTTCAAGTAGTTCCACTCTGTCGAGGATAAGGTCTCGTATGCCAGAACCTGTTTTACTGAATGACCTGGAAGCGGGCGGGTTGCCGTCATCACCGCTCTGAATACGACGGCATGGTCAATATTAATATCACCGCCGTATTGTGTATATACAATATCGGGCTGAAACCGTTCAATTTGTTTTTCTGCCTCTTTTACGACATCCAGCAAATCCATTGAATCCAGCCTGTTATCAGGAAGATTTAACCTGACAAAATCGCTTATGCCGAGCGTGCTAAGCGCTTGTTCCGTTTCACTATAGGAATGCTGCATGATTGAATCACAAGGTTTTTCATAGTCTTCTTTTCTAGACGATTTTCCTTCAGCCATAATGACAGCCGACACACTGTCTCCTTGACGGACATGTTTCGCCAATGCTCCGCCGACGCCGATAATTTCATCGTCCGGGTGCGCCGCAAATACCATTACTTTCATCATATTGTCCCCCTTTGATTAACGTCTCGCAAATATCCGCGCCGCAGTTCATAAGCATATCAAGCATAGAGAGGTGAGGAATGTGCTCTCCGAACAACTGCGGATAATGAATGGTCCTGATTTGCTGGTATTCGATTGTAATTCCGCTTCTATCAAAATCACTTTCTATTAAATAGTCTGATCCTTGGCTGCCTGAATAATAGTGATCAGCTCCAAGTTCTTTACAAAGCGCGAGCACAAAATCACTCTTTTTTTCATTCCGGCATTCGAGCTCCGACACATAGCAAATTGGCGTCGATATGCGAAGTTCCCGCAGAAAAAAATTAATGATGAACATATTTAAATCATGAAGGTACTCCCATTCCCGCTGATAGACATCTTTAAAAAACATTTGATATTCCTCGAAATAGGGAGCCTTCGCATAATTCATTTTAATCGCCATCCAGTGTTTCTTCCGCCAGTCCTGCTCTTGGTCGATTTTCATATCACGAAGCTCGATATCCTTATAATTTTTCATCTGCAAAGGAACAGTCAGCCACATGGGGCCTTGGGAAGTCTTGATTCTGTTCCGATTGAGAAATCCCTTTTTCTCAAACTGGGCTGTATCGTGAATGGCAAATACATCTGATTTATGGATTTTTTCAAAAAAACCATACCAGGGGAGATAACTGGACTGATGGCCGCTTACCACTTTTACTCCGTTTCTGTGAAATGTCGACATCGTTTCTCTTCAGCTCCCCAATATCGTTTCGGTCTGGCAATTTCTTTACTGTGGGAATATCCAAAATCAACCCATTGCAGTTTCTTGCCGATGGCGAATGATAAAGCGTTCCGCATCAGCAAATAAGAGGCCTGCGTTTCTTTTCCGGCAGGGCTGTTTACATTCTGCCAATAATAGAAATGGGAATGGTCATATAGAAAAATACTGCTGCTGATCATGTCAGCCTCAAGAAACGCCCCCACCCAAAAGACTTGCCTTCCAAGGCTTTCTAGCAGCTTTTGAAAAAAATCCTGACTCAGCATATAGGCTGCACCGATGGCTGCTGTATGCGCCTTATACAATTCGTAAAACTCAGAGAGTGATTCTTGTCCGATAAGGCGGACGGACACATTTTTCTTTTCCGCATATCTGACGGCAGTCCGGGCTTTTCCTGAACAGTTTGTCCATAGCTCTTCAAATGTATCGGGAAGCGGCAATATGTGTGTGGCTTTTTCCGCCCAATGTTCTCCCGTTTCTTCGATAAAAGAAGTTTGGCCATGCGGAAGCAGGAGCCGCGATAATTTCTGTCCAAATAAAGCCTTGATTTCGCTTTGCAGCCATTCAAATGAAATCGGACGGTCTGAAATGACGCCGCCGTATCCTATCATATTCCCGCTGAGCAAGCCATTCTGCTCAAACACCGGAACATATATCACTTGTCCGCCGTCCGATGTCAGCTTAACAGGGTGAAACGAGGTATTGGGGAGCTCCTCCATGAGCTTCCCCCAATCATAGCTTTGAAACAATCCAGCCTGAAAAATGCCAGCGGCCCGTTCCCAAGCCTGAGGCGTTACGGAAAATGCTGTTTTTTGCACGATATATCACCAACATTCATTTCTTATTCTTTTGCTCTGCATACGCTAAAACGGTTTCAGCAATATACTTCACCTGCTCTGTGCCAAGAGGCGGTTTGAACGGCAGTGAAAGAACCCTTTTCCACAGAGAATGTTCATCCTCTTGCCGTGAATAAGGCTGATACAGCGGAATAAGGTGAAGCGGAAGGTAGTTCCAGCAGGTTTGAATCCCTTTTGCCGCTAAATAAGCAGAGCAGTCGTACCTTTCCCCTTCATGAGGGAAGACGATTGTCAAATAGTTCAGGCTTTCTCCCTCCTGCGGCTGAATCATCTTGATCCCGTATAACTCTTCTGCCCGTGCAAAAATGTATCTTGCCGTCTCCAAATTTCTAGATGAGTCTCTCACCAGCCGCTCCATCTTTGACAGCTGGTATTCGATAATGGCTTGCCTTACTGGATGCATTCGCAATAAAGGGACAGTAGCAGGTTTTTCCGGAAGGACTTCAAGCTTGCTCGTTTTCATAGAGGTCTGAACACCCGTTTTTCTGAATAAGAAAGATAGAGTCCTAGATCTCATCAAAGCCTGTATTCGCTGCTGTCTCATATAAGCATTATAATCAGCATTGACTTGCTTTCGCTGTTCCATCGGCAGCCTGCCGTTTTTGTCCAGAACTTCTTTTCGGGCGATTAACGCTCCGCCCCCTATACTGCCGAGGGGCTTTGACGGCCCAAAGCTCAAGATGCCGAAATCCCCCAAACCGCCTGCAAAGGTTCCGTCTTGTTTTGTAAACATGGCCTGAGCGGCATCGTCAATGACACGAATACGCTTTTCTTTCGCCCACTCGATAAGTTTCATGTTTTCCTGCCGGCCGTAAACGTGTGTCAAAATGACAGCGCATGTCCTCTCGGTCACTTTGTTTTTCACATCTTCAAAGGATAGGGACAAATCATTATCCAGATTGGCAAACACTGGGGAAGCTCCGGTTTGAAGCACAGCATCAATTACATTCGGACAGCTAAATGATGAAAAAATCACTTCTTTTCCAGTCCCCGCTCCGGATAATGTCAATGCAAGCACCAACGCCGCGCTTCCACTCGAAGTCAATTCGATGCTCTTTCCATAGCGTTTTTCCAATTTTTCTGCCAACGTTGTTCTTTTAGCTGAGATTAAGTGGGTGAAAAAACTTCTGCCTGAAAGCTGCCCCGGATAAATCGGAAACTTGATCTGTTTGGGGTTTTCAGGATAATGGAAGTTTTTGTTTTTGTCTTTCAATTTTAATCAGCCTCAGGCCTTCATCTAGGTTAATTTTAGGAGCATATCCAAGCAGACGCTTTGCCTTCTCGATCGAAGGAGCACGTTTAAAAATTTCAATGTCTTTCCCCCGGACACCATCCTCGCCCAGCTTTTTAAATGTATAATGCTCTTTCTCCCTGCCAGTCATCACGTTGATTTTCTCTGCCAGTCCTTTTATAGTGATTGGCAGATCGTTTCCTATGTTGAAATCTTCATAGGCACTCCCTTTGTGCAGCAGCGCCAGGTATGTTCCGTTCACGATATCACTAATGTAGCTGAAGCATCTGATTTGGCCGCCGTCTCCGTAAAGAGGAAGCTCCGCGCCAGCTTCGGCCAAACTGAAGAACTTATTTATGACAAAGTCCTGACGCTGCTTCGGGCCGTACACATTAAAGTATCGGACAACTCTGACATGCAGTGAGGCTGATGCCTGCTCCTTCAAATATTCCTCAGACTTTAATTTTGCTTTTCCATAAGCGGATTTAGGGAGCTTCTGGCTTGATTCCGTATATGGATAATCTGGCGAATCTCCGAACACTTCTGAGCTGGAGGAAAAAAGAAGGGTCTTGATCCCCAGCTCCTTGCATACCTCCGTTACGTTTTTCGTTCCTTCAAAATTCACCTTGATTACGTCCTCTTCATTGCTGCGGCAGCTGTCTACTCCGACCATTGCCGCTAAATGAACGACAGCATCTGCTCCTTTTAATGATTCCCGAAGCGATTGACGGTCTAAAATATTGGTTTGGCGGAATTCTGCCTGAAAATCCGGCTTTTTTTGATCAGCGATGATCGTATGATAGCCTTTCTTCTGTAATAACCCCGCTAATTCACTTCCTATAAAACCTGCTCCGCCTAAGATAGCAATGTGTTTCATTGTCCGACCTCCTGGCTCAAAGATAAAACATCTTTAATTGATTGAACGATGTATTGACAATCTTCCTTCGATAATTGGCTATAAAGTGGCAGCGATACAATTTCAGGAAAGATGCGTTCAGTTACCGGCAGCTTTGCAGGAAAATGCTCTCTATAGTAGGGATGCATATGCACAGGGATAAAGTGGACACTCAACCCAATATGCTTCGCTTTCATCTCTTCAATAAACTGGTCTCGGTCCATTTCTCCGTGTTTTTTCACCCGCAGAATGAACAAATGCCAGGAATGTGTGATATGGCTTGGGATGTCTGTTAAAGGAAGTTCTGCTCTTTCTGGATGATTGATAAGCTCAGACGCATAATAGTTTGCGATTCTGGTCCGTTTTTCTTGGATCTCAGCAGCCCGTTTCAATTGAATGAGCCCAAGAGCAGCCTGGATATCTGTCATGTTGTACTTAAAGCCGGGAAGTAAAACATCATATCGCCAGCTGCCCTTTTCACCGTATCGATTCCAAGCATTTTTTGTAATGCCATGCCATCCATACAGTCTTGCTCTTTCGGCAGCCTCTTCATCCTTAAGAATAAGAGCTCCTCCTTCTCCCGTCGTTATATTTTTGGTGGCATAAAAGCTGAAGCATACGGCATCTCCATGCGTGCCGATCATCCTCTCGTTATACCTTGTCCCAAGCGCGTGTGCGGCATCTTCAATCAAGTACAGTCCATTTTCCTTGCATATGCTGCTAAGCTCATCCAAATTTGCCGGATAACCTGCAAAATGGACCGCAATGACCGCTTTTGTCCGCGGTGAAAGCTTTTGTCTGACATCTTCCGGATCTATACATAAATCATCCTCGCAAATGTCGGCAAACACCGGGGTTGCTCCTACATGCAAAATGACATTTACACTTGAACAAAACGTGAAGCTTGGAACAATGACTTCATCTCCTTCTCCTACATCGAGTGCAAGCAAAGCCATGTGTAAGGCAGCAGTTCCTGAATTACAGCTGATTACGTGCTCCGCTCCCAGACATTCGCCAAGCTTTTTCTCAAATTCAATCACCTTCGGACCTTTTGAAATCCACCCCGACTTGATCGTTTCAACTACAGTTTCCAATTCTTCGTTTGTCATATCAGGTCTGTGAAAAGAGATAAATTGTTTACTAATGACAGTTCCCTCCTAAAGTGTGACAAGCTTTGCATTATCAGCTATTTTTTCTCTGCAAATGTTTCTCGTGTCGAAGATAATAGGAGCTGTATCCTGCAATATACTGTAATTGATATCATCATGATCGGTATGAATAATGACGACATCATATTGGTTGATCTGCTCCTTGGTGAAAGGGACGGAGTGCTTGATGCTGCCGTCTTCCAGGCAGATTTCACTGATAAAAGGATCATAGTAATCTATCGTGCATCCCTTTTTCATTAAAGCATCGATAATTGCAAATGCAGAAGACTCACGAGAATCATTGGTATTTTTTTTATAAGCAGCACCTATTAATAAAATATTGCAGTGTTCTTTATCAACCAGCTTCATGGCATAGTCGGACACTGAAAATGGCATTTCAGAATTGATTTCATCCGCTAAATCAATCAGCTTTGTCTGCAATCCCTTTTGATTGGCTATCCATTTAAAATAAAAAGGATCAATCGGTATGCAATGGCCGCCTACCCCAGGGCCCGGGCTGAACTTTTGAAACCCGAACGGCTTCGTGTCTGCCGCATTGATCACTTCCCATATATCAATATCAAGTTCTCGGCAATTGAGTGCCATTTCATTGATGAGAGCTATATTTACATAACGGTAGGTATTCTCTAGGAGTTTAGCTGTTTCTGCTACTTCAGGTGAGGTTACTGGATGAATGCTTGTAACGATGGTGTTGTAAAACGCTGAGGCAAGTTTTGTGCAAGTCCGGGTCATTCCGCCAACCACTTTAGGGATATCGGCGACTTCGTAATGGCTGTTCCCAGGATCAATTCGTTCAGGTGAATAAGCTATAAAGAAATCGGAGCCTATGTTGACCTGCCGCCCTGCTGCCATTCTGTCAGCAATTTTTTGTTTTGTTGTGCCCGGGTAGGTTGTACTTTCTAAAATTAAAAGCTGATTTGGCCTTCCGTAAGCCAGCATGGTGTCAACTGCACTGTCTATGTAGCTAAGGTCGGGTATCTTATCTTTTTTGTTCAAAGGTGTAGGAACACATATCACAATAATGTCGCAGTGTTCTATGAGAGACATATTCTCACTCACTTGAAAACGCTCTGTGTGAAGTGCCTCTTTTAAATGGCTATCGTCTACATCTCGAATATGGCTGTGCCCGTCTTTCAGCAAAGAAACTTTTTCGCTATTCCTATCAAAGCCGATGACGTTGTATCCTTTATTGACACATTCTAATGCAAGAGGAAAACCCACATATCCCATCCCCAATACACCTACAACAGCCTGTTTTGTTTCAATCAATTCTAAAAGCCGCTTATGACTGAGGTTTCGAGCTTCTTTTGTGACAGGATTCATTTTTGGACCCCCTATAAGATAGAAAAGGATATATTTTTACAAAATTAAACAATTATCGATCGATACTGCAATTATAACAAAAGTAAAAAAACGGTAAATGGGCTTTGTCTCCTTTTATTTGGTAGGGCATTATGATGCGATTTACTATTAAGGGGAATTTTTCGTGCCTAAGAAAAGGTATTTATCAGGGGGATAATGAGAATATTTCCTCTATTTGAAAGAATATATAGAAAATTTCAAAAACAGGCCGAGGCCTGTTTTTTAATCTATATTTGCCTCTTGTACTGCAGATAACAAGAGCTGTCCCGCTTCGTTCAATCTTTCTTTGCTGATATGTGCGATGTTGTCTTTTTCGGTGTGATACCATGGCCCAGGCTCTTGCGTATCCGGACTGAGCCAAATCCAATTAGCCGAAGGTATGCCCGCTTCATAAAATGATACGTGGTCCGAGTATCCCAGCTGTGTGAGACGAGGTGCTTCAAGCTGTGCTCTCTGGGCAGCATTCACCGCATAATTGACACTTGCATTTTTCTTGCCATCCGGGGTCGTTATATACATTTGACTTGCGTCTTTCCAGTCAGTCGCAATCATATCAGCATTAAAGTTTGCACGGCTGTGTTTGATTTCATCCGAGGTAAGCGTACTGACATAATATGAGGAACCCGCTGACCACAGCTCTTCAGCTCCGAAAAAGATAAAACGGATTTCTTTGTTTTTGGGAAGGTGCTTGCTTTGCTCAATCATCTCTAGTACGGCGGATGTGCCTGATGCATTATCATCAGCCCCAGGTGCATCTTTAACTGTGTCATAATGCGCAGTTACATAAAGAATATCCGGGTGTTTTGTGTGCTGCGCTTTGCGTGTCCCTATTATGTTTTGTGAAGTGCGGTTTCGATAGTCCTTAAATTGAATGACAGCCTGCTTTTCTTTCAGTAAAGCTTCCCCGTCTTCTTTTTTCATTCCGGCAGCCGGTATCGTGATATGTTTTGGTTTTACCGGTCGGATAGCGAGAGGTTTTGTCTTGCTGTTATAAATAATGACAGCCTTTGCGCCGGCATCTTGGGCGTTTTTTAATTTCTGAGATACTGATATTTTTCCCTCTCTCATAACGGCGATTTTCCCCTTGGCTTCTTTTTCATCAAGATTGAGCCCATAGCCTCCGTCTAAGACCGCACCCTCCACTCTCTCTTCATTTTCCACAGCGCTCTTATCCGCTGATCGTATTGGATATTCATGATCGCCTTCCATGACTGAACCAGAATAATATGTTTTCACATGAAATGGCTGAATGCAAACAGCTAACCCCTCATCTTGAATCCGTTTCGATATGTATGACGCTGCTTCTTTTTCTTTCTCTGTCCCTGTTTCTCTCGGACCTATGACCTCACTCAGTTCATGAATGGTTTCATATGCATGCTCCTCATCAAACAACGGAGCCATCTCAGAAATAGAATGAGACTGTATCCCGTTCACCTGTACAGCTGAAGATCCCCATATGACGCTTCCAGCCAGTGCCGCTGACATCAAAATCATTTTCATTTTTACATTCCTCCTCTTATTCACCCCCTTTCTTTTCGGTTTTGCTGTCTTGATTCCTTTAAAATGCAACAAAATGAACATTAGTTACCAAATCAAGGTAATGAGATAGGCGGAGAATAAAAGCTGAGGCTAGGAAAGTTTGCATAAAAAAGCCGCCGAGAAAATCCCGGCGGTCTTTTTATTACTTGTTTAAGTTGTAGAAAGAGTTGATACCGTGGTATTGAGCAGTTTCAGCCAACTGATCTTCGATGCGAAGAAGCTGGTTGTATTTCGCAACACGGTCCGTACGAGACGGAGCACCTGTTTTGATTTGTCCTGCGTTTGTTGCCACAGCGATGTCAGCGATTGTGCTGTCTTCAGTTTCACCAGAACGGTGAGAGATAACAGCTGTATAGCCTGCGCGTTTCGCCATTTCGATCGCATCGAATGTTTCAGTCAATGTACCGATTTGGTTTACTTTGATCAGGATAGAGTTGCCTACGCCGTTTTTAATACCTTCAGAAAGTTTTTTCGTGTTTGTAACGAAGAGGTCGTCACCAACAAGCTGAACTTTTTTGCCAAGACGCTCAGTAAGAAGCTTGTGGCCTTCCCAGTCGTTTTCGTCAAGTCCGTCTTCGATAGAGATGATTGGGTATTTAGAAACAAGCTCTTCATACCAGTCAACCATTTCAGCAGATGTTTTCACAACGCCTTCGCCAGACAGATGGTATTTGCCGTCTTCTTTGTTGTAGAACTCAGAAGATGCAGCATCCATAGCAAGTTTAACTTCTTCGCCAGGTTTGAAGCCGGCTTTTTCGATTGCTTCAACGATTGTTTGAAGCGCTTCTTCGTTAGAACCAAGGTTTGGAGCGAATCCGCCTTCGTCACCTACAGCAGTGTTTAAGCCTTTTGCGCTTAATACTGATTTCAGGCTGTGGAAGATTTGAGCGCCCATGCGAAGTGCTTCACGGAAGTTAGGAGCACCTACAGGCATGATCATGAATTCTTGAATATCCACGTTGTTATCAGCATGCTCTCCGCCGTTTACGATGTTCATCATCGGTACAGGAAGCGTTTTTGAGTTGAATCCTCCAAGGTATTGGTAAAGAGGAATCTGTAAGAAATCAGCAGCAGCACGCGCACAAGCCATAGATACGCCAAGGATTGCGTTCGCACCAAGTTTGCCTTTGTTTTCAGTACCGTCAAGCTCGATTAAAAGCTGATCGATTGCGTTTTGTTCAGTTACATCAAAGCCAAGAAGCTCTGGAGCAATGATTTCGTTTACGTTGTTAACAGCTGTTAACACGCCTTTTCCAAGGTAACGGTCTTTGTCGCCGTCACGAAGCTCAACCGCTTCGTATTCACCTGTAGAAGCTCCGCTTGGCACTAATGCGCGGCCGAAAGCTCCTGTTTCTGTATATACTTCAACTTCAACTGTTGGGTTGCCGCGGGAGTCTAATACTTCGCGTGCATAAACATCAACAATGTATGGCATGAGTTTTGTCTCTCCTTTTGATTTCAAATTATTTTTGAATTAAAGATGTTCCTGTCATTTCTTTCGGTTTTTCAACACCAAGAAGGTCTAATAACGTTGGTGCAAGGTCGCCTAGGATTCCGCCTTCACGCAGCGTAATGCCTTCTTTCGTTACAATCACAGGGACTGGGTTTGTTGTATGCGCAGTGTGCGGTTCGCCTGATTCTGTAATCAGAATGTCAGCATTACCGTGATCAGCGGTAATGATGGCATGTCCGCCTTTAGCAAGAATCGCGTCAACGACTTCGCCCAAGCATTCGTCCACTGCTTCAATTGCTTTAATTGTTGGTTCAACCATTCCGGAGTGGCCGACCATATCAGGGTTTGCGAAGTTAAGAATGATCGCGTCATGCTTGTCAGCTTCAATTTCTTTGACAAGCGCGTCCTTCACTTCATACGCACTCATCTCAGGCTTCAAGTCATACGTTGCAACTTTAGGCGAGTTGATGAGAATACGCTCTTCACCCGGAAATTCAGCTTCACGGCCGCCGCTCATAAAGAACGTGACGTGCGGATACTTTTCAGTTTCTGCAATTCGAAGCTGTTTTAACCCGTGCTGAGATAATACTTCTCCGACTGTGTTATCAAGATTTATCGGTTTAAACGCTACATAGCCGTCAACTGTTTCACTGAAGTGAGTCAGGCAGACGAAATACAGGTTCTTTGGATAATTCTCGCCGCGGTCGAAGTCACGGAAGTCTTTGTTTGTGAACGTGTTGGAAATCTGGATGGCGCGGTCCGGTCTGAAATTATAGAAAATCACAGAATCGCCGTCTTGGATTTTCGCAACAGGCTCACCGTTTTCTTTTGTGATGACAGATGGAATCACGAATTCATCGTAGATACCATTTGCATATGAATCATCAACAACATCCAGGGCGCTGCGGTAAGATGGGCCTTCGCCGTACGCCATTGCGCGGTACGCTTTTTCTACACGGTCCCAGCGTTTGTCGCGGTCCATAGAGTAGTAACGTCCGGAAATGCTGGCGATTTCACCCACACCGATTTCCTTGATTTGATCGTTCAACTGGTTGATGTACGTTTTCGCTGTCTGCGGACCTACATCACGGCCGTCAAGGAAGCCATGGATATAAACCTTTGTCAGCCCTTCTTTTTTCGCAAGCTTTAACAGTGCGAATAAATGGTTGATATGGCTGTGCACGCCTCCGTCAGATAAAAGACCGAACAGGTGCAAGGCTTTGTTGTTTTCTTTCGCGTTGCTGATCGCGTCAAGGAATGTTTGATTGCGTTCGAACTCTCCTTCACGAATGGCAACATTTACGCGTGTTAAGCTTTGGTACACAATACGTCCCGCACCGATATTTAAGTGACCTACTTCGGAGTTCCCCATTTGCCCTTCAGGAAGACCTACAGCCTCGCCTGAAGCAGTCAATGTTTGATGAGGATACTGGTTCCAATAGCGGTCAAAATTCGGTTTTTTCGCTAAAGCGACTGCGTTCCCTACTGTTTCGTTACGTAATCCGAACCCATCAAGAATGATGAGTGCAGCTGGTTTTTTACTCATATTGACCTTCCTCCAATAATTGAACGAATGACTGTGGCTCAAGGCTCGCGCCGCCGACCAAAGCACCGTCAATATCGGACTCTGCCATATATTCTTTAATGTTTGCAGGCTTTACGCTTCCGCCATATTGGATGCGAAGCTTGTCTGCAGCTTCTTGGCTGAAGCTTTCAGCGACGGTTTTACGGATATGCGCACACACGTCATTCGCATCTTTCGCTGTAGAAGATTTGCCTGTTCCGATTGCCCAGATTGGCTCATACGCAATAACAGAAGCAGCAACTTGTTCTTCAGAAAGACCAGCAAGGCCTTTTTTCACTTGGTCAGCAACAAGATCATTTGTTTTGCCGGCTTCACGCTCTTCAAGCGTTTCACCTACACAGATGATCGGCACAATGCCGTGTTTGAAAGCTGCGTGTGCTTTTTTGTTAACTGTTTCATCAGTTTCAGCGAACATTTCACGGCGCTCAGAGTGGCCGATGACGCAGTAGTCAACGCCAAGGTCTTTCAGAGCAACCGGGCTGATTTCGCCTGTGAACGCGCCGCTTTCTTCGAAGTGCATGTTTTGAGCGCCGACTTTTAGGTCAGTGCCTTTAACAGCAGAAGCAAGCTTTTCTAAGAAAAGCGCTGGCGCGCAAACAACAGCTTCAGCTTTGTCTGCTGCTGGAATGGAAGATTTCACTTCTTCAACGAAGCTGACAGCTTCGCCGAGTGTTTTGTTCATTTTCCAGTTACCGGCGATAATTGGTTTTCTCATCTGTTCCACTTCCTTATAGCAGTTTTGAGATTATTTATCGTTCAGTGCAGCTACCCCTGGAAGCTCTTTGCCTTCCATAAACTCAAGGGATGCGCCGCCGCCTGTTGAGATGTGGCTCATTTTGTCAGCAAGGCCGAATTTTTCAACCGCTGCCGCAGAGTCTCCTCCGCCGATGACAGAGTATGTATCTTTCGCCTCTGCCAATGCTTCCGCAACCGCTTTTGTTCCTTGAGCGAACAAGTCGATTTCGAATACGCCCATTGGTCCGTTCCACACGACAAGTTTGCTGTTTTTGATGACGTCAGCATACGTTTCGCGTGTTTTCGTACCAATGTCGATTGCTTCTAAATCACTAGGGATTTCAGAGATCGGCACAATTTTCACGTTTGCATCGTTAGAGAAATCATCTGCAACGAGTACATCTTCAGGCATGTAGAAGTTAACGCCTTTTTCTTTAGCGCGGTCCATAAATGATTTCGCAAGCTCGATTTTATCCTCTTCAAGAAGAGATTTACCGACTTCATAGCCAAGCGCTTTTACGAAAGTATAAGCAAGACCTCCGCCGATGATCAGGTTGTCTACTTTATCAAGAAGACTTTCGATTACACCGATTTTGTCTTTTACTTTCGCTCCGCCGATGATCGCTGTGAACGGGCGGTCAGGATTGGAAACCGCTTTTCCAAGTACATCAAGCTCTTTTTCCATTAAGAAACCTGCAACTGCTGGCAGATGCTCGGCAATTCCAGCTGTAGATGCGTGAGCACGGTGGGCAGCACCGAATGCGTCATTTACATATACATCTGCAAGCTCAGCAAATGCTTTTGCAAGCTCAGGGTCATTTTTCTCTTCACCAGGATAGAAACGTACGTTTTCCAATACAAGAACGTCTCCGTCCTTCATCTCGGAAATTTGTACTTTTACAGCATCTCCGTATGCTTCATCCGCTTTTTTCACTTCTTTGCCAAGCAGTTCGCCGAGACGTGCAGCGACAGGAGTTAAACGAAGCTCCTCAACCACTTCGCCTTTCGGGCGGCCTAAGTGGCTCGCAAGAAGGACTTTTGCGCCTTGGTCTGCAAGGTGTTTGATTGTTGGAAGCGCAGCACGGATACGTGTATCGTCTGTTACTTCCCCGTCTTTCATTGGAACGTTAAAGTCAACGCGGCAGAATACAACTTTGCCTTTTACGTCGATGTCTTTGAGAGTTTTTTTATTCATGCCTAGGAGATCCTCCTTCAAAATGGTTTGCATACAGCACGAAAAACGTGAAACCGTCTGTTCAAGCGATAACTCCGCTAGGGCAGATCGCAGTCTTTTTCGGCACAGGGCAGTTCGTCTAAAAGCCAGGGCAGCGGCCTTAGGCGAAAGCGCCGGCAAAGCTGCTTAAAACGCGGTCGTTTCTCTATCACAGAGCGTTTTCTGAAAGCCGGTCTTCATGGAAAAAGGGAAAGGGAGTCCGTCCCCTTCCCTTGTCCGCTTTCATTATAGCGCTTCTATTCGAAAGAACCAAGTCAGGTCCTTTTTCAGCTATAAATTAAAGACCTTTTTTTGCGATGTAAGCTGCAAGGTCAACAACGCGGTTAGAGTAGCCGCTTTCGTTATCGTACCAAGAGATTACTTTTACCATGCTGCCTTCCATAACCATTGTAGAAAGAGCATCGATTGTAGAAGAGTTTTTGTTTCCGTTGTAGTCGCCAGAAACTAATGGCTCTTCGCTGTAGCCAAGGATTCCTTTAAGGTCGCCTTCAGCCGCTTCTTTAAGAGCTGCGTTTACTTCTTCAGCTGTTACTTCTTGGTTCAGTTCAGCAACCAAGTCAACTAGAGAAACGTTTGGAGTTGGAACACGCATTGCTCCACCGTTCAGTTTGCCTTTTAGTTCAGGAAGAACTAGAGAAACTGCTTTAGCAGCACCAGTTGATGTTGGGATGATGTTTTCAGCTGCTGCACGCGCACGACGGTAGTCTTTGTGCGGAAGATCAAGGATTTGCTGATCGTTTGTGTAAGAGTGAACAGTTGTCATCATACCGCGTTTGATGCCGAATTTATCGTTAAGTACTTTTGCAAACGGCGCAAGGCAGTTTGTTGTGCAAGATGCGTTAGAGATAACATCGTGGTTAGCCGCATCGTATTTATCTTCATTAACACCCATAACGATTGTGATATCTTCTTCGTTAGCAGGAGCAGAGATGATTACTTTTTTCGCGCCAGCTTCTAAGTGTTTCGCAGCGTCTGCGCGTTTTGTGAAGAAACCAGTAGATTCAACTACGATTTCAACGCCTTGTTTGCCCCAGCTAAGTTTAGCAGGATCGCGTTCTGCAGAAACTTCAATTGTTTTGCCGTTAACAACAAGGTTGTTACCGTCAACTGAAACTTCAGCGTCTAATTTTCCGTGTACAGAATCATATTGTAAAAGGTGAGCCAGCATGTTAGCATCTGTTAAATCGTTAACCGCTACTACCTCAACTTCAGGATTGTTTAATGCTGCGCGGAATACGTTACGTCCAATACGACCAAAACCGTTAATACCGACTTTTACTGCCATGATTGTTTCCTCCTTTAAATAAGTGAGAGATATTTATATTGAGGGATTATTCATCCCTTAATAACTTCTTTGCGGCTCCTTCGTCTGTGACGAGAACCGTGTTGCGTGGCTTTTTAAAGTAAGCCTCGATCGCCTCGGCTTTTGATGATCCGCCCGCTACCGCAATAATATCGGGGATGGCGTCTATGTCATCCAGTTGCATTCCGACAGAATGCACTTTGTGAACCACTTCGCCGTCCGCGTTAAAATAGTAGCCGAACGCTTCCGTCACCGCGTCGTTATCATCTATTTTCTTTAAGTCTTCTAAAGGCGTGTTTCTGCGCTGAGCCATAGTTTTAGCTTCGCCGATTCCGTGAACCAGCATACTCGCTGATTTAATGGTGTTCAGCACCTCTTTGACAGAAGGCTCTTCAATAATAGATGAATAGGCGCCTTGTGACAGCTGTCCCGGAACAAACAAAAGCCGGTAAGTGCCTGAAGCCTTCTCCGCCATATGCGCGCATATGGTGTTCGCCTGGTTTTTCACGTCTTCGCCTAAACCGCCTCTTGCAGGCACAAACAAAAGCTCGCGGTTTTTAGAATCCGGCGTCATCATTTCGGCGACAGCTTCAATTGTCGTACCGCCAGTTACAGCGACGATATTTTTGCCTGAAAATCTTTTTTTCATACATGCGACAGCCGCTCTTCCCATTTCTTTTTTGACCCATGGGGATTGATCGCTGTCTCCGGATACGATAATGGCATCCTTCAGATTTAAACGTTCTTTTAATGTCTTTTCCAAAAGAGTCAAACCTAAAACATCTTTCATCGTATCTTCCAAAACAGAAAGCAGTTCATAGCCCTCTTCTGTCAATGTCATGCCGTTTGTCTTAATATCGACTAGGTTCTGTTCCTTTAAAAACTGAACCTCGCCCCTCAGCACACGCTCGCTGATTCCGAGACTGGCAGACAGGCTTCTTCGCCCGATGGGTTCTGTCAGCCTGATATACTGCAAGATTTCAAACCTCTTTTGCATAACGAGCAGAAGATCAGGCAATAATTTTTTTTGAGCTTGTATTAACTGGTTCATGACTCAAACGTTCCTTCCTTTTTTGCTGGACATTATATGTCCCGCTATGACAAAAAACGTCCCGTCATAGCCAAAAAAAATCATTTCTGCTTTCTTTAATTATTTTAACAGGGTGGAATTGTTTATTCAACTGTTAAGAGCCAATTCATCGACAATATTCGCAGAGTTTTCATGCCGCGTCGTTTTATCCAGCAATATTTTATCCTATATATCTTTATCTTATACAGAAAGCGCCAAATGGTGCATCCCAATATAAACAGCCCTTCCTGTAAAAAGGGCCGTTTCATTAAAGCGTTTTCATTTTATCCAAAGCTTTTCAATTTCCTCGAGCGATTTGTTCTTCGTTTCCGGACAGATCGTAACGACAAACAGGAAACAAAGGATGTTAATCACCGCAAAGATCCAAAATGTATAGGCGAGCCCGAAAGAATCGATCATCATTGGCACAAACTGTCCGATCGCCCAGTTTGCTCCCCATAAAAAGATGGTCGCAATGCCCGCAGCCCGCGCACGCAGATGGTTCGGGAAGATTTCAGAAATCATAATCCATGTGATCGGTCCGACCGAGACACAGAAAGCAGCGACAAAACCTAATATAAGGACGATCATCATGATCCCGCTTGTTAACTCAAAATAAAACGACGTCCCGATTAAAATCATAAAAATAGCCATAAAAGCAGAACCGATGGACATCAGTTTTTTTCGTCCGACTTTATCAATCAACAACACGGCAATAACGGTAAAGATGACTTCTACAACTCCGACGATACAAGTCGTCACAAATCCGGCGTTTTGCCCGAATCCCATCATTTTAAAGATTTCCGGCCCGTAGTAAGTAATCGCGTTCATGCCGATGACTTGGTTAAAGAGCGCCAGCAGGATTCCAATGACAAGCGCCTTTCTGAGACCCGGCTTAAACAGCTGGGAGAGCGACCCCATTTGTTCTATTTTTAAAGAGTTCTCAATGTTCTTTAATTCTTCTTTTGCAACAGTTTCTCCATTAATACGTGTCAGGATCTTTAAAGCTTCATTTGTTTTGCCCGCTTTCGCCAGCCATCTCGGACTTTCCGGGACGACGAGCAGGACAAGGAAAAAAATGACGGACGGCACCATTCCATAAGCAAGCATCCATCTCCAGCCGGTGTGCACGCCCCATTCGTATGTTCCAGACCGCTGCACAGCTAGATTAATAAAGTATGTTGCGGAAATACCCAGTATCGTAAAGAGCTGATATAAGGAAGATAAACTTCCGCGTATGGCGGGCGGTGCCGCTTCTGTAATATACGTAACAGAGAGCGATGAGCCCATCCCGATTCCCAGCCCCCCGATAATCCTTGCAATGATTAAGGTGGACACGTCTTGAGAAAGCGCTGAAACGATTGCTGATATCGCAAATAACAAAGCGGCTGTCATTAAAATTTTCCTCCGGCCGAATCTGTCACTTAAAAATCCGGATATCCCGACGCCCACAACTCCTCCAATCATAATGCTTGAAATGACAAGTCCCTCCATAAACGGACTCAGGCTGTATAAATCTTTCAGAAAACCGATGGCGCCAGAAATCACTGCCGTGTCATAGCCATACAATAAGCCGCCAAGCCCCGCCGCACATGAGATCAAAATGACAAATCCCATTGAATGGCTTTTTGTTACAGGAACATTTGGTTCTAATTGAGTTGGAGTATTCTTCATTTCCCTGCCCTCCCGAATGTTGAGTAAAGCGTTTACATTATACTTTTCAATTGTACGTACTTATATTAAAATTTAACGAAAATTACATTTAATTAGTACGTACAAATATAGAATAATCTTGTTTGCATTTTCTGTCAATGTTTTCTTACAAAGAACGCTGTGATATACTGAAATTTGTCCGTATACATTTTGGAGGAATGGATATGTTACCAAAATACGCGCAAGTAAAAGAAGAAATCAGTTCATGGATTAATCAAGGCAAAATACTGCCCGATCAAAAAATCCCTACCGAAAACGAATTAATGCAGCAATTCGGCGTCAGCCGGCATACCATCCGCAAAGCGATCGGAGACCTCGTAACACAAGGTCTGCTGTACAGCGTGCAAGGCGGAGGCACCTTTGTCGCTTCACGCTCTGCTAAGTCAGCGCTGCATTCCAATAAAACGATCGGTGTTTTGACAACTTACATATCAGACTATATTTTCCCGAGCATCATCAGAGGAATCGAGTCCTATTTAAGCGAGCAGGGGTATTCTATGCTTTTGACAAGCACAAACAACAACCCGGACAATGAAAGAAGAGGCTTAGAAAACCTGCTGTCCCAGCATATTGACGGACTCATCGTAGAACCGACAAAAAGCGCCCTTCAAACCCCAAACATCGGCTACTATCTGAACTTGGAGAAAAACGGCATTCCTTTTGCGATGATTAACGCGTCATATGCCGAGCTTGCCGCGCCAAGTTTTACCTTGGATGATGTGAAAGGCGGGATGATGGCGGCGGAGCATTTGCTTTCTCTCGGCCACACGCATATGATGGGTATTTTTAAAGCTGATGACACACAAGGCGTGAAACGGATGAACGGATTTATACAGGCGCACCGGGAGCGTGAGTTGTTTCCTTCTCCGGATATGATCGTGACATTTACAACGGAAGAAAAAGAATCAAAACTTCTGGAGAAAGTAAAAGCCACACTGGAGAAAAACAGCAAGCACATGCCGACAGCCATTCTTTGTTATAACGATGAAATTGCGCTGAAGGTGATTGATATGCTGAGGGAGATGGATCTTAAAGTGCCGGAGGATATGTCTATCGTCGGGTATGATGATTCACATTTCGCCCAAATCTCAGAAGTGAAACTAACCTCTGTCAAACATCCGAAATCAGTGCTTGGAAAAGCAGCCGCCAAATATGTCATTGACTGCTTAGAGCATAAAAAGCCGAAGCAAGAGGATGTCATATTTGAGCCTGAGTTGATCATTCGCCAGTCCGCACGAAAACTGAATGAATAAAAAAAGCAATGTATGGGTCTCCCCGCTACATTGCTTTTTTTATAGCTGTTATCTGTTTTTCCAAACGTCAGCGATGATTTCAAACGAACGCATTCTGTCTGCGTGTTCAAAGGTTTCTGAGTTAACCATAATTTCGTCAGCCTGTGTCGTTTTGACGAAATCTTCAAGCTTCGCCTTCACTTCTTCCGGACCTCCGACAATCGTGGAGCTCAGCTGCTCATTGACCATCGCTTTTTCATACGGGCTCCAGATTTGATCCATATCCTCAACAGGCGGTTTAAGCTGGTTCGGCGTACCGCGGACAAGATCAAGAAACCTTTGATAATGCGAAGTCGCAAGGTGCTGCGCTTTCTCGTTTGTATCTGCCGCGATAATGGTGACACCGACCATCGCATACGGTTCGTCGAGCACGTCTGACGGCGTGAAGGAATTGCGGTAAAGCTCCAATGCAGGAACCGTATTCGCTGGTGAGAAATGAGCGGCAAAGGCAAACGGAAGACCTAGTTCACCTGCCAGACGGGCGCTGAAGCCGCTTGAGCCCAGCAGCCAAATCGGCACATCTATGCCCTCTCCGGGAATGGCGCGAACTTGATTGCGCACATTTCCTGACGGTTTAAAATAATTGCGCAGTTCCTCTAATTGTTCTGGAAAATCCTCCCCGCTGTTGATGTTTCTGCGGAGCGCTCTGGCTGTCAATTGGTCTGTTCCCGGCGCACGTCCAAGCCCCAGATCAATCCGCCCGGGATACAGTGTTTCCAGTGTGCCGAATTGTTCAGCAATGACTAATGAAGAGTGGTTCGGGAGCATAATGCCGCCGGAACCGACGCGGATTTTCTTCGTGCCTCCGGCAATATGGCCAATCAAAACTGCAGTGGCGGAGCTTGCAACACCTTCTATATTATGATGTTCAGCAAGCCAGTAACGGTGATAGCCCCATTCCTCTGCCCGGCGCGCCAAGTCCATGCTGTTTCGGAATGATTCTGCAATCGTTCCTCCCTGAACAACCGGAGATAAATTCAAGACAGAAAGCAAGGTATCTTTGCGTTGGTTGTTAGACATATTGTTCTCCTTTGCAAATGTGTTATCAGTAAACAGCCCAAAGCTGTCAGGTCATGATTGAAAGAACTTCTATCACACCATAACACAACTGCATTCAGGAATAAAAGAATTTGATTCGATGAAATTCGAACAATATAAAACGAACGGTTTGGAGCATTATTCTGCTCCAAACAGCTCCTTAGCCATCTCAATAAAGAGCTTAGCCGCCAGAGAAGCCTCCTTTAGCGACGGAACAGCAAGCTGCACATCACGGTATACCTGCGGGTCCAATTCCCGGGTCACCACATGCTCCGGAAGCGGCATCCCCGACATGGACATTTCTGATAAAATGGCCAGGCCCAAGCCTTCTCTGATCATACTGATCGAGGTGTTGATGTTATAGACCGTGAAAGCTGGGTGCAGCGTAGCGCCCGCCTGCCTGAACATATCGACAAATGGTGATTCATAGCCTCCGTCACAGACGATCATCGGTTCATGGTCAAGATCTTTCAGCGTAATGGCCGAATGACTGGCAAGCGGGTGATCGTCCCTGAGCACGACAGCCATTTTGTCTTTTTTCAAATGGATGTACTCCATCTCCTCTGTTGGATACAAAAGAATGCCGACATCTATCATCCGTGTATGAAGCCACTCCTTGACTTCATTTACAGTTCCCTCGTGCAGCACGAGCTCAAGTTTTGGATATTTTTGTTTAAATTCACTGATCAGCTTCGGCATAAAATAAGCCGAGGCAGTTGAGAATGTGCCGATATGGATCGTTCCCAGTTCAAGCCCTTTTTCCGCTGCTGCTACCTGCTCAACTTTTTCAATGCCTTTTAAGACTTCTCTGATGTGTACTAAGATCTGTTTTCCCGTATCTGTCAGCATCAGGCCATTGCGGCGGTCACGAATGATCAGCTTTACATCAAGCTCAGCTTCGATCGCAGAAATCGCATGGCTGACAGCCGGCTGTGTCATGTTCAGCGCCTGACCCGCTTTTGTAAAGCTTCCCGTTTCAGCTATTTTCACAAAAACCTTTAATTGTGTAATGGTCATAACAATTTACTTATGCTCCTTATAAAAAAGATTCATTTTATTTATCTTATGTTCTACCGTATCATATGATGGAAAAGTTCTACAAGGAGTGAATGAACAATGAAGCAGCTCTCAAAAACGCGGACAGCTCTCCTGCTCGCATTTCTCGTCATCATGTGGGGCGTCAATTGGCCGCTGTCCAAAGCCGCGCTCGCCTATTCTCCGCCGTTATTGTTCGCGGGCATCCGAACGCTGATCGGCGGGCTTTTATTAGTCATTGTCGCACTGCCGCGTATTCATAAATTACGCTTAAAAGAAACGTGGCCGATTTATCTTGTTTCTGCTCTTTTAAATATTACGTTATTCTACGGCCTGCAAACGATCGGGCTGAATTATCTTCCGGCCGGCCTGTTTTCTGCAATCGTCTTCTTCCAGCCTGTTCTGATGGGTGTATTTTCTTGGCTGTGGCTCGGCGAATCCATGTTTGTAATGAAAGTGATCGGCCTCATCCTCGGTTTTGCAGGAGTAGCCGTCATTAGTGCTGCGGGCTTTGGCGGGCATATTTCTGTCATTGGGGTTCTGCTGGCTCTCGGCTCCGCAATCAGCTGGGCGCTCGGGACGGTATATATGAAAAAAACAGGCAGCCGCGTCGATTCCATCTGGATGGTCGCTCTGCAGCTGACGATCGGAAGCGTGTTTCTGCTTATATCCGGCTTTTGGACAGAAAGCTTTTCGGCGATCCAATGGACAGCTCCGTTCATTACGAGCCTGCTGTTTATCTCCGTATTCGTTATCGCACTCGGCTGGCTTGTCTTTTTTACGCTTGTCGGTTCAGGAGAAGCAAGCAAGGTCGCATCTTATACTTTTTTGATTCCGCTCATATCAATCGTGGCCAGCTCCATTTTCCTGCATGAACCGCTCACCCTTAGCCTCTTGGCAGGGCTGCTGCTGATTGTCACGAGCATCTGTCTCGTGAATACAAAATCAAAAGCGCAGAAAGCTGCGGCGATTGGTATAAACGAGAAAGCTGCACAATAATAAAAACCCTCTTGCCGGATGCGGCAAGAGGGTTTCTTATTTACTGATGCTTGCGTCCTTTGACCAAATATGCAACTGTAATCAAAAGGTAGATCGCCGCAGTAATGCCGGTAATGACAATTGATGTTGTCATGATGACCCCGATCAGAATGGCGAGTAATGCCACAATCGCAAACCATGTCGTGTACGGGAACCATTTTACATAATAGGCCGGTGTTTCCGTTTGCTGTTTTCTCGATTTTAAATGAGCGAATCCGATGATCAGCCAAATGAATAAAACGGTATATCCCAATGATCCCATTAAATAATTAAATGTTTGGCTTCCTGCGAACAGAGAAATCAATACGCCAATATAGAGAGAAGAAGTGCACATCAGAATCGCAAACATCGGTACGTTTTTCGATGAAAGCTTCGAGAAGACCTTTGGAAGCCTTCCGTCACTTGCCTGTGTATACAAAATGCGTGATGATCCGTATAAACCTGAATTCATAGAAGAAATGATCGCCAGCAGGATGACTGCATTCATGATATGATCCGCGCCCGGAATGCCTACCATTTTAAAGACCATCACGAAAGGACTTTCCGGAACCGAATTGACTTGGTTCCATGGAATCAGGCTGACGATGATGAAAAACGGCAGCAGGTAAAACGCGACAATCCGTGTCAGTGTGCTGCGGACAGCTTTCGGGACAACCTTTTCCGGATTTTTTGTCTCTGCAAGCGTTACACCGATAATTTCTGTACCGCCGTAAGAGTAGATGACGACAAGCATCGCCGTGATCAGCCCTGTGCCGCCGTGCGGGAAAAATCCGCCGTGGTCTGTCAGGTTGGAAAATCCGGATGCTGTATGATCACCGAATGATACAAATAAGAGCAGCAATCCCAGAATAATAAAGATAATAATAACGGTAATCTTGATCATTGCCAGCCAATATTCGGTTTCGGCGAAGATTTTAACAGAAAGCAAGTTTACAATCGTGACGATAAGAGAAATTCCTAATGCCAACACCCAGATCGGGCAGCCCGGCAGCCAATATTGAATGAAAATCGCAGCTACAACAGCTTCAGCCGCAATGTTAAGCACCCACATTTTCCAGTAGATCCAGTCCAAAAAGTAAGCAGCGTAATTTCCCAATACCTGCTGGACAAGATCACGGAAGGTTCTGGCGTTACGGTTTCGAACAGCCATTTCCGCCAGCCCCTGCATAATAAACAGCAAAATAATCCCGCCGAGCAGGTATGCGATAATGACAGATGGCCCTGCCACATCGATCGCTGAGCTGCTCCCCTTAAATAAACCTGCGCCGATTGCTCCGCCCAGCGCCATCATCATAATATGGCGGGACGTCATCGTGCGTTTTAACGTTTGATTGTCGTTTTTCATCCTCTTCTACCTCTCCTTCTCGTTTTCAAAAACAAAAAAGCCCGCCGTCTCCTACCTAATCTAATAGATAAAGAGACGACGAGCCTTCGGCTGACCGCGGTACCACTCTTGTTGATTCTTCATGAAGAATCCTGCTTTTGACCTGTAACGAAGGTTAGCCGTTAAAACATAGGGAATATTCAATCTATTCCGTTCCGTCTTACCACTCCCGGGCGAGTTCAAAGAAGAATCAGGCTGCGTCGCACCACCCCGCAGCTCTCTGTTCTGATCACTTTCTTTTACTGCTCCCAATCTATGTGTTTTAGTTTTCTGAAAAACTCAAATTTTATGATCTGAATATATTAACATAATATACGTGCTTCTCTTTTAACTGTCAATAACTTCAGAGAAAAAAGAAACTGTTATTTTGTCCCTTTTCGAATGGCTTTCCAAAAGGATTCTGACTCGTTTCCTAATGCGTAAACTGAAACACCTGCTATTTTATATTGCTTTGCCAGATGGCTTTTCGTTTGAACGGTTTTTTCGTTTTCATACCACACGACATGTTTATGCTTCTTTTTGTCAACATAAGAAAACGTCATCGAACCTGATTTTTTGTTGAATGCCGGCTTTGCTTTTTGTTTTTGGATGAGGGATTTGAGCTCATTCCATTCCCTTATTGTGCTGGTACTTCCGTCTTTTACATCCCAGTCATAGCCGTACGCAGGGATTCCCATGATGACTTTATTGGCTTTGATCTTTTTGACTGAAAACTGCAGAGAGCTTTTGATCCAGTTTGTGCTTGCCACTGACCCTGGCTCACCCCAAATGCCATGTTCGTCGTAGGTCATGACTTGTACGAAGTCGGCATAATTGCCGATTTTCGCATAATCATACGGCCAGCTCCAGTCATCATTTTTATCATCGACGCTTTTGGCCGGAACGGATACCATTGTTTTAATATGTTTCTTGTTCAAAGCCTGTGAGACATATTGAATGAAGGTCGAGTACGCAGCGCGGTCTTCTGGATTTACTGCTTCAAAATCGATATTAATTCCGTAATATGAGTGCTTTTTGGCCAGTGTAATTAACTGATCTGTGAATCGTTTTTTCGCTGTTTTATTACTCATGACTCGACTCGCTAAATCTCCGTCAAAATCATAAATGGCATCATTATAGTTTGAAATGACAGCCCATGTCTTGATTTTTTTCTTTTTCGCATATGTCAGCTGCTTGCTTGGGGCATCGCCAATGATTCGTCCGTTTTTTTCAAACGCAAATGTATCGGTTGCGATGGCATTCATGTATGTATGATATTTCGTAAGAGAATTGTATGAAGCCGTATCCCCAGTCGTGTAGCCTAGTGTCATTCCGGCTGCCTTCGCTTCTGTTTTTGTATACATAAACAGAACAATCGCAATCGCCAGTGAAACCGCTATGATCAGCCATTTTTTCATCGCATTTCCTCCTATTTCAAGTCATACTCTTCTCATCGGCCAAAAAATTGGAAGTTGAAGTTTTTACAAGCAAAAAGCCCGGCATATGCCTGCCGGGCTTCCTGAGTTCAGCGGTCAGAGACGAGAATATATGCTGCCTTTACAGGTCCGTGCACTCCCACAACTAAATCCATTTCAATGTCTGCTGAGTTGCTCGGTCCGGTAATGTAGTTGATACATGAAGGAACAGTGACACCGTCCGCAATGTTTTGGCGGATGATATCACTGGCTTGTGTCATTCTCGGTACAATGCTTGATTTCGGCACGATCGCAATATAAGTCGTCGGCAGAAGGCTGACAGATCGGCCGATGTCTTTTGAAGAGAAGAGGACAACCGTCCCCGACTCAGCCAATGTCATTTCGCTGAATGTAATCCCTACATTGGCTTGCTCCGCTTTTTTGATATTGTCCTCGCCTTTGTCAGCATCCCACTCCCAGACCGGCGTTCCTTCACTCGGCCAGTCCTTGGCGAGCAGGCTTTTCAGTCCGTATTCTTCAAAGCGGGGGTCCTTCGGAATGATGACAGGGCCTCCGGAAAAGCGGCTGACTTGCTCGCGCAGGGCATCGTAAAGGCCGGTTGAATCCGTTTCAATCAGCTCTGTATGGATTTTGACACAATGGTTTTTGAGCACTGTGACTAAGTCATCCGCTGAATAACCTTCAAGTGTTTTATATTGCGGCTGATTCGCCCATTCAGGGACTGACACGCCCCCTGTTCTTCTTTCACGGCCCAGGCTGGATGCGATTCGGTTTAAAAAGCTCTCTTGATTCTGAATGGTTCCCTTCGTCATCACTGCTCCTCCTTCGTGCGTTCACTTGTTTCTCTGTCCGCAAACCAGTCTCTGAATCTCGATTTATGCGGTGCCGGGAAGTCGCGGATCTGGGTCCAATTTTTAAGCGGGCCGGGCCCTTTCGAAATTTTTTCGTCCTCTGTAAAAGGCGTCATGGCGGCCGGCGCCCATTTTGAGCCCATTTTGTAAAGCGATAAGGAGGATGCGCCAAGTCCGAATGCTTTCATTGCAAGCTTTTCACTGATCGGCGCCCTGCCTTCTTTTTCGACGATATTCTGACGATGCTTGAGTAGCAGCTCATGAAGCGGGATTTTGACCGGGCAGGCTTCTGAACAAGCAGCGCACAGTGAAGACGCGTACGGCAGCTCCTTATAATCGTCATAACCGCCGAGCAACGGCGATAAAACCGCTCCGATCGGCCCCGAGTAGATTGAGCCGTATGAATGTCCGCCGACATGGCGGTACACAGGACAGACATTGATACAGGCGGCACAGCGGATACATTGCAGCACAGACTGGAATTCCGTTCCAAGGATATTGGATCGTCCATTGTCAACGATGACAAGATGGAATTCCTCCGGACCGTCCACTTCACCTTCCAGCTTCGGACCCGTCAAAGCTGTAATATAACTTGTCAGCCGCTGTCCGACAGCACTTCTTGTCAGCATGCTGACTAGCACTTCAAATTCAGAAAATGACGGGACAATCCGCTCCATTCCCATGACGGTAATTTGTGTTTTCGGCAAGGTGCTCACAAGCCGTCCATTTCCTTCATTGGTCACAAGGCTGACGGAACCCGTGTCAGCGATGGCGAAGTTACAGCCGGTAATGCCGATATCCGCTTCCAGAAACTTTTTCCGGAGAATGGCGCGCGCATGCATCACCAGCTCTTCCGGTTTTTCTGTATGTTGATAGTCCAGTCTTTCTTTAAACACATCGCGTATCTGCTCTTTATTTTTATGAAGGGCGGGCGCGACGATATGTGACGGCGGATCGTGATCATCAATCTGCAAAATATACTCGCCGAGGTCGGTTTCGACGACTTCACAGCCTTCCTTCTCCAGCACCTCATTCAGATTGATTTCCTCTGTAACCATTGATTTTGATTTTACGATTTTCTTCCCGTTCTTCTTTTGAATGACGCCGCGAATATAAGAAGACGCCTCTTCCGCTGTTTCCGCGAAATAGACATGTCCGCCTCTTTTCGCCACATTTTCGGCAAGCTGTCCGAGATAGAAATCAAGGTTTTCAAGGACATGCTGCCTGATTTCCTCTGATAAAGAGCGCCACTCCTCCCAATTTCCCAGTTCTTCTGCTGCCTCTAGGCGCCGCGTCCGCAGACGCTCCTGTGCACCTGAAACAGCGCCTCTCATAAATTCATTATCAATCCCCTGTGATACCCGCTCTTTAAAAGCGTCAGTACCGATTTTCATCGCCATGATCCTTTCCCCCTCTGAATCCAGTTTTATCTGCTGTTGAGCACTTCGGCGATGTGCATCACTTTGACATTTTTATCTTTTCGGCCAAGCCGTCCCCCGATATTCATCAAACAGCCGCAGTCAGCACCGATCAGCACCTCTGCTCCCGTTTCCTCCACACATTCGACTTTTTCATCGACCATCTGCTCAGAAATCTGCGCCATCTTGACTGAGAACGTTCCTCCAAATCCGCAGCAGTTATGTTTGCCCGGAAGCTCTGTAAACTGCAGGCCCTTCACATGGCTCAACAGCTTCATCGGCTCCTCCCGAACACCCAGCAGCCTTGTCATATGGCACGACGTATGTAAGGTCGCTTTTGTATGAAGGGTCGCGCCGACATTCTCTACCCCAAGGACGTTCACAATAAAATCTGTCAGTTCATACGTTTTATCCGCCAGCTTTTGCGCTTTATCGGCCCATTTCGGATCATCCTGAAACAGGTGCGGATACTCCCGGAACATCGTTGTGCAGGAACCGGAAGGACTGACAACATATTCGGAATCCTGAAACGTTTCGATCATCCGTTTCATTGCTTTTTTGGCGTCATGTACATAGCCGCTGTTGTAAGCCGGCTGCCCGCAGCAAATCTGCCCTTCCGGAAAATCAACCTCACACCCAAGCCGCTCCAGCAGCTCAACCGTTGCTTTTCCGACATTTGTTTGAAACATATCAACAAGACAAGTGACAAAAAGTGAGACTTTCATGATGAACCCCTCTCTCATCCCCAATATATGATCAGGTCATCTGATGACCTGAGTTAAAATAACTATATGAATATCGTACACTATTCTGACAATGGAAGGGAAGGGTTTTCTAGGGATATTTTCATTTGTGGCATATAAATATAAAAACACTCCCGATCTCCCAGGAGTGCAGTATATGGTTAGATCCAGCCCTTTTCCTCAGCGATGCTGGCGGCTTCTGTCCGATTTTTCGCATTAAGCTTTTGGATGATTTCTGAGATATAGTTTCGAACTGTGCCTTGAGATAAATAGAGCTCCAGCGTAATGTCTTTTGTTGTCTTGCCTAAAGCCGCAAGCCTCAGAATTTCTTGCTCTCTTACGGTTAGCGGATTTTCGTCTCGCATCATATTAAACGTCAGCTCAGGGCTGAAGACACGTTTTCCCTTTACACATTTTCGAATGGCATCGGCCAGATCGTCAATTTCGCCGTCTTTCAGCAGATAGCCATGTGCACCGGCCTTTACGGCGCGTTCAAAATATCCGGGGCGGGCAAAGGTGGTTAAAATAATGACCTTGCTGACGCAGCCTTTTTTCATTAATTCCTCTGCCACATCCAGCCCGCTTCGAACCGGCATTTCAATGTCCATAATGCATACATCCGGCTCCAGCTTCAAAATAGCATGTAGCGCCTCTTCCCCGTTCAATGCTTGTCCGATGACTGTCATATCCTCTTCTAAATCAAGCAGAGATCCCAAAGCGCCTAAAAGCATGCGCTGGTCCTCAGCAATAAACAGACGAATCATTCTTTTCGTCCTCCAATCATTCTGCTTTTTTAATAAGCGGAATCGTCAGTGCCACAACCGTTCCGTTATGATCTGAAACCGTTAATCCCCCTTCAATGAGCATGAGCCGTTCTTCCATTCCCCGCAGGCCATTTCCAAACATTTTCTCCTTCGCCGCTCCCTTTCCGTCATCCCGTATTACGATCTTCATTTTGTCAGCAAACTGAGAAATGGTGATGGCACAGTGGGTTGCTTTGCTGTGCTTGATGATGTTAGTCACGGCTTCCCGCATACACATACTGATAATATTTTGAGTGACGGGAGATATCGCTGAAAAGTCGTCGGCTCCTTCGTATTGAAAGGTAATGTTCCCCGCTCTTAATATGTGCTGAATGTTTACGAGCTCCTCTGTTATCGTGACTGTTCTCATATCAGAAACCAGCTCTCGGACTTGCTTGAGTGCGGCTCGCGAGCTGGTTTCCATTTCTTTTGCCTCAAGCTTGGTCCGTTCTGGATCAGATGCAGCCAGCCGCTGAATGAGCTGGCTTTTTAATGTAAGCAGCGACAGGGTGTGGCCAAGAGTATCGTGAAGATCACGGGCGATTCGAACACGCTCCTCCCTTTTAGAGAGTTCTTTTATCTGTTCGTTGGCTTGTGCAAGCTTATTTTCAAGCTCAATCCTCCGAAACATAGAACGAATGC
Organism: Bacillus sp. 204(2023); assembly: GCF_037027505.1. Taxonomy (NCBI): domain Bacteria; kingdom Bacillati; phylum Bacillota; class Bacilli; order Caryophanales; family Bacillaceae; genus Bacillus; species Bacillus sp. 204(2023). The sequence continues at coordinate 44,548 of NZ_JAXCHE010000005.1, read as the reverse complement.
CGAATGGAGAAATGAGCATAATGACGAGAAACGGGAGAACAGAAAAAAGCTCCCGGAGCGAGACCAGATTCGCGATAAATTGGTATAGGCATGGAAAAAGCAGTATAAAGATTAAAGCGCAGAACGCACGGTTAAAATTCGTTTTCTCTTTGTAATAACCAACAAAGTTTGCCGGGAAAAAACCTAAGTATATATAGGTGATATTGTAAAACACACTATATATCAAAATAACCGCCATTTGCACGATAAGCCAATATGTAAACGAAGCTTTGCCCACGCTGCAGAATAACTGGCGATATGCCGCTACAAAAAGGAGCAGCATGCCATATCCGATCCCCTGTTTGACACCTGATTCTTTTAATAAGGAGAGGAACGGCATAATCGTATACACCAGAAAGATATAAGGGAAAAACCCGAATTCCTTCGGGAAAATAGATATTGCCTTTTTCATGTATTACACCGCTTCTTGTTTTCTTCTTATATATTTAGATAGTAGCATGAAGAGCATCATATAAGCGATTAATATCAGAATATTTTTCCAGGTCGGACTCCCACCCCGGACAAGCTCCCACGCTCCGCTTCCGAAATGATAAGACGGAAGCCACTGGCCAATGTTCTGCATCATGTCAGGCATGACCTCAAACGGCATCCACATCCCTCCGCCTAAAGCCAGCAGCATATAAAGCACATTACTGATTCCGGCCGCTGTTTCTACTTTTCTCATGAGGCCGATTAGTGTGCCTAATGCTAAAAAAGGCAATGCGCCAAACAAAATCCACAGTCCGCTCATCATCCATTCAAACGGTGACAAAGCAATATCATTGATGATTGCGCCGAACAGAAATATGACGGTAATTGATAAAACGTGAATGACACTTTGGCCGATCATCTGAGCTGATAAATAGATATGATCCGGAAGAGGCGTAAGGCGGATAAAGGCGGCCCAGCCTTGTGACCGTTCTTGTACCATTCGGATGCCCAGCGTCATGATAGAGGAACCCATCACGCTGAAGACTGTCATCGACATCAGGTAATGGGCTTCCCATGCACGTTGATCAGGGACGTTGGTATTCACTACATTTGTAAAGAAATAATAAAAGGCAATCGGCATGATCAGAGACCAAAGCACAAAGTACTTGTTCCTAAGCACCCTTTTCATTTCAGCGATGCTTTGCTTTTGCAGCATGTTCACTCACATCGCCTCCCTGTTGCCGTCAGCCAGCTGGCGAAATGCCTCATCGAGCGTCGCTTGCTCAATTCGAATATCCCGTGCTGGGATGTTTTCTTGAAAGATCAGCGCCAACACTTTGTCTGTATTTGATGTCTGGATGATGGTTCTCTCATACTCATGGATCACTCTCTCGACTTCCGGGTGATTAGACAGCCTTTCCAATGATTCACTTGAATGAAGCGTAAAGGAAACAGACTGTTTTTGAATTCTTGAGCGGATTTGCATTGGTGAGTCGTCTGCAACAAGCTGTCCTTCAGTAAAAAATAGGATTCGCTGTGCGGCATCGTCTGCTTCCTGTAAATAATGAGTTGAAAAAATAATTGTTTTTCCTTGGTCCGACAGTCCGTGAATGGTCTGCCAGAATCGATGTCTTGATGAAGTATCCATACCGACTGTCGGTTCATCAAGTATAAGCAGCTCCGGGTTCCCGGCAAGAGCCAAAGCAAAGCTCAAACGGCGTTTTTGTCCGCCGGATAATTTTTCTGCTCTTGTTTTCAAATCTTCTTTGGTGAGTGCTGTTAACGAAACGAGTTCTTTCATGGACAATGGATTCGGATAATAGCTCCGGAAGAGTTCAAGGATTTCATCCACCTTAAGGCCCGGCATGACACTTACTTCCTGAAGCATTACACCTATTTTTTCACGAACCTGTTGATCATCAGGAACCCGGTTAAATAGTTTGATTTCTCCCTCACTCGGTTTCAGCAATCCTAATATCATAGAGATGACGGTCGTCTTCCCTGCCCCATTTGGCCCGAGAATGGCTGCAATTTCTCCTTTTTCAATACTGAAACTGATGTGGTTTACAGCGGTTTTTCGATGGAAATGTTTTGTCACGTTGCTTACTGTTACTACTTCTTTCATCACATGAGCACCTCCTGATCGTTTACATTGATTGTAAAATGACGGAGAAGACGATGTTAGTATGGGGTGTCATAATGATGGAGTGACAAATGTCATTTTCTTTCTCACCGCCGATATCTAGGCAATCCTCCTCCTGCATCTTCCAATTCATCCACCTTTTTTATCTCCCATGTCCTCTTTCTTTTAAACTGCTGTGACTTTCATAGAAAGATACACTCTTCAAACCATCCGAGTGTTATGATAGACATATTGAACTTTATATTACTTTCCGGCTGAAAGGAGCCAATCATGAACGAAGCGATTTTGTCTAGAAATCATGTGAAGGTGAAAGGCAGCGGCAAAGCATCTATCATGTTCGCACCTGGTTTTGGATGCGATCAAAGTGTGTGGAATGCCGTGGCACCTGCCTTTGAAGAAGATCATCGGGTGATTTTATTTGATTACGTCGGTTCGGGACATTCAGATTTGCGCGCATATGACCTGAATCGTTACCAGACACTTGACGGCTATGCCCAAGATGTTCTTGATGTTTGTGAAGCTTTAGATCTGAAGGAAACCGTGTTTGTGGGGCACTCCGTCGGGGCCTTGATTGGGATGCTTGCATCCATCCGCCGCCCGGAGCTTTTTTCCCATCTGGTGATGGTGGGGCCTTCTCCTTGCTATTTGAATGATCCGCCTGAGTATTACGGAGGATTTGAAGAGGAGCAGCTCCTTGGCTTGCTGGAGATGATGGAGAAAAATTATATCGGCTGGGCAACTGTATTTGCGGCAACCGTTCTGAATCAGCCAGATCGGCCTGAAATTAAGGAAGAGCTTGAAAGCCGTTTTTGTTCTACTGATCCTGTCATTGCCCGCCAATTCGCGAAAGCGGCGTTTTTTTCTGATCACCGAGAGGATCTTTCGAAGGTAACGGTTCCCTCTCTTATTCTCCAATGTGCAGATGATATCATCGCACCTGCAACAGTAGGTAAGTATATGCATCAGCATCTGCCTTATAGCAGTCTGAAACAAATGGAGGCTCGCGGACATTGCCCTCATATGAGCCATCCAGATGAGACGATACAGCTGATCGGCGATTATTTAAAAGCACACGTGTGATATAGGAACGAAAGGGATAGAGGTGACCCTCTTAGATGGACAAACAATTGAATGATGCACCATGCGGTTTCCTCGCTTTGTCAGAAGAGGGGGCGATCATAGCTGCCAACCGTACCCTTATCAAGATTCTGGATTATGAACCGGAGCAGGTTATCGGCCAGCATATGAATATGATGTTGACCATTCCCGCACAGCTTTTCTGCCAGCTTTATTTTTTTCCGCTTTTGAAATTGGAGCATCACATCGAAGAAATATACATTTCCCTGAAAGCTAGAGATGGAGAAGAAATTCCCGTCCTTATCAATGCTATTGCGAGACACGGTAGCGGGGCTTCTGTCTTTGATTGTGTTCTTATTCCCATGCGAAAGCGAAATGAATATGAAAATGAGCTGCTGATAGCCAGAAATGAGGCTCAGGAAGCTTTGCTTGCCAAACAGAAAGCCAATGCGGAGTTAGAGATTGCCTTGGAAACGCTGAAAGCAAAACAAGAAGAACTTCTTGAGATCAACAAACAAAATCAACAATTTAAATTAAACACCAAAAGAGAGCTTGAACTCGCCAGAAAGATCCAGAAAAACTCGTTGACTGAACCGATTGTAAACGATCAGGTTCAGATTGACTCTTATTACAATGCATCGAGTGAATTGTCAGGTGATCTTTACGGATATTATCAAATCGATGAACACCGTTACGGCATTATTATCCTTGATGTGATGGGGCACGGAATTTCATCTGCATTGATTACGATGTCTCTTCATCCTTTGTTCCAGCGCCAAATCACGCAAGGTCTCAGCCCTGTTAAAGTTATGAAGGAATTGGACCGGCACCTTCACAGCTTGTTTCAAAATGATGAGGAAGCAAGACATTATTGCACTGCTATTTATCTCGAGATTGACATAGCACGGCAAAGAATTGATTATGTCAACGCAGGGCATCCGCCGGCACTTTGGCAGGACGATAGCGGAACTCAACATCTGCTTCACGCGACTTCGCCTCCGATCGGGATGTTTGAAGACTTAGTGTTTCAGTCAAGCAGCCTTTCATATACGGAGGGCGGAAGATTGCTTCTGTATACGGATGGCGTGATGGATCCTACGGCTTCATGTTATTTATTTGATTTACTAAAAGAACATCCTGATTCGCCGATCACAGACCTGAAGGAGAAAATCCTTACATCACTCAAGCATCAAAAGGAAGCTCATCATAAGAGTGATGACGAATGTTTTATATTAGTTGATGTAAAATAAAATGATCCATGAGACATAACAATGATTTGTTACATCTCATGGATTTTTCTGTTTCAGCGTTTCTTTGGAATATGTCCTGACTCCGCATATTGAAACACCTGCAAGGAAGGCAGCGGGTGTCCATTAAAATCAAATAAAGCTTGATTATCTACAGCACTTCCCCCATACCACTTCCCGGCGTCTTCAGGGTCGTATTCAGCAGCATAGCTGGAGGCCCACCCTGATCCGTATGTTTCCCATAACACTTTGTTTTTCTCTATCTGTGTCTTCGGCCCAACTGGAATCCACGCCGGCTCCCAGTAGAAAACACCAAGTCCTGCTTTGCCCGTATTCGCCACTGCCTCCATTACATCTCTTACTGCGGTTGCCTGGCCTTGAACAGAAATTGGATATGGCAGCGTCTGGCCGCTTTTTGGTGCTGTATTTCCATGCCCATCGCCATCCTCAGCGGTATAGGTGTACGATGTCTCCGCCACCATGACTTTTTTGCCGTACGTGTTGGCAACAGCCTTCAGCACGGAGGTCAAATTTTGTAATGTCCCATGCCAGAAAGGATAATAGGAGCTCGCAAACACATCATAGTCCACTTTGTTTTTGCTGAGTGTTTCCGCAATAAATGAATACCTTCCAGCCGTTTCAGGATTGGTAAAATGCAGGGCGACCAAAATATTTGAATTTGTCTCCCTGACCGCTCGGCTTCCTTCATTAAATAATTGGCACATCTTCGTCCAATCAGTCTCACCGGCAAATCCTCCTGTTGTTTCATTTCCGACCTGAACCATGCCGATGTCAACGCCTTCCTTGATCATCTTTTGCAGGCTTTGTTTCGTATACTCATAGAGCTTTGCTTTTTTTGCTTCAAAGCTGAGACTCGCCCAGGCTTTGGGCACCTTTTGTTTCGCTGGATCGGCCCAGAAATCAGAGTAGTGAAAGTCGGCCAGCACCTTCATTCCGTTCGCTGTCGCTCTTTTTCCGATTTCGATGGCTTTTTGAACATCATTGTTCCCCCCGCCATACCCATTGCCATTTGAATCATACGGGTGATTCCAGATGCGGACGCGAACATAGTTGACCCCAGCCTGTTTTAAGGTTGTAAAGATGTCCTGGCGTTTTCCGCTTGTATTGTAAAAGGTGACACCGCTGTTTTCCAAAGCAATAACGCTGGATACATCTGCCCCTTTGATAAAGTCCTTGTTCATTCCCTCTACTTTTTTAACAAAAAGATCCTCTGCCCGAAGCTCTGACACGTGCTTCTCCTTCTCAATGGCAGCGGCATATCCTGTTGAACTACATGCACTCCACACGATGGCAGCCGCAAAGAACATTTTCACTTTGCTTTTCATGATTTCATCCTCCCAAGACTTAGTGAGCGTTTTCATTCTATAGAAAAAAGAATCCGCCCATATCGAGCGGAGCATCAGCCTAATGTGTGTTTACGAAAATTCTTACTTCATACTTTTCCATCGTCAGGTCGCCTGACAATATGTCTCCTGTCATTATGTCCTTCACACTCTGATCAAACGTGACCAGTTGTTTTTCTTCCGTAAAATTCATGACAAAAATATAATCATTGTCCTGATCCTGCCTCGCTTGTACGGAGACGCCTTTTCCGTGCCGAACCGGAAAAACTGGAGAAAGAGACAGGTCTGTGATCAGACACTCATAGAAATCACGCTGAAATTGATCCTCCAAACGCGCGCCGATAAAATACGCCTTGCCCTGCTGATACTCATGGCTTGTGACCGCTGGCGTGCGCGCATAAAAATCTTCTTGATACACCGCTTCCACTGAAGCTGTCTTTACATCAATCACGGTTGCATAATCCTTCAATTCATATATTTGGCTGCGGTAGCTGACAGCGTTTCGATCCTTCGGATACAGGGTGTCCGTTTCAAGAGGCTCAACTCCAAATATAGCTTGAAGGTCCGGATGCCATCCGCCTGTGTATGTTAAGTCATGCTCATTCACAACCCCGCTGATATACGTCATGACTAAGGTGCCGCCGTCAGCCGTAAACGCTTTTAAACGGGAAATGGTGTCCTCGCTGATTAAATACAACATCGGGACGATCAGCAGTTTATATGGTGAAAAGTCTTGTTCTTTCGTGATGACGTCGACAGGGATATCGTGTTCCCAGAATGTGCGGTAATGCTGCTGAAGCGTTTGCGGATAACGTTTTGTCGCCTTCGCAAACCCCTGAGCATCCTCGAGCGCCCAATGATTTTCCCAGTCATATAAAATCGCGGTTTGAGCCGGCCTCTTCGTTCCGACAACTTCGGACAGCCGTTCCAATGTCTCGCCTACCTTGGCCACTTCTTGAAAGACGCGGTTCTTCGGGCTATTGTCATGATCCACAACCGCTCCGTGTAATTTTTCTGATGCCCCGCGTGATTTGCGGTATTGGAAATAGAGTACGCTGTCCGAGCCGTGGGCAATCATTTGCATGGATGACAGCAGATTCATGCCCGGGCGCTTTGCCTTGTTGACGTTATGCCAATTGACCGCGCTTGGCGTACACTCCATTAATAAGAAAGGCTGCTGCTTCAAGCTTCGGTACAGATCGTTGATAAAACCGACCTTCATCGCCAAATCAGCTGTGCTTTCCCAGTCATTGTGCCAGACAGGATAAGCGTCCCAGCTGATGACATCGACATGCTTTGCAAATTTGCTGTAGTCGAGGCCCTGATACGGGATCAAATCCGGTGTGTCAGCCATAAAATTCGTTGTGATAGGGATATCAGGCGTCAATTCTTTCAGCGGAATGATTTCATTTTTATAAAACGAAATCGTTTGATCGGTGACGAACCGGCGCCAATCTAAATTCAGGCCATGCAAGCCATTTTCACCGATCGGCGAAGGGCTTTCAATTTGTGACCAGTCATTGAACGTATGGCTCCAAAAAGGAGTCCACCACGCATGGTTCAATGCCTTGAGGCTGTTGTCATATTTCGATTTCAGCCACTCCCGGAAAGCATGCTGGCATAGATCACAGTGGCAATCTCCCCCGTATTCGTTTGAAATGTGCCACATTAACAGCGTCGGGTGATGTCCGTATCGTTCTGCTAATAAGCGGTTGATGTGCCGTGTTTTTTCTCGGTAGACTTTAGATGTGAGGCAGTGGTTGTGCCTTCCGCCGTGCAGCTGTTTGACGCGGGAGGCATTGACACGCAAAACTTCCGGATAGGTTTGCGACAGCCAGGCCGGACGGGCTCCGCTCGGCGTTGCTAATATGACCCGGCCGCCTATACTGTGAATCCGCTCAAAAATATCATCCAGCCATTCAAATTGATATACGCCCTCCTCCGACTCAAGTGCGCTCCATGCAAAAATGCCGACAGAAAACGTATTCGTATGAGAAAGCTTCATCAGTTTGATATCGTCAGCTAAAATATCGGGCCGATCCAGCCACTGATCGGGGTTGTAGTCTCCCCCATGGAGCATAAATTTCGCTTTTGTTACGTGCGTTTTTTCAAGCTTTGACATCACATTCTCCTCCTTTTTCTCTTAGCCCTTCGTTCCGCCTGCGGTTAGTCCGGACACAAAATTCTTTTGCAGCATGATAAAGATGATGGCCACCGGTATGCTGATAAGCAGGGCTCCGGCCGCAAATGTCGTATAGCTGGCCCCCATGACATCATTCACTAAATTAAATAGACCGACGGGCAATGTATATGATTCAGGCGTTCTCAATATGGTTGAGGACAGCACAAAATCTCCGAGCGGACCGGTAAAGCCGTTCATGGCCACGACTGCCGCCATCGGTTTTGATAATGGCAGAATGATCTGGAAGAAGATTCTGGTGCTGCTAGCTCCGTCAATCTTGGCGCTTTCGTCTAAATCCATCGGAATGGAATCCATGTACCCTTTCATCAAATACGTATTCATCGGGATCAGGCCGCCGATATAAAGCAAGATTAGCAGCCAGTGGCTATTGATCATTCCCAAGATTTGCGCCAGCACAAACAAGGCAATTAAAGCTGAAAACTGAGGAATCATCTGTAGCAATAAAAAGAGCGTTAAAGCATATTTCCTCCCTTTAAACCGAAAGCGTGAAAACGCATAGGCTGTAAACGTCACACAGAGCAAAGACCCTGCCATTGTAAACAGGCTGATCTTCATAGAGTTGACATACCACTGCACATATTGAAGGCTTTCTTTGCCCGCAAATAATTCCTTGTAATGATCGAATGTCGGATGCTTCGGAATGATGGATGTACTGATTAAGCTGTTGCCGGGATTAAAGCTTGCGCCTGCCGTCCAAAGGAGAGGATAAACAATGATGACCGCCATAAAGGCTAGCAACAAGTAAGAGAAAAGGAGACGGATATATTTTCTGACTTTCATATCTGCCAGCATACCTTATGCCCCCTCTTTAAAAGACTTTGTCTGTCTGAATTGCCACAATGCGATGGAGATAACAAATACAGATAATAAAATGGTTAAAGCCGCAGCAAGAGAATATTGACTGGACTGCATTGTCAATTTATAAATCCATGAAACGAGGATATCTGTCCCGCCGGCTGTTGATCCGGTTACAGCCGGACCTCCGCCATTGAATAGATAGATAATATTAAAGTTATTAAAATTAAACGTAAACTGGGTAATGATAATCGGAGCCATTGCAATGAACACCATTGGAAGCGTGATGTATCTCAACTTTGAAAAGACAGAAGCGCCATCAATCGTAGCTGCTTCATACAGATCGTCCGGGATGGATTGCAATACGCCTGTTGAGACGAGAAAGATGTACGGAAATCCAAGCCAGCCCTGCATGAGAATCAATGCAAGCCTCGACCAATTGGCATCTGTCATCCACGGAAGCGGATCTATCCCGAAGAAAGCCAAGATATCGTGATTCATCGCACCGAAGCTATCATTAAACAGTCCCGCAAAAATTAAAATCGTCACAAAACCGGGAACGGCCCATGGCAAAATCAGAATCGTCCGAAAAAAACGTTTAAACCGAAGGTCTTTCTGGTTAACAATGATCGCGAGAAAAATCCCCAAGGTGACTTGCAGTGTGGATGCAGCAAGTGTCCAAACCACCGTCCAAGCCAGTACATCAAAAAAAGTCGACCTCCAAATATCAACTGTGAAAATATTTGCGAACGTTTGAAAACCGACCCAATCAATTAATTTTGCAGGAGGAGAATGATACAAATCATAGTTTGTAAACGCTAATGCAAAGCTGAATAAGATAGGAAAGATCACGGCGAAAATTAAAATAAACAAAGATGGGCCGCTGACGACATAAGGATAGCCCTCAGAAATGATATGCTGGTATTGTTCCTTTAAGGAACTTAATGGCTTATTTTCATCACGCTGTTTTCCGCTTTGGAACGCATCGCGAAGATTTACATAATACACCGCAAGGCCAAAGCAGGTCACGATGACAGCAATAATCCCTTCCGCCAGCAGAAAAACGGAATTATCCCGCGGCACTTCTGTTCCCAGTGTAAAGATTCCCCAAAACCCCATATTGAGCAGATCTCCAAAGACCGCAAAAAACGATGCGCCTAAGAAAAGAAAGACAATACCTTTTATCCATTGCTTGTTATAAAATTGCCCGAGTCCCGGAATGATAGAAAGCAACAAAGCGACTTGACGATGCTGCACCGTTTTCACCTCTCTTACAATACAAATCTAGCTTTCTCTTTATTTTCCGCTGTGCTTTGCCTTAATTTGTCCTTTGGCCGTTTCAGCTGCTTGATCCAATGCTTGTTTCGGATCTGCCTTCCCTGTTGCAACCGTCTGTAATGCTGAATCAGCCGGCGTCCATATTTCATTCATTTCCGGAATATTTGGTGTTGGCTCTGAGAAACGGGATTGTTCAGTAACTGCCCGTGCCGCCTCGCTTTTCATAATAGCCGGGTCATTGGCTAGGGATTTCACAGCAGGAACTTCTTTCGTTTCTTCATATCGTGTTTTAGAATTTTTTTCATTTGCCAGGAAAACGGCTAATTCTTGCGCCAGCTCTTCATTCTTTGAAAATGCACTAACGTTGTAGCTTTTGACGCCGATAAAGGAGCTCATGTTTTTCCCATTTTCCAGCTTCGGCAGTTTCGTAATGCCATAATTGATTCCTGCTTTCGAAAAAGCTTCTACATTCCATGGCCCAGAGATAATTGCGGCGGCTTTTCCTTCTGTGAACAGCGATTCCAATACGTTAATCCCTTGTTCTCCAATAATGCCAGCGGGGAACAGGCCATCTTTGTAAAACTTCTGAATCAGCGCCGCACCTTTGACAGCTCCTTCATTATTAATTCCAATGTCTGACGGGTTATAGCTCCCATCTTTGGCCTTTCCAAAAATGTATCCGCCATATCCGCTCATCACACTTTCTGCATAATAAATTTGATCAAATAGGGCTAAAAAGCCAAATTTGCTGCCATTAGCAGTCTTTTTGGAATAGTCGTACCACTCTTCCAGCGTTTTGGGCAATTCCTTTTCGGAGATGAGATCTTTGTTGTAAAAAAGGACAGTCGTTTCGACCGCTTTTGGCAGTCCATAAAGCTTTTGATCTACCATTTGAGACTGAATGGAAGCGTCAGTATAAAGTGATTGAACGTCTTTTTTGACATGTAATTCCTTGAGTAATCCTTCCGTGACAGCGGTTCCGATTTGGTCCCCTGGCATTGTTAACACGTCAGGGCCTGTGCCGGCCGGTCCGTCCATTCGCAAATCTTCAATCTGCTTGGCATACGGTTTTTCAACGACTTTGACCTTCACATCATGCTCTTTTTCAAACGCAGCAACGGCGTCTTTAATGCCGATGCTCTTTTCTTTATCCTCCCATACAACAAGCTCTGACCCTTTTGAACTCGATTTGGCGCTGCTGCTTTCCTTTGGGCCGCAAGCCGCCAAGGATAAACTGACAGCTGCGCAGAGCATGAATACGGAACACTTTTTTGCCATTTTCATTGATTGTCACCCTTTCGGTAGGAATGAAAGCGCTTTAAAGATAATATAGCACGCCTGAGAAAATGTGTAAACAAACTATTTACCTCCTAGAGTAAATTTTTTTACCTAAATAAAAAAATGACTTAGTGTCCTAAGTCATCCTTCATTCATACTCTTCCTGACGATTAATTCTGCCCCCACATATAATGTTTTTACCGTTCTTCTCTTGTCCTGCACTTGTTCAAGCAGTAATTGAACAGCATTTTTACATAATTCATGTATATCAATATGAAACGTCGTCAGAGGTGGCGAGACATACTTCGCGAAGCTGATGTTGTTGATACTCACAATGCTTACCCTGTTTGGTATGGCAATTCCTTTTTCGTTCAGGGCTTGCAGACAGCCCACTGCAATCGGGTCCGCTGCAATCATAAAAGCAGTCGGAAGCTGATCGCCTAATGTGTCGATCGCTGCTGACATCAGGCGGTAGCCGTTTTCTACAGAGAATCCGCGATGACAAAAAATATAGCGCTCGTCCAGCATGGCTTTTTCCCTCATATAGGATCTGAAGGTTTGTTCACGGATGTCCATTTCATCCTGATTGGTATTCGGATTTTTGTATGTGCCGCCGATAAAACCGATGCTCTTATGCCCCTTCTCAGTCAGGATGTTTACCGTCTTCTTTGTCATTTGTGCCAAATCGGGCCTTACCGAGTCAAAATGATCGGGATCAGGAGTTGAATCGATGAACACGCCGTTTTCAGTGAGATTTCTGAGGAAAGCCAGCTCTTCATCTGAAAATGTGCCAACGGCAATAAACCCTTCCGTATGTTCAGGAATGCTCTCGATTCCATCCGCTATTTTATAAGTGGTCATATCGACATTGAATGCCTTCGCCAGTTTCTCTACTTCTAATCTCATCGTTTTAAAATAGACATCTTCTAATTCTTCTTTATCTGTCAGCCAATATAAAAACGCAATATGTTTCACCAGCGGCCTTACTGTTTTTTTGCGGTAATTGAGCTTTTCCGCCGCTTCATAGATTTTCTCCCGTGTCTCATCAGGAACAGAAAGGCTTTCATCGTTATTTAAAACGCGGGAAACGGTTGAGATTGAAAATCCCGCTTCCTGCGCGATATCTTTAATTGTCGCCATTGCATCTGCCTCCATTATTCAGCTCGCATTGTTTTAGTAAAATATTTTACTTTCTTTTTCGCAAATGTCAAGTGCACAAAGCCCTCTGGCTGCCTCATGTAAAAAGACTGAACCATTTGCGGCTCAGTCTCAGTTGTTCGTATCATTCGGAACCGGCGGAATTGCCCGGGAAATGAGTTGGTTATTGCACATTTTCCTCGAAATATCCCGAAAGCACATCTTCCACATTCGTCAAATGTGCCAGCATGGCGGCTTCCGCCTCTGCACCGTTCCCGGCAGCCACAGCATTGTAAATCCGTTCGTGCTCCTCATACAGCCGCTGAACGGAGGTCTTCTTGGAAAACAGCCAGATTTTCCTCGTTTCCCTCATTGTTTCCAGCAGCAATGATGACACGTGATTCATCAAGTGTTTAAGAAGTTCATTTTGAGAAGCGTCCGCAAGCGCAAGATGAAATGCAAAGTCTGCTTTCTCTCCCAGCTCACCGTCCGCTTCAATGCTGCCCATTTCCTTTAGTGCATCCTGAATTCTTTCGAGATCTGCTTCTGTCCTTTTTTCAGCCGCTAGTGAAGCCACGCCGATTTCAAGCAGTTTTCTGACCTCGAGCAGCTGCTTGACGTCCTCTTTTTTCATCAGAAGGGCCGCTGAGAGCGGCTGAGAGATTTGATTGAGCTCAAATTCCTTCAGATACGTGCCTTCTCCCTGTTTCATTTCGACAAGCCCCATCGCTTTTAGCGCAGAAAGTGCTTCGCGAACCGCTGAACGGCTGACTTGAAAGCTCTCAGCAAGCGCCTGAACAGAGTCCAGTTTATCCCCCGGCTTCAATTCGCCGTTTTTGATCATATCTAATAGGGCATCTGCTACTTCTTCATATATTTTTTTTGTTTTAATCTGTTTGTATTTCAATGCAATTCACCCCGTAACTTGTAGGTCTGGCTGTTTACGATCTATTATACTCTGTTTTGTGGGCCGCCAAAAGATTTTGACTATTTTGTCAAAAAGTCTTGTACTTTGATTTTTTTCAAAATATAATGCTAGGTAACTGGTCTTATTACCCAGTCATCAGATGATCATATCATCTATAGAAACCGCTTACATACGGCGCCAGTTTATGTTTCAAGGAGGGGTTTGGGATGCAATGGACACAGGCATATACGCCTATAGGGGGAAATTTGCTATTATCAGCGCTTGCCGCACTTGTACCGATTATTTTCTTTTTTTGGGCACTCGCGATTAAACGGATGAAGGGGTATACAGCAGGCTTGGCCACATTGGGGATCGCCCTTATCATTGCTGTATTGGTTTATCGGATGCCGGCGGAAAAAGCGCTGATGTCCGCGACACAAGGAGCCGTATACGGATTGTTGCCGATCGGCTGGATCATTGTGACGTCTGTTTTTTTGTATAAAATCACTGTGAAAACGGGACAGTTTGATATCATTCGCAGCTCTGTTCTCTCGATTACTGATGACCGACGGCTTCAAGCTCTCTTGATCGCTTTTTCATTCGGGGCTTTTTTAGAAGGGGCAGCAGGCTTCGGAGCGCCGGTCGCCATTTCTGCCGCGCTGCTGGTCGGTCTCGGCTTTAATCCTCTTTATGCTGCGGGGATCTGTTTGATCGCCAATACGGCGCCGGTTGCCTTTGGGGCGATTGGGATTCCAATTACAGCCGTAGAAGGGCCGACAGGGATTCCGGCGATGGAGATTTCGCAAATGGTCGGGCGGCAGCTGCCGTTTTTATCCGTATTTATTCCTCTTTATTTAATCATCATCATGAGCGGGTTCAGGAAAGCCTTGGAGATCTGGCCGGCGATTCTCGTATCCGGTGTTTCCTTTGCTGTTGTTCAATATCTCAGTTCCAATTTTTTAGGGCCTGAGCTGCCCGATGTTTTGTCAGCTCTTGTTTCAATGGCTGCACTTGCTGTGTTTTTGAAATGGTGGAAGCCGAAAACAACATTCCGGTTTGCCGGTGAACAAGAGTCAGCCGCCTCAATTGAAACGGCGCGCATAAATCCGGCAGCGCCTGCATACAGCGGCGGACAGATTTTTAAGGCTTGGTCGCCATTTCTGCTGCTGACGGCGATGATTTCCGTATGGGGCATTCCATCTGTCAAATCTGCACTGACTGGGCATTATGAAGGCTCTGCGGTGTTCTTAAAGTGGCTGAATGCTGTTGGAGAAAAACTGACTTTTTCCCCCGGTGTGCCTTTTTTGAACAATCAGATTGTCAATGCTGACGGTACGCCGATTGAAGCGGTTTACAAGTTGGAGGTGCTTGGTTCAGCCGGCACCGCGATATTGATTGCCGCAGTGCTGTCAAAGTTCATCACGGCGATTTCGTGGAAAGACTGGGGAACCGTTTTTAAAGAAACAGTCCAAGAATTGAAGCTTCCGATTTTGACCATTGCTTCTGTCGTTGGTTTTGCCTATGTCACCAACTCCTCGGGAATGAGCACGACACTCGGGATGACACTCGCGCTGACAGGTTCGATGTTTACCTTCTTTTCGCCCGTTCTCGGCTGGCTCGGCGTCTTCATTACCGGCTCGGATACTTCCGCCAACCTGCTGTTCGGCAACCTGCAGAAAGTCACCGCATTATCGGTCGGTATGGACCCTGTTCTGTCTGTCGCCGCCAACTCTTCAGGCGGTGTCACAGGAAAAATGATTTCGCCGCAGTCGATAGCGGTGGCGTGCGCC
Organism: Bacillus sp. 204(2023); assembly: GCF_037027505.1. Classification (NCBI taxonomy): domain Bacteria; kingdom Bacillati; phylum Bacillota; class Bacilli; order Caryophanales; family Bacillaceae; genus Bacillus; species Bacillus sp. 204(2023). The sequence continues at coordinate 29,359 of NZ_JAXCHE010000005.1, read as the reverse complement.
GCGGTAGGACTCGCCGGAAAGGAATCAGATCTTTTCCGCTTTACCATTAAACACAGTCTGTTTTTGCTGCTGCTCGTTTGTATCATCACCTTTTTGCAGCATCACGTATTCAGCTGGATGATTCCTTAAAAAAATCCTCCCGTCTAGGGAGGATTTTATTTATATCGCTTTCTCGCTGCCGATGACGGAATATTCATTTGATCGCGATATTTTGCCACGGTGCGTCTCGAGATTTGGATGCCGTGTTGTTCATACAGCAAATCGACAAGCTTTTGATCTGAAAGCGGTTTTGTTTTGTCCTCTTGATTGATCAGGTCTTCAAGATGCATTTTGACTGCATAATTCGACGCATCTCCCTCTCCTGAAGCCTCGGCTTTTGCTGAGAAAAAGAGTTTCATCTCAAACAGCCCGTAAGGCGTTTGTATTGTTTTCCCTTTAATGGCCCGGCTCACAGTTGATTCATGAAGGCTTAGACAGTCCGCCACCTCTCTGAGAGTCAGCGGCTTCATTGCGCTTCGCCCTTTCAGAAAGAAATCCTTTTGGCGTGTGATCAGTTCATTGATAATTCTCGTGATTGTCTGTTTTCGCTGCCGCAGCGCGCGGCTCAGCCAGCGCCACTCCTGATATTTCGCAGATAAATAGGAGACAGTATCCTGACAAGAGCCGGATGATAAAAGCGTTCTGTACTGCGGATGCAAATCGATCTCGGGAAACGAGCGGGTATTCAGTTCCGCTGCGATGTGCCCGTTTTTTACGGTGATAAAAATGTCAGGCTCAATATACACATCTTGCTCTGGCCGGGCAAACAGAAGGCCAGGTCTAGGATGAAGAGCCGCGATATCATCTGAGATATCTTGAATGGTATGAAGCGGAATTCCTGACTCCACTGAAAGCGCTTTCCATTTTTTTTGCGCAAAAGCATCAAAATGAGCTGAAACCAGCATTTCTGCTTGTTCATTTCTGTTCGGCAGCCGCTGTAATTGAAGAAGGATGCATTCCTGCAAAGATCTCGCGCCGATTCCAGCCGGTTCTAATGACTGGAGTTTTGCCAAAACAGCCTCCGCTTCCTTGGCCGATACAGATAGGCGCCGTGCTGCCTCCTCCACATCTTCTTCCAAGTATCCATTTGAATCAAGCGAATGAATCAGATAATTAAAAATCTTTTTTTCAGTATTTGTCAGATTCATATCGAGTGACTGCTGTTTTAACGCATCCTGCAATGTTTTTTGCGGATTACTTAATTGAAGGCCCGCTTCCTGTGCATTCATCCTGTTTTTGTTTGTTTTATGGTAAGATAGTGGCGGTGTGTCTGTTTCCTTTCGTTCAATAAGAGGGTTTTCCAGTGAGAGCTCATCAATGTACTCGGCGAGTTCTGCCGAGTGATAGCCAAGCAGCGTGATGGCCTGCCTGAGCTCCTGTGTCAGTTGAGGCTTTAATACTTGTACTTGCTGAAGTTTCATATCCATCTTGCTCACTCCCCTTTCTTCATTGTACATGATTGAGATCACACCGTATACATTTATGAAAAAGGAGCTGCCAAAGAAATGTCTGAACTTTTTTCCGTCCCTTATTTTATTGAGAATTTAAAACAGCATATTGAAATGAATCAGTCTGAGGATAAAATCCACGCGATGAACAGCTACTACCGTTCCGTCGTCTCAACACTAGTGCAGGACCAGCTGACGAAAAACGCAGTCGTACTGAAACGGATTCAGCATTTAGATGAAGCATACAACAAAGTCAAACGTGGAGAATCAAAATAAACCTTCCGCTCACACGTGAGCAGGAAGGTTTTCCTTCTTTGAGGCGTGCTGGATGAGCCGGGTGCCTGGCACTCCTTCCATCCAGGTATGAAAGTAATTGGCGTTTTTCCCATAGGAATTATCAATGACCGTGTTTTCTTTTTGAAGAAGAGAGGACAAGATGTGTCCGTGCAGCCTTGACGTTTCCACCGATTCGTAACGGCTGAAAAACCGAATGGCTTTTTGGACGATATAATCCGAGTATTTTCCCCATATATACGCAATGGGCAAAGGGTTGCCTGCTTTTTTATTCAGGACGTTCAGCGTTTGCAGAAAAGCAATCGTCCGGCGGTCTGAAGCTGACAGCACCGTGCGCCAGTCGTAGCTTTCCGCTTCTGTGTGTTCCTGAAGCGCCTGGTTTGCTTCATGATCTGTTCGGATAAATCTCAGCTTTTGATTGGACGGCTGCTGCGTGGGAATGACGGGAAACAGCTGATGAGCCATATCAGGCAGAAGCTGAATGTGATTTTTTGAAAAATATGCCTGTGCCGTAGCATAGGAGGCTTTTTCCCTTGTCATGATGTGAAGGTTCGCATGCTTAGAAAATATCTCTGCCGTCCGTTTGAGGTTGTCTTTGTTTTGGAAATAAATCGATTGCGGCAGGATCACAATTTTGTGGTTCGGATAGGTTTGGACGATTTTCTCTCTAAAGCCTTGATAATACGGATACAAATCCCCGAAGTTTCCGCCTCCCTGGCAGACGATGATGAGATTAGGATCCAGCTTTCGCCCGACTGGAAAATTGTCAGGATTCCAGCGTTTTCTGACCCGAATCCCGTGTTCTTTAAAGAAGGCTTCTGTTCCTTTCATAATAAATAAATCCCCTACATTCCCATATAGAGGATAGTCCGCATATATAATCTCTGATTGTTTCGGAATGACGTCGAGCAGCCCGGACAGTTTCTGCTTCAGGCTGATCATCGAATGCTTGCTGTCCATTTCTTCACCTCGGCAGTTTGGAATAAGTGCAGTAGCACTTCAATGACCCGGTCTTGCTCATCTTCTGTCATATTGGACCCCGATGGGAGACAGATTCCCCGCTTGAACAAATCTTCGCATACGCTTCCTGTATCTTCATAAGAATAAAATAAAGCCGGATCGAACAGCGGCTGGGTATGGAGCGGCTTCCACAGCGGACGGGCTTCAATGTTTTCTTCAGCAAGACGTTGAACTACGTCATATGGGCTGAGCCCGTTATCAAGTGTGAGCGTGGTGAGCCATCGATTGGATACGCCTGCTGCGTACTCCGGCATAAAGCGGACGCCGTCTATGTGACCGAGCGCATTTTTGTATCTCGTGAAAATGGCCCTTCTTTTCTCCACTCGCTCATCCAGCACCTCAAGCTGGGCAATGCCGACGCCGGCTAAGATATTGCTCAGCCTGTAATTATGCCCCATTTCACTGTGCTGATAATGAACAGCCGGCTCTCGTGCCTGCGAAGCGAGAAATCTTGCTTTATCAATTGCGGCTTCATCATTTGAAACGAGCATCCCTCCCCCTGATGTGGTAATGATTTTGTTCCCGTTAAATGAAAAAATGCCGAAGCGCCCGAAAGTTCCGCTTTGCTTCCCTTTATAGACTGTCCCCAGAGATTCGGCTGCGTCCTCAATGACAGGAACTCCGTATGCATCACACAGGCTTACGATTTCATCCATTTTCGCGCTCTGCCCATATAGATTGACGGCAATCACCGCTTTTGGCAGTGTTCCATTTCTTTTCGCTTCCTCCAATGCTCTTTCAAGGGCTGTCGGCGACATATTCCACGTATCAGGCTCAGAATCAATAAAGACGGGCACCGCTTTTTCATATAGAATCGGATTGGCGGTTGCTACAAATGTGAAGGACTGGCAAAACACGCTGTCACCTTCTTTTACCTCAAGTAAACGCAGCGCGAGATGAATCGCCGCCGTTCCTGAGCTGACCGCAGCTGCTGCTTTTACACTGACTCGTTCTGCCAGCTGTTCTTCAAATGTATTCACGAGCGGCCCAAGCGGCGCGATCCAGTTTGAGCGAAAGGCTTTTGAAATATAGTGCTGCTCCCTGCCGCTCATATGAGGGGGAGATAAGTAGATTTTTTTATGCATAGAATCATCCTTTGTTTGATGTTTGAATGGAAGAAATGATGCGTGCCGGTGCACCGGCCGCCGTTACCCTGTCCGGTATGGGACGGATCACCGCGGAGCCGGCTCCGACAATGCTCCAAGCCCCGATTGTGATCTGCGGTATGACGGATGCACCAGTTCCGACGTGAGCGCCTTCCTGAACGGAAACCGCTCCTGACAGCGTGACACGCGGGGACAGATGAACGTAATCGCTGATTTGATTATCGTGCTCTGCCACTGCACCCGTATTGATGATGCAATGAGCGCCGATGCGCGCATCCGCCTGAATGATCGCGCCCGCCATAATTACTGTCCCTTCCCCAATGACAGCCGACCTGCTGACGATGGCTGACGGGTGAATCAATGTAATAAAATCACCTTTCTTCAGTCCCAGTCGCTCCGCCAGCTGTTTTCTGACATTGTTATTTCCAACAGCAATCAGAAACAGCACATCAGGAATGAGCCTGCGCAGTTCAGTAACGGCTTCCGGCGGTCCTGTGTACCATTCTTTTCCGCCTTCGAACGTTTTGAATTTATCATCCAGCACCGCGGCTAAGCGCGTATCTGAACGGGCGTTTATCAGCTCTCTGATCACCTTTCCGTGTCCGCCGTCACCCACAATGGCCACATTTTTCATGAGGACACATCTCCGCTTCCGGTAAACCGTTCCGCGGTCACATGATTGGTTTGCTGAATCCCTTCTGAAACAAGGACCTTTCGCACCGTCAAACATAAAATTTTCAAATCGAGAAAAAATGACCGGTTGTCAACGTACCAAACATCTAATTCAAATTTCTTTTCCCAGGAAATCGCGTTTCTGCCATTGATTTGCGCCCAACCTGTGATACCCGGCTTCACCTCATGGCGCCGTGCCTGTTTTTCTGTATAAAGAGGCAAATAGTCCATCAAAAGCGGCCGCGGCCCGACAAGGCTCAGATCGCCCTTTAGGACATTCAGGAGCTGTGGAAGCTCATCAATGCTCAGCTTTCTGATCAGCCTGCCCGTTTTCGTCAGCCGGACTTCATCAGGCAGCAGATTTCCTTCACTGTCCCGTTCATCCGTCATTGTCCGGAACTTATATAGGGTGAACGGTTTGCCATGCAGGCCCGGCCTTACTTGCTTAAAGAAGACAGGTGATCCTATTTTCAGCCTGACAACGGCGATGGTGAACAGAATGATCACACTTGTACAGCACAACAAAAAAATGGCGGCCGTCAGATCAAAAAGTCGTTTCAGGATCAAAGATTCACAGCTCCTTTCGTTTTTCGAAACCGTTTTAATACCAGCTGTCTTTCCTCTTTTGTACAAACGAGCATAAAAGCGAAAACAGCGTAGAAAAAGCTGACTGTCACTCCCGTCGCTATCAATGACGGCCAGCTGTCAATCTTCACAATGAACTGAATTGCCTTACAGACCGTCCAGGCAAACACAGCGGCTGAAAGAGGCCCGATGATGCCTTTAAAGAACACGTGCTTTTTGTAGCCTGTAATGCGGGATACGTAAAGCGGCGTAAAGATGGCATTTTTTAAAATAAGAGAAATGGCCCCTGCCAATGTTATGCCGTACAGACCGAGATGAGCCGGCCCGCTCAGCGTGACCGCCAGCACCACATTCACCGCACCTAACAGCAGGGTAACAATCGCCGGTGTTTTTTGTTGATTAAAAGCGGTCCATATATAAAACAGCGGCATAAAGGCGAGGCTGACAACCAAGTATCCGGCATGAATAAATAAAAGCGGTGCTATCGTTGAAAAGGACGGTCCGAGCCAGATTGTCAAAAAAGGTCCCGCCAATCCGCCCAATAAGGCAGCAGGAAGTGCAAGCAAAAGACCATTGAGCCTTACTGCCTTATTGGCATAATTCATCAATCCGTCCATATCGTCTTTTGAATAATATGAAGTCATGATAGGCGCAAACAGGGATGCGACCGTTCCGGCCAAGCTGCGCAAAAGCAGCGGAAACTGGATAATCGCCGCGTATTTCCCGGATGCGGATGCCCCCAGCATCAAATTGGCGGTTAACAGATCAATCTGCAAAAAAAGCAGGACGCCGATTTGATTGACGGAGCTCCATGCGCCCGCTTGAAACAGCTCCTTGCTTGTGCGGAATGAAAGATCCTTCATACGAAACGAAAACCACGGAATCAGCTTTTTGAAGAAATAGAAAGACAGCACAGACGCAATAACAGCACCAGCTAAAGCTGCAAGCTGGATCTGCCAGATTTTCGGCGCAAAGCATGCAAACAGGAGCAGCACAGACAGCACCCGTATAAGCATTTGCACCGCCTGAATGGAACTGGTGATATAAAGGCGGTTGGCATAAAATGGTGCAGCGCCGAAACCCGCCATCAGAAACGTTAAAATAAACAGCAAACTGCCGATTAAAATCGACAAACGCACATCAGCCAAAAGCGCTTGCGGCACATTCATGACGCGGTCAATAAAAAAAGCCGAACCCGCAAGCGGCAGCAAGAGCAGCAATGAAATCAAAACAGAGGCCGCTAAATAATTGCTGATATACGCATTTGCTTTCTCCCGCTCTCCCCTGTGGGCAGCAACAGAAAAGAACCGAACGACAACCGAGCTGAGCGCCACGGTAATAATCGAAAAGTAATTAATCACATTTTGTGTCAAGTGAACAAAGCCAAACGCTTCCACACCGAGCGTTTTGACAATAAAAGGCGTCATCCAAACCGATAGGAAAACGGACAAGAGAAAAGCCGTGAGATTAGCGCTGAAGTTTATTGTGAATTTCATGCTTGCTTCGCACTGCCTTTCATTGTCCCCCGATGCTCGAAAAACAGCTTGATGAGAAAAGTGAGCCGCCATTTACACAGTGCTAATACCAAGCGCTCTCCTCTTAATAATTTCTCATGCTGAAACGGTGTATGTCTGACAGCCTGCCGCACCATGTCATAGGATAAAATCTGCCTGATCTTCTTTTTGATGTCTTTCGGCGAATTCGGAGAAGCACAGGCATTTGCCAAAAGCATCGGAAGCTGGTGCCTGCAAATGTACACATTCAAATCTTCTTGGCATGCGCCTGCTAAGCCATAGTGATTGTAGAATGCGATTTTAGCTTGATATTGTTTTTGAAGATGTTCATCCATCGCCGGCTTATAAGGGATTTCTGTCAGGCTGTTCGGGTTTTCACGATAAATGTACAATCCCTCATCAAGCATTTTCACCCGCTCCGCTTCGCAAAAAGCGGACAAATTGAAGGGAGAGTCTTCAGCAAAACGGATGTCTTCATCAAACATCAGATTCGCCCTATCAAAAAGCTCACGGCGGTAAAGATAACGCCATACATACCAGATAAATCTCGTTTCGTGAGCATGTTTAAGCCGTTCAGTCATTTCTCGTTTTGTCAGCACGCGGTTTGCCTCAAGCTGCGGCGGCACATATGTCCGCCTGTCCGATGACTGTTTGTAAAAACCGCATCCGACGATGTCGAGCCGATTTTCCTCCGCTTCTTCAGCCAGTCTCTGGAACATGGAGGAAGATACATAATCGTCTCCGTCTACAAAGCCGATGTAAGTGCCCCGCGCGGCCTTTATTCCCGTATTTCGCGCTGAACTAAGCCCGCCGTTTGCCTGATGAATGACCCGGATTCTCGCATCCCGTTTTGCATAGTCCTCTGCAATTTCGCCTGAACGATCCGGTGTTCCGTCATTCACGAGGATGATTTCAATATCCGAAAGCGTTTGGCAAAGCAAAGAATCAATGCACTCCCCTATAAATGGTTCAACATTATACATCGGGACAATAATGCTGACGAGCGGGGTCATTGCGCTTCACCGCTGATTTTGTCACGCAGACCTTTAAAATACACATCTCTCGGAAAGCCTGCACGGGGTGTTTCTTTTGTTAAAAGCTCATTGACTGCGGCTGTTACGCGCTCTGGCTCCGGATGTTCTATCAGCTTCATGAACGGGATGTCTTTAAGCCATTGATAGCCCTCCATCACCTTATGGTCAAAGGAGCGAATGACAACACACGGCGTTCCTGTCAGCGCGCAAAAAATCATGCCATGAAGCCTGTCAGTGACGACGGCTTCTGCGCTTTGCAGCTTAGACCACAGCGCTTCAAGTTCTTGTTCGCGTGTATCGCGGCTGACCCGGCGCCCGATCGTTGTCGTAAAGGATTTGATCTCGCCGAATTCCTCAAATAGCGCAGCCTTGACCCGGTTCCTCTGGTCCTCCTGAAGCACGCTTTCCTGATCCTCGCGCAAACACATATAAACCCCTTCGCGTTCTGCGGGGGTCTTGCTTCTGTCTAAATACAGCACCATGTCCGGCTGCTTCAAAATTGTTTTTTCTTGAAAATGCTGTTTCATAAATTGATACGTTGTTTCATCCCGTGCCATGAGCAATAGGCCGGGGTGCGCATTATAAATTTTCTGTGCCCGTTTCAGCTCTTTGCGCCCCTTTTTCGTGTCAGAAAAATGAGCCGTTGCCGGAAGCTGGACAACCCGATAGTCACGGAATGTTTTAATGATGAAGCGGCGCGTCCACTCCTCATAACAGTATAAATCCCCCATGTTTCCGCCGCCGATGATAAAGACCATATCCTCCGGATGGCGCGAGCGGATCAGATTTTTTGCTGATTTGTAAATGTCCTTCATATCGACCTCGACGATGTCAAAGTCCGGGTATTCTTGCTCCAGAAATGCCTTGCTGGCATAAGCAATTGCGTGATCACCCAAATTGTCATGGGACGGCAGCAGGGTCAGTATGATTTTTTTCTGATGTGCTGCGGCCTTTACCGGTTGATCTGCCGCTCCCAGCCAATATTGGGACGGGTATTTGACCTTTAGCAGCAGCCATTCTGCAAAATTGATTTTCAACGATTGTAACGACATGTCCTCACCCTCTGTTTCTCATTTTGTACTCGATCACCCGCTGATACACAGCCGATGCCATAGCGACGAACGGAATCATTCTGTATTTCGCCATCAGAAGCAGGCATGACCGTTTTGCGTCAAAAGGAGCGGTACCCGTTTTTGAAAGACTTTCTTGAAACACCGGGTCCGCGCATATCACGCCAACATTTCTAAGCTTTTCAAACAGCCGGCGGCTGCCGCTCGTTTTCCATTCATTCAGCATACAGATGCTGCTGTGAAGAACGATAAAGGTATCAAGCTCCTTGCGATACTCCTCCAGTTTGTTGTTCTCCTGTAAAAACGCCGCATTCGCCTCATACAGCGCAAGTCCTGATTCAAACAATTTTTTCTGATAGCGCTGCACAATGGAGGAAAGGTGAATTCGATAATGATAGAGCGGCGTTTTTACGTAGGATACTGAGCGGGCGAAAAAGTGAGCCCTGAAGCTGAAAAACTGATCCTCGACATGCTCCAGCTCGCCTCGGAGCGGAAACGACAGCCGATGGGCTTCAATCATGCTTCTTCTGTACAGTTTGTTCCATGAAAACCCTCTGACCTTCCCTTCGAATAACGCCTTGATATAGTGCTCCTTCGGCTGATCCTGATAGGTTTGGGCAATGTCTGAGTCCATGGTTTTGCCAGTGTCCTCAAACTCTGCGGCGTAATTGCAAATGACCAGATCAGTTTCATCGCCTGCTGCCCGGAGCATCTGCTCGCAATAATCAGGTTCGATCCAATCGTCTGAATCGATAAACGCGATAAATTCGCCGCTTGCCGCCTCAATGCCTTTATTCCGAACCGCACCGAGACCCTGGTTCTCCTGATGAATCACCTTGAACCTGTTGTCCACTTTGGCGTATTCTTCTGCGATATCCGGGCTGGCGTCTGCTGAACCGTCATTAACAATGATGATTTCTATATTGTCCACTGTCTGGTTCCGCAGGGATTCGAGACACGTTCTGATATATGTTTCTGTGTTATAAACAGCGACTAACAGACTAACCGCAGGTGTTTCCATAATGACCGGCTCCTCTTGCATAAATTACCGGGAAAAAATCGTTCTGTAAGGCAGAACGGATGAATCAACCGGCATAAGCAAATAACTGTAAAGAAAATAACAAACAACAATAGCGATATAGATAAGGGCGTTCGATTTTTCATCAAATATCCTGACAAAATAAGGGACTAAGATCATTTGATACAGACCGAAATAAATATTGAATCTGGCAAAAATCACGTCCTTTGTGGCCAAAAGGCCGAACAAAAAACCTAGCAGGCACAAATTGACGACAATATCAATTTGCGGCCACAGACTCCGCAGTCGTTCTTTATAGCAAAATGCAAGGAACAGCGGCAGAACCAAAACAGCGATTTTGATTACATTCATTCCATTTGTGTTCGTCATGAGCCATTTTTCATAATGGCTGTATGAGCTGTTTTCAAGTACAACGACAAACACAGAAATAAATTTTTGATATAAAAATGTCATGCCGAGAAATAAAGCGGATAGGCCGAATATCGCCGGTGACCAGGCTTTTCTTCTGACAATAAAGTACACTGGAATCATAATCAGCGCCGACGAATGAAAGAGCGAGCTGACCAGCACAATCAGGAAATATCGCTTCCAGTTCCCACTGATGATGTAACGGATCGCCCAAAACAAAGCAGCTGCGACCATGTATTGCCTGATGCCGTTAAAAGACGCGTAGTAATGAAAGGTTCCCAAAAACAAAAAGACACTCAGCTCAAACGGCCTGCCATAGTCGGCGAGTGTCTTCATAATAAAGCTGTAGGTCACGACCGCAACCGTAAAATACATGATTTGCGGATCTTCCGTGATGAAATTCATCAGCCAAAGGAGTGCGGTAAACCCCGGATCGGTCGCCGTTTTTGCTGTGCCGAAACCGAATATCTGCCACACATTTTGATAATCGCCCGCCAATTCGTACAGCAGCGTGTACGTCTGAAAATCCGTGCCGACTCGATAGCGGAGACCTGACACGAGCACAAGTGAAGCGAGCGGAATCCAGATCAAAAGTTTATTCGGCCGATACCCCGTGGCAAGCGAATCGTCACGGCCGCCGCACATTTTAGCGAACCAAGACCAAACAAATACGATCCCCATATTGACGGCATATACAATCATCGGTTATGGTCCTTTTCCGTGCTGATGTTGTATACATTCAGCAGCGCTCCTACATTTTGCTGTGCATCGTAGCCAAGTTGAGCGAGTGTTTCTTTGATGAACTCACGCTTCGGCCTGCCTGCGGCGGCCGCCCTTGCAATGGTTTCAGCCCAGACGCTGATCGGCTCAGAAAGACTTAATCTTGTGACAAGCCCGAGACCGGCGTCGACTTTTTCTGTAATGCTGTCTGAAATGATGCATGGAAGCCCCGACGCCTGCGCTTCCACAAGCACAACCGGCAAGCCTTCGTACAGAGACGGCATGACAAATACATCGAATGTTCGCATTAGTTCATGGATCCGTTCTTCCGTGCCTAAAAAGAGGACGTCTGATAGCAAATTCTGCTGCCGCGCCTCCTCCTCTATCTCCCCGCGCAACGGCCCGTCTCCCGCCAGAACGAGCTGAAAGCGAACGCCTCTTTCCTTGAGATGTGCGGCAAGCTTCAGCAGGAACGCGTGGTTTTTCACTTCATGAAACCGGGCCACATGGCCAATGATGAGCCGGTCGGCTGCAATGCCGCGTGCTGCTTTTTCTTCATCAGCCGCCTGCCCATTTGGGGCGAACAACTCAAGGTCAATCCCGTTAGGAAGAAGGTGAACACGCTTCCGCTCCATATTGGACTGTCCAAATAAAAACCTGCCCGCATCCTCTCCGCAGGCACACAGCGCTGTCGCATTTGCCAAAATGAGCCGCCTGAACACCATCAGCTGCAAGCGATCCTTCCAATTGAAGCCGGTCTTCCAAGACGTATTGTGGGAATGGCATACCCTGACCGGCACTCCGGCGAGCCTTGCCGCAAGGGCGATAAAACCCGTTTGGAAATCCGTGTGCGCATGAACGGCGCTGAACGGCCCGTTTTCTTTTATCGCGTTTCTCACATTCCTCACAAATGTAAGGGGATTGCTTTGCCCAATGCTCGGGACATAAAAAAGCCGCCCGCCTAAAGATAAAATCTCTTCATCGTAAGCGCACGGATCATTTCGATACGTTAAAAAGTCAAATTGCACTTTGCTTTTGTCCATTTTCCGATATAAATTCATCACCATGGTTTCCGCGCCGCCCCTGTTCATGCCGCTGAGAACATGGAGCACGCGTTTTTGGCTGCTATTCATGCTTGACAAGCCCTTCCTTTTGGTTCATTACTCTTTTTTTGTGGTAGCGATTCATCACGGCTGCAGGCATAAAGGCGCGGATTAACGGTTTTGCGATATATATGTAATCAGATAAAGGAAGCTTCAAGCGTCTGCACGCCTGATAGACAAGGATGGCATTGTCGATTGAATACGTAAATGACCGCCGTTTGAATGCATCGCTGTCTTCCCTCACTTTATACAAGGCTTCCTGAAGATTATAGCCCCTGAAGCCCTCTTCAAAAAAGCGAAGCCACAAATCAATATCTTCCATTCGTCTCGTCCGCCGCACCGACCGGTAGCCTTTCAGCGTGCGGTAGGCACTCGCTCTCATCATAATCGTGCCGTGGCAAAATGGAGTCCCTTTTGCCATGATGCCCGGCTCCGGAACAGAAGGCAGAATGCGGGTGCCTCTTACGCCAAATTCATCAAACACAAGCATGCCGGTGCCAACCACCTGATAGTGTCGGTGCTTTTCTAAAAACGCGACCTGCTTTTCCAGACGGCGCGGAAACGAAAGGTCATCTCCGTCCTGACGTGCGATATAATCGCCTGTCGCATGCGAAAGACAATGATTTAATGATGCGGCAAGCCGCTTATTTGTTTTGTTTTGAATCAGTTTGATGCGGTCGCTGTAATGAGCGGCATACTGCTTCGCGATACGGAGCGTGCCGTCTGTTGACGCATCATCGCACAAAATCAGCTCCCAATTTTTATAGGATTGGCTGAGAATGGATTCTATGCTTTCTGCCAAAGTGCGTTCGCAATTATAAATGCCCATAATGACAGAAACTTTCGGTCCTGAGTTCATACGCTTTTCTCCTTTGTATCCATATCCATGTACGCGGAATAAATATCTGCCATTTCTTCCACCGTTCGCGCCTCCGAGAAGCGCAAGGCTGTTTTTCGGCCTTCCTGTCCCAGCTTTTGGCAGAGCTCCGGCTTATGGTAAAGCTGTTCAATCCGGCGGGCAAAAGCAGCACTGTCACCGATTTTGATCAGAAAACCGTTTTCTCCGTCGCGAATGATTTCCCGATGCCCGCGATTATCTGTGGCGATCGCCGGTTTTTCTGCCGCCATTCCCTCAAGCACATTCATGCCGAGGCCCTCTCTAATGCTGGATGCGACAGATACATCCGCAAGCTGAATCAGCTCATGTATGTTGCTGCAAAAGCCGTAAAAACAGACATTGGCGGAGGCACCAAGCTTTTCAGCTAACGTTTGATACGTTTGTTCCATGGCCCCTTCCCCGGCAAACACAAGGCGGAGCGAGGGAATTTTTTCTTTTAGCAAGGCTGCGGCTTCAATTAACTGCTTCTGGTTTTTGTTCAGATTGAGCTCAGCCGGATAAACCAATATAAAATCATCTTCACGGAACCCGTGCTTTTCTCTGAGTCTTTGCTGCTCTATCGGACTGACAGGCCGGAAACGCTCGGTATTGACACCAATGCCGTGAATTTTCTGCGTCCTTCCGCCCGGCCTTTGAAGTCCTTTCGCCCGTGTGTAATCCTCTTCATTAATCGTAATCAGGCAGTCCGTATATGCTGAAAGCCATTTCTCGACCGGATAGTAGAGAAGCCAATTTTTCATTGGTGCTCCTTTGCAGAAGTGAAATCCGTGCGCTGTGTACAGTACCTTTGTTCCGTGCCGCCGTGCCTGCCTCGCCGCCAGTCTGGCGAGAACACCGCCGACCGGTGTATGGCAATGGACAATGTCGTATTCATAAGTGTCGATCACTTTCTTCAACTGCCTATAAACGGCCAGGTTCTGAGGGTCAAAAGGTGACCTGCGAATCGGGATGGAGAATTTCTCATCCACATACGGCAGCTTGGTTTGTCCGTTCGCGGCGACATGAACCTCCCAGCCCCTTTGTTTGAACCATTTAAAATAAGGGAGGTGAAAGGCCTTAAAATGATAATCAACAGTCGCGCAAAACAAGATCTTTTTCGTCATTTTCACTCCCCCTAATGAACGCTGGCAGCCGTCATTTTGTCTGATGTATTGATCGCCGCAAACAGCCTCGCTCTCAGGTCGGCTTCCGGCAGCTCATGAAAATCCTCGATAAAGCGCATCAGCACCGGCCAATCGCCGTCCACCGCTTTACCGATGTGAATTTTCGGAAAGATTTGTTCAGCATGGACTTCATTTTTGTTCAGTAATTCTTCATACATTTTTTCGCCCGGACGAATGCCTGTGAATTCAATTGGAACCTGCTCAGTCGTGTAGCCGGACAAATGAATGAGGTTTTTGGCAAGATCCACAATCTTTACGGGCTCTCCCATATCGAGAACGAAAATCTGACGCCCTTTCGCCAGTGCCCCAGCCTGAATCACAAGCCTTGATGCCTCGGGAATCGTCATGAAATAGCGGGTCATTGCCGGATGTGTTACTGTCACCGGGCCGCCTTTTTCAATCTGTTTTTTGAAAATCGGAATGACGCTGCCGCGGCTCCCGAGTACATTGCCGAAGCGAACAGCGACAAATTTGGTTCTGCTGACTTTCCCAAGATTCATAATAATCATCTCTGCGAATCGTTTTGTCGCCCCCATTACATTGGCTGGATTCACCGCTTTGTCCGATGAAATCAGCACGAATGTCTCTGTTCCCGACATATCGGCTGCTTCCGCGACATTTTTTGTTCCGATAATATTGTTTTTGACCGCCTCTTCAGGATTATGTTCCATTAAAGGCACATGCTTATGGGCAGCTGCATGATAGACAACATGCGGCTCGTATTTTTTCATCAAGGTAAACATTTTATCGCGGTCCTGCACATCAGCGATTTCCGTATGGAACACAATGTGTTTGCCGAATCGTCCGTTCAGCTCTGTATAAATCGAATGAATGCTGTTTTCCCCATGGCCGAGCAGAATAATTTCCTTAGGCTGAAACGCGCTGATCTGGCGGCAGATTTCTGAGCCGATTGATCCGCCCGCTCCCGTGACGAGAACTGTTTTTCCTTTGATGCGGTTCGAAATTTCGCTAGTGTCGAGGGTTACCGGCTTTCTGCCGAGCAAGTCCTCAGCTTTTACATCTCTGATTTGTCCGGCAGTTCGTGTGCCAAGCAGCATTTCATCAAAATGAGGCATAATTTTAATGCTTACTCCGGTTCGCACACATTCTTTATATAACACCTGAAGCTCATGGGTGCGGAGTGAAGGAATGGCAATAATAATATAATTAATTTTGAGTTTTTGCACCGCAGGCATGATACTTTCTTTTCCGCCGATTACGGGCAGCCCCATAATTTCTAATTTATGCTTCGTTTGGTCGTCATCAATAAAAGCGACAGGTATGATATCAGGTTCATCTTTCGAAAGCAGCTGCCTGACCATCAGAGTCCCACCTGAGCCCGCCCCGATAATCAGCGCGCGGGACGAGGCGCAGCGTTTTTTCCTGATGCTTTCGTTTAATACTCTCGATAAAATACGGGTCCCTCCAATAGACAAAAGCTGAAGCACCCAGCACGCGGTTAACAGACGGAAGAACATCGTGTGATACACAGCATATTGAATGATGCCGGTCACAGCGGCGGAAAGCGTAATGCCCTTAAGCAGGACAATCAGCTCGCCAAGTCCGGTGTATGTCCACACCTGTTTATACTGATTGAACAGGAAAGCACACACATGATAGCTGAGAAGCAAGCTGACAGCGGTAAGCAGTAATGCTCCGGAGTCATAAAATTGATAGGAATCTTTTAAAAATTGATATCCTGCAATAACTGAATTTAAAACGAGGTAAGTATCCAGCGCAATAATCATTGACAGTCTTCTCCGGTA
Organism: Bacillus sp. 204(2023); assembly: GCF_037027505.1. NCBI lineage: Bacteria > Bacillati > Bacillota > Bacilli > Caryophanales > Bacillaceae > Bacillus > Bacillus sp. 204(2023). The sequence continues at coordinate 13,480 of NZ_JAXCHE010000005.1, read as the reverse complement.
ACTCAACCTTTTCCCCCCTAATTCTTTTATCGGTTTAGCTGCGGCGGTTTTCGTCTCTCCAAAAAATCGGCAGCAGCTAAACCGACAATACGTCCTATGTATATATCAGATAAGTGGGCATTTAACCCATCCTCACGCCCCGCCAGCGACGACCAGCATCTAAGGCAGCAACTTCAGCTGCCCACAGCAGAGCCGAGTGCCTCCATTGATACAGGTCAGGAGACATCACCTTTACAAAAACTAGTAGGAATAGTGTTCCGATTTTTTCATTTTCTTTTTGTTTAAAAGAGCGCCTAACAGCTTCGCATTGGATTGTTCCAGTGCATCTTTTGCTTTCAGAACGGTATCGGTTTTTGTTTTTCCGCTTAAAACGACGAGCACGCTTCCGTCTGTTTGATTTGCTAGAATCTGAGCATCTGCAACAGCCAAAAGCGGAGGGGAATCAAAGATGACGAGGCTGAATTGTTCATAGATCTCAGATATTAAATCTCCCATTGCTTTTGAAGACAGCAGTTCTGCCGGGTTTGGCGGGGTCGGCCCGCTTGTCAGTATATATAAGTTATCGATCGGCGTCTTTTGCACCGTCTCACTGAGTGAAGCATTACCGACCAGCACATTTGTCAGCCCGGTTACATTATCAACCTGAAACGTCTGATTGATGGTCGGCTTTCTTAAATCGGCATCCACCAGCAGTACTTTCTTTTCCTGCTGCTGCGCAAAGACAGCCGCAAGATTCGCTGCACTGAACGATTTACCTTCACCAGGCACAGAGGAGGTGACGAGGATAGATCGCAAGTTGGTCTGGACAGATGAGAACTCAATGTTTGTCCGAATGGTGCGATATTGTTCCGCAACAACTGATTTATTGTGTAAAACAGATATTTGAGCCAAACCTCGCCTTGCTTTCTTTTTTCTAAAGATCACTCGCTTCACTCCCCGAAATGTTTTATCCCGCGATTCCGCCCTTTGTGGACATCAGGAACGGAGCCTAAGCATGGCAATCCGGTTCTCTCGCTGAGCTGCCGTGCGCTTTTGCACGTATCATCGAGAAAATGCAGAAAAAATGCCAGTGTAATGCCGCCCATGACAGCAGCGCCAAAAGCCATGACCATATTTCGCAGCCTGGCCGGCTTGATCATCGGGCTTTCAGAAGCCTTCGCCTCTGATAATATATGTACGCCTTGTACATTCATTCTTTCATCTACTTCTTTTTCAAACTTGTTCACTAACGTGTTCGCAATCTCAGCCGCTTTCGCCGGATCGTGATCCTGGACGGCAACGTTGATAATTTCTGATTCATTTTCACTGCTGGTGATTACTTTTCCTTTCAGCGAGGAAGCCGATTCAGTTAGGTGCAATTCCGCCTTAACTTCTTCCATCAAGGCAGTGCTTTTCATAATCGATTGGAACGTGCTGCTATACTGAAGATTTCGCTGGATGTCACTGAGATTCGAGTTTTCTTCACCGTCTGATTCATGAACCAGCACCTGTGTCGACGCCTGGTAGGTCGGTGAAATGACCTTAAATTGCACAAAACCCATCATAAGGGTGACGCCGATTGTGATGAGCAGAATCAGCACGAATCTGTGTCTGACAATCGCATATAATTCTTTGAAACTCATATTCTCATTCATGTATTCATAGCCTTCAGCCTTCCCGCGGCTGGCTTCCCGCGCCCCTTTCTGTTAATGATTGGATTATAAAAGAAAACGTTATTATTTAAAAATTGCAAAATAAGCCAATAAGTTCTCTTTAGAGAACAAAATCATGATTTTCCTCTAATTTACTGCACTTCCCTTATTATTTTAAATTTTATAAAGAACGAAAAATTCCTTATAATGAACGAAATAACGACAGGAATAGAGGAGAATTTCATATTATGATTGGAAGAATTATCCGTTTGTACCGTAAAAGAAAAGGCTATTCTATTAATCAGCTGGCTGTTGAGTCAGGCGTATCCAAATCCTATTTAAGCAAGATTGAAAGAGGCGTTCACACGAATCCGTCCGTTCAATTTTTAAAAAAGGTTTCTGCCACACTGGAAGTTGAATTAACAGAATTATTTGACGCAGAAACAATGATGTATGAAAAAATCAGCGGCGGTGAAGAAGAATGGCGCGTACATTTAGTGCAAGCCGTACAAGCCGGGATGGAAAAAGAAGAATTGTTCACTTTTACGAACAGACTCAAGAAAGAACAGCCTGAAACTGCCTCTTACCGCAACCGCAAACTGACGGAATCCAATATAGAAGAATGGAAAGCGCTGATGGCGGAGGCAAGAGAAATCGGCTTGTCTGTCCATGAAGTCAAATCCTTTTTAAAAACAATGGGAAGATGATGATCGGTTAAAGGGCTAACGTTCGCATCTATAGGGGAAATCTGTTTATAATGGGGGAAAAAGGGAGAGAACACAATGACTCATCAAATAGTAACGACTCAATACGGCAAAGTAAAAGGCACAACGGAAAACGGCGTACATAAGTGGAAAGGCATCCCCTATGCCAAGCCGCCTGTCGGACAATGGCGTTTTAAAGCACCTGAGCCGCCTGAAGTGTGGGAAGATGTGCTTGATGCCACAGCGTACGGCCCTATTTGCCCGCAGCCGTCTGATTTGCTGTCACTGTCGTATACAGAGCTGCCCCGCCAGTCCGAGGATTGCTTGTATGTCAATGTATTTGCGCCTGACACTCCAAGTCAAAATCTTCCTGTCATGGTGTGGATTCACGGAGGCGCTTTTTATCTAGGAGCGGGCAGTGAGCCATTGTATGACGGATCAAAACTTGCGGCACAGGGAGAAGTCATTGTCGTTACATTGAACTATCGGCTGGGGCCGTTTGGCTTTTTGCACTTGTCTTCGTTTGATGAGGCGTATTCCGATAACCTTGGGCTTTTAGACCAAGCCGCAGCGCTGAAATGGGTGCGGGAGAATATTTCAGCGTTTGGCGGTGATCCCGATAACGTAACAGTATTTGGAGAATCCGCCGGCGGGATGAGCATTGCCGCGCTGCTTGCTATGCCTGCGGCAAAAGGCCTGTTCCAGAAAGCAATCATGGAAAGCGGCGCTTCTCGAACGATGACGAAAGAACAAGCGGCGAGCACTGCGGCTGCCTTTTTACAAGTCCTTGGGATTAATGAGAGCCAGCTGGACAGATTGCATACTGTAGCAGCGGAAGATTTGCTTAAAGCGGCCGATCAGCTTCGGATCGCAGAAAAAGAAAATATCTTTCAGCTGTTCTTTCAGCCCGCCCTTGATCCGAAAACGCTGCCTGAAGAACCAGAAAAAGCGATCGCAGAAGGGGCTGCTTCCGGCATTCCGCTATTAATCGGAACAACCCGTGATGAAGGATATTTATTTTTCACCCCGGATTCAGACGTTCATTCTCAAGAAACGCTTGATGCAGCGCTCGAGTATTTACTAGGGAAGCCGCTGGCAGAGAAAGTTGCCGATTTGTATCCGCGTTCTCTGGAAAGCCAAATTCATATGATGACTGATTTATTATTTTGGCGCCCTGCCGTCGCCTATGCATCCGCACAGTCTCATTACGCCCCTGTCTGGATGTACAGGTTCGATTGGCACCCGAAGAAGCCGCCGTACAATAAAGCGTTTCACGCATTAGAACTTCCTTTTGTCTTTGGAAATCTGGACGGATTGGAACGAATGGCAAAAGCGGAGATTACGGATGAGGTGAAACAGCTTTCTCACACGATACAATCAGCGTGGATCACGTTCGCTAAAACAGGAAACCCAAGCACCGAAGCTGTGAATTGGCCGGCGTATCATGAAGAAACGAGAGAGACGCTGATTTTAGACTCAGAGATTACGATCGAAAACGATCCCGAATCTGAAAAAAGGCAGAAGCTATTCCCTTCAAAAGGAGAATAAATATGGGGAAAACAGGATACATTGGTGCTGCCATTGTTGTGGCAGCTTGTATCATTATTTTGTCGGCCGTGGTATGTTTACGGGACACAGTCTATTACCAGCCTATGCGCTGGACTGGCATCATACTGTTTTTCGCGGGAATTGTGATGGTTCCCGCATACTCAGCAAAAAGAAAACCCGGAAAAGAGAAGTAATTCTCTTTTCCGGGTTTTTATGTTTATTATAATCTTCCCGCGCGAATATCGTCTGTCATTCCCTCATAAGGTGCCTTCGAAATCACTTCTTCGTTGTCGACTCCTTCATTTTTCAGAAATGTAATTTCCGCAAATTCAGGTACAACGTATTTTGGATACGTTTCATATTTTTCGCGGGATTCCTCCATCAAATCAATGTGGTCATTTTGGTAGCAAACCGTAATTTCAGGATGTTCATGCACCCATTTCGGGAAGAAAATAATGCCATGCATGCGTTTTTCATTTGGCATAAAGTTTAATGAAACATCCGTGCCAGTCGGCTCTGTCCAAGACACTTTATATACGCCTTCTGTCAGTTTGACAATATTCACTTCCTGATCCCGAACCCAGCGCCCGGCAACCATTCCGCTATGAATTCTATAATCGATTGTATGGTCGTTTTTAATATAAATCTCGTATTCCCATCCGTTTTCATACGTATAAATCATGTGGCTTCCGATAAAGTTTTCCATCTTACACACTCTCCTTAGTCTTTTACTGTACTTCATAAATGTCTAGTAGAACGTAATCAGGGGTTCTTTCTGCGGAACCGATAAACAAGCGGTCATGGAGCCATTGATAGACTTCACTGCCTGTTTCAAACGTCGGTACCGTACGAAAATAAACATGCTCCGGTTCAATAATTTCCCCGGCTGCCGCTTGTTTTCGAAACGGCTCGCTGACTTGCCGTATTCCATTGTTTTCAATGTAAATCAGTTCATGATCTGCTGTTTCAATCACATACCTGGCAGATAAATCTGTTCTGCCGTTAGCGCGAATCATTTGTGAATCGGCACCGCCCGGCAAAATACGTCCCTTTACTTCCCCGGTTATTGTTCCCGAACGAATCGGAATGAATCGTCTCAGTCCCAGGCTTGTCTCACCAATCGTGATAGGCGGATCAACCTTGATTTCTAAAGAGGCGAATGGTTTTAAAACCGGATTCTTCACGAGAACCACCTCACCTTCAGAAAAAAATCATGTAACTATTTACATGTTTACTTTAACACCATTGCAGTTAACTGTCAAACAATAGGAACATAAAAAAACAAGGACTGTTTGAAGACAGTCCTTGTCTGAAGCTAGCTTTGATAAGCAAGATATGTGCTGACAGTGCTTTTGGCAAGACAGGCAGAGGAATCTATCATCGGAATCTCACTTTGAATATGATCTAACACCGCATTTAAATCCGTGCAGGCTGAAATGATGATGTCTGCATGCTGACTGATTTCTTCATATAGCGTCTGCCACAATGCTTGTGTATGCTGCATATGATTTGGCTGTTTGATTGCGGCGATAAGCTGGTTCACAGCCTGCTGCCAATGGTCCTTGTAAATAACTTCTTGTCCATTTCCCTTCAGAACTTTTTGGTAGATGGCGGATTGGATGGTTGGCTCTGTTCCTAAAACCACCGCTTTTTTTGCGGGATGCGGAATCTCTTTTATCGTTTCCTCAACAATATGCAACATAGGAACCGACAATGCCTGCTGAATCTCTTCATAGTAGACATGCGCTGTATTACAAGGCAGCGCAATGAAATCCACGCCTGTTTTCTCGAGCTTTACCGCTCCGTCGATAATCGCTTTTTTCATCTCGTCATGGTCAATTGGACGATCTGCATAGAAGGGCGTCGGGCATGAATAGATCATCATGTGCGGGTAGTCAATATCGTTTGAAGCCCCATACAGCTTCTGACAGTAATCAATCACCTTATCAATAAACGGCGAGGTCGATTTCGGCCCCATTCCGGCTAATATTCCGATCATCTAGTTCATTCCTTTCTAATTCGTACGGACCGCTTCTTCTTCTGAGCCATCCTCATAGAGGATAAAGCTTTTCGCAGCATCCTCGCCTAACATAAACTCGACTTCAACAGACAATGCTCGTAGAAAGAAACGGGTTTCCGAGGAAGGAAATAACTCCAGTCTCAGCTGTCCAGTGATCTCCAAATAAAGCCTTTCATTCTGGGCTGTCACCTGTGCAGCCGTCCCATCCTGAAACAAGTAGCTGCCAACGTAGCGGCTGTATATCGCCGTATCAATTGCTTTTTTCTTTTTATCAGCAGGACGTTCCGGGACCTCATATGGCTGGCCAAATAGAATATGTTCCGCCGCCTTCAGAATCGCTTGTTCATATTCAGTATCCTCTTCCTTATTACTCAAATAGATCAGTGTTTTACGATGATCGATATATCGGATCATCAACGTCGAATAGCCGGGCCACCCTCCGCTGTGGCTGACAATCCGCCCTTTTTCAGGACTATTTTGCAGTACCCAGCCAAAGCCATAATCAATTGTTTCTCCATTGTTGAGGCGCACTGGAGAAAACGCGGATTCCTTAGAAGCCTTGCTGATTAAATCGTCCTCATATAAAGCCTGATCAAATCGAAACAAATCACTTGTGACAGAGTTCACCGTCCCGTCTCCCTGTATGCCATCGAGATACACAACATAGTCCGTTTCCTCTAAATCATCAGGGAGGACGTATGTTTCGGAGTGTACATCATACACATATCCATATGCATAATGATCTATTCGCTCAGGCGAAAGCCTCCTGTTATACACTCTTGTTTCATTCATGCCGATCGGTGAAAAAATACTTGTTTTCATAAAATCCGCATAGCTCATACCAGACGCTTTTTCAATGATAACCGCCAGCAGCACATACCCCGTATTGCTGTACATCCAGCCTTCATTCGGCTCAAAATAACCGGGCAGCCCCTCATTCATCAGCATATCGACAATATCCTGATTCACCGCAATCTTGTGTGAATCCCAATTGGCAAAAAACCATCCCATATAATCAGGAAGCCCTGACGTATGGTTCAATAAATGCCGAATCGTTACGCCCTGATACGGAAAACCGGGCAGCCAGCGATCCACTTTATCTTCATAGCCAAGAATCCCCTTCTCCTCCAGCAAGATGATTCCCAATGCTGTAAAAGGCTTTGACAAAGACGCTAACTCAAACAAAGAGTTGGTTTGCAACGGGCGTTTTTCCGTCATTTCCGCATAACCAAAAGAGTGGTGATATAAAATATCGCCACCCTCCGCAGCCAGAACCGTCCCGTTAAACTGATGTTTTTCGCCTAATGTCTCAAATAACGTCTGAAGATGCTTTCTTTTATTCTGCTTCATTCCTCCACCTCCCATATCTCTGTACGTTACTAAGCTACTAACGTTTCAAATATTTTGAAGATAATAAAAAAAGCTGATCAATCCTCAAACAGGAAAAATCAACTTTAATATAGCGGTATTAGATCTGTATGAATCAAAAAATCCCCTTTTATGAAGTCGGAGAAGGAACTCTAGCGGCTGCAAAATGGGTTCTCGTAGTCGCTTGAATGACTCCGGCGGCAGTACTCCTCATTGCAACTGTCACCGTATCTCCGGCGTTTAACTGAAGAATTTCAGTTATTGCTACGACTGCCGGGATGTTCCCTGCTTGAGATTTGTTATTTCCGCCTACCACATCTTGATTCACGAGAAATACGACTTCTAAGTTGAAGTCAACAATTGCATTCGGTTGAAACTCAACTGATGCATTAAGAGAATACACGCCTGCTGTTCTCGGTGAAAATGTAGATGTGTTAGGGTTATATTCATTCGCTAAATCAAATTGCACATTTTGAAAAAGGACTCCGCTAGCTGCATTTGCAGCCACTGACAGATTCGCATTGCTGGTAGCTCGGAAAGCAGAAATAGGCTGGTTACTATTTGCTGTAATTGGTGCGAAGAGCTGGTTTTGTTGAGCTGGCGGGGTATTTCCATTTCTGCCTTGCATGACACTTGGTGATAAAAGAGGTTCCGGTCGATCGTTCCTCTTAATCCATTTAGTTGGCCGTGGCGGCATAACTTTTTCCTCCTTATAAGCCTTAAGCTTCTATCTTTTTTTGCTAGTGAATACATTATTATATTGATCGTTACAGACATTGAAACGGTATCTGCCCGACTGTACTCAAAAATAGAAATAACAGCAGCATGTTCCCAAAACGAATTACTGCTTTTTAATCCAAGAGGCATGCTTCACCAAGGCATCAGCTAATCTTATATGAAAGACCTCAGTTAGAGATCCTTTTTAATCGATCAATAGGAAAATGAGATATTGTCATATTTTCTGAATTATGATGAAAAAGGCAACTTTATGCCCATGCAACAGAAGCTATAAAAAATACAGAGAATGAAAAGAAACAGATAGATTTTTTAGTTCTTTAGGCCTGTATTCCGCAAATCCTTTTATGATTTACTATCAAACAAAAGAGGAAAATAGACCAGTTGCAATCCAAACGAGAGTCTAATAGAATGAGGTCGAAAAGTAAATCGCGCGGGTTTGTTACTGATAAAGCAGGCAAGACCTAAAATGTGTAAAGGGCAAAGTGTATACTTTGGCGTCACCCCTTACATATTTTAGGTCTTTTTTTATTGTGCGTAACTAACTTGCCATCTTCAAACAGGAGGGCTGGAAGAAGCAGACCGCTAACACAGTACATAAAAAAGGAGACATGAACGATGAACATCAAAAAGTTTGCAAAACAAGCAACAGTATTAACCTTTACTACCGCACTGCTGGCAGGAGGCGCAACTCAAGCGTTTGCGAAAGAAACGAACCAAAAGCCATATAAGGAAACGTACGGCATTTCCCATATTACACGCCATGATATGCTGCAAATCCCTGAACAGCAAAAAAATAAAAAATATCAAGTGCCTGAATTCGATTCGTCCACAATTAAAAATATCTCTTCTGCAAAAGGCCTGGACGTTTGGGACAGCTGGCCATTACAAAACGCTGACGGCACTGTCGCAAACTATCACGGCTACCACATCGTCTTTGCATTAGCCGGAGATCCTAAAAACGCGGATGACACATCGATTTACATGTTCTATCAAAAAGTCGGCGAAACTTCTATTGACAGCTGGAAAAACGCTGGCCGCGTCTTCAAAGACAGCGACAAATTCGATGCAAATGATTCAATCCTGAAAGACCAAACACAAGAATGGTCTGGCTCAGCGACATTCACATCTGACGGTCACATCCGTTTATTCTACACTGATTTCTCCGGTAAACATTACGGCAAACAAACACTGACAACTGCACAGGTTAACGTATCAGCATCAGACAGCTCTTTGAACATCAACGGTGTAGAGGATTATAAATCAATCTTTGACGGTGACGGCAAAACGTATCAAAATGTACAGCAGTTCATCGATGAAGGCAACTACAGCTCAGGCGACAACCATACGCTGAGAGATCCTCACTACGTAGAAGATAAAGGCCACAAATACTTAGTATTTGAAGCAAACACTGGAACTGAAGATGGCTACCAAGGCGAAGAATCTTTATTTAACAAAGCATACTATGGCAAAAGCACATCGTTCTTCCGTCAAGAAAGTCAAAAGCTTCTGCAAAGCGATAAAAAACGCACGGCTGAGTTAGCAAACGGCGCCCTCGGCATGATCGAGCTAAATGATGACTACACACTGAAAAAAGTGATGAAACCGCTGATTGCATCTAACACAGTAACAGATGAAATTGAACGCGCGAACGTCTTTAAAATGAACGGCAAATGGTACCTGTTCACTGACTCCCGCGGATCAAAAATGACGATTGACGGCATTACGTCTAACGATATTTACATGCTTGGCTATGTTTCTAATTCTTTAACTGGCCCATACAAGCCGCTGAACAAAACTGGCCTTGTGTTAAAAATGGATCTTGATCCTAACGATGTAACCTTTACTTACTCACACTTTGCTGTACCTCAAGCTAAAGGAAACAATGTCGTGATTACAAGCTACATGACAAACAGAGGGTTCTACGCAGACAAACAATCAACGTTTGCGCCAAGCTTCCTGCTGAACATCAAAGGCAAGAAAACATCTGTTGTCAAAGACAGCATCCTTGAACAAGGACAATTAACAGTTAACAAATAAAAACGCAAAAGAAAATGCCGATATCCTATTGGCATTTTCTTTTATTTCTTATCAACATAAAGGTGAATCCCATATGAACTATATAAAAGCAGGCAAATGGCTAACCGTATTCCTAACCTTTTTAGGAATATTGCTGTTTATCGACTTATTTCCAAAAGAAGAACATGACCAAAAAACAAAACAGAAGCCGGACTACCGGGCGGCATATCATTTTACGACGCCGGATAAATGGAAAAATGACCCTCAAAAACCGATCTATTTTGATGGCAAGTATCATTATTTCTATCTATATAACCGGGATTACCCAAAAGGCAACGGCACAGAATGGCGCCATGCCGTCTCAGAGGATTTGGTGCACTGGACCGATGAAGGCGTGGCGATTCCGAAATATACAAACCCGGACGGTGACATTTGGACCGGTTCCGTCGTGGTTGATAAAGAGAACACAGCCGGCTTCGGGAAAAATGCGCTTGTCGCGATTGTGACACAGCCCTCAGCCAAAGACAAAAAACAGGAACAATATTTGTGGTACAGCACAGACAAAGGAAAATCATTCAAATTCTACAGTGGCAACCCCGTTATGCCTAATCCGGGTACAGACGATTTCAGAGATCCGAAAGTCATATGGGATGACCAGGATAACAAATGGGTCATGGTCATGGCTGAAGGATCAAAAATCGGCTTTTATGAATCCGATAATCTTAAGGACTGGCATTACACAAGCGGATTCTTCCCAGAACAGGCGGGAATGGTGGAATGTCCCGACCTCTACATGATGCGGGCAAGCGACGGAACGAATAAGTGGGTTCTCGGTGCCAGCGCGAACGGCAAACCGTGGGGCAAACCAAATACGTACGCCTACTGGACCGGAAGCTTCGACGGAAAAGAATTCAAAGCGGATCAGACTGAAGCCCAATGGCTTGACTATGGCTTCGACTGGTATGGCGGTGTGACGTTCGAAGACAGCAAAAGCACAGATCCATTAGAAAAGCGGTACGCGCTTGCCTGGATGAACAATTGGGATTATGCCAACAACACCCCGACAATGAAGAACGGCTTTAACGGCACAGATTCTGTCATACGCGAACTCCGGCTGAAGGAGCAGGGTGGAACATACAGCCTCGTCTCACAGCCGATTGAAGCTTTGGAGCAGCTGACTGTTTCAACTGACGAAATAGAGGATCAGGATGTGAACGGATCAAAAACATTGTCGATAACAGGTGATACGTACCAGCTTGATACGGATCTTTCTTGGTCAGAGCTAAAGAATGCAGGCGTCAGGCTCAGAGAATCAGAAGACCAAAAACGCCATATTGATGTCGGCATTTTCGCTGAAGGCGGCTATGCATATGTCAATAGAGCAGCCACAAATCAGCCTGACAAAAGCAATACCTTTGTCGAAAGCAAAGCACCTTACAATGTAAGCAAACATAAGGTGCATTTGAAAATACTTGTCGATAAAACAACGATAGAAGTATTTGTAGGCGACGGGAAAACCGTTTTTTCAAATGAAGTCTTCCCAAAGCCTGAAGATAAAGGCATTACCCTTTATTCTGACGGCGGCACAGCCTCCTTCAAGAATATAACAGTGAAACACTTTGATTCGATTCATGAATAAAAACAGGGGCGGCGCAGGCTGCCCCTGTTTTTTTATTAGGAGCGGTATTCTCTGTTACATATTGGGCATTGTAAGGAATATAAGGCTGGTTTCAAAGGAGGAAGCGAATGTCTAAACAAGGAAATTTTCAAAAATCAATGTCGCTGTTTGATCTGATTTTGATTGGGATGGGAGCCATCTTTGGATCAGCGTGGCTGTTCGCTGTCAGTAATGTCGCTTCAAAAGCAGGGCCCTCCGGCGCTTTTTCCTGGATCCTCGGAGGAGCCATTATTTTGTTAATCGGGCTCGTATATGCAGAGCTCGGAGCCGCTCTGCCCCGTACCGGAGGCATCATTCGATACCCCGTTTATTCACATGGCCACCTTGTCGGCTACTTAATTTCGTTTGTCACGATTGTCGCTTATACAAGCTTGATTTCAATTGAAGTGACAGCTGTGCGCCAGTATGTGGCCTATTGGTTTCCCGGCCTGACCATTAAAGGGTCTGATTCGCCGACCATTTCCGGCTGGATCTTGCAGTTTGCCCTATTATGCTTGTTTTTCCTGCTGAATTATTGGAGCGTCAAAACCTTTGCTAAGGCGAATTTCATCATATCGATTTTTAAATATATTGTGCCGATTACCATCATTATTGTACTGATCTTTCATTTTCAGCCGGAGAATTTATCTGTTGAAGGATTTGCACCGTTTGGATTTACAGGTATTCAGGCTGCAATCTCGACAGGCGGCGTCATGTTTGCGTATCTCGGCCTGCACCCGATTGTATCTGTAGCAGGTGAAGTCCAAAATCCAAAACGCAATATCCCGATCGCTTTAATCATTTGCATCATCGTTTCTACCATCATTTATACTGTTTTGCAGGTCACCTTTATTGGTGCAATCCCGACAGAAACACTGAAACATGGCTGGCCGGCAATTGGCCGGGAGTTCTCATTGCCGTTTAAGGATATTGCGGTCATGCTCGGGTTAGGCTGGCTTGCAACGCTTGTCATTTTAGACGCCATTCTGTCTCCCGGAGGAAACGGGAATATCTTTATGAATACGACATCCCGCCTTGTTTACGCCTGGGCGCGTAACGGCACATTATTTGGCATATTCTCAAAGGTCAATAAAGATACGGGGACACCCCGCGCTTCACTTTGGCTTTCGTTTGCCCTGTCCATTTTCTGGACACTTCCCTTTCCTTCGTGGAACGCGCTCGTCAATGTCTGTTCAGTCGCGCTCATTCTTTCATATGCGATTGCACCCATTTCTTCAGCTGCGCTGAGGGTCAACGCGAAGGACTTAAACAGGCCGTTTTATTTAAAGGGAATGAGCATTATCGGGCCGCTTTCCTTTATATTTACAGCGTTTATCGTGTACTGGTCAGGATGGAAAACAGTCTCCTGGCTGCTCGGTTCACAGCTCGTGATGTTTTTGATCTATCTCTGTTTCAGCAAATATACGCCTAAAGAAGATGTCAGCCTCGCTCAGCAGCTGAAATCAGCCTGGTGGCTTATCGGGTTTTATATTATGATGCTGATCTTTTCCTACATCGGTTCTTTCGGACATGGTTTAGGGATTATCAGCAATCCCGTCGACCTCATTTTAGTCGCGATCGGCTCACTTGCGATTTATTACTGGGCAAAGTATACCGGGCTCCCAAAAGCCGCCATTGATTACGATAAATAAAGAAGCAAGAGGTTTCTTGCTTCAGGCTGTCGAGAAAATCTCGACAGCCTTTATTTTTCCCTTAAAATATCAATTCCCCTGTAATAAAATAAAAGAAAGACTGAAAAGGACGGTGTCTTTCTCATGTTCCACACAAGAAACTCTTC